>CAVPEW010000040.1:0-20254 GCA_963703565.1 uncultured Microthrixaceae bacterium | reverse complement strand
CGCAGCGGAGCGGCGGCTCTTGGCTCGTGATGGTGGCCCGGCCGCGTCTCTTCGTCGGCGGGCGCGAGGTAGCGCGCGGGATCCTGGCGAAACTTGTCGGCGCACTTGGCGGAACAGAAAGCGTGGGCCCGTCGTGGAGCGCGCGGTGGGGGCTCTCGGTGCGCACCTTCATGCCGCAGACGGGGTCGGTCTCCGGCGCGGACGCGCGGCGCTCGTGCTGGGATCGTTCATCGAAGCCCCCATTTGGTATCGTAGAACACGTGCGCCTCGGCTTCTCACGGATGCGCACGTGTTCTACGATACCAAATGGGGGCTTCGACCAAACGATCCCAGCACGAGCGCCGCGCATCCCGCGCCGGAGACCGACCCGGTCTGCGGCATGAAGGTGCGCGCCGAGAGCCCCCACCGCGCGCTCCACGACGGACGGGCCCACGCTTTCTGTTCCGCCAAGTGCGCCGACAAGTTTCGCCAGGATCCCGCGCGCTACCTCGCGCCGGCCGACGAAGAGACGCGGCGGCCGGGCCACCATCACGAGCCACGAGCCGCCGCTGCGGCCTCGCCGCCCTGGCCCTGCTACGTTTGCCCGATGGACCCCGAGGTCGACGAGCCGCGGCCGGGAAGCTGCCCGAAGTGCGGCATGGCGCTCGAGCCGGCCGCTGCGCTGCGAGCGCCGTCGCGCGGCGAGTGGACCTGCCCGATGCACCCCAAGTCGTCCGGCCGGGGCCGGGACGCCGAGATAGCCGGGGGCCGATCCGACGTGTCTGCGATGTTCCGCTTCCGCGTGGTGAGCATCGTCACCGCCTGAAGGAAGTCCGTGTTCTCAACCGCAGAGAGCACCGAGTACGAGCTCCACTTGAGCTGGGTCTCCTTCCAGTCGTCGTTCAACCGGAAGTCCTCGCCCGTCTCCTGGAAGTACGTGGCATCACCCGCGAAGACGGCCGTCAGCAACTCGAAGACGTTGAGCGGCAATCCGCCGATGTTGACCTTCTCGAACACGGTGGCGACCGCGGCCTTGTCGGTGTCCTCGTCGAGCACGATCGCAGGGATGTCGTACGTCGTTGCTGGGCTGATGAATTGCTGATGGAAGGCCTTGCCGAGGCTCGCGATCCTCGAGGTCGAGGATCCAGCTCATGAAGTCGCCGTAGAGCAGGTGCAGCGGGAAGTAGCCGTGACTTCGCTGCTTCTCCTCGTCGCTCAGGTCGAGGACGACGTCCTTGCCGAAGTTCGAGCGGATCTTCCCGTCGACGGGCACCGAGATCAGCGCCTCGTCGACGCGGTTGGAGTCGACTAGTGCGATTCCCATGTGCATCAGATAGCGACGATCGAGGAGCTTCCCGCGCGCGTCCTTCGTACTCACCGCGCCGTCACCGCTCAGTGCCTGTGTCAGCGACGTGAGCCGCTGCTGGCCATCGAGCAGGAGAAACTTGGCCTCGATGCCAGGCGCCAGGTCGACGCCCTCGATGGCCCGCGGCTTGAAACGGACTTGGGTGTTCCCGGTCTTGAGCAGCATCACGGCCCCGAGCGGGTGGCCTCGCAGCACGGTGACGAGCAGCTGCCGGATCCGCTCGTCCTCCCACTTGTAACCGCGCTGGAAGTCGGGCAGCTGGATCTCGCCGCTGCGCGTCCAGGACAGGTACTGGCCCAGCTCGTACATCGGGGTCAGGAATCCCATCAATCCACCTTTCGAGAAGCACCGATGCATCGAGTCACGTCGGCAGAGCAGTCTTCACTCGTCGCCCATGTCGACCGGAAGCGACGCGGCGAGCTCGGAGAACTGGGCAAGGGCAGCTTCAAGTTCCTCGACGATTTCGGCCGCGAGTACACCGGGCGCCGGGAGCGAGCTGGCGTCGTCGAGGGACTCGTCGCGCAGCCACGTGATGTCGAGGTTCGCCTTGTCGCGGGCGACGAGCTCGTCGTAGGCGAAGCGATGGAAGCGCTCGGTCTCGACGCGCTTCGACCGATCCTCCGGCCGGTAGCAGTCGACGAAGTCGGCGAGGTCTGCCGCACGCAGCGGGTTCGTCTTGAGCGTGAAGTGCATGTTGGTGCGGAGGTCGTAGACCCAGGTCTCCTTCGTCCACGCATCCGCCGCGGCCGGCTTCCGCTCGAAGAAGACCACGTTCGCCTTGACGCCCTGGGCGTAGAAGATGCCGGTCGGCAACCGCAGGATCGTGTGCAGGTCACACTCGGCGAGTAGCCGGCGGCGAATGGTCTCGCCCGCGCCGGCCTCGAACAGCACGTTGTCCGGAAGAACGACGGCGGCACGCCCGCCGATCTTGAGCATCCCCTTGATGTGCTGCAGGAAATTGAGCTGCTTGTTCGAGGTCGACGCCCAGAAGTCGTCGCGAACGAGAACGAGATCCTCGCGCTCCGCTTCTCCTGCTTCGTTGACCATCGTCATCGACGACTTGCGGCCGAAGGGCGGGTTGGCGGCGACGAGGTCGACACGCACGCCGGAGTCGGCGCGCAGCGCGTCGGCGACGGTGACGAGGCTCTCGCCGTTCGGCGTGCCGATGCCGTGGAGCAGCAGGTTCATGGCGCAGAGGCGGGCGGTACCGTCGACGATCTCCCAACCGTGCACGGCCTCGTCGCGAAGGAAACGCTTGTCGTCAGCGTCCATCTCGGCGATGTGGTTGTCGACGATCCACTCGTGTGCGGCGAGCAGGAAGCCTCCGGTGCCGCAGGCGGGGTCGGCAATCGTCTCGCCGGGCTTCGGCTGGAGGCAGGCGATCATCGCCCGGATCAACGCCCGCGGCGTGAAGTACTGGCCGGCGCCGGACTTCGTGTCCTCGGCGCCCTTCTGAAGGAGGCCTTCGTAGGCGTCGCCCTTGAGATCGGCGTCGACCGACGTCCAGGTCTCCTCGTTGATCAGGTTGACCACGAGCCGCCGCAACTTGGCCGGGTCCTGGATGCGGTTCTGCGCCTTGCGGAAGATCGTGCCGAGCGTGCCGGTCTCGCGGCCGAGCGACTCGAGCAGGTGTCGGTAGTGGACCTCGAGCTCGTCGCCGTCTCGGTCGAGCAGCGACTGCCAGTCGAGTCCGTACGGCACGACTTCTCCCAGGCCGGCCTTCTGGCGCTCGTCGGCCATCTTCAGGAACAGCAGGTACGTGAGCTGCTCGACGTACTCGATGGTCGACACGCCGTCGTCGCGCAGGACGTTGCAGAAGTTCCACAGCTTCTGGACGAGCTGGTTCGAAGTGGTCGCTGTCACGACGCACCTTGCAGCACGAACAACGGGCGCTCCTCGCGGAGCATCCGCCACGGCGAGCCGTAGGCGACACGCAAAGACGATGCCGCGTTCGGTATCGGGATCCGCTTGCGCGTGTTCGCCGGGAGCTCGTGCGTGACGACGACGTGCCCACCCGCCAGCGCAAAGGCGATCAGTGCAGAGTCCGCAGCCGCGGCGAACTCCTGCTTGGCCGCAAGCGTGTAGTCGGCCGAGGCCGCAGCCCAACTGTTGACCGTCGCCATCGCGCCGACCTCGTCCGCGCCCGGTGCGAGGAAGAACGAGCGATGATCACGGGCCCAGTCGCTCAGCTGATCGCCGTAGTCGACGAGCTCGTCGTACACCGCCTCGATGCTGGCCACCCGACCATCCGCAGACGCGATGTCGAGCCAGTCCCAAAAGCCGGGGCAGAACTCGAAGCCGTAGTAGTCGCGCTTGGCGTTCACCAGCACGTTGGTGTCGAGCAGCCACGCCATCACACCACTCCGAGATGCTCGGCGAGGCCGTCGAACGTCGACCCGCTCTTCACGTCGAGCAGCCGGAAGGCCCGCGTGTAGGGGGTGCGGCCCTCCTTGGCGCTCGCGATCAGAGCGCGCGCGAACCGACGACTTACCTGGACGGGCTTGGTGTTGTAATAGTTCCCCCCACCACCGCCGCCGGCCGTAAGAAATTCCGCGACACGCTCGCGTTCCACGTCCAGCTCGACGAGGTACTGCTCCCAGGTCAGTGCGCCGGCCTCGCGAAGCCGACCGAGAACCACCTGGGGGCTGACGCGGAAGTGCTCGGCGAGTGGCTGCAGTTGAGCCCGCAAGTCCCCGCTCGAATTGAGTCGGTTGCGGAACTCGGCCATCGGCACCAGGAACTCAGCGGCGACCTGGTTGCACCACCGCTCGACCTCGTTGGCCCGAAGGGAACGCGGGTCGAGATCGGACAGCGCCGTCTCACCCAGCCAGAGATGGGCAAGCTCGTGCACGAGCGTGAACACCTGGGCCGATTTGCTGTCCGCGCCGTTGACGAACACGAGCGCGGCGTACGGGTCGGCGAGCGCGAAGCCTCGGAACTCCTGAGGATCGAGCGTTCGATGCGTGTTGGAGCCGACGATGCCGCTGATCATGACCAGGACGCCGGCTGCTTCCGCGTGCTCACGGAGCCACGTCAGCGCGCCGTCGGACCCGCGGCACGTCGCACGGTTCTGCGCCGTCCAGTCGAGGACCACCCGCATCTGTCCGGCGATATCCTCGACCGCGTCCCTCGTAGATGCCTCGCCGACGAAGTCCAATGGAGGTTCGCCTTCGAGGACCTGGTTGTCCCGGTACCACTCCTGCCGACGCTCGCAGGCGTAGATCACATCGAGCAGGTCGGCGGACACGACCTCATCGGCGCCGACTGGCCGGTCGCCGACCGTACGGAAGTCAGGGATCGGCACCGTCTCGACGGGCGGTTCCTCCAAGAAGAGAAAACCAACCGGTGTGTGCGTCTTCCGTGCGAAGTCCTCGAGCTGCTTCAGCGTCGGTGCGGCCTCGCGGGTCAGCCAGGCGTCGAACTTCGGAAACCGGCGGTCCCAGTCGTCCTCAGCGATGCCGGAGCGCGCCCGAGCCCAGGTCAAGACGTTCGGCCGGACTTCGACTCGCACGCTCACGGCCGCACACCTCCTCGGACACTTCGAGCAGCACCGATCGACCGTACTTCGGGGGTGTGACGGCCACTCATGCCTTCGCTCCCGCCCGGCGGGACCTGGCTATCGGCGCTGCCGCTCGCTCGTCCCTGATCCGCTCCAACAGCACGGACGCCGGCTCGTCCGTCGGGTCCTGCGGTACAAGCCGGCCCTCGAAGGCTGCCTTCAAGACCGATCGACGGAGTGCTGCGGCTCGCGTCAGGCCGGCGTCGATAGCGCGATCACACGCGTCGATGAACGACATCTGTCGCTCGACCTCAGCGACGATGCGGGCCTGCTCCTCCACTGGCGGAATAGGAATGGGGAGGACTCGAAAGCGCCCGAGCGAGACCTTCTTCTGGGCCACTCCTCTCGTGGCCTCGAGTACGAGCCTCCGCGTGTGACCTCCGGCGATAGCGAGGCACATGTACTCCGGGGTCACGGATGGGCCGCACGTGACCTTGATGCAGTCAGCGGTGATGATCGCTGCGCTTTCGGTGTAAACCGCCGTGTCGCCCGGAGGGTCGCCCATCTTCGTGATGAGTACGTCTCCCTTGACCACCGAGTGAGAGGCGAGCTCCTTGGCTTTCTCGTGTGTCACATACTTCGGCGCCGCCCGGAAGTCGCGGCGCCGTATGTTCCGAACGAAGACGAGTGGAACGCCGTCGTCGGCGTAGTCGGTGACTTTCAGATTGCTGCCGAACGGGCCGATCGCCAGCGCGTTTGGCTCCGTCGCCGCAACACGCTCGATCGCTGCCCATGCCCAACCCGCAGGCAAACTCGGTAGCTCCTCCTGATCGACGGGTGCGATGCCAAGGTCCGCGAGCAGCTTCGTCGCAGGAGTGTCGGTGCGCTCTTGGGGCACGAGTCGGCCGCTCACCGCAGCCGCAAGGATCGCGTCACGCATTCGCTTGAGTAGCTGGCGGGCAGTGTGGAGCCCGGCTTCGCCGGCTTCCAGCGTGGAGAACGCCTCGTCAATAGCAACGACGATCCGCGCCTGCTCCGGTGCTGGCGGCAGATGGATGGGCGTCTGCCGCAGGTCCCCGATGTTGACGCCTTTGACAGCAACACCGCGGGCAACCTCCGCGAAGAACTGCTGCGCGCTCGGGCCTTGGAGGAACTTCTGCAGGTAGTCGGCGTGAACACCGACGGGCGCGATGCGGGCCGAGTCTTGTGTGATGTTGGCGCTCTCCAGCTCGGTTGGAACGGGGGCGACCCGGCCGTAGGTTCCGCGGATCGAGATGAGCAAGTCGCCGGCCCGAAGTCGTGACCGCCGATATTGCGAATCGATCTCGGGCGATGTCCGGTTCAGGCTGCCCACATCGATGCGTTCGCCACGGATGTTCTTGACCTTGACGTACGGGACACCGTCGTCGAGGTCCGGTCCAGGCTTCAGGATGCCGTAGCAAATCGGCCGCTCTGCGTCATTGAGCTCGTCGAGCGTGGCCGTCGACCACCCGTTAGGGAGCGCCGTCACGCGACCAGTTCTTCCGTGAGCTCAACGAGGATCGGCGCGAGCCGGCCGTCGAAGTCCTTGTTGGCGCGCCCGAATCCGCCGTGCCCGACGAAGGGCTCGAGCTCGAAGTCATCTGGCGCGATGCTCAGGCTCGTCGCGAGGTGGTCCTTGATCCTCGTGAGCCACGCGACCTGGTGGTCGGTGAAGTCGGTTCCCGCCTGCGCCTGCTGTGCGAGCCAGCTCTGGAACCGCTCCTCGACTGTCAGCGGATATGCGACGAGCTCGTCGTCGGGATCGAGTGCCTTGCGGACGAGCGAGATGAGGTTGGTGAACTGCTTGCCCGCTGAGCCGCGCACGCGACGCCTCAAGGGCTTCGTAAGCGGCCCACAGGCGCTCGGGCGTCCAGTTGTAGGGCGGCCGGCCGATCGTGGCGGCGAGCTCCTTGATGACCTTCAGCGTGAGACGCTTGCCGTAGGGCCGCGAGTAGAGGATCTGGAGCGCATCGATGTCGTCGCGGTGCTCGGCGACGAAGGCGCGCCAGGACTCGACGGTCTGCCGAGCCCGGTCGGTGGCGTCTCGGGAGAAGCCGGCATCGATAACGGCGTCCTTCGAGGTCTCGTCGAGCACTTGGGTGTAGCTGCGTCGGACGTCGAGCAGCTTGCTGCGCAGCGCAGGGCGCTCGGCGAGGATGCGGGACGCCTGCTCGACGAGCTCGGTCCGTGCGGCGTCGACCTGCTCCTCCGTGGGGTCGGCCCCGCCGTTCGCTTCGCTGGCGCGCTCCCAAGCCTTGTCGATGTCTACGGCGTCGGTCAGCACTCGGACGATGTCGGTGAGGTCGATGCCGTCAGCGGCTTCGGCGAGTTCGGCCCGGTCCTCGGTGGAGATCACGCGGTCGAGGCGAGCGAGCCGGCCGGCGATGGTCGACACGACGTCCGCGTCGCGCACGCCGGCTGCTACTTGATCGAGGAGCTTCTTGAGGGAGTCGGCCTTGCGCCGGTCGAGCGGGTTCGTGTCGTTGAACTCGCCTTCGGTGACGCCGACGGCGTCAACGATGACGAAGTGCGTCTTGGCTGTGGCGTCGGCCGAGACGGCTTGGAGGTCGTTGGGGTCGATGACGCGGACGCCGCGCCCCTTCATCTGCTCAAAGAAGTTCCGAGATCGGACCTGGCGCATGAACATCACGCACTCGAGCGGTCGCACGTCGGTGCCGGTGGCGATCATGTCAACGGTGACGGCGATGCGGGGGTTGAAGCTGTTGCGGAACTGGTTCAGCAGGTCCTCGGGCTTCACGCCCGTCGTTCGATAGGTGATCTTGACGGCGAAGTCATTGCCGCGCCCGAACTCCTCACGACAGATGCGCACGATGTCGTCGGCGTGACTGTCGTCCTTGGCGAAGATGAGGGTCTTCGGGACCTCACTGCGGCCGGGGAAGATCCCGCCTTCGTCGAGCGGCTTGAACAGGTTGTCGCGGAACGTGCGGATGACCGTGCGGATCTGGTCGAGCGAGACGACGTCGCGGTCAAGCTGCTTGGCGTCGTAGACGACGTCCTCGTCGAGCTTCTCGAGCCGGACCTTGCGTGTCTCGCGCTCGCGGAACTTGGTGACGAGTCCGGCTTCGACGGTCGAGCCGTGCTCGCTGATCTTGGTGCGGATGCGGTAGACGTCGAAGTCGACGTTCACGCCGTCGGCGACGGCCTCGGCGTGGCCGTACTCGACGACGAGGTTCTGGTTGAAGAACCCGAACGTCTGCTTTGCCGGCGTGGCGGTGAGCCCGACGAGGAACGCGTCGAAGTACTCGATGACCTGCCGCCACACGCCGTAGATCGACCGGTGACACTCATCGACGATCACGACGTCGAACATCTCGATCGGGATCTGCGGGTTGTAGGTGACGTCGACCGGGCGGTCCGGTTCGATCTCCGATCCGGACTTCTCGTCGACGTCCTCGGGCAGCTCCTCCTCCCCGCGCAGCATCGAGTAGAGGCGCTGGACGGTGGTGATGACGACGCGCGCTGCGGGATCGATGCGGTTCGAGGTGAGCAGCTGCACGTTGTAGAGGTCGGTGAACTTCCGACCATCGCCGGGCGTGGCGAACTGCTGGAACTCGCGCAGCGTCTGGCGGCCGAGGTTGGCGCGGTCGACGAGGAACAGGACGCGTTCCGCGCCAGCGGTCAGGACCAGGCGGTAGGCCAGGTTCGCCGCCATGAACGTCTTGCCGGAGCCGGTCGCCATCTGGGCGAGGGCGCGCGGATGGTTGTGAACCATCGACGCCTCGACACGGTTGATCGCCTCGATCTGGATGCGGCGCAACCCCTCGGGGCCGACAGGTGCGAGGCGTGCCAGCCGGGCCCGGAGTGAACCGCCATCGGCGTCGTCGACCCAGTGGCGCATCCACCGGGCGAGCGTCTCCGGTCGATGGAAGGTGACCACCGGTCGCGACCGCGGGTCCGGGTCGAAGCCGTCGGTGAACATCGTCTCGTCGCCGGTCGACTCGTAGAGGAACGGCAGGGGCGAGACCAGTGCGCTGAGGTTCTTCGGGAGGCCGGCTGCGTACTTGGCGGACTGGGGCTCAACCCCGGCCAAGGGAGTCCCCGAGGGCTTGGCTTCAACCGCGCCGGCCGCCTTGCCGTCGATGAAGAGCAGGTAGTCAGCCCGCCCGTGCCCGGTGGCCATGATGAACTCCCGCACCGCCACGCCCTGCCTGGCGTACAGGTTCATCTGGTCCCGGCTCTGAACCTCCCACCCGCACGCGACGAGCTGCCGGTCGATCTCGACCCGGGCGCGAGCCTCCGCCGCCAGGTAGGCGTCGTCTGTCATGCGCTGGAGGCCCCGCGGGCAGCCGCCGCCATGCCTCCAAAGTACGTGGTGGCGGAGTTTTGGCCGGTTCACTCGAGGTCGACCTCCACTTGAGGCAGATGCTCGATAGCCGGCTCGTCGATCCAGCGGCGATGCCTCACGTCGGCGAGGACGTCGACGGGATCGGACGGCGAGCCCGGATCGGTGACCACCCAGACGTCGTTTCCATCGCGGCCTCGGGTCATCGGGACGTAGAGCCCGGCGGCGTCAATGGGGCCGTCGACGAGGAGGAGCGAGTGGTCGACGGTGCGGCCCTGTGCGGCCATCGCCGTCGAGGCGTAGGCGAGAGTCAGCGAGTCGCCCACGTAACCGCGCGGAAGCGTCACCCGGCCGCGCTCTTCGTCGCTGACGGTGACGGAGCCGTCGGCGCCGATCTCATCGACGACCCAGCGGTGGCGATTCTTCACCGACACGCCAACGTCGCTGGTGAGCGACCGGTCATTCTGACGGGTCTGAACCTCGTCGCCGATGAGCGCCTGGGCGCCGTCGGCGAGCGTGACGGGGCGGAGTGGTCGGACGACTGCACCGCCGGCAAGGCGTAGTCGCTGGGCTGCGCGGTTGAGCTCGGTCACGGACTCGTTGGTGGCGGCGAGCATGACGACGTCGTCGCCGTTGGCTCGCAGCTCGCGCCATCGTCCGATGACCTGGCGTCGAGCGTCGGCAGCGGTGAGTGCGCCGTGGATGCGCTCATGCTCGTCGTAGTCCTCGAGCGCGGTGACGTCACCGCGACGGAGGCGGAGGCTGGCGTCGGCTTCCCACTCGGCGGAGAACCTGTGGACGCGCTCGAGATGCTCGATCGCGGCGCCGTCGGGCGCGTGCTCGATCAGATGGTTGAACATGCCGCCGCGTCCGACGGCGGAGAATTGCAACGGGTCGCCCACGAGGACGACGCGCCAGTCGAGGTGGTCGGCGAGCGCGGTCAGGTCGGCGAGCTTCGGTGTGGCGAGCATGCCGGCTTCGTCGACGATCACGGTTGTGCCGGCGGGGAGCCGGTACCGGGGCTCGGGAAGTCGCCCCGGCATCGAGTACTCGACGAGCAGCTTGTCGATGGTGTCCGCATCAACGCCCGTCTCGTGGCCCAGGACCTCGGCAGCGGCAGCCGATGGCGCCACGCCGAACACGGGACGACCGTGCACGGTCAGGTGGTCGACGGCAGCGCGGAGCATCGTCGTCTTCCCAGTGCCGGCCGGCCCGACGATGGCGACCAAAGGATCGGTGCCGGCAGTGAGCGCAGCAGCGTGCGCCTGCAACTGATCGAGACCATCGGCACCGTCGAGCCGGGCGGGAGTACCTGGCCGGGACCAGCGCCCATCGGCCCAGTCGGCGACGGCGAGCTCCTCATCGAGGATCACCTGTGTCGTGTAGCGCCGGTCGAGGATCGACTCGGCGGTCGGTCGGCCGTCGGACGCGCGGAGCGGTCCGATGCCAGCCGGGGTGAGGTCGAAACAGTGGTCGTCGAGGACGCGCTCGGTCAGTCGTTCCAGCGTCTCGACGAGCTCGGTCGGTGGCACGTGCACCGTGGTGGGGACCGCTCGTGCCAGCTCCCTCAGGAGGTCGTTCGGCCGCCACGTCGACTGCTCCGCGCTGAGCGAAGCGAGCGCCTGGTCGACCATCGCCACCTGCACTTCTGTGGTGAGGCGACCGGGCCCGGGGAGTCCCCCGACGGCACCGTCGACCACTCCCCTCGGGTCGAAGCCGACTCCCTCGATGCGCTCGGCCCACTCTCCGCGCAGGTCGACGTGCTCCCCGACATGCGGCTTCGAGGGTCGGGAGTCGAGGACGGCTTCGCGCTCGAGCCGCCAGCGCTCCTGGGGCGTCGGGTCACGGTCGAAGGTGTCGCGGAACCGGTCGAGCTTGCGGTCGAGGCGAGCCTCGACCTGGCGTGTCCGCTGGGAGAAGCTCGTCGAGCACCTCGTCGGGGACGCCGCCGATCTCGGCGATCCCGTTCTCCGGCGCCTCCCATCGCACGCCGAGGCGAGCGGTCAGCTCGCTGCGCAGCGTCGAGTGGTACAGCGCCGACAGGGTGCGCTGGTCGCACTTGATCATCCGGGCGTCGAGGGCGAGCCAGCGGCCGTCGGGGATGCGGACCTTGGCCACGACGACGGCGTGGCTGTGCAGCTGCGGGTCGAGCATCCGGCTGGTGTGCTGCCGGAACACGCCGATGGCGAGACCGTCGGCGTCGACGAACTGCACCGCGCCGTCGATCGTGGCGCGGGTCGTCGCATGCCGCTCGGCGAACTCGAGCACCGCTCGCACGGCGGTGTCATGAGCGGCGAGGGACTCCCCCGCCACGTGCTCGTCCCCGAGCGCCCACAGCGTCGAGACCGACTTCGGCGCCGAGAACGTGACGTCGTAGCCGCGAACCGACTCGTCGTTGTAAGCGCGTCCGAGCTGCGCGCCCGACGGGTCACGTCCGTCCATGAGCGAGAGGAAGGCGTCGGGGTCGACCTCGCCGACGAGACCCATTGCCGTCGCCTGTTTCCCGACCCACACGCCGGGCGGCTCACCCGCGTCGAGGTAGTACGTCGCGAGCGCGTGTCGATCGGGGTCGACGTAGTACGCGCCGGCCTCGGGTCCAGTGAGCGACGTGACGCGGGCGGTCACCGGCAAAGGCCTTTGCACTCGTCTGTCCGCCCTCGCCGCGCTCCCCCGGCCCGCCCCGGCCCGCCGCGCCCCTCCCGCGCCCACCCGGCCCCGGCCCCCCGCCCGCCGCGCCGCGCCCTCCCGGCCCGCGCCGCCGGCCCGCGCCCCGCTCCCGGCCCTCGCCCACCGGCCCACCTCGCGCGCGCGTCCTCCATCCCTGCGGCGATGCGCGACATCTAGGCCGAAAACGCAACTGCCGACCGACGAGCTGTTGCGTTTCAGGAGGCGCGAAGGCGCATCGCTACAAGTGTGAGGCCGCCGCAGACGACCGTGGAGCTCGACGGGCCGGTGCTCGTATCCTTGCCAGCACCCGCCGCCGCGGTGCTCGCGTCGATCGTTCGCTCCTACCTCGACGCCCACGACCTCGCCGACACGGCGAACGAAGCACTGGGAAACTCTGCCGATGAGCAGCTCACCGATCCTGGCGTGCGCCGCCTAGATCCGGACCAGCACCGACGATCAGCAGTCGCCTGAGGACTCGAAGCGCTGGCAGCTCGACATCGCCACGCGCCTCGTCGCTCCCGTCGGCGGGAAGATCGTCGCGATCTACCACGACATCGACGTCACTCGTGAGCTGCCGTGGACCCGCCGACCGGAGGCCTCGCGTCTTCTGCTCGACGCGGCCGATCCACACCGAGGTTGGACGGCGCTGGTCATCGCCGAGCCGCAGCGGGCATTCTCCGGCGGTCAGTTCCAGCTCGTCTTCCCGACGCTGACCCACTACGGCGTCGAGCTGTGGGTGCCGGAGCTCGGCGGTCGCGTCGATCCCGACAGCGAAGGTCACGAGATGCTCATGGGCCTCTTCGGCGGCCTGTCGAAGGCAGAGCGTCGCCGGCTGCAGACACGCACGCGCAACGCGATGCGCGCCCATGGCGCCGCAGGTCGATGGCTCGGCGGTCGACCGAACTACGGCTACCGACTCGTCGACACCGACATCCCGCATCCGCAGCGCCAGAAGGCTTCGGCCGGCATCAAGCTGCGGACGCTCGTCCCTGATCCGGATACGGCGCCGATCGTGCAACGCATCTTCGAGATGTACGACAACGGCATCGGCTACCGCTCGATCGCCACGACGCTCGAGAGCGAGGGGCATCCGAGCCCGGGCGAGATCGGGCCGGTGCGGCATCCTCGCTCCGCTGGCGTGTGGGCCGGCTCGGTCGTGCGCACGATCCTGACGAACCCGCGCTACCTCGGCCACCAGGTCGTCGGTCGACAGAAGCGGAAGGACGAGCTGCTCGACCCGCTGGATCCCGCCGCCGGCACGACGAGCCGTCAGCACTGGCAGCCACAGGAGGAGTGGGTGCTGTCCGACGAACCGACATGGCCGGCGCTCGTCGACCGCGAGCTGTTCGAGCGGGTCAACGACCGGATCCAGAACACTCGCGGCCCCGGCAGACGCCGACCGCGTGCCGTCGAGGGCAAGTACGTCCTCGCCGGTCTCCTTCGCTGCGCGGCCTGCGGTCGTTCGATGCACGGCGCCACGCTCAAGAACAAGCCGTACTACCGGTGCAACGCGCAGCGTCCCGACTACGCCGAGACCGAGCACCCGAAGACGACGGCGGTGCGGGAGGAGCGGATCCTCGACGCCGTCGACGACTGGCTGAACCAGCTGGCCGACAGCAGGCACCGGAACGCGACGATCGCGTCCGTCCTCGCGGCCGATGCCGCTGGCTCGCCGGAACCGCCGGAGGTGCGAACGGCTCGGCGTGCCCTTGCGACGCTCCCGGTCGAGCTCGACCGCGTCCTGGCCGCCATCCGAGCCGGCATGGACGCCAACCTCGCCGCCGCGACGACGAAGCAGATCCAGCTCGATCTCGCCAGCGCCGAGAGCACGGTCATCGCTTGGGAGCAGCAGCACCGCACCGTGCGATCGCTGACCGCCTCGGATGTCGACGCTGCGCTCGATCACGCCGGTGATCTGGCCAAGATCCTGAAGGTCGCCGAGCGCGAAGCGAGGGCCCGGCTGTACCGGACCCTCGGTCTCGAACTGCGCCTCGACCCGGTCGGAAACCGGGTCGAGGCTCGGTTGCAGCTAAGTGGTGGCGGGGGCGGGATTTGAACCCGCGACCTTCGGGTTATGAGTCGCCTGTCAGCTCCGTTCGCCCCGTCTGAGCTCGTCGGCGGAGATGCCATGTCGGATGGCATGGTCGCAGGTCAACCGACGGATCTGCTATCGCCACGTCGGCCGTCGTCGGCGCTCGTGCGAACGCCTGGGATCCAGGCGCGGTGACAACCGGGTGACAAAGCGGCAGCAAAGACGTCCGGACTCTGTCCGGACGTCTTGGTACGCTCGCAGGATGAGCGAGCCCGCCACCACGACCTCCTCCCGCCGGCACCGGCTGGAGGTGCGCGTGAGCCCGGAACAGGATGCCCTCATCCGGGAGGCGGCCGACCTCGAGGACACCACGGTCACCGCCTTCATCCTTGAGAGTGTCACTTCCAAGGCGAAGCGAGTCGTGAAGCAGCACCAGGATCTCGTCCTGTCGAACGAAGCCTTCGATCACTTCATCGCCGAACTCGACAGGCCGGCCAAGCGAGTGCCTGAGCTCGCCGAGCTGTTCCAGACCCGCCCCAAGCTCGCCGAGGCATGAGCCCTGCCGCAGGCTTGCGGCTCGAGCGACTCGACAGCCACCACGACCTCTCCGAGTTCGACTCGGGCAACAACGAACTCGACGGTTGGCTGAAACGCCACGCGCTCGCCGCCCAACAGATGGACTCAGCGCGCACCTTCGTCCTCACGTACCAGAACCGGGTCGTCGGCTTCTTCAGCCTGACCATGGGCTCGGTACTGCGCCAGGACGCGCCAGCCCGGCTCGTCCGCGGCCTGCCCGCCTACCCGGTCGGCATGGTCCTCCTCGCGCGGCTCGCGGTCGACCGCAGCGAGCAAGGCAGAGGGCTGGGCGGCACACTGCTCGCCGAAGCGCTCCGCAAGGCGTTCGCCGCCGGCGAGGCCGCGGCAGCTCGCCTCGTCGTCGTGGACGCCATCGACGAGAACGCCGCGCGGTTCTATGAGCGGTACGGGTTCGTCCCTGCGCCTGAACATCGCCTGCGGCTCTACCGACGCATGAACGACATCGCGCGAAGCCTCGACGACGCCCATTGAGCCGCCACGCGCTGCTCGCTCAGACTTGTGCGTGGGTCACCGCGGTCGATGCTCGGTTCCTTGGCCCGGTGTGATGAAGAGTGTGCGGCAGCTCTCGGCGATGTCGGCGGTGTGCCAGACGTTGCGTGGGTTGATTGCTGCTTCCCTCGGTGAGGTCGAGACGATGCTCCACGCCGTCAAGTTCCTGCACGAGGGTCATCTGCCCGGAGATGACGACGACGAGTTCCTCACCGGCGGGGTGCCGTTCCAATGAGGTCCAGCTCGACTCGCCGGAGCCAATCATCACAAGTCGGCCTTCGGCGCCGTCGGATCTGTGCTCGGTCGCGTAGCGAGTGAGGAACTCTCAAGTCCACTCGAAGTCAGGTATGGGCGTGGCGCGTGACCCGAGCCCGAGACGGACGTAGGTCTTGGACAGATCGAATCCGGCCTGCATCGTGATGCCTCCATGTCCGAGGGTCTGGCGGGTGTCGTAGGTGACCATACGGGGGAGCCTGCGCCATTGCTGTCGACAGCGTGGTGTCGACAATTGGAACGAGCCAGAATGTCGACACAACGGTGTCGACATTGCCGGGGCGCACGATCCACGGGATGAGAGGGGACGAGGTGCGCCGCACAGATCGCCTCTACGCGCTGGCCGAGGAACTGCGCAGCCGGGCACCGCGGCCGGTGTCGCGCGCCGAGCTGGCGGCGAACCTCGAGGTGACCTCGCGAACAGTGGAGCGCGACATCCTCGCCTTGCAGCAGGCGGGCGTGCCGATCTGGTCCCAGCGGGGCCGGGGCGGGGGCTACGCGCTCGACGAGCGGTGGAGCCTCCCTCCGATGAACTTCGACGCCGCGGAGGCCCTGGCGGTCATCTCGGCTCTCGCCGCGGCTCACACGTTGCCGTTCGCCGCCGCTGGACGCCGAGCCGAGCAGAAGATCCTCGCGGCCATGCACCGCGGGGAAGCAGCGCGAGCACAGGAGATCGCGGGCCGGCTCCGGCTCGGCGACTTTGGCCGGCGAGGCGCCCGTGACATCGTCGCCGCGGTCGAGCGCGCCGTCGTCGGTCGTTCGGTGGTCGAGATCGGCTACCGAGGCCGAGACGGCCGCGACACCACTCGCGCCGTCGAGGCCCATGGCCTGCACGTCACACCAGAGGGCTCGTTCCTGGTGGCCTGGTGCCGGCTACGCGACGACGTGCGCGAGTTCCGGCTCGACCGCATCGTGTCTGTCCGTGAGACGGGCGAGATCGCGCCCGTGCGTGAGATCGAAGGAGGCAACATGACCAAGAGCTGGGGGCCGCCCCGCAAGGTCGACCATCAGACCGGTTCGAACCCGGCGTACGCCCGCGCCGTCGCCTCTGCGCTCACCGGCGTGGTGACGACCGGCCGCCGCGGTGTCAGCACCCACAAGATCGGCGGCGGCGCGTTCCTACGGGTCGACGAGCACGACGACTCCGTGGGGGTCGACGGACAGACGATCGTGCTTCGCACCATCGGCCGTGACGACCTACGCGACCTGATCGAGTCGGCCTGGGCGGCGCGTGCCCCCAAGACGGCGGTCTCGGCGCACCGCCGGGACCGCCGCCGCTGGGCCAAGCAGCCGGCGATCACCTTCGACGACATCCGCAAGCTCATCGCGGACCTGCCCGGTGCGATCGAGGGACCGATCTGGGGCAACGACCCCGGCTTCCTCATCGGCACAGAGAAGAAGACACGCTTCGCTCGCTTCGGCCCGCCCGAAGCCGGCCGACCCGGCAACCTCCTTCCCCCCGACGACGAAGGAACCTTGGTCATACTCCGCTGCGAGCAGCGGCCCGAGTTGCTGGCCGCAAGACCCGACCGGTGGTTCACCACACCGCACTACGGCGACCCGACCGAACCCGGTGCGGTGATCACCCGCCTGTCAGAGCATCGCGCGCCGGAAGACCTCGCCGAGATCGCCGAGCTACTCGAAGACGCCTGGCGAGAGGTCGCATCTTCTGACCTCCTCGCGCAGCTCGACAGCAACACGCGACCGATCCGCGCTCGGCGCTGACCGACGGAAGGGCCCGCCCGTCGCGCCAGATCGACGGGCTCTGGTTGCGGGCTCGACGGCACAGCTGACCCAGAACGCGCGGACCTTACGCGCGGCATATCCAATTGGGGCATGACCCCGAAGTGCCGGTGCACGACGACCCGATCGTCCATCCCCGACGAACGGCCGCCACCCGGCGTTCGGGGCCAGCCGCACTCTGGTTGTACCCGGAGGCGACTCGGATCCCTTCTTGCACCTGACGCGACGTGAGGTCGTACGGTCGCCGCATGGGTGAACGAAAGATCGGTGAGCTGGCACGGGCGAGCGGCCTGACCGTCCGAGCGCTGCACCACTACGAGGAGATCGGCCTGCTGGCTCCGGAGCGTGACGGCGGCGGACACCGCGTGTATGCCGACGCTGACGTCGACCGGCTCTACCGGATCACCCAGCTGCGCCGCATCGGGCTCTCCCTCGGAGAGATCCGCCGCGCCCTTGATGAAGGCACGCCCCAGCTTGCCGACGTGATGCGCAACCAGCTGAGAGAGCTCGACCGCCGGCTCGAGGCCACGAGCCGGCTCCGGAGCCGCCTGCTGGCCGTCCTCGCGTCCGCGCATCCCGACACCGACGACCTGCTCGAGCTCCTGGAGGAAGCAACCATGCTGGAAACGACGCTCCAACGCCGGATCGGGATCCTGGTCTACGAGGACCTCGAGAACGCCTTCGCGTACCTCTCCGACGTCTTCGGCCTCGGGCCGGGCGAGATCACCCGCACACCCGAAGGTCATGTCGTTCACGCGGAGATCGAGGCCGGCGACGGGATCCTGTGGCTCCACCCCCAAGCACCCGAGTTCGGCCTCGCATCGCCCAAGCACACCGGCGTCACGACGGCGATGATCGCGGTGATCGTCGACGACGTCGATGCCCACTTCCGGCACGCATCGTCCAAGGGCGCCGACATCGTCTACGAGCCGGTAGATCAGCCGTACGGATACCGCGAATACGGAGCTCGCGACAGCGAAGGCGGTCTCTGGTCGTTCATGAAGCCGCTGGGATCAGCCACGACCTGACCCCGGGACCCCACCATGCCGTCTGGCGCACCAGGTCGGCAGCCGGAACTGTCGATCCCATCACGGTCGCAAGAGGCAGCGTCGCGAGGGCGGGCCTCGCCCACCGCGTCGCCGAGCCGCCGTTCTTGGGCACGCAGGTCGGGATGGTCCGCGTCGACCACGCGGGATCCAGCTCTGGAACAACCCGAGGTAGCTCCAGGTGCGAGATGTCGGCGCCTCGGATCAGGAAGGGTGTCGCCGTATCAGAGAGGGTGTCGCCGTGACGCAGATCAATCAAGGCCGTTGGACCGCAGAGATCGAAGGCGACTTCGTCGTCTTCGTCGTCGGCGCCAGAGCGAACAAGCCGTGGCAGTTGGTTTCGGATAGCACGCGACCTCGGAGGCCGGCGCGGCATGAACCACATGTTGAAGTACCTCACCGAGCATCCCGAGAAGGGTCTGCTCGGCTACGAGTCGATGGGTCTCGTCAGCGTTCAGTACTGGCGCTCGTTCGATCACCTCGAGGCTTTCGCAAGAGATGCCGACGATCCGCACCTGCCGGTGTGGCGGAACTACTGGAAGCGGGTTGGCAAGGACGATCGAACGGGCATCTGGCACGAGACCTTCCTGGTTCGGGATGGGGAGTACGAGGCGGTCTACGGCAACATGCCGGCCAAGGGCCTCGGCAAGGCGGGCACATTGGTACCGGTGTCCCAGTCATCGACGGCCCGCAACCGCATCAGGGCGGCTGCATCGAGATCCTGATCTGACGTGCTGGAGCGCCAAGCGGGCAAGCCCGAACGACATCTTCGTGGCGCTGACCTTGAACCGGCGTTGGAGGCACGGGCCGGCGCCGCGCCGTACGGCTGAGCGTCCCGGGACACCTTGCCGCGCTCGTACGTGCCGTTGTGGGCGGTCGAAGGGCCCGCTGTGCGTGCCCGTCGTCGGCGCTGCGGGGGTGGCACTTGGCGGCGGATCTACCATCGGCGTCGTGGTCCTCCAACCGACTGCCGATTCGGGAACGGCGGCCGTAGGGGCTTGAGCGCAGGGTCAGGGGTCGGGCGTTGCGCGTGACGGTCGGGCGCGTTGCGGTGCTTCGCTTCCGGCTGTATCACCACGGTCTGTTGGGTGAGCGGGCGCCTCGGGGCGATCTTGGCGTTGCACCGCTCGGGCTGCCTGACGTCGACCACGGCGGTGCCGCAGCGGCACTCGCGGTGCGTGCTGACCTCGGCGACGAGACCCTGGCCGATGTAGTGGAGGAGGGACGGCTGGTGCCCACCTACGGGGCCCGTGCTGCGGGTGCCCTGGCCAGGCCTGACGACCTGCACTACGTGTCCCACGCGCTGCTGCGCCCGGATCTGCGATCTGACGCCGATGCCGCGCTTGTCGACCGACTGGCCACCGCCGCGCTGCGGGCGCTGCGAGAGCACGGCCCGATGACCAAGGAACAGCTCGGCGAGGCGATCGCATCTGACACGCCGCCGGAAGCGATGCGTTCCTGCGAACGCTGTGGGCGCGACCACCCCGACGACGGGCTGGTGAAGAGACTGGCGTGGTCGGGGCGTCTGAGGATCGAGCACGCCGAACGCTGCACGGACCGGGTCGCCGCTGCCGGGCGTTGGCGCCCCGCCCGGCACCGGCGGGTCCGCGACCAGCAACGCGTGGAGCTGGTGCGGCGTTTCCTGCGACTCCATGGACCGGCGACCGTCGAGGATCTCGCGGCGTGGGCTGGCATCGACGACGGCTACGCCTCGGCCTGCTGGTCGTTGGTGTCCGACGATCTCGTGGCCGTCAGCGCTCCCCACGGCGACGGATGGGTGGACCGCGCCGATCTCGACCTGCTTCGGGATCCACCACCGGCGTCGAGCCCGCGCTTGGTTCCGGGGTACGACCCGTTGTTGCAGACCCGACAACGACACTCGTTGGTTGCGGACCGGGCCCAGCAGCGACGGATCTGGCGGTCCACCGCGAATCCCGGTGTGGTCATCGCCCATGACGAGATCGCCGGAACGTGGCGCGCTCGCACGAGCGGCGGCCGTCTCGATGTGCGGTTGCGGTCATTCGGAGCGGAGCTTCCGGCGCAGGAGCTCGAAGCCGACGCGTCGGCAGTGGCGCGTGCCAGAGGACTGCACGGCTTCGCGGTCTCCGTCGACGCCTGACCAAGGCTCGGCGTCGTTGCCTCCGCTGCGACCACCCCTCGGTGCACGGAGAGCGCCGTGACGAAAGAACCTCGGTTCGGGGATCCACCTGCGCCGCTGTCGCCGGGTTGCCCCCCGGCG
>CAVPEW010000039.1:0-3861 GCA_963703565.1 uncultured Microthrixaceae bacterium | reverse complement strand
CCGGGTTCGACGGGTCGGCTCGACGCGACCAGGCCGTCGCAGTCGAGCCAGGCCCAGCCCAGCGCCTCGAACACCGCCCGCTCCAGCACCTGGGCCCGGGGCTCGAGCGCGCAGGTGCCCCGCTGGTGGTCGTGCAGTGCCGTGACGCGCCCGGCGCGGCCCACCACCGCGTCGAGCACCGCGGGGTCGAGGTGGGCCCAGGCCCGCCCGTCGGGCAGCGTGTAGCCGGTGGGGGCGAAGCGGTGGCCACCGGTGTGCGAGCAGCGTCGCACCCTCACCCGGGGCCAGCGGTCGGCCACCTCGGCGGCCAGCAGGGTGCCCCACCGCCCGCAGCACGCGTCGCGGCGACCGTGGGTGCACACCAGCACCTCGGCCGGCGCCGCGCCCACCGCCGTTGCCGGCGAACCCCCGGCGGGGTCGGCGGCGAGCGCGGCGACCACATCGGCGAGCGCTGCTCGATCGACGAGGTGATCGGCACCGTCGAAGCGGTGGCTGGCCACCCGCCACCACGCCGTGAGCCCGACCAGGTTCGGGCCGCGGTCGGGGCCGGGGGCCACGGCGAGGATCCGGGGCGGTGCCGCCTCCCCCGAGGGCGCGAGCGATGCCAGCGCGGCGAGCTCGGTCACGTCGACGGGCCAGGGCAGCGGGGCTTCGACCAGCACGAAGCCGTCGTGGCGCCCGGCGCTGCCAACCGGGTCCACGCTGTGCGCACGTGTCCACGGCGCGCAGCGCACGCCGGGCTCGGCCAGGGCGGGCACGGGCGGTGGCACCGCGACGATGCTAGGCCCGGCACGGCGTGGGGCGATCAGTCGGCGATGGAGCGCTGGTAGGCCCGCACTGACAACGGCGCGCAGACCACGACGATGCCGACCACCCACAGCAGCGAGTAGGCCAGCGGGTGCTGGAGGGGCCAGGGGTCCGAGCCCGTGGCGGGGGTGTTGGGGTTGCCGAACGAGAGGCGCAGGGCGTCGGACAGCGTCGTCACCGGGTTCCACTGGGCCACGTGGCGCAACAGGGAGGGCATCGTCGATGTGGGCACGAAGGTGGACGCGGTGAAGGTGAGGGGGAACATCAGAGTGAAGCCGACGCCGGTGACGCCCTCGGGGGTGGCGACGACGCTGCCGAGCAGCACCCCGAGCCAGACCAGCGCGAAGGCGAACGCCACCAGCAGCAGGTAGCTGCCGACGGCTTCGACCGGGCCGTCGCGAACCTCCCAGCCCACCACCAACCCGCAGATCGACCATCGATTCGGCCATCAACCGCCGAGCCGACGCCGCTGGCCCCGACCCCCGGGCCAGCACCTACCTCGATGCCATGATCACCGAGCTGGGCGAGCTCATCACGGCCGTCGGCGGCCGCACGCTCGCCCTCTTCACGAGCTTCCGGGTGCTCGACGAGGCCGCTGCCGTCCTCCAGATGCGCCTCGACGTGCCCGTCCTCACGCAGCGGGACATGCCCAAGGCCCGCCTGCTCGAGCAGTTCAGCAACGACGTGGCGACCTGCTTGTTCGCGACGATGGGCTTCTGGCAGGGCGTCGATGTGCCCGGCCGGGCGCTCAGCCTGGTGGCCATCGACCGCATCCCCTTCGCCCGGCCCGATGAGCCCCTGCTACAGGCCCGGCGGGAACGGGCCGGGGCCGACGCCTTCAACCTCATCGACCTCCCCCGGGCCACGACCCTGCTCGCGCAGGGGGTCGGGCTGCTCATCCGGTCCGCCACCGACCACGGCGTGGTCGCCGTGCTGGACCCTCGCCTGGCCACGGCCGGCTACCGGTGGGACGTCGTCCGGGCGCTCCCCCCGATGCGCCGCACGAAGGACCCGGGCGAGGTCCGCCGCGTCCTCGAAGCGGTCGTGGACCAGTGACCGCGCCCCGGACCGAGCGGATCAGGTCAACAGCGCGGATCAGGTCAGCAGCCCGATGGTGGCCAGCAGGGCGGTGCTCGCGGCGATCGCCCCGCCGAGCCGGAGGAGCATCCGCGACTCGAGCTCGGCCAGCTCGACGCGCAGGTCCGCGAGCTCGGCCCGCAGGAACTGCTTCGTGACGAGCTCGTCGGCATCGACGGACGGGAACTCGGACATCAACGCGTTCGCGTTCTCGTCGCCGATGAGCGGGACGAGCTGCTGGTAGATCGACGAGCGACGGCGGGCATCGAGGACCATGGTGACGGACTTCCGTCGTGGGGGGCAACGAGGAAGGGGAAGGGCGCCCACCGTAGCGGCGCTGTGTGACGGTGCCCGGGCCGGGTGGACGGCCGTTGCGCAAGCGCTGGGCTGGGGCCGACTACGGTCGTCCCGACGGGCGCCCATGGCGGGGGCCGGCAGGAGGAGCAACGACATGGGTGGCATGCGGCGAGCGGGTGTCCTGGCGCTGACGGCGGTGCTGGGCCTGGGCCTCACGGCCTGCGGTGACGACGACGGCGAGGACGCCCAGGAGGAGGTCAGCGGCGACGAGACCACCGCCACCACCGAGACGTCCGATTCGGACACCACCGACGCCGACCTCGGCGACTTCAGCGGCGAGTGCGCCGGCTTCTCCGAGGCCTTCGCCGGCGCTGGTCAGGCCGTCGGCTCGGCCTTCTCCGGCGGCGACTCCGAGGACCTCGAGGGCATGGCCACGTACTTCGACGAGGTGGCGGACCGGGTGCCGGATGCGATCCGTGACGACTTCCGCTTGTTCGCCGACGCCTACGGTAAGTTCACCCAAGCGCTGGCCGACTCTGATGTCGACTTCAGCGATCCGTCGTCGATGGATCCCGAGGCCGGCGCCCAGCTGCGGAGCCTGGGCGAGGCGTTCAGCGCCCCCGAGGTGCAGGCGGCCAGCGAGAACATCAAGGCGTGGGTCACGGAGAACTGCGAAGGCAGCTGACCCACCGCTGAGCGCCGCCTCCGGAACGGTCAGTAGCCGAGGCGCTCCATGGCCGTGGGGCGGCTCTGCCAGTCCTTGTCGACCTTCACGACGAGCTCGAGGTAGGCGCCCTCGGGGAGCTGCTCACGCACGGCGATGCCCACCTCCTTCAGCACCTGACCCTTGTGGCCGATCACGATGCCCTTCTGGCTCAGGCGCTCGACCAGGATCTCGCAGCGCACGAAGGGCCAGTCCCACTCCGTCACCCGGGCGGCGATGGAGTGGGGCAACTCGTCATGGGTCCGCCACAGGAGCTGCTCGCGCACGAGCTCGGCGACCATGAACGCCTCGGGCACGTCGGTGACCATGTCGTCGGGGAAGTACTGCGGCCCCTCGGGTAGGCGGGTGACGAGGTGCTCGACGAGGGCGTCGACGCCGTCGCCGGTGCGGGCGGAGACCGTGAAGTACTCGCTCAGCTCGAGGCCCGAGGCGGCCACGAGCTGGCGGGCGACCTGGCCCGCGTCGGCGCGGTCGACCTTGTTTACGACGCACACGGCGTCGTTCGGCACCAGGTTCGCCACCCACTGGTCACCGCGGCCGAAGGGCTGCGTGGCGTCGATGATGAAGCAGACGACGTCGACGTCGCCGATCGTGCCCTGGGCGGTGGCGTTGAGGCGGGTGCCGAGCGCAGTGCGCGGCTTGTGGATGCCGGGCGTGTCGACGAAAACCACCTGGGCGTCGGTGCGGGAGAGTGAGGTGTGTCTGACTTTGCCGCGGAGATCGTGCTGGAAATGAACCAAGTCACGGTGTCTCCTCGGGGGTCTGGTTGGTGTACCGGCGGTGGTGGTCGAGCCGTTGCTGGCGGGCTCGGGTGAGGCCTTGCCGGCGGGCCTCGCGGATCTGTTCTCCTCGTCCTTCGTGCTCATCGTCGGGGGTGACGTGACCGATCGCTTCGTGTAGGCGCACCGTGTTGTACTCGATCCGAACGCGGGCGAGCTCGGTCTCGAGCACGAGGG
>CAVPEW010000038.1:0-21583 GCA_963703565.1 uncultured Microthrixaceae bacterium | reverse complement strand
TTCCTGTGGCACCGTTCGTTACGTATTGCTCGGATGCCGCCGGCGTCGCTCGTCGCGCCTCGGAGTCGAGTGCCGACTCGGACGTCGATGCCCTCTCGGCGGAAGACGGTGGCGATGACCTCGGAGGCCTCCGGTTCCTCGCCGGGCAGGAGCCGGTGGGCGGCCTCGAGGAGGGTCACGGCTGTGCCGAGACCCTGGAAGGCTTGGGCCAGCTCGCAGCCGATGGCGCCGGCGCCGAGGATCCCGAGACGTCGTGGCTGGTCGCCTAGCCCGAAGACGGTCTCGTTGGTCAGCACCGGGACGGCGTCGAGCCCCGGGATCGGTGGCACGGTGGGATGTCCGCCCGTCGCGATGACGACATGCTGCGGGCGCCACTCGGTTCCGTCGATGTCGACGACGCGTGGCGCCGTGAACCGGGCGTGACCGTGGACGACCTCGACCCCCGCAGCGCCGAGCACCTCGGCGGTCTCGGTGGCGGCGATCATCGCGACGGCCTCCCGCACGCCGCTCATAGCAGCAGCGAACGACGTGCCGCGCCGGGCCGCCTCGATCACCGTCTTTGACGGGATGCACCCGGTGAACGTGCAGTCCCCACCGAGCGGGCCGGCGTCCACCAACACCACCCGGGCACCGCGCCGAGCCGCGGCGCGGGCGGCGCCGAGCCCGCCGGCACCACCGCCGATGACCAGAAGGTCCGGCGTTCGGTCTCGGGGCACATGCAGGGAACCCGCCGGGATCTCTGTTCCTTCCGTCAGATCAACGGGAGGGAATGTCGCACCGGGCCCACCGGGTTCCCCCATCGACCCGAGTGATGGAGGACCCGATGCGAGCGGTGTGGCAAGACGCGGTGATCGCCGAGAGCGACGACACGACCGTCGTGGACGGCTACACGTACTTTCCGGCCGACGATGTCGACGAGCGCTACCTGCGGTCGAGCAGCCACCACACGACCTGCCCATGGAAGGGCACGGCCAGCTACTTCGACATCGTGGTCGACGACCACGTGAACGCCGGCGCGGCATGGACCTATCCGCAGCCCAGTGACCGGGCGGCGCCGCTGGTGGGCGGCCGCGTCGGCTTCTGGCGAGGCGTGAAGATCCAACGCGACGACGGCGAGCAGCGCCCCGGCCGCCTCGCACGGCTCCTGAGACGAAGATGACCGCGGGTCGCCTCGTCCGATCCGCCGCCATCGGCGCGCTCGCCGGCGCGGCCGGCACGGCGGCGATGGACGCCCTGTGGTATCGCCGCGCGCGCCGCGGCGGCAGCACCCGAGCGCCGATGGAATGGGAGTTCTCGGCCGGCACCACGAGCTGGGATCAGGTGTCCGCGCCCGGCAAGGTCGGCCGGCTGGCGCTGGAGAAGGCCACCGGCAACGAACCGCCGGATCGGTGGGCCCGGTCGACGCAGAACATCGTGCACTGGGCAACCGGCGTCAGCTGGGGCGTCCAGTTCGCCGCCGCCGCCGCCGGCGTCCGGTCGCCCCGCTGGTGGTGGGGTCTCGGGCTGGGCGCGACCGCCTGGGCCGCCTCCTATGCGGTCCTGCCCGAGCCTCGACATCTACAAGCCGATCACCGAGTACGACGCCGCCACGCTGGCGCAGGACCTGAGCGCGCACCTGCTGTACGGCGCCGCCGCTGGCCTCACCTACACCGCCGCCCGCCGGGCGACACGAGGAGCATCGTGACCGACACCCGTCCCGCCCGCGTCGACCGCGACGAGGTCTTCCTCGAGTACACCAAGAGCATCTGCCCGGTGTGCAAGACCGTGGTGGACGCCGAAGTGAACGTCCGGGACAACAAGGTGTTCCTCCGCAAGCGCTGCCGCGACCACGGCAGCTTCGAGGCGCTCGTCTACGGCGACGCCGAGATGTACGCCGAGTCGCTGCGGTTCAACAAGCCCGGCACCATCCCGCTCGCCACCCAGACCGAGGTGCACGACGGCTGCCCGCTCGACTGCGGGCTGTGCCCCGACCACAAGCAGCACGCCTGCGTCGGTCTCATCGAGGTCAACACCGCGTGCAACCTCGACTGCCCCGTCTGCTTCGCCGACTCCGGCCACCACTCCGACGGGTTCTCCCTCACCACCGAGCAGGTCGCCTCTGGCCTCGACGCGTTCGTGGCCGCGGAGGGGGAGCCGGAAGTGCTGATGCTGTCTGGCGGTGAGCCGTCGATCCACCCGCAGATCCTCGAGTTCTGCGCCATGGCCCGGGATCGCGGCGTGAAGCAGGTGGTGCTCAACACCAACGGCATCCGCCTCGCGCACGACCCGACGTTCGCGCCGGCGCTCGCCGACCTCGACGTGCGCATCTACCTGCAGTTCGACGGGCTCGACGCGTCCACCCATCTCGCCTTCCGCGGCCGCGACCTGCGCGACGTCAAGGCGAAGGCGCTCCAGCGCTGCGCCGACGCCGGACTGACCGTGCTGCTCGTCGCGGCAGTCGATGCAGAGACGAACCTGGATCAGGTCGGCGACATCGTCCGCCACGGCCTCGCCCACCCCGCCGTGCGCGGCGTCGTGTTCCAGCCGGTCACCCGCGCCGGGCGGATGCCGACGTTCGATCCGCTCCAGCGTCTCACCAACCCCGACGTCATCAAGGCGCTCGTCGCCCAGTGCGGCGACTGGTTCCGGGTGTCGGACTTCTTCCCGGTGCCCTGCTGCTTCCCGACCTGCCGGTCGATCACCTATCTCCTCGCCGATGACGAGGACGTCATCCCCATCCCGCGGCTGCTGGCGATGGAGAACCACCTCGACTACGTCACCAACCGGGCACTGCCCGACCCCTCCGTGCGACACGCCCTCGAAGGGCTGTGGAGCGCGTCGGCCATCCCGGGTTCGCCGGTGATGACCGAACGGCTCACCACTGCCTTGGGTGCGCTCGGCCTGTCCGGCGAGCTGAACGAGATCGCGTCCGCCGCGCTCGAGAGCTGCGCCAGCTGCGGCATCGACCTTCCCGACGCCCTTGGCGACCTCGCCGCCAAGGCGTTCATGATCGTCATCCAGGACTTCCAGGACCCGTACACGCTCAACGTGAAGCAGCTGATGAAGTGCTGCGTCGAGGAGATCACCCCCGACGGTCGGCTCATCCCGTTCTGCGCTTACAACTCAGTCGGCTACCGCGAGCAGGTCCGAGGCCAGCTCTCCGGCAGCCCGGTCGATCCCGTCGTGCCGAACGCAGCTGAGCTCGCCGACCTTCTCGTGCCCACCACCCACGGCTCCCGCACCGCGCCCGTGACCGACCGGGCGCCGGTGCAGGTCAACCTCGGCCGCAAGCTCTCATGAGCACGCTCGAAACGCTGAACGTGGTGGCCGATGTCGCCGCCAGCTACCGGGCCGGCGCGGCGGGCGACACCAAGGCTGCCAAGTCGTGCTGCGCGGCCGTGTACGGCATCGATCTCGTCGGGCTCTTCCTCGGAGACAGCTACCACCCGGGCGGTATCGACCTCACACGCCGCCTCGCCCAGCTCCTCGCACTCGAACCGGGCCAGCGAGTGCTCGACGTCGCATCCGGGATCGGCACCACCGGCGTCCTGCTCGCCACCGAGCACGACGTCGAGGTTGTCGGCGTCGACCTCGGCGCGGCCCAGGTCGCCAAGGCGGCCGCCCGGGCGAGCGCGGCCGGTGTCGCCGACCGCGTGGAGTTTCGCGTCGGTGACGCCGAGCAGCTCCCACTCGCCGATGAGGCGTTCGACGTGGTGGTGAGCGAGTGCGCCTTCTGCACGTTCCCCGACAAGACCACCGCCGCCGCCGAAGCTGCCCGCGTCCTGCGGTCGGGCGGGCGGCTCGGGCTCACCGACGTTTGGCTGCGGCCCGACCGGCTCGACCCCGAGCTCGCCGGCCTCGCCGGCCGCATCGCCTGCATCGCCGACGCCCGCCCGATCGACCACACCAGCGCGCTGCTCGAGGCGGCCGGCTTCCGGGTCGACGACGTCGAACGCCTCGACGCCGCACTCGCCGTCACCGTCGACCTCGTGCAGGCCCGCCTTCGGGCGCTACGGCTCCTTGACCTTCCGCTACTGCGCGCCTTCGACATCCGCCGCGCCGTGCGCGTCGCCGGCCGAGTCGCCGACGTCATCGACCGCGGCGACGCCGGCTACTTCATCCTCACCGCCACCAAAGAGGCCACATGACCGACGAGCAGCAACCCAAACCCGACCTGGCGACGCTCGTGACGATGATGGTCGAACGCCTCCGCCGCAACGGCACCGTTCCCGGGATCGCCGTCGGCGAGCACGCGCCCACCTTCTGTCTGCCCGACGCCCACGGAACGCCGGTCGCCCTCGACGACCGGCTCAGCGAGGGCCCCGTCGTCCTGTCGTTCTACCGGGGGGCGTGGTGCCCGATCTGCAACACCGAGCTCGCCGCGCTCCAAGAGGCGCTGCCCGACATCCGCGCCCGCGGCGCGCGGCTCATCGCCGTCAGCCCCCAAGCCCCCGACCGCTCGCAGGAGCTCGTGCAACGACTCGGGCTCGCTTACGACGTGCTCAGCGACCTCGACCAGTCGGTCATCCGCGACTACCGGCTCCAGTTCACGCTCGACGAGGACCTGCGCCCGATCTACCGCGGGTTCAACATGGCGCTCGACGAACACAACGCCGACGGCACCTGGAACCTCCCGGTGCCCGCCACCTTCGTCATCGACCAGAACCGCGTCGTGCGCGCCCGCCACGTCGACCCCAACTACCGCGAGCGCATGCACGTCGAGGACATCGTCTCCGCGCTCGACGAGATCACGGCACGACAACCGTGACGATGGCCTGCGCCGACTGCGGCTGCGTCGTCGACCGTGGCGTCCGGGTCGACACATGTGCGGCGGCCGACTGCTGTTGCCGTCACGTCCCACTGAGCGCGGACATCGGCGCCTCGCAAGTGGCGCCGACTGTGCCCGATCCCTCTCTGGGCGGCGTCGTCGTCACCGAGGTCGGTCCGACGTGGACGACGGCGCGTGAGGCGTTCCGCGTCGTTGTCTCCCGACGGCACCTGCGCGCCACGACCCGCATCGTTGCGGTCGTCGGGACGGTCCTGTTCGCGATCAACCAACTCGACGTCGTGCTCAGCGGACGGGCGACCACCGCGACCTGGGTCAAGGTCGCGGTCACCTACCTCGTCCCCTTCGCCGTCTCGAACCTCGGGATCCTCACGGCCACCCGACGGACCGGTCCATGACGCGCCGGGATCCTCCGAGCGTCGCCACCGTCGATTCGTGCGCACGACGTTCGGGCAGGGGAGCGCGATGACCCGTCGACCCACCGTCGTCCCCTTCGCCGTCGTCGAGACGCTGTTCTCGCTGGCACCCGTCGAAGACGCGTTGGAGCCCGTCGGGCTCGACCTCGATCTCTCCTTCGCCCGACCGCTGCGCGATGGTCTCGCTCTGGCCGCCGCCGACACCTACCGCTCCTTCAACGACGTCGCCGCCAGCGTGCACCTCCGTCCTCCAGGCTTTCCGAGAGCTTCCCCGCCCATCCCGACGCAGAGCTGGCGCTCGCAAAGCTCAATGACGCCGGAATCAGGATCTGCGCATTGACGAACGGCGGGGCTGACGGAACCGAGACGCTTCTGACCACGAGCGGTCTCGGTCGATACTTCGAGCGAATCATGACCATCGAGACAGCACACGGCGGTTCAGGATCGCCTCGACGGTCTGCCCGGTGGACGCAGCTTGGCGGTCGTTCAGGCTGCAGGGCCTTGCCACGCTCGCCAGCACTCCCGGCCGCGGCCTCCGTTGAGCGGCCCCAGGACCCAGTCGGGGTCCCTGGTAGCGAGCGCCCGCGCCGGAAAGACTGGGACCCATGGCACCGAGGTGGAGGCAAGCAGCGCGGCGGCTCGAGCGCCGTTTGAGGGCAGGCAGACCGGCACCGCGGGCGGCGTCCGCTCTCGACCAGGCGCGCCCGATCCGTTCGATCGACGAGCAAGCCGAGCTGGCGGAGGGAGCGATCGACGTCGACGAGCTGCTGGGGCGCCTGAGCGTCGCGGAGCTCGCCGAGTCGGCCGACCGCTACTACCGCCAGAACCTCGACGGTGCCGACTACTACTTCGCGAAGCCCTTCGGCAGCGTGTCGGAGGCGCCCGACTACCTGATGACGTTCGGGCAGGTGCTCGCAGCGCTGGACCTCGCTGCCGGAATGCGAGTTCTGGACTTCGGCGCCGGGACAGGGTGGACCTCTCGCTACCTGACCCAACTCGGCTGTGAGGTCGTCGTCTCGGACGTGTCCGTGACGGCTCTGGATCTGGCTCGCCAGCTCTACGAGCGCCAGCCCGTGGCGGGCCAACGCCCGGCTCCGGCCTTCCAGCGCTTCGACGGCGACCGCATCGACTTGCCCGACGCGTCGGTGGATCGGATCTTGTGCTTCGACGCCCTGCACCACACGCCGAACCCTGCCGAGGTGCTGCGCGAGTTCGGCCGGGTCCTCAGGCCGGGAGGACGGGCCGCGTTCAGCGAGCCCGGCCCCAACCACTCCAAGACAGCGCAGTCGCAGTTCGAGATGAAGAACTACGTCGTGGTGGAGAACGACATCCGCATCAGGCAGATCGAGGCATGGGCAGCCGACGCCGGCTTCTGCGATCTCCGGCTGGCGGCGTTCACCTCACAACCGTTCCACCTGTCCCCGGGCGGCTACGAGCGGCTTCTCGCCGGGCGCGAAGAGGCTGGCGCGCTGGTCGAGCACCATCGGGAGTTCCTCGAGAACCGGCGCATCTTCTACCTCCAACGCGCGGGCCACGAACGACGGGACAGCCGGGTGCGTGACGGGCTGGCCGGCAGGATCGAGGTCGAGCTGACCTCCAGGTCGCGCGAATCGCTGCAGGGCCGCTACGTGGCGGTCAACACGGGCCGGAACCACTGGCTGGCGAGCGACGCGGAGCACGGTCCGGTGCGCGTCGGCGTCCACCTCTACGATCACGACGGGCTGCTGGTCGAGCGCGACTACGCAAGGATCGCGCTGGCGGGCGCCGGGGGCGTCGCGCCCGGCGAGACCAGTTCGGGCCGCTTCGAGGTCCCGGCCCCGCCAGAAGCCGGCGCTGTGCTCGAGTTCGACCTCGTTGCCGAGGGCGTGGCCTGGTTCGAGATCAACGGCACCGTGCCTGCTCGGCCGGTGATGCCGTGAGCGGCCAAGGCGAGGTCGAGGGCGCGCGGACGTTCGCGGTCTCCGGCGCCCAATACGACGAGTTCATGGGCCGCTACTCGGTCGGTATCGCCGAGAGCTTCGCCGACGCGGCAGGCGTGGTATCGGGCGCCGGTACCGCGCTCGAGGTCGGCTGTGGCCCCGGAGCGCTCACGGGGGTGCTGGTAGCCCGCCTGGGCGCCCCCGCGGTCGCCGCTTGCGACCCATCCCCCCCTTTCGTGGCCGCCTGCGCGGCCCGTCATCCGGGCGTCGACGTGCGAGCGGGCCGCGCCGAGGCGCTCCCGTTCGCGGCGGCCTCGTTCGACCACGCGCTGGCCCAGCTCGTCCTGCACTTCGTCAGCGAGCCCGAGCGCGCGGCGGCCGAGCTGGCCCGGGTGGTCCGTCCCGGGGGGCGTGTCGCCGCATGTGTGTGGGACTTCTCCGAAGGCATGGAGATGCTGCGGGCGTTCTGGAACGCCGCCCTCTCCATCGATCCCGACGCCCCCGACGAGGCCCGCACGCTGCGCTTCGGGCGCCCCGGCGAGATCGCGAGCCTGTTCGCCGGCGCCGGCCTCCACGACGTGGTCGAGATGGAGCTGTCCACATCGACCACCTACTCATCCTTCGATGAGCTGTGGGCAGGCTTCCTTGCCGGGATCGGCCCTGCCGGTGCCTACCTGGCCGCCCTGTCGGACCAGGCCCGCGCAGCGTTGCGCGCCGCCCTGTTCGACAGGGTGGGGCGTCCGACCTCGGGCTTCACCCTGGGTGCCACCGCCCGCTGCGCCGTCGCCACGGTGGCCGGCTGAGGCACAGCTCCCGGCCGGCTCCGTCTCGCAGCAGCGGGTTGGCCGGGCGCTGGAAGGTGCCCCATGCGCACGAGCCGCCGGCGCTTGACCCTTCAGCCACACGACCTCGCCCCGTGGCGGCAGGCCCAGCTCCTGGAGGATCCCTGCGCGGCGCGCGGTGGCCACGCACCGGACCGTGGCCAACCGGACCTGGGTTCGCAGCGATGCCACCGTCATGTGGTGCCAGGGTGCCCGCTGGGACAGACTGCATCGGCCATGGCCTCGGCGCAGCCCTCCACCACGCGGCGATGAACCGGTACCTGGTCGACGCGCAAGCGTCGACGGTGCTGGTCGCTGCCCGTTCGAGCATGGGCCCGTTGGTGTTCGAGGCCCACGACCTGCGGGGTTGGGTCGAGGCCGAGGTTGCCCACGGCAAGGTGCATGCCGGACTCGGCGGGCTCGAGATCGGACTGGCCTCCCTGCGCTCGGGAAACGACCTCTACGACGCTGAGCTGCGTCGGCGCATCGACGCCCGGCGGTATCCGACGTGCCGGCTGCGGATGGAGCGCAGCACCCACCTCGCCGGAAAGCGGTTCCTCGTGTCGGGCAGCATCACCTTCCATGGCGTCACTCGGGCCCTCAGCGGGACGATCGACGTCGAGGAGGCCTCTGCGGACCGTATCGTCGTGACCGGAACCAGGGAGCTCGACATCGAGGGCTTCGACGTCAAGCCGCCGGGCAGGTTGATGATCAAGATCTACCCGGACGTGCAGGTGCAGCTCTTCGTGGCGGCCGAGGCCGATACCCCTCGGGGCGTTGGTTTCGCGGCGGGCTCGTGAGCACCTGTTCAGCTGCGTGGACGAGCTTCCGGAACTTCGTCGACGCGCCCGAGGACCACGTCCGAGGGACGGCTCCGGCAGCGGCGGGCGTCGTCTCTCACGAGCCACCGGCGTCGGTCGTGGGGAGGGTACGGGCCAGCTCCTCGTTGGTGAACGGCTTGGGCAGCACGGCCCGGGCGCCCATGTCGACGACCTGGCTCAACAGCTCGGGCTCGGAGTAGGCGGAGAACACGACCACCCACAGCCGGTCGAGCAGTTCGAGCTCGCTGAGCCGGGTGAGCACCTCGAAGCCGTCGACGTCGGGCATGCGCAGGTCGAGCAGCAGGATCTGCACGTCGGGCCGGCCGCGCAGGATCTCGAGCGCTTCGCGTCCCCCGCCGGCTTCCACGACCTCGTAGCGGTCCGAGAGCAGGGCCCGGCTGAGCAGGCGGATGTCGGGCTCGTCGTCGACGATCAGCAGGGTGGGGCGGCTCACTGGGCTCCCGCGGGGAGCTCGACGGAGAAGACGGCGCCGCCGCCAGGCCGGTTGGCGGCCCGGGCGGAGCCGTCCATCGCGGTGACGTACGAGCGCACGATGGCCAGCCCCACGCCTGTGCCACGCCGGGCGGCGATGGGGTTGGACTTGACCTGGTGGAACCGGTCGAACACGGCTTCGAGCTCGGCCTCCGGGATGCCTGGTCCCTCGTCGGCGACCGAGATCGTGACCCGCCCGGGCGCGCAGGCCCGGGCTGTGATCGTGATCGCCCGGCCCTGCGGGGTGAACTTGGCGGCGTTGGTCAAGAGGTTGACGATGATGTGCCGGAAGGCCTCCGGGTCGACGCGCAGGACCAGGTCGTCCTCGGCGATGACCTTGGGCGCGTGGCCCGCCATCGATGGTTCGACGATGGGCCATGTGGCCTCGAGCAGGTCGTCGAGGCGATGGTCCCCGAGCTGGAGGTGCAGTCGACGACCCTGGGTCCGGCTGTAGTCGAGGATGCGCTCGACCATGCCCTGCATCTCGGCGCCGTTGCGTACCAGCGCCTCGGCGTAGCGGGCGTGCTCACCGTCGAGCTGGTCGTGCAGGATCCGGCCGAAGCCCAAGATGGCCGTCAACGGTGTGCGCAGCTCGTGGGAGACCACGCCGAGGAACTCGTCCTTCACCCGGTCTGCTTCGCGCAGCGCCTCGACCGCGGCGTGGCGGTCGGTGTGGTCCTGGCAGATGCCTCGCACCGCGACGACCCGGCCGGCCTCGTCGCGCACGGCCTCGCCCGACAGGGTCACCCAGCGTCGGCCGCCGTCGGGGCGGTGCACGGAGAACTCCATGTCGAACGACTCTGCGGTGCGAGCCGCGCGGGACAGGGCCTCGGCCACGTTCTCGCGCTCGTCGGGATCGACGACTCCGAGACCTGCCGCGAGGTCGCCGCCGAAGTCGAGCGGCCCTATGCCGGCGAGGTCGTGCAGGTGCGCCGACCACTGGATCTCGTCGGAGGCGATGTCCCACACCCAGTGGCCGATCCCGGCGAGCCGCTGCATGTCCGCGTCGCGGGCCTGCGCCTCGTCGAGCACGGCCTGGGTCTCGACCTCCTCGGTGATGTCGCGTACCGAGCGCGCTCGCGCCCCGGACCGATCCGGTGGTGTCGGCTATCGGCGCCAAGCTGATCGATACCGGAGTCACCCGCCCGTCGGTGCGGATCACCGCGGCGCGCACGCCGTCCATGACGGCGTGCGCCTCGAGCCCGGCGGTGAGCGTCGTACGCAGGGCGGCGTCGGCCACGACGAGGCAGTCCCACAGGGGTCGGCCGAGCGCCTCGGTGGCCGGACGGCCGGTCAGTCGGTGGGCGGCGCGGTTCCAGGTGGTCACGGCGCCGTCGTCGCCGATCGCGATGATCGCTTCTCGGGCGGCGTCGACGATGAAGCCGAACACGGCAGCGTTGGCCTCGGCTTCGCGCCTGGCCGTGATGTCGCGGACCGCGACCGACACCAGCGGTTCGTCGGCCGAGGCCACCACGCCCAGGCTGATCTCGGCGGGGAACTCGGACCCGTCCAGGCGGCGTGCGCGCAGCTCGCGCCTTGCGCCCATCGGTCGTGGGGTCGGGTCCTCGGCGAAGGCCCGGCGCAGCCTGGCATGGCCGTGGGCGAAGCGCTCCGGCACGAGCCGGTCGACCTCGACGCCGCGCAGGTCGTCGAAGTGGAACATCTCGGCGGCGCGGCGGTTCCCGGCACGGACCTTCCCGTCCGCGCCGACGACGATCATGGCGTCGGGTGCGGTCTCGATGAAGTCGGCGACGGTGTCGAGCGTCGGTGTGGCCACCCAATCCCCCCGGATCCGGTCGCATTATCGCTCGCCCGTGGCGGCCGGGGAGCCCGGAGACGCGCGTGCCGCCCGCTCGCCGTCCCGGCCGACCCCGCGGTCGCCGGTCCCAGCGGCTCGGCGCACCCCTTACGCTCGTGTCGTGGCAGTCCAGGACGACGTCCTCAACCGCGTCACGTGGAAGATCCCCAACGCCCTGGTGCTGGTTGGGTCGGCGGCGGGCGGTGAGCGCAACGCCATGACGGCGAGCTGGGTGACCCAGCTCGCGATGGAGCCCGTGCTGGTGGGTGTCGGCATCGACTGCGCTTCGGTGACCCATCGCTTGATCGCGCAGGGCGGGTCGTTCAGCGTGAACCTCTGGAGCGCCGAGGACACCAGGGTCTTCGTGAAGTTCTCCAAACCGGCTTCCGACGACGGCGAGGCGCTGAACGGACGGCCCGTCCGGAGCGCGACCACGGGGGCCCCGGTCTTCGCCGAGGCGGTGGCCTGGATGGACTGCGTCGTGCGCCAGGCGGTGGAGCTGGGTACTCACACCCTCTTCATCGGCGAGGTCGTCGACGCGGCGGTGCTCGACGACGAGGTCCGCGCAGCGGGCACCACGGACACCCGGATGAAGTACGGCGGCGTGAAGCGCCACTGACTCCGGCAACGGACCCCTCCTGCTCGGCAACGCCAGCACCACCCCGGGCGCCAGGCAGGTGGCAGAATCCACCCCGTGGGCTGCAGCTGGCGGCGGCGGTCGGGCACGTCGCCCACGGCGTGGCCAACCTGTGCCTGGCTGCGACGTTGCCGGCTGCTCGGCGCCAGGGCGCCTGGGCGGCGCTGGTGTGGGCCCGGGTGGCCGACGACCCGACCCTTCCGGCCGTCGCCTTCACCAGCGACTTCAGCCGACCGGGCTTCGAGCGGATGGGCTTCCTGCCCGTCACGCGCCTCACGTCGTGGGGCGTGCCACCCCGCCTGGCGCCCCCTGCGAGGGCCTGAGAGCGGCAGGTTCGGGCTTTGCCTGGCCTGAAGGCCACGGATGCGGCCTTCTGAGCCAGTCGGGCTAGCAGGTTCCGGGTTACAGTGCGGCCGTGGAAACGACCTACAAGCCGGGTCGCGCCGCCGAGCTGCTCGGGGTGAGCGTCGACACCGTGCGTCGTTGGGCCGATGCAGGTCGCATCGCCACGGTGCGCTCGGCCGGCGGGCAGCGCCTGATCGTGGGCGCCGACCTGGCTCGCTACCTCGACGAGGTCGGCACCCCGGGTGACAAGCGCGCCGGCGGGTCCCAGTCGGCGCGCAACCACCTTCCCGGCATCGTCACCCGGGTCGTGAAGGACGCCGTGATGGCTCAGGTGGAGATCCGGGCGGGCCAGCATCGGATCGTCTCGTTGATGACCCGCGAGGCCGCCGACGAGCTCGGCCTCGAGCCGGGAGTGATGGCGACCGCTGTGGTCAAGTCCACCAACGTCGTGGTCGAGCTGGCCTCGCCCTGAGCGAGCAGTGTCCCGGTCCCGCTCGCGGCGGCCCGCATGGGCGGTGATGGTCCCGGCGGCGGCTGCCGGCGCGTTCCTGCTGATACCCGTGGTGGGGCTGCTGTGGCGGGCACCATGGCGGGATCTGTCGGGCGACCTGACCGACCCGGCGGCGCGGACCGCTCTGTGGTTGTCCCTGGTCTGCTCGCTGTGGGCCACCGGGCTCTCGGTGGTGTTCGGTCTCCCGTTGGCCTGGGTCCTCGCCCGAGGCGAGTTCGCCGGTCGGCGGCTGCTCAGGGCGCTGGTGCTGGTGCCGCTCGTGTTGCCGCCCGTGGTCGGCGGCGTCGCCCTCCTCCTGGCCTTCGGGCGACGTGGGCTGCTCGGCCGCTACCTGGACTCCTGGTTCGGGGTCACCCTGCCGTTCAGCACGGCGGGCGCGGTGCTCGCCGAGGCGTTCGTGGCGATGCCGTTCATGGTGGTCACCGCGGAGGCCGCGTTCCGCAACGCCGACCGGCGCTTCGAGGAGGCGGCCCGGACCTTGGGGGCCCGCCGGGCCACCGTGTTCCGACGCGTGACCCTGCCGTTGGTGTGGCCGGGTCTGGCGGCGGGCGCGGCGCTGGCCTGGGCGCGCGCCCTGGGGGAGTTCGGGGCAACCATCACCTTCGCGGGGAACACCCCTGAGCGCACGACGACGGTCCCGCTGCAGGTGTACCTGCTGCTGGAGTCGGGTCGCCTCGAGTCGGCCATCGCGCTGAGCCTGGTGCTACTGGGGGTGTCGGTCACGGTCCTCGCCCTGCTCCGCGACCGCTGGCTGGGCGCGCTGTGAGCGCGGGAGGCCTCGACGCTGACGTCGAGGTGCACCGAGGCACGTTCGGTCTCGCCGCATCCCTGCGGGTCGGGCCGGGCGAGACCGTGGCGGTGGTCGGTCCCAACGGCGCCGGCAAGACGACCCTGCTGCGGGCCCTGGCCGGTCTGGTCCCCCTGGAGGGCGGCCGGATCGTGCTGGGAGGACGGGTCCTCGACGATGTCGGTGCCGGGGTGGCGGTACCGGTCGAGGATCGCCCGGTTGGAGTCGTCTTCCAGGACCACCTGCTGTTCCCGCACCTCGACGCCGTCGACAACGTCGCGTTCGGCCTGCGCAGCCGCGGGATCCCCCGCCGGGTCGCGAACGAGCGCGCGCTGGTCTGGTTGGAGCGGGTCGGGCTCGGTGCAAGGGCCGCGGCTCGACCGGCCGAGTTGTCCGGCGGGCAGGCCCAGCGGGTCGCGCTTGCGCGGGCGTTGGCCACCGAACCCGACCTCCTGCTCCTCGACGAGCCCTTGACCGCGCTCGACGCGGCCACCCGGGTCGAGACGCGTCGCGATCTGCGCCGGCACCTGGCCGAGCACTCCGGCGTGCGGATCGTGGTCACCCACGATCCGCTCGAAGCGGCGGCGCTCGCCGAACGTCTCGTCGTCCTGGAGGCGGGTCACGTGGTGCAGGAGGGCTCCCTCGCCGATCTCACGGCCCGGCCCCGCACGCGCTACGTGGCTGACCTGGTGGGTGTGAACCTGCTGGCCGGCTGGGCCAGCGGGTCGCGCATCGACGTCGGCGGGCTCGAGCTGGTGGCCCCGGAGCCGGGGGAGGGAGACGTGCTGGTGGTCGTCGCGCCGCGGGCGGTCACCTTGTCGATCGCGCGGCCCTCGGGCACCGCTCGAAACGTCTGGCCGGGCCGGGTCGAAGGCGTCGAGGCCGCCGGGGATCGTGTCCGTGTGCTTGTGGCGGGCCCGGCGCGCATCGTGGCCGAGGTGACCGGGGCCGCCGCAGACGATCTGGGCCTGCGCGAGGGCAGCCCGGTGTGGGTTGCCGTCAAGGCCACCGAGCTCGAGGTCTTTCCGGCTTGAAGCGGCTGTTCCCCATGCACCTCCCGTCCAGATGGCTGCCCGTCCTGCTCGCAGGGTTGACGGCCTCTGCTGGCGCCTGCGGTGACGACGAGCCGGTCCCCGATGCGTCCGCTCGGCCCACCTCGCCCGCCGTCGCCGACGGGCTGTCAGGAGATCTCGTCGTGTTCGCAGCGGCGTCGCTCACCGAAGCCTTCACCGAGATGGGCGGCAAGTTCGAGGAGGCGCACCCGGGCGTCGAGGTCACGTTCAACTTCGCGGGGACCTCCTCGCTGGTCGAGCAGATCGACCAAGGCGCTCCGGCCGATGTCCTCGCGTCGGCCGACGAGGCCGACATGGCCAAGGCCGTGAGCGCCGGCGATGCTGCCGATCCCACGCCCATCGCCCGGAACCGCTTGGCGATCCTGGTCGAGAACGGGAACCCGCTGGGGATCGAACGGCTCGCGGACCTGGCCGAGCCGGGTGTGGTCGTCGTGTTGTGCGCGCCGGAGGTCCCCTGCGGCAGGTACGCAGCCGCGGCGCTGGCCAAGGCCGACGTGGTGGTCGAGCCGGCCTCGCTCGAGGAGAACGTGAAGGCCGTGGCATCCAAGGTCACCCTGGGTGAGGCCGACGCCGGCATCGTCTACCGGTCCGACGTCCGAGCCCTGGCGGGCACAGCCGAGGGGGTCCCCATCGACATCGCCGCCGACCCCGACCTCGAGGCCGTCTATCCGATGGCGCGCACGTCGGGGTCCCGCAACCCCATCGCGGCGTCGGCATGGATCGACTTCGTGCGCTCCCGTGAGGGTCGGGCCGTCCTCACCCGCTACGGGTTCCTGGAGCCCTAGCGGAAGCGGCGAGCCGGCTGAGTTGACGGGCCGTTCACGGTCCGAGAACTCACCGGCAACCGAGGGTGTGTCGAGTTGCCAGGGTGCGAGGGCCCGGCCCCGAGACGAGCGAGCACGCGGCGTCGCGGCAGGGCGCGGCCGTCGGGGCCCGCGCTCGGTGGCGCCGTGGCGGAGTCGCTTACTCTGGGGGAGACCGGTGATCGCGCCCGCGCTGGCGGCGGCGCTGGCGGACATCGTCGGCGACGGCCACGTCCGCTGGGACCGCGCTGCGCTGCGGGCGGCGTCGACCGACTACTCGTGGATGTCGCCGATCCTGCGCCGGGACCTGGCCGGCTCGATGGCCGACGTGGTGGCGCGCCCGGGGTCCGCCGTCGAGGTGGCGCGGATCCTCGAGCTCGCCTACGACCAGGGGGTCGCGGTCACCGGCCGTGGCCGCGGCACGGGCAACTACGGCCAGGCCGTGCCTCTCGCCGGCGGAATCGTCGTCGACACGGCCCGTCTCGACGCGGTGCTCGACGTGGGTTCGGGGTGGATCAGCGCGCAGGCGGGGGCCACGTTCGTCGATCTGGCGGCGGCGGCGCACCGTCACGGACAGGAGCTCGCCGTGTTCCCGAGCACCGTGCACAGCAGCATCGGCGGGTTCGTGTGCGGCGGCGCCGGTGGCACCGGCTCCATCGAGCACGGCTTCGTCTCGGACGGCTTGGTCGAGGCGCTCGAGGTCGTCGCCTGCCTGCCCGGGGCCGAGGCCGAGTGGGTGGCGGGTGACGCCGTCGCACCGCACCTCCACGCGTTCGGCACGACGGGCATGCTCACAGCTGTCACCGTGCGCCTCGAGGCAGCCCGGCGGTGGACAGCGTTGCTGGCCTCCTTCGGCACGTGGCGCGACGCTCTCGACGCCGCCTCCTCCCTGCTGGAGCGACGGCCCCTGCCCCGGAACCTCGCGGTCGACGACGCCGCGCTGGTCGAGCTGCTTCCTCCCGATCCCGCCATGCCGTCGGGTCGGGTGAGCCTGCGCGCCATCGTCGAGCACACCGACGTCGGTGCCGTAGGTCGGATCGTGTCGGAGGGCGGTGGCCGGACCGAGGCAGTGCGGCCGAACGGGGCGAGCCGACTCGTGGCGCTGTCCTACAACCACGTGACGCTGCGGGCGTTGCGAGCCCGGTCGTCGCTGTGCCACCTGCAGGTCGGCGGTCCAGCGCTGGCCTCGGCTGCAGACGAGGTCCGAGCCTGCCTGCCCGGCGGCATGCTCCATGTCGACGCTCAGCGACGCAGCGGCGAGCCCTGGTTCGGCGGCCTGCTGCTGTCTGAGTACCGGGACGACACGACACTCGCCGCGGGGATGACCCGCCTCGTGGCCCTGGGCGTCACTGTGGTCAACCCCCACACGTACCGCCTCGATGGCCACGCCGACCTCCCGGCGGTGTGGAGCGAGGCGGTCCAGCGGGATCCCAAGGGCCTGCTCAACCCGGGCAAGCTCACGGGTCGTCACGCCACAAGGCCTGCGGCTGCAGAGGCGTAGACAGCACGACCCGGAACCGGGCTCGGTCACACCCCGGGCCGAACGCTGTAGCCTGACTGCGTCCGAGCATGTCGCTCGCGTCGATGGCTCCTCCTCTCGTACAGGGCCCATCGTGCCCTCTTCGTAGGAGTCCTGGACTTGTCCCCCACCTTCGCCGCCCTCGGCGTCCCCGCCGATGTTGCCGCCGCGCTTGTAGCGCGCGGTGTCGTCGAACCTTTCCCCATCCAGTCCGCCACCATCTCAGCCGCGATGAGTGGCCGCGACGTGTGCGGAAAGGCCCCGACCGGATGCGGCAAGACGCTCGCCTTCGGGCTGCCGCTGATCGAGCGCGTGGCCTCGGCTCGTGCCGGGCACCCCAAGGGGCTGGTGCTCGCCCCCACGCGGAAGCTCGCCCAGCAGATCCACGACTCGCTCCGGCCCCTGCTGGCGCTGCGAGGCCGAACCTCTGCCACCTTCTACGGCGGCGTCGGCTTCGGACCGCAGCTGAAGGCGCTTCGCAACGGCGTCGACATCGCCATCGGCTGCCCGGGCCGCATCACCGATCTCGTGAACCGCGAGGCGATGATCCTCGACGACGTCGGCATCGTCGTCGTCGACGAGGCCGACCGCATGGCCCACATGGGCTTCCTGCCCGACGTGAAGCGCCTGCTCGACGGCACGCGACACGACCGTCAGACGCTGCTGTTCTCGGCGACGCTCGACGGTGCGGTCGATGTGCTGGTTAAGCGATACCAGCGCGACCCGCTGCACGCCGAAGTCGCGCAGACCGCCGACGAGATCGGCGGCGTCACCCACCACTTCCTGCCGGCTGAGCGCGATGAGCGCTTGGCGATGACTGTGGAGCTCGTGCGCGCCAACGGCCGGACCATCGTGTTCTCACGCACCAAGCACGGAGCCGATCGCATAGCACGTCAGCTCACCAGGACCGGCGTCTCCGCCGTGGCGATCCACGGGGGACGAAGCCAGCCCCAGCGCGATCGGGCACTTCGATCCTTCACCGGGGGCGAGGCCGAGGCCCTCGTCGCGACCGACGTCGCCGCCCGCGGCCTGCACGTGGACAGCGTCACGTGCGTGGTGCACTTCGATGTCCCCCCCGACGTGAAGGACTACGTCCACCGCTCTGGCCGGACCGGGCGCGCAGGAGCCGAGGGTTCGGTCTACACGCTGGTCACAGACGACGACCTCGACAGCGTGCGTGCCATCCAGACCGCCATCGGGCAGAGCACCGGATCGGCCGCCGCGAACGCGCCGCTGGCACGACGCCGGCGGCCACGTGGTCGTGACCCCAGACGCGACCACGGCGCAGGAGCGAAGGCCACTACCACGGCGGGACGCCCCCGGCGCACGAAGCGAAGCTGACCTTCGGCCAGGGTCACACCGGGCTCGAGACGCTGCCGATCTGAACCCCGGCCCGACCACGGGTCAGGCTGAGCGCGATGCGAGGACACTGGACCCTCCCGCGCGCTCTCGCCGTCGTCGTCGGCGGCGTCGCCGGCGCCGGGTTGCGCTGGGCCGTTCTGGCCACGGTGTCGCCGGGGCGATTTCCCTGGCCTGTGCTCGCCATCAACATCGCCGGCTCGGTGCTGCTGGGTGTGCTGCTCGCCGAGGAACCCGCTCACCCGGCGATGCGGACCCTGCTGCACGACGCGGGCGGCCTCGGCTTCTGCGGTGGGCTGACGACGTTCTCCACCTTCACGCTGGAGGTCGTGAACCTGGCTCGATCGGGCGACATCGTCCTGGCCGGGAGCTACACCGCGGCATCGGTGGTCGGCGCTGTCGCGGGCGTCGTGGTCGGCGCTGCCGCTCTCCGTCGGGTGCGAGCGATCATGTTGCCGCTCGAGGAGGAACCGTGATCGCGGTGCTTGCGTTCGTGCTGGCCGCGGCGGGGGGTGCCGCCGCCCGGGCTGAAGCCGGACGGCGCTGGAACCGACACGGCGGGCTGCCCATCGGCACGCTCGTGGTCAACGTCAGCGGTTCGTTCCTCCTCGGCCTCCTGGTCAACACAGCGCCACCTGTTCTCACCGTGGTCGGTGTCGCCGGTCTCGGCGCCTACACCACCTTTTCGAGCTTTGCGCGCGACACCGTGGCACTCGTCGAACGGCACCAGGTCGGCTTCGCGAGCGCGTACGTCGCCGGCACCTTGGTGCTCGGGATCGCCGCTGCGGCGCTCGGCGTCGCGGTCGCCGGTTGATCTCTTGCCGAATGCGGATGGCGGGACCTCGTCTGCAGCATGGGTCCGCGGGCGTCTACCACCTCCGCCGAGATTGCATCCCGCTTCGACTACTACATCTACGTGAGCCGATCTCTGTGGCAGTGATGGATCGCGGTCCGGCGCGGTGCAGGCGGGTGATCTTCGCGCGGGCCCTTCCGTCCTCCCGCTCGGGGCGAGATGCTGTGACGAGATCCACCGATGGAGGGAGTCACCCGTGGAACGCATTCTCGTCGGTGTGGACGGCTCGCCACCCGCCCACGATGCCCTCGTGTGGTCGTCCGACCTCGGTCGACGCGCCGGGCTCGAGCTCGTTCTCGCCCGCGTGTTCGTCCCCACCCAGTCCGAGGTCTCCCCGGACATCGATATCGAGCTCCACGACGCACAGCGGCTCGAGCTTGACGAGTGGTGCGCATCGCTCCCCGAGCGTGTGACCCTGACCGGCAGCAGCCTGCTCGATGGGGAGCCACCGGAGGCGCTGCTGGCCGCAGCCCGCGACCATCACGCCGACCTCCTCGTCGTCGGCGGCCGCGGCGCGGGCGGCTTCTCGCACCTGCACTTGGGCAGCGTCGCCCACCACCTCGCCCACCACACCACGATCCCCCTCGCCATCGTGCCCCGCACTGGCGCCGCCCGCATCACACATCTCGTGGTCGGTGTCGACGGTTCGCCCGCCAGCCTGGCCGCTGTCGAGCTGGGCGCCGAGCTCGCAAGCCGCCTCGAGGTCGGGGTCACCGCGGTGTATGCCTTCGACCCACTCGCAGAGTGGGTGCCCGAAACCGATCCCCGCAGCTGGCGTCACCAGGCAGAAGCCGACATCCGTCAGTGGGCGGCACCGATCGAAGAGGCCGGCGTGACCCTCGATGTCGACGTCGACCGAGACATCCACCCGATCGCTGCCATCGCCCGCGCCCTCGACGCCCACCCCGGTTCGGTGGCATGCATCGGCACCCGCGGCCTGGGCGGGTTCACCGGTCTCCGCCTGGGGCGCGTCCCCCTCCAACTCGTCCACCACACCGGCGCGGCCGTCATCCTCGTGCCACCCGCGCCCGACCGATGACGACACCGGCGACGACGACCGAGCCGTCCGCCGGTCACATCGGCGGGGCCCGCTAACCCGGGATTGCGGCATGATCCGGTGACACATCGGCCAGGCGGCCGTGGTGGCCTGTGGCGTCCTGATCGTTTCGTCCGCGCCGGGCGTCGACCGGCCGAGGGCGAGCTGTCGTCGACGACGGTGGGACGCCCGCCGGCGGATCGTCGCCTTCTTCGACACCCACTGAAGGCGGAGCCGCATGCGGCCTCTGGTGCGCCGGCGGACGAGGATGGAGCAGTGAGATCACGGGCGCAGACCACGGGACCGGACGCGCCAGGCGTCGCTCGGTCGTTCTGGTCGACGCCGCTCACCGACTTGGTCCGTGACCTGGACACCGATGTCACGGGCCTGTCGAGCGACGAGGCGACACAGCGACGGGCGCGACAGGGGCCGAACACGATCGAACCGGCCCGCGGCCATCGCGGTGCGCGGTTGCTGATCGCGCAGTTCGAGAGTCCGATCATCGGCATTCTCGCCGCGGCCACCCTCGTGGCCATGGTGTTGGGCGACACGACCGACGGCGTCATCATCTTGACGATCATCGTGATCAGCGGGGTCCTCGGCTTCGTGCAGGAGCACCACGCCGGTAGGGCCGTTGATGCCCTGCTGGCCCGTGTGCGCGTACACGTCGAAGTCCTCCGTGACGGTCGTGAGGTCGCGGTGCCGGCCGACGATGTCGTTGCCGGGGACGTGGTCGTGCTCAGGGCCGGCGACATCGTTCCTGCCGACGCACGGATCATCGACTCACACAGCCTGCTCGTCGACGAGGCAGCCCTCACCGGCGAGCCCTACCCCGCCGAGAAGTCGGCCGGCACCACGCCGTCAGAGTCGCCGCTCGCCAAGCGGATGAACGCCGTCTTCCTCGGAACCCACGTGGTTAGCGGCACGGGCACCGTCCTCGTCGTCGCCACGGGCGCGGCGACCGAGTTCGGCGGCGTCGCCGCCCAGCTTGCCGGCCGGGACGTCACCACCCGCTTCGAGCGCGGCATCACCGCGTTCGGGTTGTTGCTGCTGCGCGCCATGGTCGTCCTGGTCACCGTCATCTTCGTCGTCAACGTGGTGCTGCACCGCCCTGTCGTCGACTCGCTGCTGTTCTCCCTCGCCCTCGCCGTCGGGCTCACCCCGCAGCTGCTCCCCGCCATCGTTGCCATCAGCCTGTCGACGGGCGCACGGCAGATGGCGGCCCGGCAGGTGATCGTCAAGCGTCTGGACGCCATCGAGGACTTCGGGGCGATGACCGTGCTGTGCACCGACAAGACTGGCACCCTCACTGCCGGAGCGGCGGAGCTCGACAGCGCCGTCGACCTGGACGGTCGGGTCAGCGACGAGGTTCTGCGCCTCGCCCGCCTCAACGCCGGACTGCAACGAGGCTTCGCCAACCCGCTGGACGCCGCCGTGCTCCACGACGCGGCGCCGATCGACCCTGCGCAACGCCTGGACGAGATCCCGTACGACTTCGAACGCAAGCGTCTGTCGGTCCTCGTCGCCGGCACGTCACCGTTGCTGATCACCAAGGGAGCGTTCCCCGAGGTCCTCGGGGTGTGCACCCGAGCCGAGGTCCATGGCCGAGTGTTGCCCATCGAGTCGTG
>CAVPEW010000037.1:0-12379 GCA_963703565.1 uncultured Microthrixaceae bacterium | reverse complement strand
CCTGCATGGCCACGACCAGCAGGGAGCCGTCGGGCAGCCAGCCCAGGCCCGACGGCTGTGCGGGCACCTCCAGCTCGAGGTGCTCGGACCCGTCCCGGTCGTAGGTGTAGACACCGTGGCGGTAGAAATCGGACACCCACCACCGGTCGTCGTGCCAGCGGGGCCCCTCGAAGAAGGCGCCGCCGGCGGCGAGCAGCCGCACGTCGTGTTCCCCCATGGCCCGCACGCTAACGGGCCCCGGGTCACCGGGCCCGCAGCGTTCCCCGCATGTTCGGATGCAGGTCGCAGCTGTAGTGGTACTCGCCCGGCTCGAGGGTCACCCGGAGCACCTGTTCGACGGGGCCCTCCTCGAGTGGGGTCTTGGGCGAGTCCGGCGCGTCCCGCAGGTGCAGGTTGTGGCTGGTGCCGTCGTCGCGGTTGTCGTGGACGATGACGATCTCGCGCCCCGCGTCCACGGTCGCCTTGCCAGGGTGGAAGGCGATGTCCTGGGACTCGATCACCAGGTCCGGCTCGGCCGGGATGTCGCCGCCGGTCTGGGTCTCGCCGTCGTCGCTGCAGGCGAAGAGCGTCGAGCCGGCCAGGACGAAGACGCCCAGGACGGCCGCGCGGGACGGGCCGCGTCGGGCCGGAGCACTGCGGCACTGGGGCATCCGAGGACCGTAGGCCCCCCGGCGCGGGCGCCGCCACAGCAGCGAGCTCGACATCGTCGCCACGGGTGACGCCCGGTACGGCCGAGCCCGCCGAGCCGGACCACACCCGAGAGGACGCCCGTGCCCGACACCGCTCCCCATCCGATCGTCGACGGGTCGACCGCGCCCGGGGCGGCCATCGAGGCGCGCGGCCTCCTCAAGCGGTACGGCGCGAAGGTCGCGCTGCGCGACTTCGACCTGACCGTTCCCGCCGGGACCGTCACCGCCCTGCTGGGGCCCAACGGCGCCGGCAAGACGACTGCTGTGCGGATCCTGACCACGCTCAGCGAACCGATGAGGGTCATGCCACCGTCGCCGGCCACGACGTGGTCGCCGAGGGGCACGAGGTGCGCCGCCGCATCGGCTTGACGTCCCAGGACGCCACCGTCCACCCACTGCTCACCGGGCGCGAGAACCTCGTGATGCTCGGTCGCCTCCACCAGCTGCCCCGCGCCCGCGCCCGAGAGCGCGCCGCCGAGCTGCTGGCCGAGTTCGACCTCGACGATGCCGCCGACCGGCCCAGCGGCGGCTACTCGGGGGGCATGCGGCGCCGGCTCGACCTGGCGGCCACACTGGTGAGCCGCCCCCGGGTGCTGTTCCTCGACGAGCCCACCACCGGGCTGGACCCCAGGGCGCGCCTGGAGCTGTGGGGTGTGCTCGACACCCTGGTCCACTCGGGGACCACCGTGCTGCTGACCACGCAGTACCTCGACGAGGCCGAGCGTCTGGCCGACGAGATCGTGGTCGTCGACCACGGGCGCATCGTCGCCGGCGCCGATGCTCGAAGCCTCAAGCGACGCGTCGGGGGTGACACGGTCGCCGCGGTGGCTCGCGATGTCGCGGACCTCGGCCGAATCGCCGCCGTGCTCGAAGAGCTCACCGGTCACCGCCCCACCCTGGAGCGGGCGCTCCGCCTGGTCAGCGCGCCCACCGCGGCGGGCCTGGACTCGCTGGTCTCGCTGGCGGCCCGCCTCGACAGCGAGGGCATCGCGCCCGTCGACGACCTGTCGCTGTGCCAGCCGACCCTCGACGAGACCTTCCTCGCCCTCACCGGGACGGGTCTCGCCCCCCCTGCTCCCGATCGGACCGGGCCCGACCGGACGACGACCCGCGTGACCGCCGCTGAGGAGATGCCGAGGTGAACCGGCCCACGGCCGGCTGGCCGCGGGCCGTGCTCGGGCTGGCCCACGACGCGTGGGTGATCACCCGCCGCGGCCTGATCCACCTGCGCCGCCAGCCCGAGCAGCTCGCCGACGCCACCATCCAGCCGGTGATGTTCGTGCTGCTGTTCGCGTACGTCTTCGGTGGCGCCATCGACATCCCCGGAGGGGGCGACTACCGCGAGTTCCTGATCGCCGGGATCTTCGCTCAGACCGTGGTCTTCACCGCGTTCGGGGTCGCGATGGCCATCGCCAACGACCGCAAGAACTGAGGTGCGTCTGACTTTGCCGCGGAGATCGTGCTGGAAATGAACCAAGTCACGGTGTCTCCTCGGGGGTCTGGTTGGTGTACCGGCGATGGTGGTCGAGCCGTTGCTGGCGGGCTCGGGTGAGGCAGCGACGATCAGATGGCCGGGCCCGTGCAGATGCCCGGGTCGGTCGCCCGGTTCGTGGCGATCGACGAGGTGGGGTCGAGCCACCGGTGGTCGGGCAGGTCCTGCCCGTCCCGGGCCCGAGGGTGCCCGGCTGGAGCCCTCCCGCCTCGAGTACGCCGAACTCGGGCAGGCCGCGCCCGACACGGACGCCGGGGCGGCGTGCGGTCTGGCGACCTGCGCCTACCGGCCTGGGCCCGGGGCCGCGGTCCCGGCGCCATGGAGGAACAGGTTGGTGAGGTCCTCGCGCCACTGCGGCGGGCACGGCCGGTGGAGGACGACGAGGCGGTAGAGGACGGCCCCGGCCAGGGTGCTGAGCACCTCCGCGCCGTCGACCTCGCCGTCCGCCTCCCCGCGGGCCCTGGCCCGGGCGAAGACGACGGCGAGCTCCTGCTCGTCGGGATCGAGCCACGCCTGCTGCAGCTCCTGCGAGAAGGTCGGGTTCGTCGCCATCTCGGCGACGATGCCCCCCATCGCACCGACCGACTCCGTCGCCCCGAACGCCTCCACGAGCCGGTCCACCAGCTCGCGCAGGTCGCCGCGCAGGCTGCCGGTGTCGGGTGCGGTCGCCGGTCCCGGTCCCCCTCGGGGGCTCGAGCCAGAGTGCTGGAGGGCCGCCACCGCCAGGCTGGCTCGCGTTGGCCACCGCCGGTAGACCGTCGCCCGGCTCACGCCGGCCAGGGCAGCCACCCGGTCGATGGAGAGCTGGCCGTACCCGTCCTCGCGCAGGATCGACCGGACGGCGTCGAGGATGGCGGCGTCGATCGACGCACTGCGAGGTCGGGCCACGCCGCTCATGCTACGTTCCGTTACATGCGTATCGGAACTGCCGGGTGCCTGTCCGCCATCGTCCTTGTGCTGCCGCTCGCCGCCGGTTGCGGCGACGATGGCGGGGACGACTCGAGCCCCCCGACGACCGAGGCAGTCGCCGACACAGGTGGCGACGGCGACGGCGGCTCACTCAGCGACGCCGAGGTGACCGCGCTCACCGACGAGGAGATCTGCGCCGGCCTGTCCGGCGACGACGTCGGCGACGCGCTCGGGTTCGAGGTCACCGAGGTGGCGGTCGGCGGCTCGAGCACCGCGCAGTGCGCCTACAACTACGCGTCCGCCACGGGAGGCACCTCCAACATCTCGGTCGCCTCCTTCGCCCAGGACGGCGAGCTCGGCGGCCGGAGCGGCGATGAGGCGTTCGAGTACGTGGTCGACGTCAACCGGGGCGTCGCCGGAGGCACGGACTTCGAAGAGGTCGATGTCGACGCCGGCGATCGGGCCATCCGCTTCAGCGGCGAGGCCCTCCACCTCGGCGTGCTCGCCGTCGACGGCCACCTGCTCACCCTCATCGTCCCGGCGAACGATGCAGATGGAGACGCCGTCGACGAGCTCCTCGCCGTCATGGCCGACCGGTTCGGGGGCTGATCCTCCAACGTGCTCGACCTCGACCCGCCTCAGGGGGAGTCCTTCCCGCTCGTCGTGAGGCCCGGCGCGTAGCCTGGCGGGCGTGACCGACGCCCTGCAGCCCGCCGAGCCTGCGCTCGACGCCGACCTCACGCTGCTCGGACGGCCCCACAACGGGCCCGTCGAGAACGTGGAGACGTTCCCGGCGCCGGCCGGCTGCACGAAGGTCGTGCTCAGCACCGACGAGGTCGCCTCGCTGTGCCAGGTCACCGGCCAGCCCGACATCTCCGCGGTGCGCATCGAGTACGTGCCGGCCGGTCGCTGCATCGAGTCGAAGTCGCTCAAGCTGTTCCTCTGGGGCTTCCGGGACCGGGCCGTCTTCGCCGAGGCGCTCGCCGTCGAGATCGCCGACGAGGTGTGGAGCACGGTGCGCCCCCGGTCGGTCGACGTCATGGTCACCCAGCACGTGCGGGGTGGGATCGTCACCGAGACCCACTCGTCGCACCCCCACTCCTGATGGGCGCCCCGGCAGTGGTCCTGCTCTCGGGCGGGCTCGACTCGGCCACCGTGGCCGCCATCGCCGGGGCCGACGGCTACGACGTCCACGCGCTGAGCTTCCGGGCAGGAACCCGGCCACCAACTGGCGTAGGTCGACAGCGGCCCGGTCGGGTCGAGCAGGGCGGGTCTGCATGCTCGATCGTCTCTTCGACGCTGACCGGGCCAGCCTGATCACCCGGGTGGTCCTGTCATCGGTCCGCGAGTTCGCCGTCGAGGTCACCCAGCTGCACAGCGACTCGACGACCGTCACGTTCTCGGGCAACTACCGCGACGCCACCGGCGGGCCCCGGGGCGGTCGGGCGACTCCGGCCATCACCTACGGGCACAACAAGGACCACCGCCCCGACCTCAAGCAACTCCTGTGCGTGTTGACCATCTCGGCTGACGGGGCCGTGCCCGTCGCCTTCCGGACCGAGGACGGCAACACCGCCGACGACGTCACCCACGTCCCCACCTGGGAGGAGCTTCGGGCCCTGGTGGGTCGTGCCGACTTCCTCTACGTGGCCGACTGCAAGTTGGCCAACCGTCAGGCGATGGGCCACATCGCCAGCCACGGCGGCCGGTTCGTGACCGTGCTACCCCGAAGCCGCCGCGAGGACCGGGCCTTCCGGGACTGGATCTTCGATCACACCCCGGACTGGACCGAAGCACACCGCCAGCCCGACGGCCGGCTGGGCGAAGCCGACCAGGTTTGGCACACCACGCCAGCGCCGTCACCGTCGGCGGAGGGCTACCCGATCATCTGGGTGCGGTCCTCGGCCAAGATCGACCGTGACGCCGAAGCCCGCCGGGCCCGCATCGCCGAAGGCATCGCCGCACTCGACGAGCTCAACCAGCGGCTCGCCTCCCCCAAGACCCGCATGAAGACAGTCGTCGCGGTCGAGGGCGCCGCCACCGCTGCGCTCGACAAGACCGGCGCTGGCCGCTGGGTCACCTTCGACATCACCGAGCACGTCGAGGAGACGTTCCGGCAAGAGAAACGAGGCCGGCCCGGGACCAACACCCGCTACCGCAAGCGCACCCGCACCCACCACCGCATCGCCTGGCACGTCGACGCGACCCTCGTCGCCCGAGACGCCGCGTCCGACGGGTGCTTCCCGCTGCTCACCAACGACACCACGATGATCCCCGCCGAGGTGCTCGCCGCCTACCGCTACCAACCGAACCTGGAACGCCGGAACCACCTGCTCAAAGGCCCGCAAGCCGTCGCCCCCGTCTTCCTCCAAACCCCCCACCGCATCGAAGCGCTCCTGTTGTGCCAGTTCCTCGCCCTGCTCACCGGCGCCCTCATCGAACGTGAGATCCGCACCGCCATGGCCACAGCCGAACTCAACGCCATCCCCCTCTACCCCGAACTGCGGTCCTGTCCCGCACCCAGCGCCGAGCGCATCCTGGCGATCTTCACCGGCATCACCCGTCACCAGCTCCTCGACAGCAACGGCCGTGTCGTCCAGGTCTTCGAACCCGCCCTCACGCCGCAACAGCACCAAGTCCTCGACCTGCTCGGCATCCCCGCCCACACCTACACCACCAGCGCCGCCTGACCGACGAACCCCGACACGCCGGGCCAATAGCCCCCCGAGAAGTGCGGAACGTCAGCTGAGCCGCCCAACGCGCCGCAAACTGGACCTCCAGGACATGTCCGTAGGTGCCGATGAACCATCGACCAGGCCCATCTTGGGGCCGTGCAAGGGAGCATCGTGTCTACGTCACTCGCGCGCTCGCGCCATCACAGCCCGCGCCGCTGGCGCACCCGTTCAGCGCACGTCCTGGCCGCCACCCTCGCCGCGGCCGGCGTGCTGGTCGTCCCGGTCGGCGTGGCGGACGCCGTCCAGGACCCTGCGTCGTGCCCCGACGACACGATCGCGCTCGTGAACGGCGGCTTCGAGCAGCCGGTGATCGCCGCCAACACCTTCTCGCTCCGAGCCGAAGGGACCGTCGACGGCTGGGAGACGACGGCGCCCGACGGGCTGATCGAGCTGTGGAACGGCTCGTTCCTGGGCGTGCCCCACGCGGAGGGCATTCAGCACGCCGAGCTCAACGCCAACAGCGTGGCCACCCTGTTCCAGGACGTGGCCACCGTGCCCGGCACGACCATCTCGTACCGGGTCTTCCACCGCGGCCGGGCAGGGGTCGACACGGCCCAGATGCAGTTCGGCCCGCCCGGCGGCCCGGCGAACTTCACGCGGCTGATGGCCGACGGCAACACCGCCTGGGGCCGCTACACCGGGAGCTACACGATCCCCGCGGGCCAGACGACGACCAGGTTCGCGTTCGCGTCGATCAGCGCGGCGGGAGGCAACGCGGCGGTCGGCAACTTCATCGACGGCGTCCAGTTCGGCACCGAGCCCTGCGTGATCACCGACAAGGCCGTGCAGAACCTGGCCGGCAGCGACCCCGCTCACCCCGGCGAGGTCCTCGAGTACTCCGTGACCGCCACCAACGAGGGCGGCAACGACGCCGGCGCCGTGGTGGTCACCGACAGCATCCCCGCGGGGACGGCGTACGTCCCGGGCTCGCTCACCATCGGCGGAGCCGCGCGCACCGACGCCGACGACGCCGACGCCGCCGAGTACGACCCGGTGGGCCGGCGCGTCGTCTTCCGGGTGGGCACCGGCGCGAACGGCACCACCGGCGGCACCCTCACCGGGGGCGGGCTGGCCACGGTGACCTTCCGGGTCACGGTGCTCCCGTCAGCCGACGGCACGACCATCACCAACGCCGCCCTCACCTCCTTCACCGACCCGATCCTCGGGGGGAGCCCGCGCCTGTCGACCTCGAACGACGCCTCGATCGCGGTAGTCGCGCCGGCGGTCGAGCTCGCGAAGGCCTTCGTCGGCAACGATGACGCGGACGACGACGGACAGGTGTCGGTCGACGACGGCCTGACCTACAGCATCACGGCCCGCAACGCGGGCACCGAGGCCCTGGCGCTCGTGACCGTCAGCGACCCCCGCCTCCCGGCCATGAGCTGCGGCCCCACCACGGACCTCGGCGCCCCGTTCACCAACGGCACGAGCGGCCTGGCGGTCGGTGACCAGGTGACGTGCACCGGCATCCTGACCGTGACCCAGGCCGACCAGGACTCCGGTGAGGTGACCAACACCGCGTCGGTCGCCGCTGAGGGGGCCACCGGCATCCCGGTGAGCGACGACGACAGCGTCACCGTGCCCACCGTGGTCGCCGACCCGGCGCTGCGCCTCACCAAGACGGCGTCACCCGCGGCGGGCGGCCAGGCGGGCGACGACATCGACTTCACCATGGTCGCGACGAACGTCGGCAACGTCACCCTCGACGACGTCACCGTGGTCGACCCGACGCTGGGCGCCCTCACCTGCGTGCCGGCCGCGCCCGCCACCCTCCTGCCCGGTCAGGCGATGGCCTGCACCGGCTCGCGCACCGTCACGCAGGAAGAGGCCGATGCCGGCCAGCTCGAGAACACCGCGGACGCCACCGCCACCGACCCGACGGGCGACCCTGTGGCCGACACCGCGACGGTGCTCACCCCCACCGCGCCCCGCGTGGGGCTGCTGACCATCGACAAGGCCGTGACGGCGCACGACGATGCTGACGGCAGCGGCTCGGTGTCGGTGGGCGACGGGCTCGACTACGAGCTGGTCGCCACGAACGCCGGCAACGTCACTCAGACCGACGTCACCATCTCCGATCCCCGCGTCGGCGCCCTGACCTGCCTCCCCGCGCAGCCGGCGACGCTCGCACCGGGCGCCTCGCTCACCTGCACGGGCTCGATCCTCGTCCTCCAGGAGGAGATCGACGGCGGCGAGGTGGTCAACACGGCCACCACCACCGGCACCCCGCCCCCGGGCGTGGTGAACCCTCCGGCCACGACCACTGTCGACACGCCGACCGAGCCGGCCCGCCCCGCCCTGTCGGTGGTGAAGAACGTCGACTCGCTCGTCGATGCGGACCAGTCGGGCAGCTACACGCCGGGCGACACCATCACCTACCGGATCGCGACGGCCAACACCGGCAACGTGGTGATCCGGGACGTGCTGGTGTCCGACCCCCTGCTCGGCGTCCTCACCTGTGACACGGCCAACCCCACCACTCTCGCCCCGAGCGCCTCGATCGTCTGCACCGGCACCTACCTGCTGGCGACGGATGACGCCACGGTGGGCACGCGGGAGAACACGGCCACGGCCGAGGGCCAGGACCCGAACGGTGCGCCAGTCGCGGGCTCGGACACGGTGACGATCCCGATCACCACCCCCACGCCGCAGATCACCGCCACCAAGTCGGTGCTCGCCAGCGACGACGCCAACGGCTCGGAGAGCATCGACCCCGGCGACACCCTCACCTACGAGGTGGTGGTCACGAACACCGGCAACGTCGCCCTCACGGAGGTGACGGTCGAGGACAGCCTGGTGGCGCTCACGTGCGTGCCCCCGCCCACGCTCGCGCCGGGCCAGTCGTTCGCCTGCCAGTACGAGCTGCTCGTCACCCAGGCCGATCAGGACGCCGGCGAGATCCTGAACACGGTCCTGGCGACGGGTCTGAGCCCCAGCGAGGAGCTGGTGGCCGGCACCGACGACAGCGTCGTGGCCACCGAGGGCCGGCGACCGGACGGCACCTTCACGAAGGTGGTGACCGGCGTCGACGACGGCGGTGATGGCAGCAACGACGTCGGCGACGTCGCCTCGTTCGCGCTCACGTTCACGAACACCGGCAACATCACCCTCACCGGCGTCCAGATCAGCGACGACCGGGTGACCACCCTCGACTGCCTCCCCGTCCAGCCCGCCACCCTCGCGCCGGGCGAGACGCTCGTGTGCACCGGGGACGCGCCCCTCACCCAGGCGGACCAGGACGCCGGGGTGATGACCGACCACGGCATCGCCACCGCCGACCACGCCGCCGGCTCGATCACCCGCGAGGACCGCGCCGCGGTGCCCGTGGCGCCCGCCCAGCCGTCCCTGACCACCGTGAAGGCAGCGGCCCTCGACGACGCCGACGACAGCGGCGACGCCAGCCTCGGCGAGGTGGTGACCTACACGATCACGACCACCAACACGGGCAACGTGACCCTGCACGGGGTCGCCACCATCGATCCCCTGGTGTCGGATCTCGAGTGCCTGCCGGCGGCGCCGGCGTCCCTCGCTCCGGGTGACGCCCAGGTCTGCACGGGCACGGCAGTCGTCACCCAGGCCGACGTGGACGCCGGCTACCTCGTCAACGTCGCCACCGCGACCGGCGAGGACCCCTCCGGCACGCCGGTCACCGGTGTCGGCTCCGCCCTCGTGGACACCGACGATCCGGCCCCGTCCCTCTCGGTCACGAAGACGTTCACGTCGTCGGTCGACGCGGACGGCTCCGACTCCGTCACCGTCGGGGACTCGGTGGTGTTCACGATCGTGGCCACCAACACCGGCAACGTCACCCTGGACGACGTCGCCGTGACCGATCCGCTCGTGCCCGACCTCGACTGCGCCCCCACGCTCCCGGCCACCCTGGCCCCGAGCGCCGCGGTCACCTGCACCGGCGCGGTGCTCGTGACCCAGGCGCACGTCGATGCCGGCGCCGTCGTCAACCAGGCCACCGCCACCGGCACGGACCCGAACGGCACGCCCGTCGAGGCCTCCGGCGGCGGCGAAGCGCCGACGGAGCCCGCCGACCCCGAGCTGGCCTTCCACAAGGCGGCGGAGCTCATCGATGTGGATGACTCCGGCGGGCTGTCGGCCGGGGACGCCATCCGCTACACGATCACCGCGACCAACACCGGGAACGTCACGATCGACGACCTCACGATCAGCGACCCGATGCTGCCGTCGCTCGCCTGCGACACCGCGCTGCCCACCGATCTCGCCCCCGGCGGGCGGGTGCGCTGCACGGGCATCCACCTCGTGACGGCCGGAGACTCGGCCGTCGGCCGGGTGGTCAACACCGCCACGGCCGACGCCTCCAACCTCACGGTCCTCTCGGCCACCGCCGAGATCACGAGGCCGGCGGCGCCGGGGGCCCTCCCGCGGACCGGTGCGAACGTGCTGCGCCCCGTGCTGCCGGCGTTCCTGCTGGTCGGCCTGGGGGTCGCGGTGCTGGGCCTGGCCCGCCGCCGGCGGATCGCCGAGTGACCTGACCGCGGGGCGTTGACGCCCTCAGCCCCCGCTGACCGCGGTCCTTCGCTCCAGCGCCGGGCCGGTCAGCGGGCGGGGGCGGTGGCGCGCTGGCGCAGGCGATCGAGCGCGTCGCGCAGGCGGGTGCGCGCCGCCGTGTCGTCGGGGTGCGCCAGGGTGCGGGCGAGGGTGCGCCGCCGGCGTCGATCTCGGGGAGCTGGCACGGGTCGCCCACGAGAACGACCTTGGCGTCGGCGTATTCGGCGTGGGTGAGGAGGCGGGCGAGCTTACGGGTCCCGACCATGGCGGCTTCGTCGACCACGACCACCGTCCCAGCAGCCAGCGGGGTGCGGGCGAGGGTGGTGAGAAGCCGGTCGATCGTGCATGCGGGGATGCCGGCGTCGTCTTGGAGGTGCCTCGCGGCACGGGCGGCGAGGGAGCAGCCGATCACCCGGTACCCCGACGCTTCCCACGCCTCGCGTGCCGTAGCGAGCGCGAACGTCTTGCCGGCCCCGGCGATCCCTTCGACGACCTCGATCCCATCCCCCGACGAGCAGATCGTGCGCACCATGAGATCCTGCTGCGTTGTCAACGTCCCGGCCGCGGCCACGGCGGCCTGGACCGTGGCGGGGTTGGCCACTGCACAGCGGGTGGCCTGCCGGAACAGGCGGGAGTCGACGACCGCGCGCTCGATCCCGAGCATCTCGGGGGTGGTGAACCGCTGCTCTGCGGTCCGTGCTGTCACCACCCGGCCGTCGCGGAGGCGGATCGTCGCCGCGTCACGATCCACGCTGATGGCTAGGACGTGCTCGGAACGCAGGAACCCCTCGGCCAGGTCGAGAAACGTCCTGGACCCTGCCGCCGGAGGGTAGGGCGTCGCAGATGGCCTTGATGACTTCCCGCTCCCCGAACGTGCTCGCCCGCTCGGTCAACCCGTCCGGGCTGGCCAGCCACCGGTACAGCTTCTCAGCCTCGGGACTGCCCGGCACGGGTGGTTCGATCACCCGGGCCCGGTCCAGCACCCCTGCCAGCGCGGACCCATCGAACCCGAGCGCTTGCGCGCGCACCCGCCAGGCGGGCAAGAGGCCTTCGGGGTCGATGCTGGTGTCCTTGGCAGTACGAGTCGCGTAGGCGGCGACCTGCGCGGCCCGCGCGCTCTGCTGGCCATGCTCGACGAGGTGCGCCTCGATCTCGCGGCGGCGGGTCGAGAACTCGCGGAGCACCGGCTTGGGGATGCCGGCGACATCGGCGATGCCGTTGCGGACCGGTCCCCACTCCACACCAAGACGGCGGGTGAGCTCCCAGCGAAGCTGGGCCTCATAGAGATGCCCGACCGGGGCGAGCCACGAGTACGCCGGCCGCGCATCCAACGCCGTCCACCGGTCATCGGCGGGTGCGTGAGCGAGGTTGGCGATCACGACATGGGTGTGGAGATGTGGATCCCCCGCCCGCGACGTGCGGTGCCGGAACGCCGCGGCCACGAACCCGTCACCGCCTTGGACGTCGTGGCCGCCCTGACCGCGCCGCACCCGGCACGCCGCACCCTCCAGCACCCCCAGCGCGGCGCTCTGCGCGGCGTCGTGGGCGTTGCGTACCTGATTGGACACCTCCGATTCGCCCAGCGCGAAGAGCAGCGACACGGACTTCGGGGCACAGAACGTCGCGTCGAGCCCGGCCACCACCGGCACCGACCTCGACCCCGTCAACCGGTAGGTACCGGTCTTCGGGTCGACGTGTTCGAGGACCCGACCCAGCTCCTCGGCGTCGACCTCACCATCGAGACCGAGCCGCTCGGAGCCCGCGCCGACCCATTGGCCCGGGGCTTCCTTGGCGCCGGTGTAGTACTCCTCCGCGCCGCGGGCGACCGTGTCGAGGTAGTCCTGCTGCTGGCCAGGGGCCAACTTCCCCAAGCTCAGCATCCCAGCCCTCCGGACGGCGTGCGGACGGGGCGGCACAGCACGGCAGGTGCAAGTGCGTCACCGTTCTTGGTCTGGTCCGGTGAGGGAACGCTGAGCATGGCCATGACGTCAGCCGGTGAACGGCAGCGAGGTCTGCTCGGCGGCCACGTGGCG
>CAVPEW010000036.1:0-17562 GCA_963703565.1 uncultured Microthrixaceae bacterium | reverse complement strand
CCAGTTGGACCTTTTGCGGGGGCTGGGATTTATAGCATTCGCCGCAGGCTCCGCGCCGCAGGCGGACGACGACATCGCCGCCGCGGCCTTTGCGGACGCGTTCGTAAATCGACATGATATTCTTCGGGACTTTGGCTTTGAGATGTTCGCGATAAGCTTCTTTTCGTCGACCTTACCTTGCACCGAATCCATTTGGTGTTGGAGCTCTTTGAGTTTTTCGTTGTTGAGTTCGCGAATGGTTCCAGTTTTGGCTTCGAGTTCGGCGACGGTCGCTTTGACCGAGTCTATCTCGCTCATCAACGCGAGGGACTTCTCTTCGTCGGCAGCAATTTGGGCTTTTGAAGCGTCGATTTGGACGACGAGGGCGTCGTACTCTTTGTTGGTTTTGATGGTCAGCATTTGTTCCTGGTACTTGCTGACGTGTTCTTGATCGCTCAGCAGGCCGAGCACGAGCAGCGCGGTGGCCACCAGCACGAGGAGGAAGCTCAACAGGACCAGCACGTCGGCACCTTCCGGGTCGAGTCAGCGAGGGGCAACTGTACGCATTTCGCCACACGCCACCCCGATTCCCCCCGGATGCGTCGACGCGCCGGTCAGCGTCGACGACCGAAGCGCGCCCGTTCGTTCCGTTCGCCCAACTCCTCCTCGGATGGACCCAGGGGGCGCTCGTCGGCCATGGCCCGACGGAGCTCGGCCAGGTACTCGTCGACGTCGCCGTCCTCGCCGGCGACTGCGACCGGTACCGACATGGTGGGGGGGCCTTCGCCGCGCTCGACGTGCTCGCCGCCGGGCGCGGCGTGTTCGTCGAAACCGCGCGCCGAGGAGTCCGCCGCCTCGGCCGACGACGCGTCGACGGGCTCTGCCGGCGCTTCGCTCACCGGCGCCGGATCGGTGACGACTGCCGCTGTCTCCCCCGACGCCGCGGCCGAACCTCTGCCGGCGCCGTCGTCGTAGAGCGCGCCCGGATCCTCGAGCAGGCGCGACAAGTCGTGCAGGGTGGTGCGGACCCTTTCGCGCTGCACCTCCAAGCCGTGCTCGAGACCGTCCACATCGCTTCGCAACGCTTCGCGGGCCCTCTCGAGAGCCTGGATCTCGGCTAGCACCGCCGCCTCGGCGACCTGCTGGGCGCGGCGCGCCTCTGCCTCACCCTCGCTGCGGGCCCGCTCCGCGGCTTCGTTCGCTTCATGCACGATCCGCGCCGCCTCTTCGCGCGCCTGGGACAGCGTGTGGGCCGCCTGCTCGTTGGCCTCGGCGATCGCCGCATCGGCAGTGCGTTGCGCCAGCACGAGAGTGCGCTTCAGGGTCTCGTCGGCATCGCTCGTGCGCGAGGCGCGCTCCTCGGCGTCAGTCGCCCTTGCCTCGGCGGCCTTCAGGTTGGACTGGGCCTCGCCCAGCTGGGCGGCCATCTGCTCGACCCCCACGGCGAGCTTCTCGAGGAAGTCGTCCACATCACGGGTGTCGTAGCCACGCTTCGACTCGCGGAACTCGATCTCGTGGAGGAGCTGGGCCGTCACGTCCATGCGACGATGCTAGCGACCCGCTGTTGGCAGGATCGGCCGAACTGCGCCGGTGCCTGCCAGGGATCGTGCCCGCCCCGAAGGGGTTCAGCCGCAGAGGATGCGCTGCAGCACCACGATGCCGATCGCGACGACGATCGGCGAGAGATCCATCGCCATCGTCCCCATCCGCGCCGGTGGGATGGCCCGGCGTACGGGCGCCAGGACCGGCTCGGTGACCGCCACCAGGGCATCGTGGACCTGGGCGACGCCCGTACCGGGCTCGACCCGGATCCAGCTCATGATGATCCGGGCGAAGATCACCAACGAGTACAGCCACAGCAAGAAGCAGACGAATCCCACGCCGGTCCGATCGCCTCAGCGCTCGTAGCCGCGCTCTTCGAGGCGTCGCCGCTCCTCGGTGGACACCTCCACGTTCACCGGGGTGAGCAGGTAGACGTGGTTCGCCACGCGCTCCATCTGGCCGCCCAGCCCGTAGCACAGGCCCGAGGCGAAGTCGATCATGCGTCGTGACAGGTCGCGATCGACGTTCTGCAGGTTGACGATGACCGGCGAGCCACCCTTGAACAGATCCGCCACGGCCTGGGCCTCGTTGAACGAGGTCGGCTCGACGACCTGGGGCTTGGCCGACGGCACCGGCTGCAGGGGGCGGACCACAGCAGCTTGGGGGCGCGCCATCGGCTCGGGGCCCGTGGGACCGCCATCGGGCGCCTGCAGGCGCGGGGTCTGGGGACCGAGCGTGCGCACCGCCCCGGAGGAGAAGTCGTGGTCGCGGGACGCCTCGGCGTCGGGCGCGGCCGCCGGGTAGCGCGACGGGGCCGCGGCAGGCTGCGACCACGTACGGCCGGCGCCGTCCTCGCCCGGGCCGTACTCGTCGTCGTACTCCTCGTCGTTGCCAAGCCCCAGGTAGAGCATGGTCCTTCGCCACATCGACGCCATGGTTCCCTCCGGATCCGACCTTAGTTCGCTTCACCATCGGCCCGGCGCCCGCGGGCGCCGGCCGGAGGCAGGGGCCCGAACAGGGCTGTTCCCACCCTCACCATCGTCGAGCCTTCCGACACGGCGAGCTCGAGGTCCGCGCTCATGCCCATCGAGCGGATCTCCAACCCGATTCGGTCAGCCAGCCCCCGGGTGGTCCTGAACGCCGCCCGGGCGACATCGGGGCCCCCGATCGGGGCGATGGTCATCAAGCCGGCGACCTCGAGGCCCAGATCGCGCGCACCCTCGACCACCGAGGCCACGAAGCGTGCCGGGGCTCCGCCACGTCGTGGATCGCCATCGGCGCTGACCTGGACGAGCACCCGCGCACCGGGCGCCCGCCGGGCGATCTCGGCCGCCAGCGACAGCCGATCCACGCTCTGCCACAGCGACACGAAGGGCGCGACCGAGCGCACCTTGTTGCGTTGCAGGCGACCGAGCAGATGCCAACGCGGGGGCCCTCCGGGCGCAGGCCGATCCAGGAGCCCTTCGGCCTTGGTGACCAGCTCCTGCGCGTAGCTCTCGCCCAGGTCGCCCGACCCGGCGGCCAGGGCCGCCCGGACCACCTCGGGCGGGCGACCCTTGGTGGCGGCCACGACCCTCACCGCGTCGGGATCGCCGCCGGCGCCGGCGATCCGCGCACGGACGACCGCCATCCCGGCGGCGATGGCTTCGACGAGCTCCGGCCTCGGCGAGCTCACTGCTCCAGCCAGGCGATCGTGGCCAGCCGGGCGTCGTCGCCCCGGGCCCGGTGGCTGAACCATCGCGGATCGCAGGCGGTGCAAGAGCCCGAGTCGGTCACCGCGTCGATCCCGACCGCCGCGCACTCGGCGCGCACCGCGGCCAACAGGTCGAGCGACGGTCGCCCGCTCCGGGTTCTGGCCCTCACGCCGGACCCCCAGCGTCGAGCAAGCCGGGCGAGGTCTCCGGCGCCGAACTCGTAGCAGCCCGATCGGATGCAGGGCCCGACCTCGGCCCGGTGGGCCGGCGCACCCAGGTCGGCCAGCGCTCGCGCTGCCGCCGCGACGACCCCCCCGGCGAGGCCGCGCCAGCCCGCGTGCACGACGGCGAGCCCGCCCGGGCCGTGCAGCACCACCGGCGCGCAGTCCGCGCTGCGCACGACCAGCGGGCAGCCCGGGGTCGCGGTGACCGCGGCATCGGCGGCAGCACCGGCTCGGGCGCCGGGCACGTCGACGGTCACGACGCCCGCCCCGTGGACCTGGCGCAGCCAGGTCCACGGCCGGGGCGGAACGCCCGGGGGCACGGCCGGTCCGTCCGCGTCCGAGAAGTCCCCCAGGGCCCGGTCGGTCCACAGCCAGCGGGCACCGGCCAACGGCGCAGCTACTTCAGGAACGAGGGAACGTCGAAGTCGTCCTCGCCACCGAGGTCGAGGTCGTCGTCGTCGTCGCCCCCGAAGAGCTCGCGCTCGTCGGTTCGGCCGTCGCTGCGAGGCGTGTCCCAGCGGTCGAAGCCGGCGGCGATCACCGTGACGCGCACCTCGTCGCCCATGGCGTCGTCGATCACGGTCCCGAAGATGATGTTGGCGTCGGGGTGGGCCACGCCGTGGATCACCTCGGCCGCCTCGTTGACCTCGAACAGTCCCAGGTCGCTGCCGCCCGAGATGGTCAGCAGGATCCCCCGCGCCCCCTCGATCGAGGCTTCGAGCAGCGGGCTGGAGATGGCGGCGCGCGACGCGGCAAGCGCCCGACCCTCCCCCGAGGCATGCCCGATGCCCATCAACGCCGAGCCGGCGTCGTGCATGATCATCTTCACGTCGGCGAAGTCGGTGTTGATGAGGCCCGGCGTGGTGATCAGGTCGGTGATGCCCTGGACGCCCTGGAGCAGGACCTCGTCGGCCATCTTGAACGCGTTCAGCATCGAGGTCTTCTCGTTCGACACGGTGATGAGCCGGTCGTTGGGGATCACGATCAGGGTGTCCACCTTCTCCTTGAGGCGCTGGATTCCGGACTCGGCCTGCACCGATCGGCGACGGCCCTCGAAGGCGAACGGCCTGGTCACCACGCCGATGGTGAGCGCGCCGAGGCTCTTGGCCACCTCGGCCACCACCGGGGCCCCGCCCGTTCCCGTGCCGCCGCCCTTGCCGGCGGTGATGAAGACCATGTCGGCGCCCTTGAGCACCTCCTCGATCTCGTCACGGTGCTCCTCGGCGGCCTGACGCCCCACGTCTGGATCGGATCCTGCTCCCAGGCCCCGCGTCAGCTCACGGCCGATGTCGAGCTTCACGTCGGCATCCGACATGAGCAGAGCCTGGGCATCGGTGTTCACGGCGATGAACTCGACGCCCTTCAGCCCGGCGTCGATCATGCGGTTGACCGCGTTCACCCCACCGCCGCCGATGCCGACGACCTTGATGACCGCGAGGTAGTTCTGCGGGTTGGCGGCCATGGGTCGGTACCTCCACGGGGGTGAGCCCGTCGTGCGGGTGGAACGCCGAGGACCGCAGGCTAGGTCGGTACCACGACGCAGGAGGCCGGGCACCGTTCCAACGGCCCGGCCTCACCATGAAGTCGAGAGACAGGTCACGTCGACCTGCAGTAGTCGTCGAGAGGCTACGGAAGGGCACGGGGCCGGTCAAGGTGCTCGCGTCACGACCGGGTTGCCGGGCAGGCGCAGGTCCAGCTCTGCCAAGCCGTCGAGGTCCACCTGGTCCAGGACCGTGACGAGCGACAGCACCTTGGCGTCGAGGTCGGTCACGTCGCCGAGGCGGACGGTGCCGCCCCGGGCGAGCTCGCCGACCAGCTCCCCCCCGGCCTCGACCCGCAACCGCGCCAGCGCGCCCGGGGCCCGCGCCCCGAGTCGCGCGCGGCGCGCAGCGCGCCGAGAGCCTCCGAGCCGAGCCAGGCACCCGGCTCGACGACGGGTCCGACCCCGTTCACCGTGACCAGGCCCTCCGGCCCGTCCGCGCCGGCGGGCCCGAGCACCCGGCCCTCCCCGTCGACCAACAGCGGAGCCGACCCGGTCTGCTCGAGGCGGGCGACGGGCGTGCGCTCGGTGACCGAGACGGACACGGTGCCGTCCAGGTCCCGGCCGACCTGCACCTCGTCCACCCAGGGCAGCGCCGCCACACGAGTGCCGATGCCGCCCAGGTCGAGGTCCACCAGCTGGGTCCCGAGCGGGACCGCTGCCGCCCGGCGGACCTGGTCCGCACCGACACGAGCGCCGGCGCGGACCTCGATCCGGTCGACGTCGAGCAGCGGCGACCGCAGGGCGAGGAGGAAGCCCGCACCCGCCGCCGCCAGCACAGCCAGGTCGGCCAGGCGCTGCAGCCGGCGGCGGCCGGCGTCGCGTCGCACGGCGATCCGCCTGGCTCGAAAGCGCGGGTCGATGCGGGTCGAGTGGCTCGGCGCGTCGAGGGTGCTCGGGTCAGGCACTAACCCTCCACCACAGGTAGATGGTCGAAGCCGAGCAGGACGTTCTCGGGCTCCAGATCGACACCAGCGTGCTCGTAGACACGGGTCCGGACCACCGAGATGAGCCGGGCGACGTCGGCAGCCGACCCGCCCGGGTCCGCGATCACGAAGTTGGCGTGCTTGGTCGACACGCTCGCCGACCCGACCCGCAAGCCGCGGCACCCGGCCGCGTCGACGAGCCGACCGGCGGAGTCGCCGGGCGGGTTGGCGAACACCGATCCCGCGTTGGCGCCGCCGGGCTGGTGGGCCCGGCGCCAGGCGACGATCTCGCGCAGCTCGCCCTCGCCGCGGCCGCGGTCGCCGGGGCGCAGGCCCAACACGGCCTCGGTCACGACCTGGCTGGGCCCGATGGCCGAGCGCCGGTAGCCGAGGCGCAGATCCGCGACCCCCACAGGTCCATCCTCGCCGCTGTCCAGGTCGACGACGCGGACCCCTGCCAGCACCGCGGCCATGTCCGAACCGTGACCGCCGGCGTTCATGCGCACAGCTCCCCCGAGCGAACCGGGAACCCCCACTGCCCACTCCATCCCGGTCAGGCCCGCACCCACGCTGTGGCGGGCGACCACGGGCAGGGCCGCCGCCCCGCCGGCGCGCATCGACGTGCCCTCGACCTCCACCGCAGCGAAGCCCGCGCCCAGGACCACCACCAGACCGGCGAAGCCGGCGTCGGCGACGAGCAGGTTTGAACCCCGCCCCACCACCGCCACCGGCACGCCCGAGCCCGGGGTGAGCGCGGCCAGGCGGGCCAGGGCGTCGGTGTCGGGGACCACGGCGAGCAACGCCGCCGGCCCTCCCACCCGATAGGTCGTCATCGGACCCAGCGGAACGTCGCGGCGAGCCAGGGGACCGAGACGGGCGGCCAGGGCGTCGAGGGCCCCGGCGCGCCCGGGCCCCCAGGCCCCGCGCCCCGGCGCCGAGCCGTTCACGGGCCGCTTCCCAGGCGAACCAGCACCCGGTCGGCCACGGTGGTGAGGTCACCCGCACCCAGGGTCAGGCAGAGGTCACCGGGGCGCAAGGTGCGGGCAAGGTAGTCGACCACGTCGTCGAGGCCGGGCAACCAGGCGAGCGTGGTGCGGGGGTGCGCGTCGAGCACGGCATCGGCCACGAGCTTGCCGGTGACACCTTCGACGGGGGGTTCACCGGCGCCGTAGACGTCGGTGATGCACACCAGGTCGGCGTCCACGAAGGAGTGGGCGAACCCGGCTGCCAGCGCGAGGGTCCTGCTGAAGCGGTGGGGCTGGAAGACGCACACGACACGGGCCCGGCCCTGGTCCCGAGCAGCAGCCAGGGCGGCGGCGACCTCGGTGGGTAGGTGGGCGTAGTCGTCGACGAAGGACACCCCGGCCACCTCGCCCCGATGTTCGAAGCGCCGGGCCACGCCGGTGAAGCTGCCCAGAGCACCCACCGCCGGTGCAAGCGGGTGGCCGAGCTGATGGGCGACGGCGAGGGCCGCGGTGGCGTTGGCGGCGTTGTGCCGGCCGGGCGCCCACGGCACCACGACCCGGTGCCGTTGCCGGCCGTGGCCCAGCACGAAGCCCACTCCGTCGCCCTCGGGCGACACGTCGTGGATGCGGTAGTCGGCGTCGGGGTGCTCGCCGTAGGTGACGACCCGACCCGACCCTGCCAGCGCAGCGGCCAGCGAGGACGCTCCGGGGTCGTCGGCACAGAGCACGACCGGTCCCGAGCAGGCGGCCGCGAAGGCGGCGAAGGCCGCGGACAGCGCGGCCGGATCGCCCCATCGGTCGAGGTGATCCGGCTCCACGTTGGTCACCACCGCGGCCGAGGCGGTGAGCGCCAGGAAGCTCCCGTCGCTCTCGTCTGCCTCCACCACCAGCAGCCCACCCGGGTCCCCCCAGGCCGCCGCGGCGCCAAGGCCGCGCACGGGGGCGCCCACCACGTAGCCCGGCCGGTCCCCGAGCCCGCTCAGCACGGTGGCCAGCAGAGCCGAGGTAGTGGTCTTGCCGTGCGTGCCGGCGACGGCGACGGTGCGGCGCAGCCGGCTGAGCGCCCCGAGCACGGCGGACCGGTGGGCGACGTCGATGCCTGCCGCGGCCGCCGCCACCACGTCGGGATCGTCGGCCGGCGTGGCCGTGGAGGTCACCACCAGCTCGACCCCATCAGGAAGGGGAGGATGCGGGGGCCCGATCGACACCGCCACCCCGAGCTCGCGCAATCGTGCCAGGTACGGGGTGTCTGCACGGTCGTGGCCGCTCACGCGGTGGCCCATCTCGGCGAGCACCGTGGCCACAGCGCTGATGCCCGCCCCTGCGATGTTGGCGCAGTGGATCCGCAAGGGCCGGTCGAGGACGAGCGGCCGCCGCAGCGCAGCAGGGTCCGCCGGCTCAGCCACGGGCGTGAAGCTCGGCGAGGTCCGCCACCGCCGCCGCGGCATCGGGACGGGCGAGGCGGCGGGCTGCCGCCGACATCGACGCCAGCCGGTCGGGATCGCCCAACAACTCGTCGACCTCGGCCACCAGGCGCGCGCCGTCGAGCTCGGCGTCTGCCACGAGCACCGCCGCGCCCTCGGCCACCAGCCGCGTGGCATTCGCCGTCTGCTGATCGTCGGTGACCCACGGGGAGGGCACCAGCACCGCGGGCAGGCCCACGCCCGCCAGCTCGAACACCGTGCCCGAGCCGGCCCGGCACACCGCCAGGTCCGCAGCCGACAGCACGGCGGCCATGTCGTGCTCGTACTCCACGGGTCGGTAGTCCAGCGAGCCCAAGCTCGCCGGCGCACCCGAGCGGACCCGCTCCCAGTCCCGCCGTCCCACCACGTGGTGCACGGCGAGGTCGGCGCGCCCGGCCCAGTAGCCGAGCGCCTCGAGGACCGCCTCGTTGATGCTCAGCGCTCCCAGCGACCCGCCCGTCACGAGCACCAGGCGGCGTCGGCTGTCCACCCCCAGCGCCTCCTTGGCCCGCGCCCGCCCAGAAGGGTCGGCGGCCGCCTCGGCCGCCTCGAGCACCTCCGCGCGCACCGGGTTGCCCGTAACGGTCGCCCGGGGCAGCGGCGTGCCCTCGAACGCGACGGCGGTCGCACTCGCGAAGCGGGACAGGAGGCGGTTGGCCGCACCCGGGGCGGCGTTCTGCTCGACCACGACCAGCGGCACCCTCCACACGACCGAGGCCAGGGCCACGGAAACGCTTGCGTAACCGCCGACCGCCACCACCACGCGGGGCCGACAACGGCCGACCAGGACCAGCGCCCGCGCGAACGCCACCGCCAGCCCGGCGAGGGCGACCAGGTTCGCCGGTGTGACCCGGCGTTGGATGCCCCGGCCCGGTAGCAGCGTCATGCGCAAACCCGTCGGCGGCACGAGCCGCGCCTCCACGCCGCGCCGTGCGCCGACGTAGCGCAGCGAGGCCCGGTCGTGCCCGCGCGAGACGAGGGCGTCGGCGATCGCCAGCGCTGGCAGCACGTGGCCGGCGGTGCCCCCGCCGGTGACGATGCAGTAGGTGTCCCGACCGGCGCTCACCGCGCACCGGCAGGGCTCGCCGCCGGGACGGCTCCGCGGGTCTCGGCCGGCCTCGGCTTCTGCTGACGAGCGACGTTGCAGAGGATCCCCGCTCCGACCATCGAGAACACCAGCGAGGACCCTCCGTAGGAGACGAAGGGAAGGGGGACCCCGGTGATGGGCAAGATGGCGATCACCGCACCGATGTTCACGAATGCCTGGACCACGAACCAGGCGGTGATGCCTCCTGCCAGCAGCATCCCCAGGCGGTCCGGTGCCGCCAGCGCCGTGCGGACGCCGAACACGGCGACGAGGGCGAAGCCGGCCATCACCGTCACCGTGCCGAGCAGCCCGAGCTCCTCGCCGATGATGGCGTAGATGAAGTCGGTGTGGGCGTATGGCAGGAACCCCCACTTGGCCCTGCTCTCGCCCAGCCCCGTGCCAGCGGCTCCACCCGAGGCGAGGCCCACGAGGGACTGGATGGTCTGGTAGCCGATGTCGCGGGGATCGTTCCACGGGTCCAGGAAGGCCAGCACGCGCTCGCGCCGGTAGCTCGCACCGAGGGCCAGCGCGGCGGACACCGCCGCACCGCCCAACCCGAGCGCGCTGAGCGGGCCCAGGCGCGTGCCGGCCAGGTAGAGCAGGCAAAGCACGATCGCACCGGTCACCAAGGTGGTGCCCAGGTTCGGCTGGAGCATGAGCAGCATCGCCACCCCACCGAACACGACGCTCACGGGAACCAGCGTCAGGCGCACGTCGTCTATCCACGCCGCCCGCCGCGACAACAGCTCGGCGCACCACACCAGCACGGCCAGCTTGGCCAGCTCCGAGGGCTGCAGCGAGAGAGGACCGTAGCCGAGCCAGCGGCTCGCGCCGTTGACCTCCATGCCCACTCCGGGCACCAGGACCGCGGCGAGCAGGACGACCGAGGCGACCAGGAGCGGCTTCGCCCACCGCGCCCAGCGGTGGTAGTCGACCCCCACCACCACCACCGCTGCCCCGAGACCCGCCACCACCCACAACGCCTGGCGCGCAGCGACGTACCACGACGACCCGAACTCGTCGAGGGCGACTACCGACGACGCCGACATCACCATGACCAGGCCGAGGAGGTTCATGGCGACGACCAGCAAGGCCAGGACCACCGCGTTGCTGGTCCAACCGGGCTGCCGCCTGCCGGCACGGGGAGGTCGAGCCGGGGTCAAGGGCGATCCCCCGCAGCGACCAGGGCCCGAACGGCGCGGACGAAGTCGTCGCCACGCTGGGCGTAGTCACGGTAGGCGTCGAAGCTGGCGCAGCCCGGCGAGAGCAGCACGACGTCACCCGATCGGGCCAAGGAGGTGGCTGCCCCCACAGCGGCATCCATGTCGGGCACGGACTCGACCGGGCGAATGCCCTCGAACGCAGCGATGACCTCGTCGGTTGCCTCGCCGATGGCCACCACGGCCCGGACGTGGTCGGCCCCGTCACGAAGAGCGGTGAGGTCGAGCCCCTTGTTGCGGCCCCCGGCGATCAGCACGACCGATTCGAACGCGGCGAGCGCGGCCAACGTGGCGTGGGGCACGGTGGCCTTGGAGTCGTCCACGAAGCGCACCCCCCCAGCCTCGCCGACCACGCTCACCCGATGGGGGAGCCCGACGAAACCCGCCAACGTGGCCGCCATCGCGTCGAGGCGGGCACCGCCGTGGCGGGCGGTGGCGATGGCCGCCAGGGCGTTGGCCACGTCGTGGGGCATCGCCCGGGGGAGGTCCGCTGTGTCCAGCACCTCGTCGCCGTCGCTGACCAGGGTCGTCCCCCTCAGCTCGTGGTCGGCACGTGCCCGGGTGGAGAAGGTGACATGGCGGGCCGTCGCCCGGGCCAGGTGAGCTCTGACCACGTCGTCGTCGAGGTTGCCGATCGCCACCTGGTCGGATCTCTGGTCGGCCCACAGGCGGGCCTTGGCCGCCTCGTAGCCGGCCATGTCGCGGTGGTTGTCGAGGTGATCGGGGGCGAAGTTCAACCAGGTCCCCACCGCCGGCGCGAATCGCAGCGAGCGAGCCAGGCGGAACGAGGAGGCCTCCACCACGAACACCTCCACGGCGGCATCGCCGATCGCTGCCACGAGGGGCAGCTCGGTGTTGCCGACCGCCGCCGCCCTCACCCCCGAGCGTTCGAGCATGTCGGTGACCAGGGTCGTGACCGTCGTCTTGCCGTTGGTGCCGGTCACCGCGAGCAGCGGGCGGTCGTCCCAGCGGGCAGCGAGATCGAACTCGGACAGGACCGGGACCCCGTCGCGACCGGCCAAGTGATGCACCGGATGGTGATCGGGCACCCCCGGACTGGGGATGACCGCCGCGCTGGTGGCGACCAGCCGGGCGAGCTCGGCAGGCTCCGGGCGCACCACCACCCTCGCGCCCAGCGCCTCCGCCCGCTCGGCCGCTCCCGGGCGCGCGGCGTCGTCGACGACGACGCAACCCAGGCCGTGGCCCGCGAGCGCCTCGATCACCGCCTGGCCGGTCACGCCGAGGCCGACCACCAGGTACAGGCCCTCCCCGGCGGTCAATCGACGCCTCCGGTGCCCACGAAGTCGGTGTAGAAGACGCCGAGGGCGACGGCGGTGGCCATAGCAGCCAGGAGCCAGAAGCGGATGATGACGGTGGTCTCGGGCCAGCCTCCGAGCTCGAAGTGGTGATGGACCGGAGCCATGCGCAGGACCCGGCGACCGAACAGGCGGAACGTACCGACCTGCACGATCACCGACAGCGTCTCGAACACGTACAGAGCGCCGATCACCGGCAGCAGCAGGTGCACGTTCAGCGTCAGCGCGAGCGTGGCGAGCGCCGCGCCCAACGCCAGGGAGCCGGTGTCGCCCATGAAGATCCGAGCGGGGGGGGCGTTCCACCACAGGAACCCCGCGCAGGCCCCGAGCATCGCGGCCGCGATCACCGCCAGGTCGAGCGCGTGGTTGACACGGTAGGTGTCGAAGTGCCGGAAGGCCCAGAAGCCGACCACGGTGAGGCAGGCGAACGAGTACAGGGCCGAGCCGCCGGCGAGGCCGTCGAGGCCGTCGGTGAGGTTCACACCGTTGGTCGTGGCGTATATGAGCAGCACCGCCCAGACGCACCACCCCACACCGCCCAGCTCCCAACCGGGGCTGTTCCAGCGGGTGAACGACAGCGTGGTCTCCACGTCGGTCCACTGCACCGTGGCCACGGCGAAGGTGACGGCGACGACGAGCAGGCCTGCGGTCTTGGCGCGCTTGGACAGACCGATGTTTCGCTCCTGGGAGACCTTGATCCAGTCGTCGAGCAGGCCGACCAGACCGGCGCCCGCGATGCACGCGAGCACGAGCACACCGGTGCGGGTGAACAACACGTTCGGTCGCAGGTGGGCCACGAGGTACCCGGCGACGGTCGCCAACACGATCGCGACCCCTCCCATCGTGGGCGTCCCCGCCTTGACGATGTGCCCGGCGGGGACGTCCTCGTGGATCGGTTGTCCGACGTGCCGGCTGGTCAGCCAGTCGATGAGCAGGCGGGTCCCCGCGAGTGACACGACCATGGCGGTGGCCCCGGCCAGCAGGAGAGCTACCACGACCCGGACCTCGCTCGTCGGCGTAGGGCGTCGAGCGCCACGTCCCGATCGTCGAGCGCGATGCTGGTCTCGCCGCGGTCCTGGACCGTCTCGTGCCCGCGGCCGGCGATGACCACCACGTCACCGGGTCGCGCCCGCGCCACCGCCGCTCCGATCGCGGTGGCCCGGTCGAGCTCGACCTGCAGGTCGGCCCCTTCGGGGATGCCGGCGGCCACCTCGGCGGCGATGTCGGCGGGGTCCTCGTGGCGCGGGTTGTCCGTGGTCAACCAGACATGGTCGGCCAGACGCGCCGCGACCGCGCCCATCGCAGGGCGCTTGGCGCGGTCGCGCTCGCCCCCCGCCCCGAACACGACGCTGACCGCTCCGCGGTCTCCGGCCACCTCACGAGCGGCGCCCAGCGCCTGGGCGAGGGCTTCGGGCTTGTGCGAGTAGTCCACGAGGACGGCGAAGGGCTGGCCCACCGAGACCGCCTGCCAGCGACCCGGAACGGGTGGTGCCGAGGCCAGGCCGGCCGCGATCGAGGTCGGGGGCACCCCGAGCTCGCCGGCCGCGGTGGCGGCCGCCAGCGCGTTGGCCACGTTGAAGCGTCCGCCCAGAGGCAGCAGCACCTCCTGGCCCCGCCACCGAAAGCGTGACGACCCGGCGCCGATCTCGAGGCCATCGACGTCGTCCATCGAGAAGCCCACGGTGGGCACGACGGCGCGGCGGGCCAGCTCACGGCCGCGGGGATCGTCGAGGTTCACCACCGCTCGCTCGGTCAGCTCCGGGGTGAACAGGCGTGCCTTCGCCTCGAAGTAGTCGTCGAGGTCGGCATGGAAGTCGAGGTGGTCGTGGCCGAGGTTGGTGAACACGCCCAGGGCGAAGCGCATCGAGCGCACGCGATCCAGGGCGAGCGCGTGCGACGAGACCTCCATCGCCACCGCCAGCCGACCCGCGTCGCGCTCGGCCGCCAGGCGAGCCTGCAGGTCGGGTGCCTCCGGGGTCGTGCGCTCACCCGAGAGGCTGCCGAGCACCGCGGTCGACCACCCGTGGGCCTCCAGGACCGCGCCGATCAGGTGCGCCGTGGTGGTCTTGCCGGCGGTCCCCGTGATCCCCACGACGCGCATGTCCTTGGACGGCTCGCCCCAAAAAGCCGCCGACAGCGGACCCAGCACCCGGCGGGTGGAGCGCACCCGCACCTCGGGCGCACCCAGCCCGAGCGGCCGCTCGACCACCAGCGCCACCGCGCCTGCGGCGAGCGCGGCGGGCGCGAGGTTGTGGCCGTCGACGGTCGCGCCAGGCACGCAGCAGTACAACCAGCCTGCCCCCACGGCGTCGGTGCGGTGTGTCACACCATTGACCTCGAGCCCCTCGGCGGCGCTCGTCGGCGCCGTGAACGGCTCCGCGCCGAGCTCGGCCGCGGCCGCCAGCAGCGGACCCAACCGCACGCTCAGCCGGCCGCGGTCGGTTCGGGGGCGGTGGTGGGCCGGGCCCTGACCTTGGCCGGCGGAGCCAGCGCAGCGGCAGCCTCCGCGCCGGCGGCGGCGGTGTGAGGCGCCGGCGCCGACTCGATGAACGGCGGCGGGACCCGGAACAGCCGGAGCCCGTACTGGGCGATGTCGGCGAAGACCGGCGCGGCCACCGAGCCACCGTAGATGTCGCCGGATGGCTCGTCGATCACCACGATGATCGACAGCTCGGGTCGTTGGGCGGGCACGAAGCCGGTGAAGGTGGCGACGTAGTCGTAGTTGCCCGCCTCGTCGCGGTAGCCCCCGGAGGGCTGGGGCTTGCGGGCTGTGCCGGTCTTGCCGGCAACGTCGTAGCCGGTGATGCCACCGCGGGCACCGGTGCCCTCGGCCACCACGTTGACGAGCATGTCGCGCAACTTGGCGGCCGTGTCCGACGACACGACCCGGTGGGCCCGCACCGCAGGCAGGTCGCGACGCGCCCCGCTGGCGTCCACCCTGGCCAGGACCAGACGGGGGGGCACGTAGCTGCCGTCGTTGGCCAACACGTTGTAGGCGGCCAGCATCTGCATGGCGGTCACGCCGATGCCCTGGCCGATCGGGATCGATCCGATGTCGGTGCCCCACCACTCACCGCTGCGCATCAGCCCGGCGGTCTCGTTGGGGAACCCGAGGCCCGTGCGCGACCCGAACCCGAACGCTCGCAGGTACCGGTCGACCCGCTCGGCACCGAGCATCTGGGCGACCTTGATGGTGCCGATGTTGGAGGACTCGGTCAGGATGCGGGTGACCGACCACGCTTCGGTGGGATGCGGATCGTGATCCGAGAACTCGTGGTCGGAGACCTGCAGCCGATCCGGCACCACGATCTCGGTGGTGGGCTCCACCAGGCCCTCCTCGATCGCCGCGGCGAGGGTGATGACCTTGTTCACCGAGCCGGGCTCGTAGACCGCGGTCAGGGCCAGGTTGTTGGCGCTAGCGGTGACCTCTCCGGTGTCGCTGTCCCGGCGCATGTCGGCCATCGCCAGGATCTCCCCGGTGGCCGGGCGGCTGACGATGGCGACGCCGCCCTCGGCTCGCTTGGCGTCGATCTGCGCTGCGAGGGCCCGCTCGGTCTCGAACTGCATGGAACGGTCGATCGTCAGCACCAGGTCGTCGCCACGCCTGGAGTCGGTCCGCTCCTCGACGCCGCCGGGGATCGTCCGGCCGGAGGGATCCCGCTCGAGCACCAGTCGGCCGGCCGAGCCGCTCAGGATGGAGTCGTACTGTGCCTCCAGCCCCGACAGACCCTCGCCGTCGACGCCGACCTGTCCCAGCACGGCACGCCCCAGGTCGCCCGAGGGAGCGAACCGCTTGGGCTCGTCGAGCAGGTGGATGCCGGCCAGCTCCTCTCGCTCGATGGATCCGGCCACCCGAGCGGCGACCTCGTCGGGGACACGGCGCGCCAGGTACGTGAACCGCCGGTCCTTCGCGGAGAGCTGTGCGGCCAGCGGGGCGACCTGCACGTCCAACAGCGGCGCCAGCTTCGCCGCGGTCGCCTGCGGGTCCGCGACCCGGGCCGGATCCGCCCACACCGTGCGCTGGGGGATCGACACGGCGAGGTCGTCGCCGTTGCGGTCGAAGATCGTGCCCCGCTCAGCGGGCATGGCGATGGTGCGCGTGACCTGGGATCGGCCGTAGGCGACGTAGCGGTCGCCCGAGAGCAGCTGGAGCTGCACGAGGCGCGCCACCACCAGGCCCGATGCCACCAGCAGCACCACCAGCAGGACCCCCAGCCGATGCCTCGGGGGTCGGCGATCGGCGCGAGGGTGTCCGAGCGCCGGGCGGTGTCGCACCACGGTGGCCGGCCTGCGTCCAGGCGCGCGACGCGCCGGAACCGTCCTGACGGGATGGCCCGGGCCGCGCGAGGGGCGCTCGGCAGGACGATCCCTATGCGTCGGCCGGCGTTCGCTCTGCGCTGGCCGCGACGACGAGCCGGCCCGGCGGTCCACGGGGGGTCGGCTCACCCGGAGGAGTTCTCGAGCAGGGGCTTGATGCGGGCCCAGGTCTGGTCGCCGGCATGGGACGGCGCTGCGGTCTCGGGACCGGCGGCAGCAGCAGGGGGGGTCACCGCCTCGGTGGGCGACAGGTAGACGAGGTCCTCAGGCGGGAGCATGCCGAGCTGGTCCCGGGCCGCGGCGACCACCCGGTCGGGCGCCTCGAGGCGGGCCACCTCGAGGCGGAGCCGCTGGTAGGCCTGCTGCTCGCTGGCGAGCTGGGCGTCGAGCCCGTCGAGTCGCACCTGGCCCTGCACCAGCAACGTCTGGCACACGGCGACCGCCACGAGCGCGACGAACACGGCGGCGGTGGCCACCAGGCCTGCACGAGGCGAGGGGCGCCAGCGCCTCCGGCGCGCCTCCACGACGCGCAGGTGGCGTGCCGGCTGGCCGGGCGCCTCGGCGGGGGCGACCGCGGGACCCACGCCGGGCCTCCCCGCCGGCCGGCCCGGTAGCGAAGGGGAGGCCGACCGCGCCGGGCCACGGGCGCTAGCGGGTCCGGGAGCGAGCAGCGTGCTCATCGGACCGCCTCGCGTCCCAGCCGCTCGACGGCGCGCAGGCGTGCGCTCGCAGCGCGCGGGTTGGCCGCGAGCTCCTCGGCGCCAGGTGTACGCCCTCCGGCTCCCAGCAGCCGCACGGTGGGAACCATGTCGGGAGGCGGGGGCAGCTCCGCTGGTCCGCTCCATCCGCCGGTGGCGTGGTGGCGGAAGCGGGCCTTGACGATGCGGTCCTCCCCGGAGTGGTAGCTCAGCACGACGCAGCGCCCGCCCGGCTCGAGCTGGCCGAGGGCGGCATCGAGCGCCCCGGGCAGGATCCCGAGCTCGTCGTTGACGGCGATGCGCAGCGCCTGGAACGTCCGCTTGGCCGGGTTCCCGCCACGGCGGCGCGCCGGTGCGGGGATGGCGTCTCGGACCACCCCGGCCAGCTGGGCGGTGCCCGTCAGCGGTCGGGCCGCCACGATCGCCCGCGCGATGCGGCCGGCGAAGCGCTCGTCGCCGTACCGTCGCAGCACGTCGGCGATGGTGGCGGCGTCGGCACCGTTGACCAGATCGTCGGCGCGCAGCGGCCGAGCAGGATCCATCCTCATGTCGAGCGGGCCGTCGGCCCTGTAGCTGAAGCCGCGCTCGGGC
>CAVPEW010000035.1:0-45669 GCA_963703565.1 uncultured Microthrixaceae bacterium | reverse complement strand
TGCCTGTTGCTCGTTCGTTCATATTGCTCGTGACGGGTGCAGCTGGGGTGCACCGCTTCGGACACCCGGCTCCGGCCCGGCGAGACCGACCGGCTCACCTGCCGCGGCTGTTGATCCTCACCGACCGTCGTCAGTCCGCCGTCCCCTTGGTCGACGTCGTGGCGGCCGTCGTCGACGCCGGCGCCCGCGCCCTGGTGATGCGCGAGAAGGACCTGCCCGACGACGAGCGGCGTGCGCTGGCGGCGCAGCTGGCACCGGTCGTGCACGCGGCCGGCGGCCTGCTGCTCAGCGCGGGCAGCCAGATCCCCGGCGCCGACGGCGTCCACCAGCCCCCGACCGGCGGCCCCCCGCCGGCCGGAGCGGGCGTCACAGGGCGGTCGTGCCACGACGCCGCTGAGGTGTGCGCCGCCGAGACCGACGGAGTCGACTACGTGACTCTGTCACCGGTCCACGCCTCCGCATCCAAGCCCGGGTACGGCCCGACGCTGGGGGTCGAGGGGTTGGCCGCGATGACCGCGTCCACGACACTGCCGGTCTACGCCCTCGGCGGCATCGACGGGCCCGCTGCGGTCAGCGCGTGCCGGGCGGCCGGGGCCCACGGCGTCGCGGTCATGGGAGCGATCATGCGGGCCGACCGGCCGGGCCCGCTCGTGGCCGAGCTCATGGCCGCGGCCGAGGTCGACGGGCCGTGACCACCCCCCTCAGCGTGCTGACCATCGCCGGCTCCGACGCGTCCGGCGGCGCCGGCTTGCAGGCCGACCTACGGACCTTCGCGGCCCACCGCGTGCACGGCGCCACCGCGGTCACCGCCCTGACGGCACAGAACACCGTCGGCGTGCAGGGCGTCCATCCGGTGCCTGCGCCGTTCGTCGAGCAGCAGGTGCGCAGTGTCGTCGACGACCTCGACATCGCCGCGGTGAAGACCGGGATGCTCGCATCGGCCGAGATCGTGGCGGCGGTGGCCGACCTGGCCGGTGCCGGCGTGCTGCCGAACCTCGTCGTGGACCCGGTCATGGTGTCCTCCACCGGTGCCCGGTTGCTCGACGATGACGCAGAGGTGGCGTACCGACACGCCCTGATCCCCCACGCTCGGGTCGCCACGCCCAACCGATCGGAGGCCGCAGTGCTGGTCGGCCGCACGCTTCGCAGCGTCGACGACGTCGCCGGCGCAGCGCGGTCGCTGGCGGCCAGTGGACCCGAGCTCGTCGTCATCACGGGCGGCGTCCCGGCCGGCCAGGAGCGCGAGATCGTCGACGTCGTCGCCACCGGTGGCGACGTCGTAGTACACCGCTGCGACCGCATCGACACCGTCAACGACCACGGCACGGGCTGCTCGTTCGCCTCCGCCGTCGCCGCGCGGCTCGCCTACGGCGACGAGCCGTCCGTCGCGGTCGACCACGCCCGGGCGTTCGTCCGGCGGAGCCTCGCCGGCGCAGCCCTCTGGCGGCTCGGCGCCGGCCACGGCCCCATCGACCACCTCGGCTGGACCCGCCCGGATCCCGTCCCGACCCAGGAGGAACCATGACCAGCGCACGCCTCAAGATCCACCGCACCGGTGCCCGCCCGGACCTGCGGGTGCCCTTCACCGAGGTGACGCTCGCCGACAGCCCCGGCGGTTCGCCCAACGAGCCGGTGCTGCTCTACGACACCAGCGGCCCAGGAGCGGAGCCCACGGAGGGCCTCCCGGCGCTGCGCGGGTCGTGGATCGAAGAGCGTGGCGACACCGTGGTGATCGATGGCCGCGCCATCCAGGCCCGCGACGACGGCCGCCGGGCCGCGAGCCACGACCGGCGCAGCGACGCCTTCACCGGACGTCGCCACCATGTCCGACGGGCTCGAGGTGGCGTCGTCACCCAGCTGGGCTACGCCCGCCGCGGCGACATCACCCCCGAGATGGGGTTCGTGGCCACCCGCGAGGGAGTGGAGCCCGAGCTGGTGCGCGCCGAGGTGGCCCGGGGCCGTGCGATCATCCCGGCCAACGTGAACCATCCGGAGACCGAGCCGATGGTCATCGGACGGATGTTCCTCACCAAGGTCAACGCCAACATAGGCAACTCGGCCGTGACCTCGTCGGTGACCGAGGAGGTCGACAAGCTCAGATGGGCCACCCGCTGGGGTGCCGACACGGTGATGGACCTCTCCACCGGTCCCGACATCCACACCACCCGCGAGTGGATCATCCGCAACAGCCCGGTGCCGATCGGCACGGTGCCGATCTACCAGACGCTCGAGAAGGTCGACGGCTCACCCGAGGAGCTCACCTGGGAGCTGTACCGGGACACCGTCGTCGAGCAGGCCGAGCAGGGCGTCGACTACATGACCGTGCACGCCGGCGTGCTGCTGCGCTACGTGCCCATGACCGCCGGGCGCCTGACGGGCATCGTCAGCCGCGGCGGGTCGATCATGGCTGCGTGGTGCCTCGCCCACCACCGCGAGAGCTTCCTGTACGAGCACTTCGACGAGCTCTGCGAGATCTTCGCCGCCTACGACGTCGCCTTCAGCCTGGGTGACGGGCTGCGCCCCGGTTGCCTCGCCGACGCCAACGACGAAGCGCAGCTGGCGGAGCTGCGCACGCTGGGCGAGCTCACCCGCCGGGCCTGGGCCGGCGGCGTCCAGGTGATGATCGAGGGGCCCGGCCACGTGCCCCTCGACAAGATCCAAGAGAACGTCGACCTCGAGCGCGAGTGGTGCGACGACGCGCCCTTCTACACCCTCGGTCCCCTCACGACGGACGTCGCTCCCGGGTACGACCACATCACCTCGGCCATCGGCGCGGCCACCATCGGGTGGTACGGCACGGCCATGCTCTGCTACGTCACACCCAAGGAGCACCTCGGCCTCCCCGATCGCGACGACGTGAAGCAGGGGGTGATCGCCTACAAGATCGCAGCCCACGCCGCCGACGTCGCCAAGGGGCACCCGCGCGCCCGCGAGTGGGACGACGCCATGTCCAGGGCCCGCTTCGAGTTCCGCTGGGAGGATCAGTTCAACCTCTCGCTGGACCCCGATACGGCCCGCGCCCACCACGACGCGACGCTTCCCGCGGAGCCGGCCAAGACCGCCCACTTCTGCTCGATGTGCGGCCCCAAGTTCTGCTCGATGCGCATCACCCAGGACGTGCGCGCCTACGCGGCCGCGCACGGGCTCGACGACGTCCAGGCCATCGAGGCGGGCATGAAGGAACAGGCCGTGCGCTTCGTCGAGCACGGCGCCTCCCTGTACGAGACCGCTGACAGCCACAGCGCCTGGACAGCGATCCCCACATAGAAGGCTTGCCTGCCCGGTGCTCCATGGACCCGCAACTGGCGCACCATCACGCGGCTGGCCTCGATGGCGACCACCGGCGGCTGAGCTCGCTCAGCAGGACGCGTCGAGCGAGAGCGCGACCAGGCCCTCCTCGCCTGCCCCCGACCCGGGCGGGCCCGCCACCCCAGACGCCGACACGCCCGCCGGGCGCAGGCGCAGCAGAGAACCCGCGGCCCGCGGGTCGCGCAGGTCGGTGCTCTGGCCCGCCACCTCGATGCGTTGAGCCTGGAGGATCCGGGCCCCGTCGGCGTAGCTGACCGTGTCGGTGAACGTCGCCACCTCCCGCCCGGTGCGGAACCTGCGCACCGACACCGTGAACGCGACCCCGGCCGGCGTGGAGCCAGCGCCGTCGAGCGCGAACAACGTGCGAGCAGCCTCGGGCTGGGATTCGTCCGGCGTCGGCACGCACGCAGTCACCGAGAACTCCGCCGTCGAGGCGCCCAGTCGGATCGTTCCCGAACCCGCAGCCGAGCTCGGCTGGGCCGGGAGCGTCGCGGGCACCCCCGCGGTGGATCCCGGCCCGGCGCTCGCGGAGTCGCCGCCCGGTGCGCCCCCCGTGGCCGACCCGGCGCCGCTGCCCCCCTCGGAGCACCCTGCCGTGCCAAGGGCGACGACCAATCCGAGCGCCATGACCAGGCTCGACGCCGCCCGGCCCCGGTGGCGCCGGCCGGCGAGCAAGGCCACCACCATCCCGGCGGCACCGAGCAGCGCTCTCCGCCGCCGGGGTCGTCGGCCCTCGCCCACCTCCGGGTCGACCAATCCGCCGGGCAAGTCGCGCGGCACCAGCCAGCGCCGCGGCTGCACCGGGCGCACCGACCCCGCGGCGTCGGGATCCACCCACCACCACGTCGCCTCGCACCGTCGCGGGGACAGATCCACCGTGAGGTAGCCCCGGTGGTCCACGTCGACCCAACGCACCCGAGCCGGCGCGTCGACCAGCACCGGCCCCAGCCGGGCCCCCGTCCCCGACCCAGGATCGGCGGTGGCAGCGCCCGACGCCACCACCGTGGTGAACCCCTCTTCGAGCGCCAAGTCCCACCGGAGGGGTCCGCCCCCCACGACATGGGTCCGGAGCAGCACGCCGGTCTCGGTCGGATCGAAGCTGGCCACCCCCAACCCGAACACGTCGCTCAAACCGGTATCCCCCGCTCGCGCTCGGCCACCCGTCGGCGCCGCTGCTCGTACTGGCGGCGCAGCACGCCCCCGGGGCGCCACAGCGCGGCGCGCACCACCGTCCACGACACCGCGTAGAGCACCAGGATCCACCAGCCGAACCCCAGCGCCACCAGCACCGCTCCCGTCAGGGCCCCGGTGGCCAGGTTGTAGCGGATCGGGTGGGAGGCCTGGGCGTCGTCGAGCCGGGCGCTCCACGAGCGCAGCGCGTCGATCACGCCACCGCTCCCGTCACTCCCACTCGATGGTGCCGGGCGGCTTCGAGGTCACGTCGAGCACGACCCGGTTCACCTCTCGAACCTCGTTGGTGATCCGAGTCGAGATCCTCGCCAGCACGTCGTGGGGGACCCGGGTCCAGTCGGCGGTCATGGCATCCTCGCTCGACACGGGCCGCAACACGATCGGGTGCCCGTAGCTGCGCCCGTCCCCCTGCACGCCGACCGACCGCACATCGGCGAGCAGGACCACCGGGCATTGCCAGATGTCACGGTCGAGGCCGGCCGAGGTCAGCTCCTCGCGGGCGATGGCGTCAGCCCGTCGCAGCACCTCCAGGCGCTCCGTGGTCACCTCCCCCACGATGCGGATCGCCAGGCCCGGCCCCGGGAACGGGTGACGCCACACGATCTCGGGCGGCAGGCCCAGCTCGACGCCGACCGCCCTCACCTCGTCCTTGAACAGCGTACGCAGCGGCTCGACCAGCTCGAACGCCAGGTCCTCGGGCAGACCGCCCACGTTGTGGTGGCTCTTTATGTTCGCCGTACCCGTGCCCCCACCCGACTCGACCACGTCGGGATACAGCGTGCCCTGCACCAGGAACTCGACCGTCTCGCCCGCGTCGCCGGCGGCGGACACCACGGAGCGGGCCGCCTCCTCGAACACGCGGATGAACTCACGGCCGATGCTCTTGCGCTTCTCCTCGGGATCGGTGACCCCCGCCAGCGCCGCCAGGAACCGTTCGCGCGCGTCGACCACCACCAGGTCGACGCCGGTGGCGACCACGAAGTCCTGCTCCACCTGGGCCGCCTCCCCGGCGCGAAGCAGGCCGTGGTCGACGAACACGCAGGTCAGGCGATCACCCACAGCGCGCTGCACCAGCGCCGCCGCGACCGCCGAGTCGACGCCGCCGGACAGGGCGCACAGCACCCGCTTGTCGCCGACCCGCGCCCGCACGGCCGCCACCTGCTCGTCGATCACACCAGAGGTGGTCCAGGTGGGCTCGATCCCGGCGATCTCGTACAAGAAGTGCTCGAGCACCGCCTGGCCGTGCTCACTGTGGCGCACCTCGGGATGGAACTGCACCCCGGCCATGCGCCGCTCGACGTCTTCGAACGCGGCCACCGGGGTCGCCGCGCTGGATGCCGTCACGACGAAGCCCTCCGGGGCCCGGACCACGCTGTCACCGTGGCTCATCCACACCGAGTGCTGCACCGGCAGGCCGTGGAACAGGGTCGAACCCGGCGCGCACACGGTGAGCGGGGTGCCGCCGAACTCGGCCACGCCCGTGCGCTGCACCGAACCGCCCAGCGCCTGGGCCATGGCCTGGAACCCGTAGCAGATGCCCAGTACCGGGACCCCCGACGTGAACAGCGCCGGGTCCAGGCGAGGCGCCCCGGGCTCGTACACCGACGACGGCCCTCCCGAGAGGACGACCGCTGCCGGGCGTCGGGCCAGCAGCTCCTCCACCGGCGTGGTGTGCGACACGATCTCGCTGAACACCTTCGCCTCGCGCACGCGGCGGGCGATGAGCTGCGCGTACTGGGCTCCGAAGTCGACCACCAGGACCGGGTCGGGGCGGATCGACCCGCTCGGACCCGCCGGGCTCACGACCGCACGACCAGATCTGCCTTCTGGAAGTCCTTCAGCGATGCGTAGCCGCACAACGCCATGGCCCGGCGCAGCCCGCCGACCAGGTTGCGCCCGCCCATGGCGTCGTGGGCCGGTCCGAGCAGGATCTGCTCGAGCGAACCCAGCCGCTGCACCGCGACGCGGTTGCCGCGCGGCAGGCTGCTGTGGACCGCAGACATCCCCCAGTGGAAGCCCTGCCCGGGCGCCTCGTCGGCGGCGGCCAGCGGCGTGCCGATCATGACCGCGTCGGCACCGCACACGACCGCCTTGGCCATGTCGCCGCCCGTGCTCATCGCGCCGTCGGCGATCACCTGCACGTACACGCCGGTCTCGTCGAGGTGGCGCATGCGCGCCGCTCTTGCGTCGGCGATGGCGGTGGCCATCGGCACACCCACGCCCAGGACCCGCCGAGTCGTGCTCGCCGCGCCCGAGCCCGCGCCCACCAGCACGCCCGCTGCGCCCGTGCGCATCAGGTGCAGGGCAGCCTGGTAGCTGGTGCAGCCGCCCACCACCACCGGGATCTCGTAGTGCCGGATGAAGTCCTTCAGGTTCAACGGGTCGGTACCGGTGGACACGTGCTCGGCGGACACCACGGTGCCCTGGATGACCAGCAGATCGGGCTCGGCACGCAGCACGTGGGGCGCCAGCTCCATCGTGCGCTGCGGCGTCACCGCCACAGCGACCGTCGGGCACGAGGCGCGCAGCTCGGCCACGCGAGCTTCGACCAGCTCCGGGCGCACCGGCTCGGAATAGAGCTCCTGGAGGCGACCCGTGACCTTCTCGGGGCTCAGTCGGGCGATCTCGCCCAGCACCGGCTCGGGTTCCTCGTAGCGCGTCCAGAGCCCCTCGAGGTGGAGCACGCCGAGACCGCCGAGCCGACCCAGCTCGGCCGCGGTGGCCGGCGACACGACGCTGTCGCACGGCGAGGCCAGCACCGGCAGGGCGAACCGGAAGGCGTCGATCTGCCAGGACACGTCCACGTCGCCGTGGTCGCGGGTGCGGCGGCTGGGCACGATCGCAACGTCGTCGAAGCCGAAGGCGCGACGACCGGACTTGCCGATGCCGATGTCGACCTCACCCATGCCGTCCTCCCGTGGTCGGGAAGGCGCGAGTCTACTAGCCCCCCGCGGGGCCCCTGGGCCCCGCGGCGACGAGCGCTGACCGCGAGAACAGCCAGGCGTCGCCGTGGCGGGTGGCCACCCAGCCCGCCGGTGGGACCGCCGCCAGACGTGCCGCCTCGATCGGGCTGTACTGAGCCCGGCCATCGGCAGCCGGTCCGACATGGACCACCACGTGACCCACCCGCAGGCGGTCGAGCACGTCCAGGCTCACCGGCGACGGGAACGCGTTCAGCGCATCGACCAGGGCCAGGTAGTCGCCGGGCAGGTTGCCCGAGTAGCCGTTCACCCTCGGATTGCGGTCGATGAGGCTGTGGAGCATCCGGGTGGGCTCCGCCAGCGGCCAGGTGGGCGCGTCGACCCCCGCTGCCAGGCGGGGGTCGCCCATGGGTAGCTCCACCACAGGGGCCGGCTCCGCCTCGTCGAGGGCGCGGTACACCGCCAACTCGGCCCGGTCGCGCTCGGGCCGCGGCCAGGCGACGTCGGCTCGCAACTCGAACACCGCGACGGCGGACAGGACCAGAGCCGCCAACGTCGCCACCCTCGGATCCGACCGGCGGTCTCCGGCGGGGCGAGCGGTGAGCAGCAGGTCCAGGCCCACCGCGGCCAGCACCGACCCGACTGCCAGGCCCCCCACCGCGAAGCGCGCCGTGGCCCGGACCCCGTCGAAGCCGGGCACGTGGTCGTGCAGCAGACGGAACGGCATCGTGACGCCGGCCGCCGAGCCGCCCAGGGCAACCACCGTCACCGCCGCCGCGCCGACCGCCATCGCCGCGAGCTCCGCCCGCCGACCCGGGTCGAGGGAGCGGTGCAACACCGAGCGGGGCCAGACCAGCAGGCCCAACGCCAGAGCCCCCGCGCCCAGCACCACCAGGCCCGGGAACAGCGCGTGCTCGTTGATCGCCGGACGCTCCCCGTAGCGGTCGGTCAGCCCCTCGTACCGCTGTGCCCCCGGGGCGGGGGTCACCAGGTCCTCGGGCTGGAAGCTCGAACTCGGCGAGAATCGGGCGCTGGAAGTCCCAGCGCTCGTCGACGCGCAGGTACGGGGCCAGGGCCGGCCCCACCAGCACTGCGGCGATCGCCACTGCTCCTGCCACGGTGGCCCACATCCTGCGGTCACGCCAGCGCCGCTGCAGCGCCACCTGGGTCAACACCGTGACCGGCACCAGGACCGCCAGCGCCAGGCCGTAGTACAGCGCGCCCAGTGCCCCGAGCGCGATCGAGACCCCCCACCACAGCGCCCGAGCCGGCGACGGACGCTCCAGGGCCCGGGCACCGGCCAGCAGCGCGATCGGCACCGAGCCCAGCGTCAACAGCTGGAGCTGGGCCAGGTGCGACATCGGGTACGCACCAAGCCCGAACCCCACCGCCGCGAGCACCGCGCACGCGGGCACCCGCACGTAGCGCCGAGCCAGGGCGTAGGCCGCCACCATGGCAGACGCCACCAGCACCACCACCAGCACGGCGTTGGCTGCCAGCACGTCGCCGGTGAGGGCACGAACGAGCCCGTACGCCGGTACCAGCGGCAGCATCGCCTCGGAGTAGGCGATGGCGTCGTGCTGGGGCCAGAAGATGTTCGCCTCGAACACCGCCCCCGGCCCGGTCAGCGCGGACCACTCCCAGTCCAGAGCCCAGGCGTTAAGCAGCGGGTCGCCCACGTCGCGCTGGATCCGCCCGTCGGCGTCGCCCAGGGGCGCCGAGACCGCCCACGCCGCGACCAGCAGGGCGACCAGCCACCCGGCGGCGAGCCTCGTCCCTCGGCTGGTCACGGCTCGGCAGCGTAGGGGCCGACCCCCGGTGGGCCAGACTATGCGCATGTCGGCGCGGCGGCTCAGCGTTGTGATGCCCTCCTACAACGAAGAGTCCACGATCGAAGCGATCGTGGGCCGGGTCATGGACTCGCCGGTAGTCGCCGAACTCGTGGTGGTCGACGACGGCTCCACCGATCGCACCCGCGACCTGCTCGACAAGCTCGCCCGCGAGGACGACCGCATCCGGGTGCTCCTGCAGCCCGCCAACCGGGGCAAGGGAGCGGCGCTGCGCCGGGGCTTCTCCGCCGCCACCGCCGACTTCGTCGTCGTGCAGGACGCCGACCTCGAGTACGACCCCGCCGAGTACTCCCGTCTCCTCGAACCCCTCCTCGACGGGCGCGCCGACGTCGTGTACGGCTCGCGCTTCGCCGGCGCCCAGGCCCACCGGGTCCTGTACTTCTGGCACTCCGTCGGCAACCGCCTGCTCACCCTCGCCTCGAACATGTCGACGGACCTGAACCTGACCGACATGGAGACCTGCTACAAGGCCTTCCGCCGCGAGGTCGTCCAGAGCCTCGACCTGCGCGAGGACCGGTTCGGCTTCGAGCCCGAGGTCACCGCCAAGATCGCCGCCGGTGGCTGGCGGGTCTACGAGGTCGGCATCTCCTACGCCGGGCGCACATACGCCGAGGGCAAGAAGATCGGTTGGCGCGACGGCGTTCGCGCCCTCACCTGCATCGTGCGCTACTCGCCCCTGCGGGCCCGACGTGGCCGACGGGCCGGCGCCCTGCGCTGAACGTTCACCACACTAGGATCCCGCCATGGAGACGCCCCCGAGCCCCTTCCCCGGGCCCGACGCCGGCGGCTTCCCGCCGAAGTTCGCCAAGGCGGGCCTGACCTTCGACGACGTGCTGCTCGTGCCAGCCGAGTCCGACGTCGTGCCGGCCCAGGTCAGCACCCGCACCCGCCTCACACCCGGGATCGAGCTGGCCGTCCCGATCGTGTCGGCGGCAATGGACACCGTCACGGAGTCCTCGCTCGCGATCGCCATGGCACGCCTCGGCGGCCTGGGCATCGTGCACCGCAACCTGTCGATCGAGGACCAGGTGGGCGAGGTGGACAAGGTCAAGCGATCCCAGTCGGGCATGATCGTCGACCCGGTCACCCTCGGGCCCGACGCACCGGTGGAAGCGGCGCTCGAGCTCATGGCCCGCTACCGCATCTCGGGCGTGCCCATCACCGATGCCGTCGGGCGCCTGGTCGGGATCCTGACCAACCGCGACCTGCGCTTCGTCGACGACCACCGCCAGCGCATCGACAACGTTATGCGCCGCCCTCCTCTGGTGACCGCCCCGCTGGGCACGACCCTCGAGGCCGCCAAGGACATCCTCTGGCAGCACCGCATCGAGAAGCTGCCCATCGTCGACGACGCCGGCTACCTGCGCGGGCTCATCACGGTCAAGGACATCAAGAAGCAGACCCAGTACCCCGACGCCACCCAGGACCCCGGCGGCCGCCTGCGGGTGGGCGCTGCGGTCGGCGTGGGCGCCGATGCCCTCGAGCGAGCGGAGGCCCTGGTGGCGGCGGGCGCCGACGTGCTCGTCGTCGACACCGCCCACGGCCACTCGCGCGGCGTGCTCGACGTGGTGAAGGCCATAAAGGGCGGTTGGGACATCGAGGTCATCGCCGGCAACGTCGCCACCGCGGAAGCGGTGGACGCGCTCGTCGCCGCCGGCGCCGACGCCGTGAAGTCCGGCGTCGGGCCCGGGTCCATCTGCACCACCCGCGTCGTGTCCGGCGTCGGCGTGCCCCAGCTGACAGCCATCTACGACTGCGCCCAGGCCGCGGCGCGCCACCGCGTGCCCGTCGTCGCCGACGGGGGCATCCAGCTCTCCGGGGACATCCCCAAGGCGCTCGCCGCCGGCGCATCGGTGGTGATGTTGGGCAGCCTGCTCGCCGGCGTGGACGAGTCACCCGGCGAGGTCGTGCTGCACCAGGGTGAGCGCTACAAGGAGTACCGCGGCATGGGCTCGATGGGGGCGATGAAGGCCCGCCCCTACTCCAAGGACCGCTACTTCCAGGGCGACGTCGTCGACCCCGACAAGCTCGTACCCGAAGGCATCGAAGGCCGCGTCGCCTACAAGGGACCGCTGGCCAACGTCGTGTACCAGCTCGTCGGGGGCCTGCGGGCGGCGATGGGCTACTGCGGCACGGCGACGGTGCCCGAGCTGGCCGAGCGAGGCCGTTTCGTGCGCATAACCTCGGCCGCGCTGCGCGAGTCGCATCCCCACGACGTCACCATCACCAAGGAAGCGCCCAACTACTGGTGAAGCGCCGCGGGCACGCCCGCCGCACCGGTAGCCTGCGGTCATGGATCGACCGCCGTCGGATCCGGCCAAGCTCCTGGCGTCGTGGATGGAGTGGGAACGGGGTGAGACCCCGCCCGGTCGGGTCTTGGCCAACCTCAAGACCGGTGGCCTGCGTGAGGTCCTCGAGGACTTGGCCCGCGCCGTCCAGGATGCCTCGGCCTGACCCCGTCGGGCCCTCGCCCACCGACCCACCCGAAGAGGCGATCGCGCCCGGGCAGGGCCTGTCGCCGCCCGTGACGGCCAGAGACGTCGCCCGGGCCGCCCTTCGCGAGCCAGGTCGACCCGACAGCTACGGCACGACGCGCTTTCGTCCCGGCGACGCGGCCCGCTTCCCACCGCCGCCGGTACCGGTCCCCGCCGGTCGGGGCGGCCCCCAGGTGATCCCGCGCCCCGAGCACGCCCGGCTGGGCTCCCCTCCCCCCTGGGCGGCGCTGGGCGAGCCGGTGCCGGGTCTGCTCGCGGCGGAGGTGGCCGAAGCGGTCGCTGCCACTGGCCCACCCGTCGAGTCGCCCCGTGAGGTCCAGGGGGTCACCTCGGGCGCCTCCGCCGTGCTGGTCGCGCTCTACGACCACGAAGGCGAGGCGCACGTGGTGCTCACCCGACGCACCTGGAACCTTCGGTCCCACCAGGGTGAGGTCAGCTTCCCGGGCGGCCGCCGCGACCCCGACGACGCCGACCTCGCCGCCACGGCACTGCGCGAGGCCTACGAGGAGACGGGGCTCGACCCCACCTCCGTGGAGCTCGTCGGCGAGCTCGACCACCTCGCCACCATCACGTCCAACTCGGTGATCGTGCCCTTCGTGGGCGTCCTGCGCCGCCGTCCCGAGCTGTTCGCCAACCCCGGCGAGGTCTCCGCCGTGCTCCACGTGCCCCTCGCCGAGCTGCTCTCACCGGGGGTCTTCCGCGAGGAGCGCTGGCCGGTGCTCGACTCGCACCGGCGCATCTTCTTCTTCGAGGCTCGAGGGTGACACCGTCTGGGGCGCCACGGGGGCCATGCTGCGCCAGCTCCTCGGCTTCGCGACCGGCACCCTCGGGCGCGGGCAGCTCGACCACCTGTGACGGTGGCGCCCGGCGCAGCCCTGCCCCTCGTATTGGCCTCGGCTTCGCCTGCCCGCCTGGGCGTGCTGCGCGCGGGAGGCCTCGACCCCACCGTGGTGGTCAGCGGCGTGGACGAGGGCGACGTGGACCACCTCGACGTGCACGCCGCCACCGTCGAGCTCGCCCGGCGCAAGGCCACCGCCGTGGCCGACCGCCTCGGCCGCGGAGCCCGCATCGTGGTCGGCTGCGACACCCTCGTCGAGGCCGGGGGACAGCGACGCGGCAAGCCCACCGACCTGGACCAGGCCCGGGCGTGGTGGGCCGCCATGGCCGGCGGGGTCGTGAAGGTGGTCACGGGCCACTGGGTGCTCACCCCCGCCGGGCCTGCCGGGCTGGCCAGCAGCACCACGGTTCACGTCGGGCGCCCCGACCCCGTCGAGCTCGACGCCTACCTGGGAACCGGCGAGCCCCTCGCCGTGGCCGGCGCGCTCACGATCGACGGCTACGGCGCCCCCTTCGTCGAGCGCCTCGACGGCGACCACGGCACCGTGCTGGGCCTGTCCATGCCGGTGCTGCGCCACCTGCTCGGAGAGCTGGGCATCGCCCTGACCGACCTGTGGATCGCGCGTTGAGGAGCGGGCGTTGAGGATCGCCCGGCCACTGGCACTGGGCCCGATCACCGTCGACCCGCCGGTCGTGCTGGCGCCCATGGCCGGGGTCACCGACGCCGCCTACCGGGGCCTGTGCGCAGGGTTCGGAGCCGGGCTGTACGTGAGCGAGATGGTCACCGCCCGCGCCCTGGTCGAGGGCAACGCCAAGACTCGGGCCATGGTGGCCTTCGCTCCCGAGGAGCGGTTCCGGTCGGTGCAGCTCTACGGGGTCGATCCCGCGACCGTCGCCGCCGCGGTGGAGCTGCTCGTGTCCGAGCACCGTGTCGACCACGTCGACCTCAACTTCGGCTGCCCGGTGCCCAAGGTGACACGAAAGGGGGGCGGAGCCGCCGTGCCGGCACGACGGGCCCTGCTGGCCCGGATCGTAGAAGCTGCCGTGCGGGCCGCTGCACCGGTGCCGGTCACGGTGAAGTTCCGCATCGGGGTCTCCGACGCCGTGGTCACCTACCTCGACACCGGCCGGGCCGCGGCCGACGCGGGAGCGGCCGCGGTGACCCTCCACGCCCGCACGGCCGAGGCCGCCTACTCCGGCTCCGCCGACTGGAGCGCCATCGCCCGGCTCAAGGACCACGTCGGCGACCGGGTGGCGGTGCTGGGCAACGGCGACATCTGGGAGGCGGCGGACGCCGTGGCCATGGTGGCCGCCACCGGCTGCGACGGCGTCGTCATCGGGCGGGGCTGCCTGGGGCGGCCGTGGCTCTTCGCCGAGCTCGCCCACGCCTTCGCGGGCGCCTCACCCGTTGCAGCGCCCGATCTGGGCGAGGTGCTCACCGTCGCCCGCCGCCATGCCGAGCGCCTCGTGGCACTCGCCGGGACCCACGGCGGCCTCCGCCGGTTCCGCAAGCACATGGCTTGGTACCTCACCGGTTACCCAGTGGGCGGGGTGGTGCGCCGCCGGGCCGGCCAGCTCGACGACCTCGCCCAGTTCGACGAGCTCGCGTCCGCCGTCGACCCCACCTTGCACGTGGCGCCCGAGGCACTGCGCGCACCGCGGGGCCATCGCCACGGTCCGCGCCCTGTCCCGCTGCCCGACGGTTGGCTCGACGACCCCGACGACCCCACCCCGCCCGCGGGCGCCGAGCTGATCGCCTCCGGCGGCTGAGCCGCGCCGGTCCGCTGCCGGCCCGGCGTTGCTGGCCCCTCGCCGTTGCTCTCGCCCTCGCCGGGCGGTCCGGGCGCGGACCGGTCCGGGCGCGGCACGGCCGCCCCGAGGGGCGGCCGTGCGACTGGCCTCGAGGCAAGCCTCGCTACATCATCCCGCCCATGCCCCCCATGGGGTCGCCGCCGCCGGGCATCGGCGGAGCGGGTGGCTCGGGCTTGTCGGTCACGAGGACCTCGGTGGTCAGGATCATCGCCGCGATCGACGCCGCGTTCTGGAGAGCGGCCCGGGTCACCTTGGCCGGGTCGATGACGCCGGCCTTGAGCAGGTCCTCGAACTCGCCGGTGGCGGCGTTGAGCCCGACGTTGCCCTTCTTTGCCTGCACCTGCTCCACGACAACCGCACCCTCGAGGCCGGCGTTCTCGGCGATCAGGCGGGCGGGGGCCTCCAGGGCCTGGTAGACGGCCCTCGCACCGGTGGCCTGGTCGCCCTCGAGCTTCTCGATGGCCGACAGGACCGCGCCGCGAGCCCGCAGCAGGGCTGTGCCACCGCCGGCGACGACGCCCTCCTCGATCGCCGCCCGTGTCGCCGAGAGGGCGTCCTCGATGCGGTGCTTCTTCTCCTTGAGCTCGACCTCGGTGGCCGCGCCCACGCGGACCACGGCCACGCCCCCGGAGAGCTTGGCGAGGCGCTCCTGGAGCTTCTCCCGATCCCAGTCCGAGTCGGTGTCGTCGATCTCGCGCTTGATCTGAGCGATCCGTCCGGAGACCTCATCGGCCGCGCCGGCACCGTCGACCAGCGTGGTGTCGTCCTTGGTCACCACGACCTTGCGAGCCCGTCCGAGCAGGTCGAGCGTGGTGTTCTCGAGCTTGAGCCCGACCTCCTCGGCGACGACCTGACCGCCGGTGAGCACGGCCATGTCCGCCAGCATCGCCTTTCGCCGGTCACCGAAGCCGGGGGCCTTGACCGCCACGGAGTTGAAGGTGCCCCGGATCTTGTTGACCACGAGGGTGGCCAGAGCCTCGCCCTCCACGTCCTCCGCGATGACCAGCAGCGGCTTCGCGCTCTGCATCACCTTCTCGAGCACGGGGACCAGCTCGCTGATGGCCGAGATCTTGCCGTTTACGAGCAGGATGTACGGGTCGTCGAGCACCGCCTCCTGGCGGTCGGGGTCGGTGACGAAGTAGGGCGACAGGTAGCCCTTGTCGAACTGCATCCCCTCGGTGAACTCGAGATCCATCCCGAAGGTGTTCGACTCCTCGACGGTGACCACGCCGTCCTTGCCGACCTTGTCGATGGCGTCGGCGAGCACCTCGCCGATGGCCGGGTCGGCGGCGGAGATCGATGCCACCTGGGCGATCTCGGACTTGTCGTCGATCTCGGTCGACATGGACCTGATGGCGGCGACGGCGGCCTCCACGGCCGCCTCGATGCCCTTCTTGAGCGCCATGGGGCTGGCCCCGGCGGCCACGTTGCGAAGACCTTCGTGGGTCAGCGCCTGGGCCAGCACGGTCGCGGTGGTCGTGCCGTCACCGGCGATGTCGTTGGTCTTGGTCGCCACCTCCTTGACCAGCTGCGCGCCCATGTTCTCGAACGGGTCGTCGAGCTCGATCTCGCGAGCGATCGACACGCCGTCGTTGGTGATGGTCGGCGCGCCGAACTTCTTCTCGAGCACCACGTTGCGGCCGCGGGGGCCGATGGTGACCTTCACCGCGTCGGCCAGCTTGTTCACGCCGGCCTCGAGGGACCGACGGGCTTCGTCGTCGAACTGGATCAGCTTGGACATGGGCTACTTCTTCACGATCGCGAGCACGTCACGGGCGTTGAGCACGAGCAGGTCCTGCCCGCCGTCGCTCACCTCGGTGCCCCCGTACTTGCTGTAGAGCACGGTGTCGCCGATCTTGACGTCGACGGGGATGAGCTCGCCGGTCTGCTCCGAGCGGCGACCCGGGCCCACGGCAAGCACCTCGCCCTGCTGGGGCTTCTCCTTGGCGGTGTCGGGGATGACCAGACCGCTAACGGTGGTCTCCTCGGCCTCGCCGGGCTTGACGACGATGCGGTCCTCGAGGGGCTGCAGGTTCATGGTTGGCGCCTCCGTTGAGCGTCCAGGGACGGGCGTTAGCACTCGTCTAATGCGACTGCTAACGCTAGGCGACCTGCCTGGCACTCGCAACCGGGGAGTGCCAGGCAGGTGGCGCTTCAGCCCGGCAGGCCCAGCCCGGGGACGGCGCCGGCGTCGAGGCTCGACGGCCCATCGGACCGCCACCGGTGCCATCCGGCGGATGCGATCATCGCAGCGTTGTCCGTGCACATGGAGCGGCGCGGCACGAAGCTGCCCAGCCCCGCCTCGGCGGCGGCGTCGGCCAAGCGCGCCCGCAGGCGCGAGTTGGCCGCCACACCGCCCCCCAGCGCCAGGCCTCCAGCTCCCACCTCGCGCGCAGCGCGCAGCGCCTTGACCACCAGCACGTCGACCACGGCCTCCTGGAAGCTCGCGGCCACGTCCGCGGTGCAGGCTTCGGGATGGCGCCGCACGTGGTTGACCACCGCGGTCTTGAGGCCCGAGAAGCTCATGGCGAGCCCGTCGTCGAGCATCGGGCGCGGGAAGTGGATGGCCTCGGGGTCACCCCGGGTTGCGGCCTCGTCGACGGCCGGACCGCCCGGGTAGCCGAGGCCGAGGAAGCGGGCCACCTTGTCGAAGGCCTCTCCCGCAGCGTCGTCCACGGTCGAGCCCAGCACCCGGTACCGCCCGTGGTCGACCATGTGGACCAGCATCGTGTGGCCCCCCGACACCAGCAGGACCACCACGGGTAGTTCCAGGTCGGGCTGCTCGATGAGCGGGGCGTACAGATGCCCCTCGAGGTGGTTGACGGCCACGAAGGGCACACCCCATGCCAGCGACAGGGCCTTGGCAGCGCTGACCCCGACCAGCAGCGCCCCGGCGAGGCCGGGACCGTGGGTGGCTGCGACGCAATCGATCCCCACCTCCCCCGAAGGGCCCGGGCGGTCCGACAGGCCTGCCTCCACGAACGCCTGCGCCACCACGGGCACGAGCAGGTCGAGATGGGCTCGCGACGCCACCTCCGGCACGACGCCGCCATAGCGGGCGTGCAGGTCCACCTGGCTCGAGACCACCGAGGACGCGACCTCGCGGCCGCCCACGACAACCGCGGCAGCGGTCTCGTCACAGGACGTCTCGATGCCCAGCACCGCGCCACGCCCACCGGCGCTCACGCCAGCGCCTCCACCCTCGTCGTGCCGGGCACCTGCGCAGCGAGGGCCGCGAGGCGCGCGGCGTAGGGGGCCTGGTCGACGTCGTGGGCCCACATCACCAGCGCGTCCTCCTCGGGCTCGGTGTAGTAGCTGCGCCGGATGCCGGCCGGGGCGTAGCCGAACCGGCGGTACATCGCCTGGGCGGCGTCGTTGCCCACCCGGACCTCCAGCGTCATCTGCTTGGCCCCCGCGGCCACCGCGTCAGCGGTCACCGCGAGCAGCAAGCGGGTGCCGATGTGGTGGCGGTGCCAGGGTGGGTCGACCGCGATCGTGGTGACGTGTCCTTCGTCGACGACCAGCATGGCGCCGGCGAAGCCGACCACCGTGGTTCCCACCCGGGCCACCCGGTAGAACCGGTCGCGCCTACGACCCAGCTCGGACAGGAACGACGCCATCGACCACGGGCGGGGGTAGACCTGCTCCTCGATGCGCAGCACCGCCCGCAGGTGACGGCGACGCATGGGCGACAACGTCACCGACAGGCCCTCGGGTGCGGGAATCGCCGAGACGCTCACCGCGCCACCCCGTCGCGCACCTGCCAGTTGATCTCGGCGTCGGGCAGTCGCAAGTACAGCGGCACCACGTCGTGGGGGGCGACGAACTCCTCGCGCACGGCCCGGGCGTGTGCGAGCTGCACCAGGGCCGACGCCGACGGGTGGGCCTGCCCGGCGTCGGCCACCTCCAGGCTCGACAGGCCGGCGAGGATCTCGCGGTAGCGCAGGGCGCCGTCGCCCACCGCCAGCACGTCGCCTCCCCGCGCCAGCAGGTCGGAGGCCAACTCCTCGGGAGAACCCACCTGGGGGTCGCCCAGGCGTTGGACGCCGCCCGGGGACGCCTTGAACCAGCACCAGAAGACCTCGCCCCGGCGGGCATCGAGCACGCACACGATCGTGCGCGCCGTGTGTCGAACCCCGAACGCCACCAGGTCCAGGCTCGGCACGCCGACCATCGGCAGGCGCCGGGCGTAGGCGATCGCCTTGGCCGATGCCATCCCCACCCGCAACCCGGTGAACAGCCCCGGGCCCACGTCGACGGCCACCGCGCCGATCTCGTCCAGGCCCACCCCCACCGACGCGCACAGGAACTCGATCGACGGTGCCAGCGCCTCGGCGTGGCGGCGGTCCCTGCAGATGTGCACCGATCCCAGCACGCCCTCCTGACCGCCCAGCGCGCAGCCCACCTGATCGGTCGAGGTGGAGATGCCCAGGATCAGCATGGCGCGCCGCCCCCCGGGCGGGGCTCGCCCGCCAGGGATTCGCCGCCCCGGGATCCGCCGGCGACCCAAGGGGCCAGGGCGGCAGCCAGCGCGCCGAGGCGCGCCGCCCAGCGCCGCCCGATCGGCTCGAAGGTGATGATGCGGTCGTCGTCGCCCGGGCCGAAGGCGAGCCGAACCTCGAGCAGGTCCGCCGGCAGGGCAGGCCTGATGGCGTCGCCCCACTCGATGCACACCACGCCGCCGTCGTCGAGCAGCTCGGGCAGCGCCAGGTCGGCGACCTCAGCCAGATGGTCGAGCCTGTACACGTCGAGGTGGTGCAGGGTGAGGCGACCCTGGTAGCGCTGGGCGAGCGTGAAGGTGGGGCTGGTGACCGGCGATGTGACACCCAGTCCCCGGCCCAGGCCCTGGGTGAATGTGGTCTTGCCGGCGCCGAGGTCGCCTGCGAGCACGAGCAGGTCGCCGGGCGACGCGACCCCGGCGAGAGCCTCCGCCAGCGAGCGGGTCGCGTCGACCGAGCTGGTCGTGGCAACCACCGGCATGGCGTGCACGCTACTGCGGCACGTACAGCGCCCCTCCCGGCGCGAGGGCCGCGATGGCGTCCGCCACGGCCGCGGTCGCCAGCACCCTCACCACGTCGGGCGACGCGGTCACCACCCCGGTGGCCGCGACCACGACCGCGTCGCCGTCGGCGCCGGTGTGGACCGGCGCCAGTGAGCGTGCGTAGCCGTCGTGGGCCCCCTGGGCGACGAGGTGGCAGCCGACCTTGTCGAGCGCGGCGTTGGTGGCCACCACGCCGATCGTCGTGTTCACCCCCGGCGCGGGAGGCGACGGGCCGAAGGCGTCGAGCGCGTCGCCGATCGAGGCAACCTCGGCCGTGCCGAAGCCCGGCTCGCCCAGCGCGTTGACGGCGACGAGGGCGGCGACGACCAGCTGCCCCCTCGTCCGTGTGGCCGACACCAGCGCACCCGGGCGGCGCCGCTCGGGGCCCGCCCACTTGGCCACAGTCGCCCCGGTGCCCGCGCCGACGCGGCCCAGCGGGACGGCGCCACTCGTCGCCGCCTCGCAGGCGGCGAAGCCCTGCGCCGGTCCCGGGCGCACCGCCGGGTCACCCTCGCCCAGGTCGTAGAGCCCCAGCGCCACCACGATGGGCACGGGACCGGCTGCGGTCGGGAACCCCAGCCCGTGCTCTTCGCACCAGCGCACCACGCCGTCGGCCGCCGCCAGGCCGAACGCCGACCCACCGGTGAGCAGCACCGCGTCGACGCGCTGCACCGTGCGCGTCGGGTCGAGCAGGTCGGTCTCCCGCGTGGCGGGAGCTCCGCCGCGCACCTCGCCCGACGCCACCGAACCGGGCGGAAGCAGCACCACCGTGCACCCGGTGCGAGCCACGGGATCGCTCCAGTGGCCGCAGCGAACCCCTTCGACGTCGGTGATCACGACGCACCGTCGCGGTAGCGACGTTCCACGCGGGCCCCGATCGCGCACACCACCTCGTAGGCGATGGTCCCCAGCCGCTGCGCCCACTCCTGGGGGGTGATGGCCTCCCGCCCCTGCGATCCGAGCAGCACGACCTCCTCGCCCACCGGCGTGGCCGCGCCCGGGCCCAGGTCGACCAGCGCCTGGTCCATGGTGACCACACCCACGAGGGGGCACCGGCGGCCACCCACGAGGACGTCCTGGCCGGCCAGCCCCAGGTCGCGCCGTACCCCGTCGGCATAGCCGACGGGCACCGTAGCGATGACCGTGTCGGCCGCGAGGCGGTGGCGCAGCCCGTAGGACACCCCCTCGCCGGCGGGCACGACTCGGGTATGCGCCACCGTCGTCGACCACCGCAACGCCGGGGTCAGCTCGACGAGCCCCTCGAGACCGGGCGAGGGCGCGATGCCGTAGGCGACGATCCCGCAACGCACCAGGTCCAGGCGCGAGCCGGGCACGCTGATGGCAGCCGCCGAGTTGGCCGCGTGCACCATCGGCGGACGCAGCCCCGCCCGTTCCAGCTCGTCCAGCGCGACGTGCAGGCGCCGCAGCTGCGTGGCGGTGAACGGGTGCGCCGGCTCATCCGCCACTGCGAAGTGGGTCCACAGCGCCTCGAGCTCCAGGCCCGCAGACTCCGCGACGAGGCGGGCCAGGCCCACCACCTCGTCGGGATGGGCGCCGACGCGGTGCATGCCAGTGTCGACCTTTAGGTGCACGCGCACGGAACGACCGCTAGCGCGCGCCGCCGCCGACAGAGCCGCCGCCGTGGCCGCTCGGTAGAGGGCGACCCGTACGCCGAGGCGGACGGCGTCGGCCACCTCGCCAGGATCCGGCTCGGCGAGGAGCAGCACCGGGGCGTCGATGCCCGCTGCGCGCAGCGCGTCGGCCTCGTCGAGCTGGGCCACGCCCAGCCAAGTGGCGCCCGCGGCCAGCGCGGCCTGCGCCACGGGCACCGCACCGTGCCCGTAGCCGTCCGCCTTGACCACCACGCACAGCTTCGAGGGCGCCACCAACGCGGCGAGGCGAGCGACGTTGGAGCGCACCGCCGCCAGGTCGACCTCGGCCGTCGAACGGCTCACCTGCCCACCTCAGCCCGTGCCAGGCGCAGAGCGTCGAGCAGATCCGAGGCCACCAGGCCCCACCGGGGTCCGGCGGCACCCGCGCGGCCGTGCAGCCATGCGCCCGCCGCAGCGGCATCGAACGCGGCCGTACCCCGCGCCAGCAGTGCCACGATCACCCCGGCCAGCACATCACCGGTCCCGGCGGTGGCCAGGCGCCGATCACCGGTGGTGACCATGCGCACCTGCCCGCCGGGCTCGGCGACCACCGTGACCGGACCCTTGAGCAGCACCACCGCACCGGTGCGCGCCGCGAGGCTGCGAGCGGCGGCCAACCGGTCTGGCCCGGGCGGCGCTCCGGCGAGGCGTGCGGCCTCCCCGTCGTGAGGGGTGAGCACGCACGGTGCCGACCGGGCCGCCAGCACCGCCGCAGCGTGGTCGCCGAGCGCGCGGAGCCCGTCCCCGTCGACGACCACGGGGACCTCTAGCCGGGCCACCAAGCGGCGGACCGCATCCAGGTCGTCCGCGGCGGTGCCCAGCCCCGGGCCGACCAAAGCAGCGTCCACCCGTGCCGAGGCCTCCAGCGCCGCCGTCGCCCAGTCGGGCCCCGCCAGGTCGACCCCCACGGCCTCGACCGGGGCACCCGGACCATCGGAGCGGCCGGGCGTCCCGGCGCGCACCATGCCCGCCCCCGACCTCGCTGCGGCCGCGACGGCCAGCACTGCCGCTCCCGTCATGGGGGCCGAGCCGGCCACCACGAGCGCCGAGGAGCGCCACTTGTGCGCGTCGCGCGGCGTCGGCGGGACCCAGGCGCTCACATCGGACGCTTCCACGACCCAGGCGGTGGCTGCCGATGCCACCTCCAAGCCGATGTCGGCCACGATCACCTCGCCGGCCAGGTCCGGCCCGTCGCCGAGGAGCAGGCCGGGCTTGAGCGCCGCCAGCGCGACGGTGGCGGTGGCTCTCGGCGGTCGACCCTGCGCCCGGCCCGTCGTGCCGTCCACGCCGCTGGGCACGTCGACAGCCAGGACCGGCGCGCCGGCGGGATCGGGGGCCTCGTAGGGACCGTGCAGGCCCGTGCCGTAGGCGGCGTCGACGACCAGGTCCGAAGCCGGCAGCGGATCGGCCGAGGCCGCGTCGACCACGACCACGCGCACCCCGCGCCGTGCCAACCGTCGGGCGGCGGCGCGACCGTCGGCTCCGTTGTTGCCCTTGCCGGCCACCACCACGACCCGGCGCCCGTAGGCACCTCCGAGCAGGTCCAGAGCGGCGCGCGCCACCGCCGCCCCCGAGCGCTCGACGAGCACGTCGACGGGCTCGGGGGCGCGGCGGTCGACCTCGGTCATCTCGACCGGGGTCAGCACGGGCAGCACGGACTAGAGCGCCACGGCGACGGCCTCGGCCACCCGGTGCGTGTGGGTCATGGTCAACAGCCACCTGGCGATGCCGCGCTCGGCGGCCAGCCTCGATGCTCCGCCGTGCAAGCGGATCGATGGAGCTCCGCTGCGGGCCTTGGCGACCTCGATCTCCTGCCACTTGCACGCGCCCTGGCCGACCCCCATGGCCTTCATGACCGCCTCCTTGGCCGCGAAGCGGGCCGCGTAACGCTCGGCGGGATCGCGGCGGCGGTCGCAGTAGGCCTGCTCGGCCTGGGTGAACACGCGCACCCGGAGCCGGGGCGTTCGGGCGAGCGCGGTTCGCATGCGGTCGACCTCGCACAGGTCCACGCCGATGCCGATCACCGGATATGCCGCCAGCGGTCGGCCAGTTCGCGGATCGGTTCGACGAGCAGGTCGACCACGGGAACCTCACCGAGGCGATCCTCCCGGAAGCTGGGCTCGGTCTCGAGCACGGCGTCGCGCAGCGCAGCCCACCGGCCCCGGTAGCCCACCAGAGCAGCCCTCGCCGCGGCCGGGGTGACCCGGTCGCGCAGCGCCACGTGCAGCAGCGTGATGCCGGTGGTCTCGTCGCCCTTGGTCTCGGGCACGATGACCACGGTCCGCCCGTCCTCGCGTCCTCGGGTTACGAACACCTGGCGCTCGACGGCCACGGTGTGCTTCGTGCCCCGCACCACGCCCGTGCTCTCGGTGCGGCTGACCAGCTCCGCTGCGATCCCGCCGCGGTCGGCCACCGACGCGGGCAGCTCCCCCTCGACGGCCCCGGCGGGTCCCGCTCCCTCGATCGTGTAGCGGATCCAACCGGTCACCTCGGCCACCATCGGGTCGAGGTCGGCCAAGGTGCGAAGCGTCCGGTAGCCGAGGCGGTCCCGAGGAGCGCCCGCTGCCAGCACGGCACGCACCAGCGCCGGGCGCAGCAGGGTCTCGTCGCTGCGCGAGATCCCCACGGTCACCGTCTTGGCCTGGTGCTTGATGGCATCCACGGGTCGGGTGAGCTGGTCGATCGCCGCCGTCAGCGCAGCGTCCAGGTCGTCGATGACGACCCCCGGCGTGCCGATGCACCCGAGCCTCGGCCTGGTAGCCGTCGAGGGGGGCCACCCCCGTGGCGTAGCGCAGCGCGGAGGCCAGCCGCACGGCGGTGCCGGCCTCCAGGTGGCCGTCGTAGGAACCTGAGCGCAGCCCGTCGGAGAAGCGTCCGGATGCCACCTCCAGCTCGGGGTGCAGGTGCTCCAGCGCCTCGGCGGCGTCGATGCCGAGGCCCTCTCCCACCACCGCCTCGACGGCCGCCCTCGCAGCGCGCAGGGGCAGCGCCAGAGCGTCGATGGCCAGGGCCGCCTCGTATCCGAACAGGTGCCCGGCGGCGGCGGCGAGCACGAAGGCGAGGCGGGGGTCGGTGGGAGGCACGAACAGCGTCGCCGACGCGCCCGCGAACCGCTCCTCGCCGTCGGTGGCGATCACCACGGCTGACGCCTTGTGCGCCCGGTAGATGGCCACCTCCTTCGCCACGTCGTCGGCGGTCGAGCCCGACAGGCCTGCCGCGCATACGAGCACCAGCGGCTCGGACGACAGGTCTATGTGCTTCTTGTCCTCGGTGGCGTCGCAGGCGATCGACTTGTAGCACAGCTCGCTCAGCTTGATGCGCAGCTCCTCCGCGGCGATGCGGTTGGCCCCGTTGCCCACCACCGCCCAGTAGCGCTTGGGGGGCGCCAACCGACGGGCCACCTCGCCGATCGCCGCCCGGCGGTCGACTGTGGCCGCGAGCGCTTCGGGCAGAGCGGCCAACGCCTCGGGCAGCGCCGGGTCCACGTTGCCACCCACCTCGGCTGCCAGCGCCCAGCCCAGCAGCAGGCCGGCCGCGATCTGCGCGTAGAAGGCCTTGGTCGAAGCGACGCTCATCTCCACGTCGCGCCCGTCGGAGGTGTAGAGGACTCCGTCGACCTTGTCGGTCAGGTCCGAGCGACGGCGGTTGACGACCGCCACCACCCGGGCTCCCCGATCACGCACCAGGTCGACGGTGCGGTTCGTGTCGGTGGTCGTGCCCGACTGCGACACGGCCACCACCAAGGTGTCAGCCATGTCGTCGCGCATGCCGAACCCGGACAGCTCGGTGGCCGGCAGCGACTCGACGCGCAACGGGCAGGAGTCGTCGAGGCACTGGCGCAGGGCGTCGGCCAGCGCTTCGCCCGCGATGCGGGCGGTGCCCTGCCCGATCACCTGCACCCGCCTGATGCGCCCGGCCCGCAGGTCCTCGCGCACCCCCAGGGGCAGGGTCTCGGGCCCGATGCGCACCTCGAGGGAACCGGTCGGGCCCTCGACCAGGCGACCCCGAAGGGTCCGGCGCACGCTGCGGGGGGCCTCGGAGATCTCCTTGAGGAAGTAGTGGGCGTGGTGGCCGCGGTCGATGTCGCGGGTCGTGATCCCGGCTCGGGCCACGTCCGCTTCGCCCAGTGCCAGAGCGGTGCCGTCGTAGCAGTAGCGACTCAGCGCCGGGGAGCCGTCACCGATGCCGCCGTCGACGACCACGATCTGACCCCGGGTCGCGGTCGGGTTGTCCGGGTCGGCCGGGGTCTCGCCGTCGAGGCGCACGTAGCGGTCGGTGCACTCCACGAGCCCGTAGGGCTCCGATGCGACCACGGTCGCCCCCGATGCCATCCCGACGTACAGGGCCTGGCCGCTGCCACGCTGGGCGAGCAGCAGCCGCCGGGGGTGGGTGACGTCGAGGGCGGCGATCGCCACCGACCCCTCGAAGGAGGCGACGGTCTCCCGGAAGGCCGCGACCGGCTCGGCACCCTCTGCCAGCCGGCGAGCCACCAAGGTGGGGATGACCTTTGCGTCGGTGCTGATCTCGTCGGCGATCCGCAGGGCGGCGGCGGCCCGCAGCTCGGCGAAGTTGTCGACGTCGCCGTTCAGCGCGGCCAGCACCAGCGGCGCAGGGGGCCCACCGAGAGGGGCCGGCTCTGCCAGCTCGACGCTGTCCACCGGATGGGCGTTGGGCTGGGAGATCATGCCCACGCTCGCCCAGCGGGTGTGTCCCAGCACGGTCGCGACCGCGTCGTCACCCTCGAGTGCCATACCCAGCAGGGGGTCGCCGGCGATGGCGCTGCGCAGGGCTCGGGTGTTGTCGCCCAGCTCACCGATCTCGGCGGCCGCCTTGTAGACGAACACGACGCAGTCGCCGGCCTGGCGAAGCGCCATCGAGCGGAGCAGGGGATCCGCGGCGCGCTCGGCGATCAGGTCGGCCACCGCCGGGTCGCCCACGTCGAGGCCCGAACGCTGGACCACGACCGCCAGGCCCGCCGAGTCCCGTCCCCTCACCTCGAGGCGGTCGATCGCCGACAGGGCCTGCTGCACGGAGGTCGCGATCTCGACGGCGGCGGCGCCCCGCCGGCGCCCGAGCAGGCCGGCGACGCCCGACACGGTGCCCAGCCGGTCCCGCGAGATGGCCCAGGCCGCGTCGGCCAGACGCGCCAGCGCGGCATCCAGAGCGTCGAGCTCGCCCACCTTGGCCCGCTCACCGCAGCCCCCAAGGCGCTCCACGTGCTCGTCGAGCAGGCCCGACAGCCTCCGCACGCGCTCGGTCAGGTCTGGGGCCGCGAGCAGAGCGGCGACGGCGTCGGTCGTGACCAGGACGGCGCCGGCCGCCTCGAGTGGCTCCGCTGCGGCAAGCGCTGCCCGGGCGAGGTCGTCGGCGGCCGGGTCGGGCACCTCGCCGAGGCGTTCGAGCGAGGCCAGGGCCGCGGTCATCGGCGCGAGCACCGACGCCGGCTCCGGAGAGCGCCGCGGCGCCGGGCCGCGCACGATGGCGACGATGCCGCACACGGCGGCCGAGCCTACCGGTCGGCCTCGAGCCTCCCGGGGCCCGCCAGCTCCCGCAGCCGGGCGGCCAGGCCCCCGGCGACGGCGCGGGCCCGCCCTTCCTCGTCGGCCTCGACCATGACCCTCACCACGGGCTCGGTGCCCGACGGGCGCACCAGGATCCGCCCGGCGCCGGCCAGCTCGGCCTCGGCTCGGGCGAGGTCGGGCGCGAGACGACAGACGAGCTCGTCGCGGCCCTCCGCGACGGCGACGTCGATGCGCGCCTGGGGCAGGCGCACCATGGCGGCATCGACGATCTCGGCCAGCGGGCGGCCGCGGCGAACCATCACGTCGAGCAGCGCCACCGCGGTGAGCAGGCCGTCGCCGGTGGTCGCCCGGTCGGCGAAGATCAGGTGCCCGCTCTGCTCACCACCGAGCTCGAGGCCGTTGGCGGCGATGGCCTCGACCAGGTGACGGTCGCCCACCGGGGTCTCGATCACGCCGATGCCCGCCGCGGCCAGCCCACGGTGCAGCCCGAGGTTGCTCATGACCGTCACCGCCACCGTGCCGCCGGCCAGGCGCCCCCGGACCGCACGGTCGATGGCCAGCGAGGCGAGGATCTGATCACCGTCGAGGAGGCGGCCCGCGGCGTCGACGGCCAGGCAGCGGTCGGCGTCACCGTCGAGGGCGATCCCGGCGGCCGCGCCGGAGCCCACCACGGCTCGGCACAGGCTCCCCGGGTTGGTCGAACCGCACCCGTCGTTGATGTTCACCCCGTCGGGAGCCGCGTGGAGGGCGGTGACCTCGGCACCGAGGCCGCCCAACAGGTCGGCCGCGAAGGCCGACGCGGCGCCGTTGGCGCAGTCGACGACGACCTGGACGCCGTCGAGGCGCCGCCGCTCGAGCGAGTCGCGCAGGGCGGCGGTCCAGCCTGCGAGCGCGCTGCGGTCGTCCTGCACGGTGCCCACCGAGGTGCCCGTCAGCGGCACCGCTGCGTTCCCGGCGGCCAGGATGCGGTGCAGCTCGGCCTCGACCTCGGCCTCGGTGGTGAGGGCGAGCTTGCGCCCACCCGCCCCGAAGACCTTCACGCCGTTGTCGGCGAAGGGGTTGTGCGATGCCGACACCACCACGGCCGGAGCACCCCGCCGGGCTGCAACGTGCGCCGCGGCCGGCGTGGGGGCGACGCCCAGGCTGCGAACCAGGGCGCCCTCGGCGGCCATGCCGGCGCAGACCGCCGCCTCGAGCAGTGGGCCCGAGCGACGGGTGTCGCGGGCTGCGACGACCTCGTGACCGGGGCCGCCCAGGACGCGCACGACGGCACGGCCCAGCGCCAGGACCACCTCGGGGGTGAGCTCGCTGTTGGCGACCCCACGCAACCCGTCGGTGCCGAAGCGCAGCATGCGAAGATCGAACCAGACCGGGCGCGAGCTGGCCAGCGCCGCCGCCCGACCCGCCGCTTTCGACAGATCCGAGTCATGCTGGCGACTCGGTCTGCTCACCACCGGGACACGACGGTGATACCGGGGATTCCTAGTGTGCGCTGCGTGTATACAGCTGTGGATCCCACGTGGGATCCAGCTCGCAGTGTTCCCGAGGTCCACCCGCCGGCCGGCTCGACGCCCGTTGCCAGCCGGCGCGAGCTGGCCTACCGCAGCCTGAAGGCCCGCCTGCTCGCGGGCGACTTCCTCCCGGGAGTCCGGCTGGGCGAGGAGCGCCTCGCAGCCGAGGTCGGGGTGTCGCGCACCCCGGTGCGCGAAGCGCTCAGCCGCCTGCACACCGAGGGCCTGCTCGAACGGCTCGAGGACGGCGGCTACGGCCCGACCCTGGTCGACCTGCACCTGGTGCGCGAGCTCTACGAGATCCGCTTCGCCCTCGAGCGAGCCGCCCTGGGCCGGCACCGAAGGGGCGCGCCGCCGCACGACCGCGCCACGCTGGAGGCCCTGCGCGACGACTGGACAGCGCTCAACGCCCCCGGCGAGGACACACGCTCCGGCGATACCGACGCCAGGCGCGTCGATGGCGACTCGACCACGGCGGCCGACGGCCAGTTCGTGCTGATCGACGAGGACTTCCACGAGCGCCTGGCCGCTGCCGCCGGCAACGCCGCCCTCGTCGTGCAGCTCCACAACGTCAACGAGCGGATCCGGCTGGTGCGCATGCACGACTTCCTCACCGCCGATCGGGTGACGCGAACCGTCGAGCAGCACCTCTCTGTGCTCGAACCCCTCTTCGAAGGTGACCTTGCCGAGGCCGACGCGCGGTTGGTGAGCCACTTCGAGGAGTCCCTGGCGGTGGCCGGCGAGCGCGCCGCGCTGACCATCGCCCGCATGATCGGCAGGAGACGCTCGTGACCGATGCCGCACCGGTGCTCGACGCTCGGGGCATCACCCAGCGGTTCGGCTCGCTGGTGGCCAACGAGGCGGTCGACTTCTCCCTGCGAGCCGGCGAGGTTCACGCCCTTCTGGGCGAGAACGGGGCCGGCAAGAGCACCCTCATGAAGGTCCTCTACGGCGTCAACACCCCCCAGCAGGGCGAGGTCCTCGTCGACGGCCAACCCATCGTGCTGGGCTCACCCGCCGCCAGTCGAGCTGCAGGTATCGGCATGGTCTTCCAGGACCTGCGCCTGGTGCCCGCCCTCACCGTGGCCGAGAACGTCGAGCTGGCCTGCGGGACGGGGCGCTACCGGCGCGCCGAGGCGCGCCGGCGGGTGCGCGACGGCGGCGAGCGCTACGGGCTGGCGGTGGACCCCGACGCCACGGTCTCCGAGCTGTCCATCGCCGAGCGCCAGCTCGTGGAGATCCTCCGGGTCCTGCTCATGGATGCCCGGGTGGTGATCCTCGACGAACCCACCAGCGCGCTCGCCCCCCAGGAGGTGGACGCGCTGCTCGAGATCGTCGACCGACTGCGCTCCGGCGGCCTGGGCGTGGCGCTGATCACCCACAAGCTCGCCGAGACACGGGCCGTGGCCGATCGAGTCACCGTGCTGCGCGGAGGACGGATGATCCTGTCGGGCGCCGACCCCCGGACCATGACCGACGACCAGCTCGTCGAGACCATGGTCGGCTCGGTGCCACCGCCCCTGCCCGTCGAGCGCGCCGCTCCCCGCTCGGGGCAGCCGGCGCTGGTGGTCAACGGTGTGAGGGTGGCCGGCCCCGACGGACGTACCCGGCTCGACGACGTGACCTTCATGGTCCAGCCCGGGGAGCTCGTCGGCATCGCCGGCGTGTCCGGCAACGGCCAGAGGGAGCTGCTCGACGCCGTGCTCGGCGTGGTGCCCCTGGACCGGGGTGAGATCCACATCGCCGGCCGCGACATCGGTCGGGCCGGTCGACCCCGCAACGCCCTGCGCGCCGGCGCGGTGGTCGTGCCCGAGGACCCGGTGAACGACGCTGTCGTCGGAGGCCTGCGCATCCTCGAGCACCTCGCCCTCAACGGGCGCCCCCTACCGACCAGGGGCCCCAGGGTCGACTGGTCGGCGGTACGCGCGGTCGCCGAGAGCCCGACATCGCCGAGCGGCTCGCGCTGGCCCCGCTCGACCGGGCTGTCGCGACGCTGTCGGGCGGCAACATCCAGCGTGTGGTGCTGGCACGGACCTTCCTGGTCGACGAGCCAGCGCTCGTGGTGGCCGCCTACCCCAGCCGCGGGCTCGACGTCGCCTCGGTGCGCGCCACCCAGGGCCTGCTGCTCGAGCGGCGCGCTGCCGGAGCCGGTGTCCTCATGGTCAGCGAGGACCTCGACGAGCTCATGGCGCTGTCGGACCGCATCGTGGTGCTGCACGAGGGCCGCGTGGCCGGGATCGTGTCCCCCGCCGACGCGGACCGTCAGGCGATCGGCCGGTTGATGGTCACAGGAGCCGCAGCATGACCCAGGTCCTGGCCCCCACCGACGGCGACGCCGTCGGTGCCCCCGCCAACGGTGGCGCGGCCGGGAGCGGCGGCTCTCCGCCCGCGCTGTGGCGGCGGATCGCCAGCGGGCGTGCCGGGCACGCCGCTCTGCGCTGGACCGTCGTGGCCACCTCGACGCTGGCGATCTTCTCGGCCTTCCTGATCGCCAAGGGTGCCGATCCCGGCGAGGTGCTGTCGTCGATGTGGGACACCGCGGCGGGCAGCAGCGACAGCCTGGGCGAGACCTTCATGCGAGCCACCCCGATCCTGCTGGCGGCTCTCGCCACCGCCGTACCGGCCCGGGCCGGGTTGTTCAACCTCGGTGGTGAAGGCCAGCTGCTGATGGGCTCTGTCGGTGCCATGCTGGCCGCGAACCGTCTGGGCGGCACCGCTCCGACGTGGTTCACGCTCACCGCCATGGCCGCCGGTGGCGCGGCGCTGGGCGCCGCGTGGGGCGCGTTGCCCGGGCTGGCCAAGGTGACGACCCGCACCAACGAGGCCATCTCGGGCCTGCTGCTCAACTACATCGCCGGGCTGGTGGTCACCTGGCTGTGCTTCGAGCCGTGGAAGGATCCCCGCAGCCTCGGCCAGGCCTACTCGCGAGAGCTCACCGGGCCCGAGCGCTTCGGCATCATCTGGGGCAACCGGGTGCACGCCGGGATCCTCGTCGGCCTCGTGGTGGTGGTGCTGGTGTGGCTGTTGCTGCGCAGCACCACCTGGGGCTTCAAGCTCCGGGTGCTCGGCGGCAACCCGGGAGCCGCCCGCCGGGCGGGCCTGGCGGTGGGCGGGCTATCGATCGCGGCGACGGCGCTGGGCGGCGCCCTCGCCGGGATCGGCGGCATGATCGAGGTCGCCGGTACCGAGGGTCGGCTCCGCCCCGACCTGCTCGCCGGGGTCGGCTTCATCGGCTTCCTGGCCTCGTGGCTGGCCCGCCACCACCCCTTGCGGGCGGTTCTGGCATCCGTCCTGCTGGGTGCCATAGCCGTGGGGGGCAGCGGGCTGAGGATCACCGCCGGACTCTCCGGCGGAGCCGTCAACATCCTCATGGCCCTGGTCCTTCTGGCCGTCCTCGGCTGGGGTACCGGCGCCGGCGATCGGGAGACCGCCTGATGCTCGAGGCAGTCCTGACCGGAGCGGTCGCCGGCGGCACCTCCATCGTGTTCGCCGGGCTCGGCGAGCTCACCGCGGAGCGCTCCGGCGTGATCAACCTGGGCACCGAGGGCTCGATGCTCTGCGGTGCCCTGGCGGCCTATGCCGCCGGCATCGGCAGCGGGAGTCCCTGGGTCGGCGTGCTCGCCGGCCTGGCCGCCGGAGCCGCGCTGGCGGCCGTGCACGCCTTCGTCGTGCTGCACCGCCACGCCAACCAGGTGGCGGTCGGGCTCGTGGTGAGCTTCCTCGGGCTGGGGATCACCGCCCTGTACGGCCAGTCCTACGTGGGCAAGGGGGTGCAGCCCCTGCAGCGGTGGGCGATCCCGGGCCTGTCGGATCTGCCCTTCGTGGGTCCGATCCTGTTCGACCACGACCCGCTCACCTACCTGTCGTTCCTGGCCGGCCCAGCGCTGGCCTGGTTCCTGTGGCGCTCCCGTGGCGGGCTTTGGCTGCGTGCGGCCGGCGAGCAACCCGAGGTGCTCGAGATCTACGGCACCTCGGCTCGCCGGGTCCGCTGGGCGGCCGTGCTCGCCGGGGGGGCCCTCGCCGGGCTCGGAGGGGCGCAGCTGTCGACAGCGGCGACCCTCAACTGGTCCGAGAACATGACCGTGGGGCGCGGGTACGTGGCGGTGGCACTCGTGATCTTCGCCGGCTGGCACCCGCTCAAGCTGGCGGCGGGCGCCTACCTGTTCAGCGGGGCGATCGCCCTGCAACTCCAGCTCCAGGCCAGGGGCTGGGAGATCTCGCGGTACCTGCTCGAGGCGCTGCCGTACGTGGTCGTGCTGGTCGCGCTGGTCGCGCTCAGCCGGCGGCGGCTCAACAGCGGGCCGGCCGCGCTCCAGCGCGTCTTCGAATCCTCAGCTCCCGACCCCCAACCGGAGGAAATCCATGCGAAACAACGTCCGCTTCCTGGCCGTGCTGGTCGGACTGGCCCTCTTCCTCACCGCCTGCGGCGACGACGACGACTCCTCCGACGCCGCCTCGTCGGACGAGGACGCCGAGTTCACCGTCGGGTTCATATTCGTCGGCTCCAAGGACGACTTCGGCTACAACCAGGCCGCCTACCAGGGCAGCGTGGCCATCGAGGAGTCCGCCGACGACATCGAGGTGCTCCGGGCCGAGAACGTCCCCGAGACAGCAGAGGCCGAGGGCGTCATGCAGGACATGATCGACAAGGGCGCCGACTTGATCTTCGCGACCAGCTACGGCCACTACGAGGCAGCCGCCAACCTGGCAGAGGCGAACCCCGATGTGGTGTTCGTGCACCAGGGCGGCCTCGAGGAGGAGCCGGGGCTCGACAACCTCGGTACCTACTTCGGGACCGTCTACGAACCGGTCTACACAGCCGGCATAGCCGCCGGCTCGGTGACCGAGAGCGACAAGCTCGGATTCGTCTACGCCTTCCCGATCCCCCAGACCGTCGCCAACATCAACGCCTTCGCCCTTGGCGCCCAGTCGGTGGACCCCGAGGCCGAGGTGATCACCGTGGCCACCGGCAACTGGTGCGATCCCACCGTGCAGGCCCAGGCGGTCAAGTCCCTGCTCGACCAGGGCGTCGACGTGATCACCCAGCACCAGGACTGCACCAAGACCATCATCGAGGCGACCGAGGCTGCCGGCGCCTACTCGGTCGGATATCACGCCGACGCCTCCGAGCTGGCCCCCAAGGGCTGGGTCACCGGCTCGGAGTGGGACTGGAGCCAGCTGTACATCGACATCGTCGAGTCGGTCCGTTCGGGCAACTTCGCCGACAGCGACTACAACGGCAACTACCGCGGAGGCCTGCAGACGGGCGACAACCCCTTCGTCCAGTCGACCTTCGGCCCGATGGTCACCGACGAGACCAAGGCGCTGATCGACGCCGCCCGGGAGCGCTTCGCCGCCGGCGAGTCGCCCTTCACGGGGCCCGTGACGGATCAGGACGGCGAGACGGTCTACGCCGAGGGGGAGTCGCCGACCTACGCCGAGGCCGAGCAGATGGACTTCTTCGTGAAGGGCGTCGTCGGCAAGCTCGACTGACCGTGACCGCCCTCGAGACAACCTCGATCGGCTCGGGCCCCGACGTCGTGCTCGTGCACGGCGTCGGGGTCGGAGCCGAGAGCTTCGCCCACGTGGCGATGGCGCTGGCCGGACGCTGGCGGGTTCACGTCGTGGCCCGCCCGACCCCCGGGGCCACCGCGCCGACCGTGCAGGACCAGGCCGACGCCCTGGCCGGCACCTTGCGCACCCTCGACGCCGTCGGCGCCCGGGTCGTGGGCACCAGCGGCGGGGCGACGCTCGTGGTGGCCATGGCTCTCGGCCACCACGACGTGGTGGGGTCGCTGGTCGTGCACGAACCGCTGCTGGGACGCCACGCCCCCGCGCTGCAGCGCCGCTTCGCCGAAGCAGCGCTGCGGGCGACCCACTCGCCCGAGGCGGCCGTCGAGGTCGTGCGCTCGATCATGGGCGAGACGACCTGGTCGGCTCTAGGGGCCTCGGGACGGGCCCGGGTGGTGGCGGCCGGCACCCGGGCCCGTCTGGAGATCCCCGCCTTCACCCGCTTCGATCCCAGCGCCGAGGAGCTAGCGACCCTCCGAGACCTGCCGATCCTGACCACGGTCGGCGCTCGCAGCGGGCCCGATCGGGTCGAGGCCGCGGAGGTCCTGAGACGCCTCACCGGCGCCGAGGTGGCCACCCTCGCCGGCGCCGCCAACGCGGCCCAGCTCGACGCCCCCGAGGCCCTCGCCGAGCTGATCGACGCCTGGCGGCCGGCGCCGCGGCACCCGGCGGTACCGGAGCGGGCGAGTTGACCCCCGGCTCCGGAGGCCTGAGCACCGCGAGTGGTGCCCGAACCGCGCACTCCGCCGGCGTGGTGCACGTCGAGCGCAGCGTGCCCTATCCATGGCCCTACGACGGCGTCCTCGACCCGGCGAGACTGGCCCTGGTGGTCGCCGGATGGGACGGGGCCTGGCAGTCGCGGTCGGCCTCGGCGCCGGCAGCCGTCCAGATCGTGGTCGATCTGGCCGCCGCCACGGCGGCGCCGGGGGGGCTGGTCGTCGGCGTGGCCCACCACGACGGCGAGGCGCTCGCTCTACCCGGAGCGCAGGCCGTGACCGCCGGCGGGATCGACGCGTTCTGCGGGAGCCCGCTCGACGGTGTGCTGCGCCGGGCCGGTCGCACCCACCTGCTGGTGGCCGGCCTGGGCCTCGAGGGCCCGGTGCACTCCACGCTCCGCAGCGCCAACGACCGCGGCTACGAGTGCCTGCTCGTCACCGACGCCTGCGCACCCCTACAGCCCGACCTGGCCGAGGCCGCGGCCTCGATGGTGACGATGTCGGGCGGCATCTTCGGCGCGCTCGGTCGTGCCGCCGAGGTAGTGGCGGCCCTGGCCGCCGTGTCCCACCACCGACCCCGCGACCCGGAGACGACGACATGACCACCCTGGGACCCGTGCCCGCCGACCCCTACGCCTGGCCTTACGACGGCACGCTCGACGTCGCCCGGACCGCGCTGGTCAACATCGACTGGCAGACCGACTTCTGCGGTCCGGGCGGCTACGTGGACGCCATGGGATACGACCTGGGCCTCACCCGCGCCGGCCTGGCGCCCACGATGGAGGTCCTCGCCGCCTGTCGGGCGGCGGGCATGTTCGTGGTCCACACGCGCGAGGGGCACCTGCCGGACCTGAGCGACTGCCCACCCAACAAGCTCTGGCGCTCGCAGCGCATCGGTGCCGGCATCGGTGAAGCGGGACCCTGCGGGCGGATCCTGGTGCGCGGCGAGCCCGGCTGGGACATCGTGCCCGAGGTCTACCCCTGGCCTGGTGAGCTCGTGGTCGACAAGCCCGGCAAGGGCAGCTTCTACGCCACAGAGCTCGACTTGGTGCTGCGAACCCGGGCGATCACGCACCTGATCCTGACCGGGATCACCACCGACGTGTGCGTGCACACCACGATGCGCGAGGCCAACGACCGCGGCTTCGAGTGCCTCCTGCTCTCGGACTGCACCGGTGCCACCGACGTGGGCAACTACGAAGCGGCGCTCAAGATGGTGACGATGCAGGGCGGGGTCTTCGGAGCGGTCGCCTCCTCGTCGGCACTGCTCGACGCCCTGTCCCGCTGAGGTGTCGCCTCCGACGCGCCCCGCCGAGCGCGGCGGCACCGCCGGGTCGGCGCTCGATGCCGGCCTGGCCGGCCTCGCCGACGCGTACCGGGACGGGCTCGACCCGGCCGAGGTCGTGGCCGAGGTCGTACGCCGCATCGACGCCGACGACGACGGCGCTGTGTGGATCCACCGCGAGCCGCTCGAGGCGCTGGTGAGGGCCGCTGCCGACCTCGGGCCGCGACAGGACCCGGACCGGCCCTTGTGGGGCGCGCCGTTCGCGGTCAAGGACAACATCGACGTCGCCGGTCGGCCCACCACCTGCGCGCTGCCGGGCCCGTCGCCGATCGCATCCCGCTCGGCGACTGTGGTCGAGCGCCTCCTGGCCGCCGGAGCGCTCTACGTCGGCAAGACCAACCTGGATCAGCTCGCCACCGGCCTGGTCGGCACCCGCTCGCCCTACGGGACCCCCCGCAACCCCTTCGACGACCGGCTGGTGCCCGGAGGGTCCTCCTCGGGCTCGGCGGTGGCGGTGGCCCGCGGTCACGTCACCTTCGCTCTCGGCACCGACACCGCCGGGTCGGGCCGTGTGCCGGCCGCGCTGTGCGGAGTCGTCGGAGCCAAGGGCGCTCCCGGCACACGACCCCTCGACGGCGTGGTGCCGGCCAGCCCGACTCTCGACTGCGTGTCGACCTTCACCTCCCGAGTGGCCGACGCGCTGGTCGTCGAGTCGGTCCTGTCGGGCCGCCGGTGGCCGGTCACGGCGGGGCCCCTGCGCGCCGCGGCGCCGGCCGCCCACCCTGCCACGTCCGCGGCCGAGGCGATCCTGCGCGATGCCGGCCACTCGGTGGACCCGGTCGACCTGGCGCCGTTCCACGAGGCAGGGGACCTGCTCTACGGCGGACCGTGGCTGGCCGAACGGACCTCGGTGCTGGCACCACGCCTGGCCCGGGCCAGCGGGGTCGATCCCGTCGTGGCCGAGGTCGTGGCCGGCGGACACGCCTACCGGGGAACGGAGGTCTTCGAGGCCCTGGCCCGGCTCCGGGCGCTGCGCAAGGCTCTGGAGCAGTTCTGGGCGGCCCACGACGTGCTCGTGGTTCCCACCGTCGAGCTGACCCCGACCCTCGAGGAGGTCGCGGCGGATCCCATCGGGGTCAACTCCGCTCTGGGCCGTAACACGACCTTCGCGAACATGCTGGGCCTGGCCGCCATCGCCGTTCCCGACCCGGTCGGGCCGGGCGGCGTGACCGTGCTGGCTCCACCCCCGCGCCAAGGGGCCATCGCCGCGGTGGCCCTGGCCCTGGCCGGGGAGACAGCGCCCGCCGGGACTCAGGGCCCCCAAGCCTCTCGGGGGCACCTCGTAGCCGTGGTCGGCGCCCACCTGTGGGGCCAACCGCTCAACCACCAGCTCACCGACCGGGGCGCCGAGCTCGTCGAGCGCACCACCACCTCTGCGGCCTACCGGCTGCACCGCCTGGCGGGAGGACCGACGCCTCGGCCGGGCCTGGAGCGCGTCGCCACCGGAGGAGCCCGGGTGGAGGTGGAGGTATGGCGTCTCGACGACGCCGCCCTGGGAGCGCTCGTCGGCCAGGTCGCGCCGCCACTGGGGATCGGGTCGGTCGAACTGGCCGACGAGCGCTGGGTGCACGGCTTCATCTGCGAGCCGATCGGCCTGACCGGCGCACGTGACATCACGAGCCACGGGGGCTGGCGGGCCTACCTGGCATCGACGGGCACGGCGCCTGACGGCAGCGAGCGCGCCTGATCAGCGCTTCGAGTACTGCGGAGCCTTGCGGGCCTTCTTGAGGCCGTACTTCTTCGATTCCTTCTCACGCGCGTCGCGGGTGAGGAAGCCGGCCCGCTTGAGGGAAGCGCGCCGCTCGGGATCGAGGTCGCACAGGCCCCGGGCGATGCCCAGGCGCAGGGCGCCGGCCTGGCCGGATATCCCCCCGCCCGCTATGGAGGCGTCGACGTCGTATTGCTCTTCGGTCTCGGTGACCCGCAGGGGCTCCGCCAACGCCATCTGGTGGGCCTTGGAGGGGAAGTAGTCGGCGACGTCACGGCCGTTCACGGTGATGCGACCCTGCCCCGGGCGGAGGCGGACCCGGGCCACGGACTGCTTGCGGCGGCCGGTGGCCTGGACGAGGGGTGCGGTCACGTTCGGGGCTCCGTGGGCGTGCTCAGGCAACCCTGCGGGCGCCGGGGATGTCGAGGGGGATGGGCGACTGGGCGACGTGGGGGTGCACGGGACCGGCGTAGACCTTCAGCTTGGTAAGCATCTGACGGCCCAGCCGGTTCTTGGGCAGCATCCCGCGCACCGACCGCCGAACGGCTTCCTCGGGCCTGCTGGCGAGCAGGTCGGCATAGGTGCGGGTGCGAAGCCCACCGGGGTAGCCAGAGTGGCTCCGCACCAGCTTGTTGGCGGCCTTGTCCGCGCTGAGCACCACCCGCGAGGCGTTCACGATGATCACGTGATCGCCGGTGTCGAGGTGGGGGGCGAAGGTCGGCTTGTGCTTGCCGCGCAGCAGCCGGGCTGCCTCGGTGCACACTCGGCCGAGCACGAGATCCTGGGCGTCGATCACGTACCACCTCCGCTGGATCTCGCTCTGCTTGGGGCTGTAGGTGCGCACGCGACGGCCTCGAGACTCGCAGGGGTGGGGACTGGCACGGTTGACGGGCAGGATCCGCCGATGGTCGGATCCGTAAGGTGGAGCGGTACGGAACGGGCCCGAGGGGCAACGACCGGGCCGCGGGCCGAGGAGCGAGGCTAGAGCCCTCCCGCGCAGGGCCGCAACTCCCCGTCGAGGCCCTCGTAGCGTACCCGCCACAGGCACAGGCCCTCGGGCGGCGCGACGGGAGCAGCCCTCGCACGATCGCCCGAGGCGAGCACGGCGGAGATCTCGCCGGGCCGGATCCGACCACGACCCGCCGCCACCAGGGTGCCGACGATGCTGCGGACCATCTGGTGGCAGAAGGCGACCGCCTCGATCTCCAGGCGTCGCACCCACGGCTCCGGCTCGGACCACGAAGCCGACAGGACCCGGCGCCTCAGCGAGGGCGGCTCCTCCCCCGCACGGGGGCGGGGCCGACGGCAGAAGGCGGAGAAGTCGTGCTCGCCGATGAAGGGGTCGCACGCCAGCGTGAGCAGGGCCGGGTCCAGGGGATGTGGGACGTGCCAGGCGGTGCGGGCTCGGAACGGGTCGTGCACGGGGGCGTTCCACACCGTGTAGCGGTAGACGCGGGACCGGGCCGAGAACCTGGCGTCGAAGGTCGAGTCGACCGTCGTGCTGTGGCGCACCGCCACCGCAGGACGGCAGCGCCGGTTCAGCGTGCGCGCAAGCATGTCGGGATCTGCATGCGCGGCAGCCACGTCGAAGCTCACGACCTGGCCCCAAGCGTGCACGCCCCGGTCCGTGCGCCCGGCGCACGTGAGCGTGACACGGTGGCCGACCACCGGCTCGAGGGCGGCGCTGATCGTGCCGGCGACGGTGCGCTGGCCCGGCTGGGCGGCGAAGCCGGCGAAGCGTGATCCGTCGTAGGCGACGACCATGGCGACCCGCACCGTCGGCCTGGCCGGCTCCGGCCTGCCCTCGTCGATGTCGAACAGGGTCACCTCGTCCAGTGTGGCCGCCGGGACGCCTCGACGCCGGGGCCGGCGCCGTGTCCGGTCAGACCAGTTCGATGCGGGCCATGGGCGCGTTGTCGCCCTGGCGCGGACCCAGCTTGAGGATGCGGGTGTAGCCGCCGTTGCGATCGGCGTAGCGGGGCCCGATGTCGGAGAAGAGCTTGTGGGTCATCTCCTTGTCGCCCAGGTAGGCGATCACCTGGCGGGTGTTGTGCAGGCCACCCCTGCGGGCCTTGGTGATGAGCTTCTCTGCGATGGGCCGCAACGCCTTCGCCTTGGCCTCGGTGGTCACGATCCCCTCTGCAGCGAACAGGCTCGCCGCGAGGTTGGCGAACATCAGGCGCTGGTGAGCGGCGCTGCCGCCGAATCGGCGGCCCTTCTTGGGCGTGGCGGGCATGTCAGTCCTTGGTCCGCAGCGACAAGCCGCGCTCGTCGAGCTTGGCGATGACCTCGTCGAGCGACTTCTGACCGAAGTTGGTGATGGCCAGCAGGTCGTCCTCGGTCTTGATCAGCAGCTCGCCGATCGAGTTCACCTGGGCCCGCTTGAGGCAGTTCCGCGGCCGCTCGGAGAGGTCGAGGTCCTCGATGGGAAGATCGAGGTCCGGCGAACCGGCGGTCGTGGCCGACACCTCGCCCAGCTCGAGGCCCTGGGGGTCGTCGCTCATCTCGGCCACCAGCGCCACCAGCGAGCGCAAGGTGTCGCCCGCCGAGGCCAGCGCCTCGCGAGGGCTGATGGAACCGTCGGTGGTGATGTCGAGCACGAGTCGGTCGTACTCGGTGGACTGCTCGACCCGGGTGGGCTCGACCACGAAGGCGACCCGGCGGACCGGGGAGAAGATCGAGTCGACCGGGATGACACCGATGGTCGCGGCCGCCTTGTTGCGGTCGGCGGCGACATAGCCACGGCCACGCTCGACGATCAGGTCGATGGCCAGGCGCGCCGACTTGTTGAGCGTCGCCAGGTGCAGCTCGGGGTTCAGGACCTCGACGTCGGCCGTGAGGGCGATGTCCGCCGCGGTCACCTCGGCCGGGCCGCGCGCGTCGAGGCGGAGCGTCACCGGCTCGTCGGAGTACGAGACCAGCACGACGTCCTTGAGGTTCAAGATGATGTCGGTGACGTCCTCGGTGACGCCGGCGATGGTGTCGAACTCGTGCAGGGCGTCGTCGAAGCGCATCTGGGTCACCGCCGCGCCGGGGATGGACGACAGCAGCGTGCGCCGTAGGGAGTTGCCCAGCGTGTGCCCGAAGCCGGGCTCGAGGGGGCCGATCGCGAACCGCTGGCGGTTGCCCTCGGCCTCGCCGAGCGGCTCCACGGTCGGTCGCTGGATGACGAGCATGGGTGCGGTACCTCGGGGATCGATCGATGCGGTGCCGGCGGCCGGCGGCCGCCTACTTGGAGTAGAGCTCGACTATGAGCTGCTCGCGGACCGGGGCGTCGATCTGCTCGCGTACGGGCAGCTCCCGCACGGTGACCTGGAGGCCACCCTCGCCGGTCTCGAGCCAGCCGGGCACGACCGCGTCGAGCGTGTCGAGGTTGTGCCGGACGACGATCATCTCCTGGGCCTTGCGCCCGAGGGAGACGACCTCACCCTTGCGGACCCGGAAGCTGGGGATGTCCACGCGCCGCCCGTTGACCGAGATCAGGCCGTGGTTGACGAACTGGCGAGCCTGGGGCCGGGTGCGGGCCCAGCCGGCGCGGAACACGATGTTGTCGAGGCGCTGCTCGAGCATCTGCAGGAGGTTCTCGCCGGTGACGCCCTTGTGGCGGCTGGCCTCCTGGTACAGGTTCGCGAACTGGCGCTCGAGCAGCCCGTAGATGTACTTGGCCTTCTGCTTCTCGGCGAGCTGCAGGGAGTACTCGGAGGGCTGGCGGCGCCGGCTGCGCCCGTGCTCGCCGGGCGGGTAGGGCCGGCGGTCCAGGGCGCGGCGGCCCTTGTCGTTCTCGTAGATGTTCACGCCGAGACGACGCGAGATCTTCACCTTGGGTCCTGTGTAGCGGGCCACGGTCGCTCCCGCCTCAGACCCGGCGCCGCTTGGGCGGACGGCAGCCGTTGTGCGGTACGGGGGTCACGTCCTTGATGCCGGTGACCTCTATCCCGGCGCTCTGGATCGAACGGATCGCCGTCTCGCGACCCGAGCCGGGTCCTTTGACCTGCACGTCGACCTTGCGCACGCCGTGCTCCATAGCGCGCCGTGCCGCCTGCTCGGCAGCCATCTGGGCGGCGAAGGGAGTCGACTTGCGCGATCCCTTGAAGCCGCAGTTGCCCGCCGACGCCCAGGAGATGACGTTGCCCTCCTGGTCGGTGATCGTGACGATCGTGTTGTTGAACGAGCTCTTGATGTGCGCCACGCCGTAGGAGACGTTCTTGCGCTCGCGCTTGCGGGGTCGGCGACCGCCGGGCTTCGGCTTGGCCATCGGGCTACTTCCTCGCCTTCTTCTTGCCGGCCACGGTCTTCTTCGGGCCCTTGCGGGTGCGGGCGTTGGTCTGTGTCCGCTGGCCGCGCACAGGCAGGCCGCGGCGGTGCCGCAGGCCCTGCCAGCAGCCGATCTCCATCTTGCGCCGGATGTCCTGCTGGACCTCGCGCCGCAAGTCGCCTTCGACGCGCAGGTTCTGGTCGACGTCGGCGCGGATCCGGTTGACCTCTTCGTCGGTCAGGTCGCGCACCCGTGTGTCGCGGTCCAGGGCCAGCTCGTCGCAGACCCGCCCGGCAGTGGTGCGACCGATGCCGAAGATGTAGGTGAGGGAGATCTCGAGCCGCTTCTCGCGGGGGATGTCGACGCCGGCGATGCGTGCCATCAGTCCTCGTCCCCTAGCCCTGGCGCTGCTTGTGACGGGGGTTGGCGCAGATCACCTGGACACGGCCGTGCCGACGGATCACCTTGCACTTCTCGCACATCTTCTTCACGCTCGGTCGAACCTTCATCCACGCCTCGGTGTCGGTCTGCTACTGATCGGGATCTGCAGCGGAGCGCCCGACCGGACCCGGCACGAACCGGGATCCGCTCCTCGCACACCGCCGGTGACGCGCTCATGGCGCGCACCGGCCCGCAGGCCGAAGGGGCATGCTAGCGGTAGTGGCCCTGGTGGCCAACTCGCCGCGCCGGTACCGTGCCGCTATGGACATGGTGATCAGGGGGGGGACAGTCGTCGACGGGAGCGGGGCGCGGCCACGCACCGCCGACGTGGGCATCGAGGGCGACCGGATCGTGGAGGTCGGGCGGGTGTCGGGCCGGGGTCGACGCGAGCTCGACGCCGACGGCGCTCTGGTGACGCCCGGCTTCGTCGACCTGCACACCCACTTCGACGGCCAGGCCACCTGGGACCCGCTGCTGGCACCGTCGAGCCAGCACGGGGTCACCTCGGTGGCGATGGGCAACTGCGGCGTGGGGTTCGCGCCGGCGCGCGCCGAGCGCCACGACTGGCTCATCGGCCTACTCGAAGGGGTCGAGGACATCCCCGGAACCGCGCTGGCCGAGGGGATGACCTGGGGGTGGGAGTCGTTCCCGGAGTACCTCGACGTGCTCGAGTCCCGCCCGCGGGTGCTCGACGTCGGCGCCCATGTGCCCCACGCCGCGCTGCGCACCTACGTGATGGGTGAACGGGGAGCCGACCACGCCGAAGCGCCGACCGCCGAGGAGGTGCAGCGCATGGCCGAGCTGGTCACCGAGGCGCTCGCCGCCGGAGCGATCGGCTTCGCCACCTCACGCACCGAGGTTCACATGACCCGCGAGGGCCGCAACATCGGCACCCTGCGCTCCGGGCGCCCCGAGTGCAGGGTGCGATGTTGAGCCCTCGCGGGTCATGTGAACCTCGTGCGTGAGGTGGCGAAGCCGATCGCTCCGGCGGCGAGCGCCTCGGTGACCAGCTCGGCCATGCGCTGCACCTCCTCGGCGGTCGGCGCTTGCGGCCGTGGTCGGCTCCCCGTTCACCCATCACGTAGGTGCGCAGCAGAGCGGCGTGGGCGCATGGGCGCCGACGTCGAGCACCCGCGGCCTTCGAGCACGTCGAGCGGGAACGAACTCCCCACCCCCAGGTCATCCCCTCGCCAGCGCGGTTCCGGGGATGTCCTCGACCCCTTCGAGTAGGCCGATGAGCCAGTCGTGGCGCTCGGCACGCGCCGAGCACGAACCCCACGCCGGCCGTTCCATCGCCACCGAGGTGACCCCGTGCTGGCTCAACAGGCAGGCGGCGGTTCCAGGTGGCCTGGCCGTCGAAGTGGGTGTGCAGGTGGACGAAGCCGGGCGTCACCAGAGACGCCGTCGGCTGGTCGACCGCGTCGACCCCGGCCCGACACCCGCCCGACCTCCACGATCCGGTCGCCTCAATCCACGTCGGCGGTGCCGTCGCACGCTCCGTCGACGACTGTCCCCTGATCACCATGTCCATAGCGGCGGGTTTTTGGCCACTTGGGCCACTCGCTAGCCCCTTCCTGCGGCCGGTCGGCGCCATGAGCGCGTCACCGGCGGTGTGCGAGGAGCGGATCCCGGTTCGTGCCGGGTCCGGTCGGGCGCTCCGCTGCAGATCCCGATCGTTGAGCAGACCGACACCGAGGCGTGGATGAAGGTTCGACCGAGCGTGAAGAAGATGTGCGAGAAGTGCAAGGTGATCCGTCGGCACGGCCGTGTCCAGGTCGGAATCTGCGCCAACCCCGTCCACAGCAGGGGACGAGGACTGAGATGGCACGCATCGCCGGCGTCGACGTCCACGAGAAGCGGCTCGAGATCTCCCTCACCTACATCTTCGGCATCGGTCAGCACCACTACCAGGCGGTCTGCGACGAGCTGGGCCTGGACACGACGCGCCGGGTACGCGACCTGACCGACGGAGGAGGGATTGCAACCGGATCCGCGCCTACGTCAACCTACACGTCGAAGGCGACTTGCGGCGCGAGGTCCAGCAGGACATCCGGCGCAAGATGGAGATCGGCTGCTGGCAGGGCCTGCGGCACCGCCACGGCCCGTGTCCGCGGCCAGCGGACACAGACCAACGCCCGCACCCGCAAGGCGCCCCGAAGAAGACCGTGGCCGGCAAGAAGAAGGCGAGGAAGTGGCCCGATGGCCAAGCCGAAGCCGGCGGTCGCCGACCCGCAAGCACAAACGCGGGACGACCTCCTACGGCGTGGCGCACGTCAAGACATTCAACAACACGATCGTCACGACACCAACCAGGAGGGCAACGTCATCTCCCCTGGGCGTCGGCGGGCGACTGCGGCTTCAAGGGATCGCGCAAGTCGACTCCCTTCGCCGCCCAGATGGCTGCCGAGCAGGCGTCGCGCAGGCGCGCTATGGAGCACGGCGTGCGCAAGGTCGACGTGCAGGTCAAAGGACCCGGCTCGGGTCGCGAGACGGCGATCCGTTCGATCCAGAGCGCCGGATGACCGGCATGGCTCGTGACCCCCGTACCGCACAACGGCTGCCGTCCGCCCAAGCGGCGCCGGGTCTGAGGCGGGAGCGACCGTGGCCCGCTACACAGGACCCAAGGTGAAGATCTCGCGTCGTCTCGGCGTGAACACTACGGACAAGGGCCGGCCCGCGCCCTGGACCGCCGGCCCTACCCCGCCCGGCGAGCACGGGCGCAGCCGGCGCCGCCGCCCTCCGAGTACTCCCCCTGCAGCGGGAAAGGCCGAGTCATCTACATGAGCACAGCTCGCGAACCTGTACCAGGAGGCCAGCCGCCACAAGCGCGTCGCCGCAAGACCTCCTGCAGATGCTCGAGCAGCGCCTCGAGGCCGAACATCGTGTTCCGCGCCGGCTGAGCCGCACCCGGCCCGCCCTTCGCCCAGTTCGTCAACCACGGCCTGATCTCGGTCAACGGGCGGCGCGTGGACATCCCCCAGCTTCCGGGTCCGCAAGGGTGAGGTCGTGTCCCTCGGGCGCAAGGCCATGATCGTCGTCCGGCACAACCTCGACGCGCTCGACCGCCAGATGCCCGGCTGGCTCGAGACCGGCGAGGGTGGCCCAGGTCACCGTGCGGGAGCTGCCCGTACCGACGGATCGACGCCCGTCGCCGAGCAGCCGTAGGTGAACTGCCGTAGGCAGCCGAACAGGCCGCCGGCACCCGCGTCGATCTCGATCCCGAGGTGCCGCACCGCTTGTGCCGATGAGCCGAACCGCTGGTGCGGGCTGGCCGAGAGGCCGGGCAACCGCCAGCGGCTGCGCGATCCGCTGGAGCCGGCTTTCGGGCGCGCTCGGCGACCTGCAGCAGCCTGCTGGTCGCCCGGCGCGGGCGGTGACCCAGGAGTGCGCTTCAGGACGAGGAGCGCCCTGCCCGCCGAGTTCGACGCCATGGCCGGTCACGAGAACCGACATCATCTTGAACCTAGAGGACGTCGTGTGCGTGACCAATGG
>CAVPEW010000034.1:0-78142 GCA_963703565.1 uncultured Microthrixaceae bacterium | reverse complement strand
ACGCATCGTCACCTCCTTCGACCCGACGATCCTGGGGTTGGCCTACGGCGGGTCGTCCACCACGGCTACACCCGCTGCACCTGCACGCCGAGGACGCATCGAGTTCGTGATCGTCGACGACGTCGCCGACCCGGCGAGCGCCGTGAGCGTGGACGCCACGTTCGACATCCCCGCCTGGGGCGAAGCCGGTCGAGGCCTGGGGCGCCCCGCTCAGCGGTTGTCGCACTCCCAACGCGGTGGGACGACGTCCTCCGAGTGCTTGGGAGCACGTCGCCAGTCCTCTGCGGTAGCACCGGCCACAGCCAGCGAGTAGAGGCAGAACAGCACGAAGGCGAGGGCGATGACAGGGGCCTTCCACGCCGGTCCAACTTGCGCACCCGAGCCATCGTTCCTCCGTCCGTCTGCGTAACCCGCTCAGCCTCTTGGACCGCCCAGGACGATCCCACCGCCACGCCAACCCCCCAGACGCATGCTCGGCGGCGCCCGCCATGGCCTCGAGCACCATCGGCGCGACCACATGCTCGCCTGAAGGCTCCTCTCGTCGTGCACCAGCACCAGCCGGCCACCGGTCCCCGACCCGGCCCACCGGTCGTCGAGTTTGACGAGCGCAACCTTGAGCATCGCCGCCAGACCCTGTATGTGGGCGTTCATCGCGCCTGGCGCTCACCGGCCTGGCGGATCCGCATTCGACGACGACAGCTCGGGGATCTGGCGGCGCCGACCGAACAGCGTCTCGGTGTAGCCCCTGCTGGTGCGGCCCTTGGCCACGGTGCGGTCCATGTAGGCCCGTACCGACGGAGTCTCGAAGTACGATGCCAGGATCACCGCCGCCTCCTCGGTGGGGAGTTCAAGCGCTGGCCCAACCCGTAGGCTCCCGCCATCTGTAGGCCAACCGGTACACGGACACCATCTTCGCCTTCGCCCGCATGGCCGGGGTGACGTCGGTCGGATCCACCGAGAAGACCCGTGCCGCGGTCGGTGTGGATGTCTCGACCGGCCGAGAAGCTCTCGATCAGCCCGGTCGGCGAGTTCGGGGCTATGCAGCGCAGCTCGATCTGGTCGTAGTCGGCGACCAGCGGCCACGGTGGGCACGCGGTCTCGGCGGAAATGCGGCCGAACTCGCTCCTGCACCGGGATGTTGTGCAGGTTGGGTTGGTCCGACGACAGGCGCCCGGTTCGCGCAACGGTCTGGTTGGCGTGGATCGGGCCGATCGGCCGCTACCTCGGCGATCAGCCCGCCGTAGGTCGAGCGCAGCTTCTCCACCTCTCGGTATGCCGTAGGTGGTCGATGCGCCGGCCCGCCATCTCCAGGCTGGCCGCGTCGGTGGAGAAGCCGGTCTTGGTCTTCTTCTGCGGCGTCAGGCCCAGCTCGTCGAAGAGGACCTGGCGGAGCTGGGGCGTGGAGTTGACGTTGAACTCGTGGCCGGCGCCCTTCTTGCGCCGATGATGCCGCTCCACGTCCGCGACGAGGCGGTCCCTCAGCGCCCGCAACTCGTCGACGTCGACGTCGATGTCCTCCATGCGGGCCAGCACCCGTACCAGGGGCTCCACCTCGTCGTTCAGGGCCCGCAGCCCGCGTGCGTCGAGCGCCCCGCTGGGCGAGGCGCTCGACGCACGTGGGCTGCGGGCCCTGAACGACGAGGTGGAGGTGCCCCTGGTACGGGTGCTGGCCCGCATGGAGGACATCGGGATCGGCGTCGACGTCGACGAGTTGCGGGCGCTGAGGGACCGCCTCGTCGCGGACGTGGAGCGGCATCGTCGGGCGGTCGTCGAGGCCGCAGGCCACGAGTTCAACGTCAACTCCACGCCCCAGCTCCGCCAGGTCCTCTTCGACGAGCTGGGCCTGACGCCGCAGAAGAAGACCAAGACCGGCTTCTCCACCGACGCGGCCAGCCTGGAGCGGATGGCGGGCCAGCACCCGATCATCGACCACCTCCTGGCATACCGAGAGGTGGAGAAGCTGCGCTCGACCTACGGCGACGGGCTGATCGCCGAGGTAGCGGCCGATGGCCGGATCCACGCCACGTTCAACCAGACCGTTGCGCGAACCGGGCGCCTGTCGTCGGACCAACCCAACCTGCACAACATCCCGGTGCGCAGCGAGCTCGGCCGCGAGTTCCGCCGAGCGTTCGTGCCCGGCCCCGGTCGGCGGCTGCTGGTCGCCGACTACGACCAGATCGAGCTGCGCTGCATAGCCCACCTGGCCGAGGACCCCGGGCTGATCGAGAGCTTCTCGGCCGGTCGAGACATCCACACCGAGACCGCGGCGCGGGTCTTCTCGGTGGATCCGACCGACGTCACCCCGGCCATGCGGGCGAAGGCGAAGATGGTGTCGTACGGGTTGGCCTACGGGATGGAGGCCTACGGGTTGGGCCAGCGCTTGAACATCCCCACCGAGGAGGCGGCGGTGATCCTGGCATCGTACTTCGAGGCCTTCCCGTCGGTACGGGCCTACATGGACCGCACCGTGGCCGAGGCGCGCCAGCGGGGCTACACCGAGACGCTGTTCGGTCGGCGCCGCCAGATCCCCGAGCTGTCGTCGTCGAATGTGCGGATCCGCCAGGCCGGTGAGCGCCAGGCGATGAACGCCGGCATACAGGGTCTGGCGGCCGACATCTTCAAGGTTGCGCTCGTGCGACTCGACGACCGGCTGGCCGGGTCGGGGACCGGTGGCCGGCTGGTCCTGCAGGTGCACGACGAGGTCCTGGTGGAGGTGGAGCCTTCAGGCGAGCATGTGGTCGCGCCGATGGTGCTCGAGGTCATGGCGGGCGCCGCCGACCTGCGGGTGCCGCTCGAGGTGAGCATGGCGGTGGGATCGTCCTGGGCGGATGCCAAGGGCTGACAGGTTGTCTGGCGGACGGACGGAGGAACGATGGCTCGGGTGCGCAAGTTGGACCGGCGTGGAAGCGGACCCTGGTGGTTCATCGCCCTCGCCTTCGTGCTGTTCTGCCTCTACTCGCTGGCTGTGGCCGGTGCTACCGCAGAGGACTGCGGCGACGGTGCTCCCAAGCACTGGGAGTTCGTCCCACCGCGTTGGGAGTGCGACAACCGCTGACGGGGCGCCCCGGCTTCAGGCCTCGACCAGCTCGGCTCGACCGGCGGGGATGTCGAACGTGGCGTCCACGCTCACGGCGCTCGCCGGGTCGGCGACGTCGTCGACGATCACGAACTCGATGCGCACGCCCTGCGGCGTGCAGGTGCAGCGGGTGTAGCCGTGGTGGACGAGCTCACCGTAGGCCAACCCCAGGATCGTCGGGTCGAAGGAGGTCGGGTCGATCCCGACCCGCTGCGCCAGGCCGGCGGAGGTGATCGAGGTGCACACCACCTCCACGGCCACCGCAGAGCTGGAGGGGTCGGCGCTGTCGGTGCGCAGCACCGAGGCGCCGGCGGCGTGGATGTCGCCGGTCAGCACGACCACGTCGTGCACGTCGTGGTCGTCGAGGTGGGCGAGCAGGCGGGCGCGGGCGCGGGGGTAGCCGTCCCACTGGTCCACGTTGAGGATCGTGTTGCCCAGCACCAGCGCCGACATGACGGTCTGCTGGCCGATGAGCTTCCAGCGGGCCCCACTTGCCGACAGCCCGTCGGTGAGCCAGCGCTCCTGGGCCTCGCCGAGCATGCTGCGGTCCTGGGCGGCGGGGTCGCACACGGCCCGGTCCACGAGGGCGTCGTCGGGGCGCTCGCAGGGCTGGTCGTCGCGGTACTGGCGGCCGTCGAGCATGAACAGCTCGGCCAGGGTGCCCCAGCGCAGCGCCCGGCGGATCTGCCAGTTCGCGCCCTCGGGCGGGTCGAGTCGTAGAGGCTGGTTCTCGTAGTAGGCCTGGTAGGCGGCAGCTCGCTGCTCGGCGAACTCCGCGGGGGTCGTGCCCCTCTCGCTGGCCAGGGCGGCGTAGTTGTTCTCGACCTCGTGGTCGTCCCAGGTCAGCACCCAGGGGCAGCGGGCGTGGGCGGCGCGCAGGTCGGGGTCGGAGCGGTAGAGGGCATATCGGGTCCGGTAGTCGCCCAGCGTCACGCATCGGGGGCCCGAGAACGGACGTACCGCCTCCGAGGGGCCGGCGCCCTCGTATATGTAGTCACCGAGGAACACGACCAGGTCGAGGTCGTCTGCGGCGATGGCCCTGTGGGCGCCGTAGTAGCCGTTGGCGAAGTCCTGGCACGACGCCACGGCGATCGTGAGGCGCCCGGCATCGTCGCCCTCGCCGGGTGCGGCGCGGGTGCGGCCGGTGGGGGAGGTGTGGGGACCGATCCGGAACCGGTACTGGTACCAGCGGTCCGGGCGCAGCCCGCGGGCGTCGACGTGGACCGAGTGGCCCAACGCGGCGGTTGCCGGCGCGTCGCCCGAGGCGACGAGGGTGCTGAACCCGGCGTCCTCGCTGATCTCCCAGCGGACTTCGAGGTCTTCGTCGGGCATGCCCCCGGAGCCGTCGGCAGCGAGGGGATCGACGGCCAGGCGGGTCCACAGGATGACCGACCCCGGGGCGGGATCGCCCGAGGCCACGCCGAGGGTGAACGGGTCGCCAGCCAGGCCGGGGTCGCGCAGCCTCGCCTCCGGCGTCTCGCCGGGAGCGTCCGCCCGCTCGTCGCCTGGGTCGTCCTCGTCGTTCGAGCACGACGCGATCGCCACAGTGCCGCCCAGCGCGAGCATCCCGGCGAGGAAGTCGCGCCGCCCGATCGGCCCCACGGCGGGCAGGCTACCGGGCCCGCAAGGGGGGTGCCGGTAGCCTGAGGCCGGTGTCCGATCGTCCCGCGCCCGGCTCGGCGGAGGGCCCCGGGAGTGCCTCCCGTCACTGGTTCGAGCCGCTGGCGGACCACCTGGGCGAGGCCTACCTGCGCTACTCGTTCACCCGCGGGACCGACCAGGAGGTCGGGTTCCTGACCGAGGTGCTCGATCTCGGTCCCGGCTCCCGGGTCCTCGACGTGGGTTGCGGCCCCGGGCGCCACGCCCACGCCCTGGCCCGCCGAGGCATCGAGGTGGTCGGTGTGGACCTGAGCGAGCGCTTCGTAGAGGTGGCTCGTCGCGATGCTCCACCGGGTGCCACCTTCGTGCGTGCCGACGCCCGTTCCCTGGCCTTCGACTCCGTGTTCGACGCGGTCGTGTCCTTGTGCCAGGGGGCTTTCGGCCTCTGCGGCGGCCCGGGTTCGCCCCTCGACGGCGACGGGGACGTGCTCGACGGGATCGCGCGGGCGCTGCGACCCGGCGGTCGAGTCGCGGTGTCGGCCTTCTCGGCGTACTTCCAGCTGCGTTGGCTCGAGCCCGGCGACGACTTCGACGTCGTGGCCGGGGTCAACCACGAGCACACCGAGGTCCGTGACCCGTCGGGGCAGGTCGCTCCGGCGGAGCTGTGGACCACCTGCTTCACCCCCCGGGAGCTGCGCCTGATGATCTCGGGTGCGGGACTGGTCCTCGAGGAGCTGTGGTCGGTTGCGCCGGGGCGGTACCGGCGCAGCGCACCGTGCCTGGAGGAGCCCGAGCTGCTGGCTGTGGCCCGCCGCCCCCTCGAACGGTAGGTTGTGCGCCCCGGCTCTGCCGGGCGGTGGCGCGCGTCGTGCCCGCCGAGTGCTCACCCGTCCCCGACCCCCGAAGGCCGATCCTTGTCCGACCAGACCACCATCGCCCCGTCGTCGACCGCCAGCAGCCAGATGGGCACCTTCGACGAGGACGGTACCTACGTCCCCCGTCAGATAACCGCCGACGATCTGGCCGGCAGCTTCGCCGACGCCATCGACGGCACGCTCGTGACCGTCGAGGACGGCGAGATCGTCGAGGGGACGGTGGTCAAGGTCGACCGTGACGAGGTCCTGCTCGACATCGGCTACAAGTCCGAGGGCGTGATCCCCAGCCGCGAGCTGTCGATCCGCAACGACGTCGACCCGCACGAGATCGTCACCCTGGGCGACAAGCTCGAGGCGCTCGTCCTCACCAAGGAGGACAAGGAGGGCCGGCTGGTCCTGTCCAAGAAGCGGGCCCAGTACGAGCGGGCCTGGGGCGACATCGAGCGCATCAAGGAGGCTGAGGGAGTGGTGTCGGGCCCGGTGATCGAGGTCGTCAAGGGCGGCCTGATCCTCGACATCGGGTTGCGCGGCTTCCTGCCGGCCAGCCTGGTGGAGCTTCGCCGGGTCCGCGACCTCGGTCCGTACGTGGGTCGCACCCTCGAGGCGAAGATCATCGAGCTGGACAAGAACCGCAACAACGTCGTGCTCTCGCGCCGTGCGTGGCTGGAGGAGACCCAGAAGGAGCAGCGCGACGAGTTCCTGACCAACCTGAAGCCGGGCGAGATCCGGGCCGGGGTGGTCTCGTCGGTGGTGAACTTCGGTGCCTTCGTCGACCTCGGCGGCATGGACGGGCTGATCCACGTCTCGGAGCTGTCCTGGAAGCACGTCGACCACCCGGGCTCGGTGGTGGCGGTGGGGGACGAGGTGACTGTCCAGGTCCTCGACGTCGACCTCGACCGCGAGCGGATCAGCCTGTCGCTCAAGGCCACCCAGCAGGATCCGTGGCAGGAGTTCGCCACGTCGCACAAGGTGGGTGAGCTGGTCTACGGGCGGGTCACCAAGCTGGTGCCGTTCGGATCGTTCGTGCAGGTGGGTGACGGCATCGAGGGCCTCGTGCACATCTCGGAGATGTCGGCCCACCATGTCGACCTGCCTGAGCAGGTGGTGACGCCGGGCGAGGAGCTGTGGGTCAAGATCATCGACCTGGACCTGCAGCGGCGGCGCATCAGCCTCTCGATCAAGCAGGCGGCCGAAGGCGGGACGGTGGCCGCCGAGTACCAGGAGCACTTCGGCGAGCACGCCTACGACAGCGAGGGCAACTACATCGTCGGAGACATCGAGCACTCCGAGGAGGCCGAGGCCGCCTGGGCCGACTACTTCGAGGAGGCCGGGGGCGCACCGGCGGGCCCGGAGGTGGCCGAGGAGCCTGCGACCGGCGACGCCTGAGAGGGCCGGCCGGCTCGGCTGATCCGCTCGCGCCACCCGACCGCGCGGTCCGTGGGACCCGGTCGCGCACAGTGATTGGGCCGATGGTCCCAGGTTTGGGGCTCAAGGTACGCGTACTGTTGCGCCGACGATGAGGGGGCTGCGGCCCTCTCCCTCTCAATGTAGGCGGTGCGTGTGAGTTCTCGACGAACCCTGATCCTGATCGCGTCCGTGGTCATCGGCGCGATCGCGGCGTTCGCCCTGTTCACCTATGTCGGGGGGATCGAGGATCGGGCCAACGACGATGCCGAGCGGGTCGAGATCTACAAGATCGTCGAGGACATCCCGAAGGGCACCTTCGGCGACGACGCCGTCGCGCAGGGCCTGATAGAGAAGGACAAGATCCCCCGCGAGTTCCGGCCGGTGAACGCCATCAACAGCACCGACGAGATCGACGGGCTGGTGGCGGTGATCGACCTGCCGGCCAACCAGCCCGTGCTGGCGAACCAGTTCGTCTCCCAGGCGGAGTCGCTGTCGACGTTCTCGAGCCTGCTCAAGAACAACGAGACCGCCATCACCATCTCCATCGACCAGGTGCGCGGCGTCGCCGGGCTGCTGGTGCCGGGCGACTTCGTGAACATGCTCATCACGGCTCCCGGCGCCGGCGGGGAGGGCATCTACAACTCGAACGGGCGATACCTGTACCAGAAGGTGCAGATCCTCGCGGTGGGCCAGACGCGCAAGCTCGAGCCCGGTGAGACGGCCGCGACGAACGCCGACGGAACGCCGGTCACCTCCACCTCGTCGGGCCTGATCACCTTCGCGGTCCCGGTGGACGCAGCGCAGCGGATCGCCTCGGTCGACCCGGGTCAGATCTACCTGACGCTCGTGCCCAAGGACTACCAGCCGAGCCCGATCCCGCCGCTCGACGCCGGAGCGGCTCCTCCGGGCGAGACGGCCGACCAGCTGACCCCCTACGGCCCGCAGGGCAAGGCCCAGTCCTAGGGCCGGGTCGGGAGTACGTTGACCTCGCTCGACACTCCCCCCGTCCCGTCGGCCCCGAGGAGCGGACCTCAGTTGAAGACCAGTCCAGATGTCGCGGTCGTGGTCGTCGAGGACGACCAGGCCGTCCGAGCCCGGCTCTCGATGCAACTCGGCGACTCGGTGGAGGCCGTCCACTCGCCCGCGGCCGTCGTCGAGGCGCTCTCGGGCCGACCGACGGTGATCGTGGCGGGCCCCTCGTGCGCGGATCCCGCAGGCATCGGCGGCATCGGGTCGCTCCTGTCGAGCCATCCCGAGGCGGCCGCCGTCCTGCTGGTGAGGGAGCTGTCGACCGAGGTCCTCCAGCTCGCCCTGCGTGCGGGGATCAAGGACGTGCTCGCCGACCCCGTCGACGCGGCCCAGCTCGGCGCCGCCGTCGAACGAGTCGCCTCGGGGCTGAACGGTGCGTTGCCTTCGCCCTCGGGTGCCCTCTCGGGCGTCGAGGCAGACGGCCATCGCGGCGCGATGACGACCGTGTTCTCGACCAAGGGCGGCGCGGGCAAGTCGGTGGTTGCGGTGAACCTTGCGGTGGCGCTGGCCCGCAAGGCGGCCGGGCCGGTGGTGCTCGTCGACGCCGACCTGCAGTTCGGTGACATTGCGGTGATGTTGAAGCTCGCACCCCAGCACACGATCGTCGACGCCGTGGGCGCGATGGACCGTCTCGACCAGGGACTGCTCCAGCAGCTGCTGGTGCGCCACGAGCCCTCCGGGGTGTTCGTCCTGGCGGCTCCGCTGGAGCCGTCGTTCGCCGAGCAGATCTCGGCCGCCGAGATGCTCAAGATCGTCGAGCTGATCCGCGGGTTCGCGGCCCACGTGGTGGTCGACACGCCGGCCTACTTCAACGAGGTCGTGCTGGCGCTCATCGAGGAGAGCGACGACGTCCTGCTCGTTGCGGGAATGGACATCCCCAACATCAAGAACGTGAAGATCGGGCTGCAGACCCTGCGCCTGCTCAACGTGCCGTCGTCGAAGCTGCATCTCGTGCTCAACCGGGCCAACAGCAAGGTCAAGCTCGACGTGAGCGAGGTCGAGCGCACGTTGCAGATCAAGGCCGACGCGTTGGTGCCGAGCGACATCGTGGTGCCGCAGTCGGTCAACAAGGGTGTGCCGGTGGTCCTCGATGCTCCCAAGTCGGGGGTCGCACGGTCGCTCGAGCAGCTCGCGGCGCTGGTGGCATCGAGCGAGCACCCGATGAACCGGTTGCGATGATTTCCGAGCGGGCGAGGGATGAGGAGGGTGGCCGGTGAGCCTCTACAAGCGGCTCCACGAGGTGCAACAAGGCGGAGGGACGGCGGTCGCCACGAAGCGGCGCGATCCGGTTCTGGACGAGCTGCGCCAGCGGATCCATCACCACCTCATCGACGAGCTGGGCCCGATCCTCTACGACAAGCGGCTCTCGGAGGACGACCTTCGCCGCCGTGTCCACGAGCAGCTGCACTCGGCGCTGGCCCAGGAGCGGGCGCCGCTGTCCGCCGCCGACAAGGCCCAGCTCATCCAGGACGTCTCCGACGACATCTTGGGCTATGGCCCGATCGACCGGCTCCTCAAGGACGAGGAGATCACCGAGGTCATGGTCAATGGTCCCGAGCTGGTCTTCGTCGAGCGCAACGGTCGCCTCGAGCGCACCGCGGCGAGCTTCGTGGACGAGACGCACCTTCGGCGGATCATCGACAAGATCGTGAGCCAGGTCGGTCGTCGCATCGACGAGGCCACGCCGATGGTCGACGCCCGCCTCCCCGACGGGTCCCGGGTCAACGCCGTGATCCACCCGTTGGCGATCGGCGGCCCGTTCCTCACCATCCGGAAGTTCGCGACGGACCCGTTCCAGATCGACGACCTGATCCGGTTCGGCACCCTCAACGCGCACTCGGCCCGCTTCTTGCAGGCGTGCGTGGTGGGTCGGCTCAACGTGATCGTGTCGGGCGGTACCGGCACCGGCAAGACGACCACGCTGAACGTGCTGTCCTCGTTCATCCCGACCGACGAGCGCATCGTCACCATCGAGGACGCCGAGGAGCTCCAGCTCCACCAGGAGCACGTGCTGCCGCTGGAGGCCCGGCCGCCCAACATCGAGGGCAAGGGGCAGGTCACCATCCGCGACCTGGTGCGCAACGCCTTGCGCATGCGACCCGACCGCATCGTCGTCGGCGAGTGCCGCGGCGGCGAGGCGCTCGACATGCTCCAGGCCATGAACACCGGTCACGACGGCTCGCTCACCACGATCCACTCCAACAGCCCGCGCGACACGCTGTCGCGCATCGAGACGATGATCCTGATGGCCGGCTTCGACCTGCCGATCCGGGCCATCCGCGAGCAGATGGCCTCGGCGCTCGACCTGATCGTGCACCTGACCCGCCTGCGCGACGGCACCCGGCGCGTCACCCACATCACCGAGGTGCAGGGCATGGAGGGCGACGTCATCACCCTCCAGGACGTGTTCCTGTTCGACTACGGGATGGGCATCGACGACCACGGTCGCTTCAAGGGCCACCTGAAGGCGACCGGCGTCCGGCCCCGCTTCACCGAGAAGCTCGCCGACCTCGGCATCCGGCTGGGGCCCGAGGTCTTCCAGCCCGAGGCGTTCGCCCGGCGTGCTCAGGGGGCCGGGTGAGCCGAGCCCACTCCCGCGGCGCCCGCGTGGCGCGGCTGGCTCTGGCCCTTGCCGCGCTCGGCGCGGCGATCGCCGGGCCGGTGATGCTGGCCGGACCCGCCGCGGCCCAACAGGCCGCGGAGCGCCTGGTCATCCGCGGGGTCGACGCCACCGACCCCGGCTCGGTGGCGGTCACCTTCGGCTACAGCGGCAGCCGTGACGACGTGTCCGACGTAGCCATCCGCCAGGACGGCGACCTCGTCGAGACGGCGCCCAAGGTGGCTCCGCTCGACGACGCCGAGCAGCTCGGCGTGGTGCTGTTGATCGACTCGTCCAAGTCGATGGAGTCCAAGGGCCTCATCGCCCAGGTCCTGGCGGCGGCGAAGAGCTTCGTGTCGAGCAAGTCCGGGTCGGACCAGGTGGCCGTGGTCACCTTCGACAACCGGGTGCAGGTGCTGCAGGACTTCACCGCGGACGAGGCGCAGCTCCTGGCGGCGATCGACCGCATCCGCCTCGACGAGAACACCCACCTCTACGACGGCATCGTGCGTGCCGCTCGCCTGTTCGACGACACCTCGCTGCAGCGCAACGTCGTGGTGTTCAGCGACGGCCAGGACGTCGGCTCGACCGCTTCGTTGGACCGGGCGCAGGGCGCGCTGGCCGCGACCGGCACCGCCCTGTTCGCGATCGGCGTCCCCAACGACGGGTTCAGCCGCCTGGAGTCGATGGCCGCGGCCACGGGGGGTACCTCGGCCCTTGCGGACCAGCCGGCTGGCGTCGGAGCCCTGTTCGAGGGTGTGCAGGAGACGCTGCGCAAGCAGTACGTGGCCACCTACGAGTCGCCCTCCGAGCAGGGTCCGGCCTCGTTGCTCGTGACGGTGGGCGACCAGCAGGCCACTGCGTCGTTCGTGGTGGGCTCGAACCAGTCGGCGGCGGCAGCGGGCGAGGTCGAGGTCGTGGGCGACCCGTCGGGGCCCGGGTTCCTCCGCTCGGACTTCGGCCTGGTCCTGGGCGTCGTCGCCGTGCTGGCGGCGGTCGCGCTCGCTGTGTGGTCGCTCGCCGGCACGTTCCTGAACCGTGGCCCGTCGCTGGCCAGCGTGCTGCAGCCTTACGAGGGTGGCTTCGCTGACGGAGCGGGCAGGCCCGGCGGGTTCGACCTCGATGAGGATCCGGTCGACCGGGGCCTCGCGCAGACTCCGCTGGTGCAGCGCGCCGTCGAGCTGACCGGTGAGATCGCGCAGCGCCGCGGCCTGCTCGTGAAGTTGGAGTCGATGCTCGAGCAGGCCAACCTGCCGCTGCGGCCCGCGGAGCTGATCTTCTTCAACGCGGTCGCTGCCGTGCTGCTCCTCGTGCTCGGGGTGGCCCTGCTGCCCCCCCTGCTGGGCCTGCTGCTGGGGCTGGTCGCCGCGCTGGCGCCGTACGGCGTGTTGAGCTTCCTGGCCGGGCGGCGGCGCCGCGCCTTCGAGGGCCAGCTCCCCGACACGTTGCAGCTGCTGGCCAGCACGTTGCGGGCGGGTTACTCGCTGATGCAGGGCGTCGAGGCCGTCTCCCAGGAGGTGGCCGAGCCGATGGGTCGAGAGCTGCGCAGGGTGGTCACCGAGGCTCGTCTGGGCCGCCCGCTGGAGGAGTCGCTCGAGGGCGTCGCCGAGCGGATGGGCTCCGCCGACTTCGGGTGGGCGGTGATGGCCATTCGGATCCAGCGGGAGGTGGGCGGCAATCTCGCCGAGCTGCTGATCACGGTGGGCGACACGATGACCGAGCGCGAGCGACTGCGCCGCGACGTGCGCGGCCTCACCGCCGAGGGTCGCATGTCGGCGATCGTGCTGGGCATAATGCCGATCGCCCTAGGAGGGTTCATCTACACGGTCAACCCCGAGTACATGGACCCGCTCTTCGACGAGACGGTCGGCCAGTTCCTCCTGGGCGGCGCGGTCGTGCTCGCCCTGTTCGGGTTCTGGTGGATGCGCAAGACGATCGAGGTGGAGATCTGATGCTGGCACTGGGCGTGGTCGGTGTCGGGCTGGCCTTGGGCCTCGTGCTGTTCACGGCGCTGGGCCAGGCCGAGGAGAAGGCGGTGGTGCGCGCCTCGCTGCGCCAGCTGCAGGACTACGAGGTCGAGTCGATCCGGGAGAAGGAGCTGCTGACGCCGCTGCGCGACCGGGCCGTGACGCCGCTGCTGTCGGGGTTGACCGGCCTGGGCCGGCGATTCACGCCTGCGGGCTACCTGGAGCGGACCAGGACGAAGCTGCAGTCCGCGGGCCGCGCCGCTGCCGGCGACGTCGACCGGTTCCTGGCCGTACGGGTGCTGACCGTGGCGGCGGCGCCGGTGGCGGCCCTTGCGGTGTGGTGGTTCGTGCCGATCTCGGGCACCGCCCGGCTGATGGCGACCCTGTTGGCTGCGGGCGTGTGCATCCTGGGCCCCGACGCGATCCTCAACCGCGAGGTCCAGGATCGGGCCTTCCAGTTGCGCGCCAAGCTGCCCGACCTGATGGACCTGCTGGTCATCTCGGTGGAGGCGGGCCTGGGCTTCGAGCAGGCGCTGGACCGCACGGTGGCCGCTGTTCCGGGGCCTCTCACCGACGAGTTCTCCCGCATGCTGGGCGAGATCCGGGCGGGGGCCAGCCGGGCTGACGCCCTGAGGGCGCTCGACACCCGAACGAACATCCCCGAGATCCGCTCGTTCGTGCTGGCGATCCTGCAGGCCGACACGTTCGGCGTGTCGATCGGCCGTGTGCTGCGGGCGCAGGCCGAGGAGATGCGGGTGAAGCGGCGTCAGCTCGCCGAGGAGCGGGCCCAGAAGGCGCCGGTGAAGATGCTGATCCCGATGGTGTTCTGCGTGTTCCCGGCGTTGTTCGTGGTGATCCTGGCGCCGGCTGCGTTGCAGATCGCCGACAGCTTCTGAGCGGGTGCGCGCCCCGCGGGTTCCCCCCTGGCGCGCGCCGACCCTGGGCGACGCGCTGGGCGTCGCGGTGGTCGTGGTGGGCTTCGCCATCGGCGCTCGGCCGCTGCGCGACAACAGCTTCCTGACCCACCTGGCAACCGGGCGCCTGATCCTGGACGGCGGCGGGGTGCCCACGGTCGATCCCTACTCGTTCACAGCGGCCGGCCACGACTGGACGGTGCAGAGCTGGCTCGTGTCGGTCGCGATCGCCGGCGTCGAGCAGCTTTGGGGGCCGGTGGGGATCCGGCTGCTCTTCGGCGTGGTCGCCGCGGTGCTGACCGCGCTGATCTGGCGCTTGAGCGCACCGGTCGAGTCGGTCGTGGCGCGCCTGGCCCTGGTGGTCGTGGCGCTCACCGTCGGGGCGGGGATGTGGACTGAGCGGCCCTACATGGTCGCCCTGGTCCTGTTCGCTTTGGTGCTGGCCCTGATCGAGGCCGGTGCTCGGCCGTGGTGGCTCGTAGCGCTGTTCGCCCTGTGGGTGAACGTGCACGGCTCGTTCCCCGTCGGTCTGGGTCTGGTGGGCCTGTGGTCGCTGGGCCGAGCGCTCGACAGGCGCCGCGTGGTCCGCGGCGACTGGAGCGCGGTGGGCGCGTCGGTGTTGGGCTGCGCCCTGGGGGCCGTCTCGCCCTGGGGGCCGCGCCTGCTCGCCTTCCCGTTCGCCTCGCTGCTGTCGGGCGGCTCGCTGCGAGAGGTGGTGGAGTGGCGCTCGCCCACCTTCGACGACGTTCCGCAGTTGGCCTTCCTGGCCCTGGTGGGCCTGACGGTGCTCACCGCGGGCTCGTTGGCCTGGAGCCGGCGCCTCCCGGCCGCGGTGTTCGCGCTGGCCGGCCTGCTGGCGCTGCGCAACGTCGCTTTCGCCTCGGTGGTGGCCGTGTGGGCGGCGGCTCCAGCGCTGCCCGAGGTGGGGACCCTGCGCTCGGCCACCGCGGGACGACCGGCCCGGCTGGGCCTGGCTCTGGCCTCCCTCGCGGCGATGCTCGTGGTGCCCGTGCGCCTGGGGGAGGGCTCGTTGGCCCTGCACTCGTACCCCGCGGCTCCGTTCGCCCTGCTGGCCGAGCGGGGCCTGCTGCCCGGGGCCCGGGTGGTGGTCCCGGAGGCTCGCCGGCAACTTCCTCGAGGTGCTCTACGGCGAGCGGGCCCAGGTGTTCTTCGACGACCGCTTCGACATGTTCCCGGACCGGGTGGCCGAGGACTACTTCGCGCTCGCGGACGGCGACGCCCGCTGGGCGCAGATCCTGGACAGCTACCGGGTCGACCTGGTCGTGTGGGAGCGCGCCCGCCCTCTCGCCTCGGTGCTGGGCGCCTCAGCTGCGTGGCAGCCGCGCTACGTCGATGACTCCTGGTCGCTGTACTGCCGGCGCGGCTCGCCGGCCTGCGCCGCACTCGGGTAGGCCCGTTGCGCCCGTTCAGTTGGCGCGCAGCAGCGAGGTGGCCGAGCTGTCGAAGCTGGCCGAGGTCTGGTCGCCGAAGAACTGCACGGCGACGACGGCCACCAGCGCGATGAGCGCCACGAGCAGGGCGTATTCGACGAGGCTGGCGCCCCGCTCATGCCCGTCGTTGGGTTGCTCGGGGGTCGGCGTGGGTGGTTCGGGGTGCATGGGCTCTCCGGTGGCGAACGGCCCGAGGTCGGGTCGACGAACGATGTGGGCCCGGACGCGACCGTGGAGGGCACATCGGCCCTCCACGGTCGTCGCACGGTGTCGGCCGGTCGCCGGCTAGTTGACGGCTTCGCCGACCGAGCTGAACTTCTTGGATGCGTTGTCGCCGAGGACCTGAACGGCGACGATGCACACGACGGCGATGAGCGCCACGAGCAGGGCGTACTCCACGAGGGAGGCGCCTCGGTCCTCGTCGGTGAAGCGGGCCCGCAGCCAGGTGGCGAGGAACTCGATCGAGCTGATCATGATGGTGGTGACTCCTTGGTCAGGGTTCCGATGCGCCCCGCCCGTCCCGGCATGGGCTTGTCGCTCATGAGTATCGGGGGTGGGTGGCTCGCGCTGAATAGGCCATCCGGACCTTCGGCCGCTGTGGGGGCGACGATGGGCCGATGGGCCTACGCGTTCGGTCGTTCAGGTGAGGTGCACGATGCCCATGCGCACCGCCTGGAGCACGGCCTGGGTGCGGTCCCTGGCGTCGAGCTTCTGGTAGATGGACGCCAGGTGGTTCTTCACCGTCTTCTGGCTGATGTAGAGGCGGGCTGCGACCTCCGAGGTCGAGCAGCCGTCGGCTATGAGCTGCAGCACCTCTTCCTCGCGCCGGGTGACGACCCGGTCGGCCTCCGCCGCGGTCGGCGAGTCGAGCCGCCGTACCTCTTCGAGCATCGTGGCCGCGAGCTGCGGCGACAGGGCGGTCTCCCCGCTGTGGGCGGCGGTCACCGCCGCCGCGACCTCGTCGGTGGAGCAGTCCTTGACCAGGTAGCCGCAGGCCCCGGCTCGGATGGCGTCGGCGAGCACCTCGCGGTCGGCGTGCATGGTCAACATGACGACCCGGCAGGCGCCGCCGGCGGACACGATGCGCCGGGTGGCCTCGACGCCGTCCATCTCGGGCATCGACACGTCCATGAGCACGACGTCGGGGCGCAGGCTGGCCGCACGCTCCACCGCCTGCTCCCCGTTCTCGGCCTCGCCGACCACGTCGAAGCCCTCCTCGGTGAGCGAGCGCCGCAGGCCCTCGCGCAGCATGCGGTGGTCGTCGGCCAGCAGGATTCGGATCGTCACGGTTCGGCTCCTCGCGGGTGGTGGTCGGCCAGGGTGGCCCGGACGCGGGTGCCCCGTCCCGGGGTCGACTCGAAGGTCAGCGTCGCCCCGATGCTCGCCGCCCGCTCGCGCATGCCGATCATGCCGTAGGAGTCGAACCTCCCGGCGCGACCGACCGGCATGCCCCGGCCGTCGTCGGCCACCTCGAGGTCGGCACCGTGGCCGTCGGTGGACCACGACACGGTGAGGGTGGCGGCCCGGGCGTGGCGCTCCACGTTGACCACGGCCTCCTGGGCGATGCGCCACAGCTCGCGCTCCTGCAGGATCGGCAGCCGTGCGCTCTGCTCGCTGCGCAGCACCACGTCGAGGCCGCTGCGCTCGCCGACACGGGCCAGGAACTGCTCGAGGGTGTCGACGAGGCCGTGGCTGTCGGTGACCTCGGTGCGCAGGTCGTACAGCGTGTCGCGCACCTCGCCGATCACGCCTCGGACGTCGCCGCGGAGCTCGCCCAGAGCGGCGACGGTCTCCTCGTCGGTCCGGCTCTTGCGAGCGTTCTTGAGCACCCGGTCCAGCTCGAAGGCGAGGTAGGCGAGGGACTGGCCGATCCGGTCGTGCAGGTCCCGGGCGATCCGGGTGCGCTCCTCGTCGGCGCCCACGGTGCGCAGCCGTCCGAACCAGCGTGCGTTGTCGATGGCGAGAGCTGCCGGTTCGGCGAGCCCGGCGAGCAGCTCGAGGTCGTGGTCGTCGAAGTGGCGAGCGTCCGCGTGCTCGACGCTGAGCAGACCGATGACCGAGCCGCGGGTGGCGAGCACGGCGTAGAGGCCCGACCCGGCGCCGGGGTCCAGGCCGGGCCCGCCGCGGGCCAACAGGTTCGGCTCGCCGTGCACCGTGCGCAGGCGACGGGCCCGGTTCAGCGGCGGGGGCAGCTCCGCGGTGACCAGGCGGCTCGGGGGGCGCACGCCGGAACGGCGGGCGACCTGCCAGCGGTTCTCGGTGTCGTCGAAGAGCAGGATCGCCGAGGCGTCGTGGTCCAACAGCGCGGCGATCTGTTCCATCGTGGAGTCGAGCACCTCGGCCAGGTCCAGCGAGGCGGGCAGCGTCTGAGCCACCTGGTTCAGGGAGAACAGCAGGGCGTTGGCGTCGCTGAGGCGGGTCACGCGGTCCATGGCCAGGTGCTGGCGGCGGTCGGCCTCTCCCGAGATCCGCCTCGCGTAGCCGGCCATCACGACCACGAGCACCGTCTCGGTCGACCACTGCAGGGTCACCGAAGGGTCGTCGCCGCCGAACATCGGGTCGAGGCTCCAGGGCAGCGAAACGGTCACCACGATCACCACCGCCACCCGCAGGCCGTACGCGAAGCCGCCGGCGAAGCCGGCCACCGCCGCGGTGGCCAGCAGCGAGAACGCCAGCGGTGAGCTCCAGTAGCCGGTGGCGTCGACGACGATGACGGTGAGGGCCATCTCGGCCATCAGGGCGAGCAGCACGACCCGTTCGTCGCCGCGGATCGGGCGCACGGTGCGCACCATGGTGTAGGCGACCAGCACCACCGTGGCTGCCAGCAGGCCCCCGTCGTCGCGCAGGTCGTCGCTGGCCAGGCCCAGGCCCGCCACCAGGGTCACCCACCGCAGCAGCAGCACGGCCGGCCCGAAGGCGGCCAACGTGTCGGACGGTGGAGCGAGGGCGCGGTCGCCCGCCGGCTGGCTCAGCCGAAGGCGCCACCGATGTCGGAGGCCGCCGGCCCCATCACGATCACGAAGATCGGCGGGAAGATGAACAGCACGAGGGGGAAGAGGATCTTCACCGGCAGCTTGGCCGCCTTCTCCCTGGCCCACTGCTGCCGACGCACCCTCTGCTCGGCCGCGCTGGTCTTGAGCACCCGGCCAATCGGCATGCCGAGGGCGTCTGCCTGGGTCAGGGTGAGCACGAAGTTGGATAGCTCCGGCACCTCCGTGCGCCGCTTGAGGTTGGCGAGCGCGTCCCTGCGGGGCAGGCCGAGCTCCATCTCCCGCAGCGTACGCGCCAGCTCGTCGGACAGGGGGGAGTCGAAGTTGTCGCACACGACGGCTATGGCGCCCTCGAAGCCCATGCCCGCCTCCACCGAGATGGCGAGCAGGTCGATGGTGTCGGGCAGGTCGCGGCGCAGCGCGTCGGCCCGTTCCTCGACGCGGCGTCGCAGCCAGGTCCGCGGGAGCTGCAGCCCGGCGGCGGGGAGCACGAACAGCAACGCGATCCCCAGCCCGGCGCCCACGACGTCGAACACCGCCAGGACCGTCGCCACCGCCAGGCCGGCCGCTCCGGCGAGCACCTGGAGGGTGAGCACCTCCTCGACCCGGAAGCGGCCTGCCAGGCCTGCGCGCAACAGCTGGGTGCCGAGCTCGTGTCGGTAGTTGCGGGGCAGGGCGCCGCCCACCAGCCCGGTCACCGAGCCGGCGATGGGGCGCAGCACGCGCTGCACGAACGGCTCGGCGAGGATCCGGTCGAAGTCGTCGCCCTCGTCGATCTCGCCCAGGCTGAGCAGGTAGTCCTGCGCCGGCTCGACGGCCGGCCGGGTGCGGGTGAGCAGCAGGCCGGCACCGACGCCGGCGATGCCGATCAGCGCCAGGACTGCTCCGACGGTGGCGGCCATCAGATCTCCACCTTCACCATGCGCAGGATCACGACCATGCCGAGGGTCACCGACGCCAGGCTCCCGGCGAGCCAGATCCATCCCCAACCCTCGAACATCGGGTCGAGGTAGCCGGGGTTGAGGGTCTGGATGATCAGCCCTATGCCGATCGGCAGCGCGCCCAGCACGTAGGCCGACGTGCGTCCCTCCGCGGTGAGCACCTGCACCTCGCGGCGCAGCTCCTCACGGGCGCGGATGAACTCGGCGAGCGTGTCGAGCAGCTCTGCGAGCCGTCCGCCGACGGTCTGTTGGATCTTGATGGCCTGCACCACCCAGTCGACGTCGCGGATGTCGAGCCGGTCGGCCATGCGGTCGAGGGCGTCGATGAGGGGGTCACCGAGCTGGGTCTCGGACACCACTCGGGCGAACTCCTCGGCGAGCGGCGGCTCCGCCTCCACGCACATCATCTGGATCGAGCGCAGGAAGGTGTGGCCCGCCGACATCGACGAGGCGATGAGGCTGAGGGCGTCGGGGAGCTGCTCCTCGAATCGCCGCTTCCGCCGGGCGACGAGGCGCACCAGCGCGACCCTCGCCGCCACGGGTGCCAGGAGCAGGGCGAGGGCTCCGAGGAGCGCGCTCTCGGTGACTGCCCAGACCACCAGGGCGACCACGGTGCCGCCCGCGGCGACGATCAGGCCCAGCTCGCCGGGCCGCAGCGGCACCCGAGCCCGCTCGAGCAGGGCGAGCACCGACCCCTTGGCGTCGACCTGGTCGATCAGCCGGGCAGCGGCGCCGATGGTGCTCTCCACCAGCGGGGAGTGCTGGTCCACCGCGGCGGCAAGGTCGACGTCACGCTCGCCCCAGGGCAGGTCGAGCAGGTCTGCCAGTTGGTCCTCGCGCTCGTAGCCGCGCCTCAGCACGCCTGTCGCCAGAAGGGCGAGGCCGCCCCCCACCAGCAGGGCGGCTAGGAGCTGCGAGCCGCTCATCGGAGCTGCTCGCGGTCGGCCAGCTCGCGTGCGGTGGGCACCCGGACCCGGCGGCTGCGGTCGCCTTGGGGGTTCGGGGCGGCGGGCGGGGCCTTGAACACCGAGGCGGGCAGGGCGATGTCGGCCTCGGCGAGGCGGTCCACGAACTTTGGTCGCAGGCCCGTGGCCGTGAGCGAGCCCACCGGTTGGGCGTCGCCGCCGATGTCGCTGCGGTGCACGAACACGTCTTGGAGCAGGATCGTGTCGCCCTCGAGGCCCTGCAGCTCGGTCAGGCTGGTCACGAGACGCCGGCCGTCGGGGGATCGGGTGACCTGCAGGATCAGGTCGATCCCCGACGCGATCTGCTCACGTATGGCCCGTACGGGCAGGTCGTAGCCGGCCATGAGCACCATCGTCTCGAGACGGGAGAGCGCGTCGCGCGCCGAGTTGGCGTGCACGGTGGTCATGGAGCCCTCGTGGCCGGTGTTCATGGCCTGGAGCATGTCGAGGGCCTCGGAGCCACGGCACTCGCCGACGATGATCCGGTCGGGGCGCATTCGCAGGGCGTTTCGCACCAGGTCGCGGATCGACACCAGGCCGTTTCCCTCCGCGTTCGCGGGGCGGGACTCGAGGTTGATCACGTGCGGCTGCTGGAGCTGGAGCTTCGGCGGAGTCCTCGATGGTGATGATCCGCTCGCCTGCGGGGACGAAGCCCGACAGCACGTTGAGGTTGGTGGTCTTGCCGGTGCCGGTGCCGCCGGAGACCAAGATGTTGAGCTTGCCTCGCACGCAGGCGTCGAGCACGGTCATCAGGTCGATGGTCCAGGTGCCGAAGTTGATGAGGTCCTTGGCCGTGTAGGGGTCCTTGGAGAACTTGCGGATGGTCAGGACCGCTCCGTGCAGGGCCAGGGGCGGGATGATGGCGTTGACCCGGGATCCGTCGGGCAGGCGGGCGTCGACCATAGGCGAGGCCTCGTCGACGCGCCGTCCCACGGCGGACACGATCTTCTCGATCACCGCCCGGTACTGGGCGTCGTCGCTGAACGAAACGGCGGTGCGCTCGATCAGCCCGGCTCGCTCGACCCAGATGTCGTCGTGGGCGTTGCACATGACCTCGGTGATGTCGGGGTCGGCGAGCAGCGGGTCGAGCGGTCCGTAGCCGAGGGTGTCCGACATCACCTCCTGCACGAAGCGACGCCGCTCGATGGGGGTGACCGCTACGTCCTCTCGGGTCAGGATGGCGTCGAGGCTTGCCCTCACCTCGTCGGCGAGCTCGTCGGCGGTGAGGCCGCCCATTCGGGGCGCGACGTCGTCGAGCACGAGCTCGCGCACCTTCTTCTTGCGGGCGTCCCAGCTCGAGTCGGTGCGCGCCGGGGGCTTGGTCGCGTGCCGGCGACCGCCGGGGGAATCGGCCCCGGCCGGAGCGGCGTGAGCGCCGCGCTCCTCTGCCTGTTCGAGGGCGGCGAGCTTTTCGGACAGCTTCATTCGGCTCCTCCTCGGTCGGTCAGCCGCGGCGGCGGCCGAACCGCCCTCGCTTGGGTGGGGTCGCGTCGGCCACGACGCGGTCCTGAACGTCTTCGGGCAGGACGTTCTTCATCCCGCCGGCGAGCAGCACGCTGATGGGCGACGCCGGCGACGCGGCCATGACGGGCATGCCGAGGTTGATCGAGCGGCTGACCTCCTTGGCGTAGGGAAGGACAGACTCGAAGCCCTGCGGGAAGAGCTTGGTGACCTGGGGGATGTCGATGCCCACGTCGGTCTCGGCCTTGTTCAACACCAGCCGCAGGTTGTCGCTGGGCACCTTGAGGCGCTCCAGCGTGGACAGGAACACGCTCATGTTGCGAACGCTGGGCAGGTCGAGCGTCGCCATCACGTACAGCACGTCGCTGACGTCGAAGGCCACCAGGACCGTCTCGGCCAGGGCCGGGGGCGTGTCGACGATCACGTAGTCGAACACGGACCGGGCTGCGTCGATGACCCGGGCGACGTCGGGAGGAGCGATCCGATCCGCCTCGGACGGCTCGCGCGGCGCGGCGAGGACGTGCACGCCGGTCTCGTGGGCGATCGTGTACTCCTCCAGGTGGTCGCGCAGGTCGCTGTCGTGGTCGTCCTCGCGCTGGAGGGCGTCGAAGATCGTGTAGCGGGGTCGCAGGCGCAGGGCGGTGGACACCTCTCCGAACTGCAGGTCGAGGTCGAGGATGCAGACGCGCTTGGCCGTCCACCTGGTCAGGAAGTAGGCGAGGTTGGTGGCGTAGAACGTCTTGCCGCAGCCACCGGTCGCCGAGGCGATGGTGAACACCCGTCCCGGCTCCCCGCCGCCACCGCTGGACGCGGGGCCGGGGGCGGGGTGGGTGGGCGTCGTGCGCCGGGCCAGGTCGGCGGCGCGCGAGATCGACGATGCGAGCTCGGTGTCGTCGATGGGCAGTTGCAGCAGGTCGACAGCACCAGATCGCACTATCTCGCGCAGGCTGGCGTCGGGACGCCGGGCGAGCGCGAGCACGGTGCTCATCTGGGGGATCTCTTCGCGGATCAGCGCGAGCCGGGCGAGTCCCGAGCGGGTTCCCATGCTCGGGCCGGCGACCATGACGTCGAAGGGGCCGTCGGCTTCGAGTACCTCGGCAGCGGAGCCGACCTTGGTGCAGGCGGTCACCTCCGAGGCGGGCTCGTGCTCGGCGGTGACCGCTCTCACCTGCTCGGCGAGCGACTCGTCGCGGTCCAGGACCAGGATCTTCACGGTTCCCATGGGCTCGGCCTCAGCGGTTCGCGGCGACGTCGGGTTCCTCGGCGAGGATGCTCGCACCGTCGCGGCCCGTGGTGGGCCCCGCGGGCGGCGCGTCCTTCCGGGTGAGCGAGGCGTAGAGCGCCTCGTACTCGGTGGTGTAGATCACCTTCTCGGCGTCGACCGTGCGCAGGGCGAGCAGGTAGGTGACCGTGTCGCTGGTGGCCCGCACGGAGGGGGAGGCGCTGGCGTCGCTGGTTCCCGATGCCGTGCCCCGGCGGGCCGGGATGGTGAGGTTCACGTCGAGGACCTCGACGTTGGTCAACAGCAGCTCCGCTCGGGGGGTCAGCACATCGGGGGGCGCGGTGCGCAGCAGGCCGTAGAGGTTGAGGCGGTCGCCGGGGTTGACGTAGCCGGCACCGCCCGACACGAAGTCCAGCTGGACGGCGACGGCTTCGTAGCCGTCGGGGATGTCGAAGGTGCGGTTCTGGCTCTGGACGCCGGCGGCGGTGATCTGCTGGTCGGCGGCGAAGCCCTGCACGAAGGTGGCGCCCTCGAGCTGCGCGGTGGACTGGATGGCGCCGGCGACCAGGCGCTCGGCGGGGATCCGGACCTCTCGGAGCCTTCCCTGCTCGAGCAGGTCGCTGCCCAGTTCGCCGGCTGCGATGTCGTCGCTGCCGACCACGACGGGCACCTCGGCGGCGGCCGTGTCGCCGTCGTCGTCGTCGGTGAGGGCGAAGACGATGATCCCACCGATCACGAGGAAGGCCAGGCCCAGGATCACGAGCAGGTTCGATCGACGTGTCACGGCGCCTCCACGGTCGTCCGCCCGCAGGCGGGTGCTGGTCCGCTGCGGCGGCGGACGCGGTGATTGTCGACCCGGGGGTCGATGGCCTCCATGACCTGTACGGGCCATTTGTCTCTGACCCGGTCGGGCCGGGTCGGGACAGGTCCCCTGGCTCGCCCGCTAGGGTCCGCGCCGGTGCGCCTCATCGGATTGACGGGCGGGATCGGATCGGGCAAGTCGACCGTCTCGGCGATGCTGGCCCGCAGGGGGGCGGTGGTCGTCGACGCCGACGCGATCACCCGTGAGCTGCAGCGTCGCGGCACCCCGGTGTTCGAGGCCATGGTCGCCCGCTTCGGGCCTTCGGTGGTCTCCGCCGACGGCACGCTCGACCGCCAGGCCGTGGCCGACCTGGTGTTCTCGGACGCGTCCGCCCTCGCCGAGCTGAACGCGATCGTGCACCCGGCGGTGGGCGAGGAGATCGGCCGTCGCCTCGCAGAGCTGGCGGCCCGCGACGAGGTGGTCATCCTGGACGTGCCGCTGCTGGTCGAGAGCGGCCGCTCCGACCTGGCGGCGCTGGTGGTGGTCGACGTGGACCCCGAGATCGCCCTCGAGCGCCTCGTGACGCACCGGGGCATGCGGGTCGAGGACGCCCGAGCCCGCATGGCCCGCCAGGTCGACCGGGCCGAGCGCCTGGCTCTCGCCGACGTGGTGATCGACAACTCCGGTACGCCCGCCGAGCTAGAGCGCCGGGTCAACGACGTGTGGGCGTGGATCGGGCGCCTCGGACCCTGAGCCGGCCCGGCGAGTCGCCTTCGAGGTCGGCCACCTTCGCCCGCCTGTGGGCCGGGGCCCACCTGTGGCACCTGCTGGGCAACCCCGACCTGGCCGGGGCCCGGCCCGCGGTGGCGTTGGTGGCGGCGGTGGGTTGGGTGCTGCTGCGCCCCCGTTCGGGCGCGGCGCTGGCCGCGCTCGCCATGGCCCAACTCGTCACGGTGTGGGACGAGGCGCCGATGCTGGGGAACCACTGGCTGCTGGTCGGGTTCGTCGACGCGGCGCTGCTCGTGGCGCTGGCGGTGGCGGGCCTCGGCCACCGGAGGGCGAGTTGGGCGATCGAGGCGTGGCTGTCCGCGGCGCGCTGGTGCCTGTTGGCGTTCTACGGGTTCGCCGCGTTCGCCAAGCTCAACGCAGGGTTCTTCGATCCTGCGGTGAGCTGCGCGCCGCTCTTCCTGCGCTCGTCGACGGACTCGCTGGGGCTGGGAGGGCTGGGCCTGGGAGACCCGGGTCTCACGGCGTGGGCGTCGATCTACGCCACGGCAGCCGTTGAGCTGGCGGTGCCGGTGGCGCTGGTCGTGCGCCGGACCAGGCCCTGGGGGGTCCTCGGGGCGCTCGTGTTCCACGGGGTGTTGTCACTGGACCGCTCCCACCAGTTCTTCGACTTCTCCTCGGCGCTCACGGCGCTGTTCGTGCTGTTCGTGCCCGAGGCGGGGTTCGCCGATCTCGAGACATGGGTGCGCCGCGGGCTCGGGCGGGTGGACCGTCGCACGTTGCGGGCCCTGGCCCTGGTGGGCTGGGCGGCGGCGGTGGGCGCCGGCGTCGCCGTGGCATCGGATCGCGTCGATCGCGACGAGGCGTTCGAGCTGGGGTGGTGGTCCTGGCAGGTCGTGCTGGCGGGCACGGTGGTCGCTGTGGCGGCCTGGACGTGGGCCACGTCGCGGGGCCGGTCGCCGGTGGCCGACCGGCACCTCGGGCTCGCCCACCCGGCGCTGGCGGTCGTGGTGGCGGCGGTCGTGTTCAACGGCTTCACCCCCTACCTCGAGCTCAAGACCGGCTTCGGGTGGAACATGTACGCCAACCTGCGCACCGTCGACGGCGACTCGAACCACTTCCTGGTCCGCGCCACGCTCCCGTTGAGCGACGAGCAGGCCGACCTGGTCGAGGTGGTCGCGACCGACGACCCTGGCCTGGACGGCTACCGCCTCCGCGGCCGGGCGTTGACCTGGAGGGCGCTTCGCACCTACCTGGCCGACCACCGCGACGTGGCGCTGACCTACCGCCGGGCCGGGTCCGTGGTGGCAGTCGAACGCGCCGGCGATCACCCCGAGCTGGTGGACTCGCCGCCGGAGTGGCGCGACAAGCTGCAGCTGTTCCGAGCGGTGGACCTGCACCCCCCCGAGGACTGCCTACCGACCTTCGGTCCGGCCCGGTGAGGGCTGCGGACGCAGCGGCCGGTCCTCCCGCGGCCGGTGTCGCCGGGCGTCGGTAGCCTCGGGCGGGTGCCGCCGTTCCGGGTCCATTCCGATTTCGCCCCCGCCGGCGACCAGCCGGCGGCGATCGAGGTGCTGGCCGAGGGCATCAGGCGTGGAGAGCGCTTCCAGACCCTGCTCGGCATCACCGGTTCGGGCAAGAGCGCCACCATCGCGTGGACGATCGAGGCGGTCCAGCGGCCCACCCTGGTGCTGGCGCCGAACAAGTCGCTGGCTGCGCAGCTCGCCAACGAGTTCCGCGAGTTCTTCCCCGACAACCGTGTCGAGTACTTCGTCAGCTACTACGACTACTACCAGCCGGAGGCGTACATGCCCGCCTCCGACACGTACATAGAGAAGGACTCCTCGGTCAACGACGAGATCGACCGGTTGCGCCATGCCGCCACCGCCGCTCTGCTCACCCGGCGTGACGTGATCGTGGTGGCGTCGGTGTCGTGCATCTACGGCCTGGGGTCACCCGAGGAGTACCGCGACAACCTGCTCGTGGTGCGCGTGGGCGAGGAGCACGACCAGCGGGCGATCCTGCGCCGCCTGGTCGACATGCAGTACGAGCGCAACGACGTGAACCTGGTGCGGGGCAAGTTCCGGGTCCGGGGGGACACGATCGAGCTGCACCCCGCGTACGACGAGACGGCGGTGCGCATCGAGTTCTTCGGCGACGAGGTCGAGCGGATCTGCGTGGTCGACCCGCTGACCGGCGAGCAGGTCTCGACCCTCGACGAGCTGGTGGTGTTCCCCGCCACCCACTACGTCGCCGGTGAGGAGCGGATGCGGCGCGCCATCGTGCGCATCGAGGCCGAGCTCGCCGACCGGCTGGCCACCTTCGAGCGGGAGGGCAAGCTCCTGGAGGCCCAGCGCCTGCGGATGCGCACCCAGTACGACCTCGAGATGATGGCCGAGGTCGGGTTCTGCAACGGCATCGAGAACTACTCGGCCCCCATCGACGGCCGCGCCCCCGGCGAGCCGCCCAGCACCCTGCTCGACTTCTTCCCCGACGACTTCCTGCTGGTGATCGACGAGAGCCACGTGGCGGTGCCCCAGCTCCACGGCCAGTACGAGGGAGACCGGTCGCGCAAGGAGGTGCTCGTCGAGCACGGGTTCCGCCTGCCCTCCGCCGCCGACAACCGGCCCTTGCGCTTCGAGGAGGTCATGAACCGGCTCAACCAGGTGGTGTTCCTGTCGGCCACGCCTGGCCCCTTCGAGCTGTCGGTGTCGTCCCGGGTCGCCGAGCAGATAGTGCGGCCGACCGGGCTCGTCGACCCGGAGGTGATCGTCAAGCCGACCCGGGGCCAGATCGACGACCTCATGGCGATGGTGCGCGAGCGCATCGCGCGCGATCAGCGTGTCCTGGTCACCACCTTGACCAAGAAGATGGCCGAGGACCTCAGCGACTACCTCCTCGAGCAGGGCCTGCGCGTGCGCTACCTGCACTCCAACATCGACACCATCGAGCGGATCGAGATCCTCCGCGACCTGCGCCTGGGTGAGTTCGACGTGCTGGTGGGCATCAACCTGCTGCGCGAGGGCCTCGATCTGCCGGAGGTGTCGCTGGTGGCGATCCTCGATGCCGACAAGGAGGGCTTCCTGCGCTCGGAGACCTCACTGATCCAGACCATCGGTCGCGCCGCTCGCAACGTGGAGGGCCAGGTGGTCATGTACGCCGATGCGGTCACCGACTCGATGCAGCGGGCGATCTCGGAGACGAACCGGCGTAGGGGGCTGCAGCTCTCGCACAACGCCGAGCACGGGATCGACCCCCAGACGATCCGCAAGGCGGTGACCGACATCCTCGCCCACCTCCGCCCGGCCGCCGGCGCTCCCACGCCCGGGCGCGGCGGTCGGGGCCGGGGTTCGCAGCGGCTGGCTCCCCGTCTGGCCGAGCTTCCCGGCGACGAGTTGCGCCGACTCATCCTCACCCTCGAGGAGGAGATGCACGAAGCGGCCACCGATCTGCGCTTCGAGTACGCGGCCCGCTTGCGCGACGAGATAAAGGACCTGAAGCGGGAGCTGCGCGAGGTGGGATGAGCCGCGGGGCTCGGCCCGGCTGAAAGACTGCGCGGCCGTGGCCGGTCCAGGCAGGTCCGACAGAGCCGGCCGGGTCCGGTTGCTGGCTGTGCTGGCCGGGCTGGTGGTGCTGTACGTGTCGGTCATCGCCCTGGGCGACAGCCGTACCTACAACGGCTCCGACGCGGGGGGACGTGCGGCGACGGCTCGGGTGGCCGCCGAGGCCGGCAGCTGCACGGTCGACGTGGGCTATTGGGCCCGTGAGGGCGATCCCGACGCCGTCCACCACCAGCTGATCAACACGGTGCGCCAGGGCGACGGGTTCGTGCAGGCCACCAGCGTCCCGTTCGCCTGCGCCGCCGGGCTGTTGTGGGACCTGGGCGGTCCGCCGTTGGCGCTGGCGCTGCCCGTGCTCGGCGCGCTGCTGGCGGCGGGCGCGGCGGCCGGGATCGCCGGCCTGCTCGGCGGGTCGTCGGAGCTGGCCGCCCTGGTGGTCGGGGTGGGTCCGGTCGGTGTGTACGGGGCCGACCTGTGGGAGCACGCGCCGGCGACGGGCCTGGTGCTGGCGGCGGTGTACCTGGTGCTGCGCGGCCCGGCGCCCGGCCGGGCGCTGCTGGCGGGAGCGGCGCTGGGCCTGGCAGGGGTCCTGCGGTCCGAGGCGGTGGTGGTGGGTGCCGGGCTCGCCGTGGCCTTGCTGGTGGTGCCCGAGCACCGCCGAGCCTGGCTGGCGCGCCCGTGGGCGATCGTCGCGGGAGCGGTGGGGGCGCTGGGCATCGTGGGGCTGAACCAGGTCCTCGAAGGCGCGGTCCTGCACGGTTCGGTCCGATCGGATCGCGCAGCGGGCCTGGCGTCGCAGGCGGGCGACGACGTCGGGGCACGCCTGCGCGACGCCCTGTCGACCACCGCCAACCTGAACCCGGTCGACTCGGGGCGCTACCTGGTGCTCGCGGGGGTGCTGCTGGTGGTGCTCGTGGCCGCGGGCGGTGTGGCCGCGGGGCGGCTCCGCCTGCCGCTGCCGGTGGCGTTGGCTGTGCTGACCATGACCGCGGTGCTCTACCTCGACCGCGCGAGCGAGGGGCTCAGGTTCGTGCCGGGCGCGGTGGCGGTGGCCCCGCTGGCAGCCGTCGGACTGTGGGCCCGGCGCGACCCCGACCGGGATCTGCTGCGGGCGGCGGCGCTGGCGCCGGTGGTGCCGGTGCTGGCGTTGCAGTGGAGGGGCAACCAGCTCGCCCAGTGGGGCGGGCGGTACCTGATGCCGATGGCCGCTCTGCTGGTGGTGGCGGGTGTTGCCTCGCTGCGATCGGCTGCAGCGGGATCCACCGAGGCCGAATCGCACGGATCGGCAACGGGCCGGCTGGCGGTGGGGGTGTCGGCGAGCTTGGTGGTGCTGTCGTTGCTGATGGGTGCTTGGGGCCTGCGCTGGCACGTGGAGCGCTCGAACCTGGTGGGACGGGCGCTGGACCGGATCGACGCGCTGGCGCCGCGCGACGGGGTGGTGGTGAGCACTACGGGCCACCTCGGGCGGGAGGCGGGCGCCTGGTACGGCCGGGTGCGCTGGTTGAGCGCGGCGCCGCCGGGTTCGGCGTCGTTCGCCGAGGCGATCGCGTTGGCCCGCGGTGCCGGGGTGCGGGAGATCCTGATCGTGGCCGAGCCGGGCACTGCGTCGTGCGCCGGGCTGTGTCGCCCGCAGCGCCTCGACGGCGTGGGTTGGTTCGGAGCCGACCTCGATGCGTTGACGGCGCGCCTGTGAAGCGCTCGGCGGAGGGGGCGGGCCCGGGGGAGGGGCGACGGCGGGACTGGCTGGTCGCGGCGCTGGGCCTGTTCGTGCTGTACGGCGCGCTGTCGCTGGTGATGGATCCCCACGGCTACCTGGGGACCGACACCGGGGCGAAGGTGGCCACCCTCGAGGCCATGCAACGGTCGGGTTCCGCCCGCCCCGACGTGGGTTACTGGGCAGAGCGCTGGGATCCCGACGGTGACCTGCACCCGATGCGCGACGCCACGTCGCTGGAGGGCCACTGGGTTGCGGTCACGACCCTGCCGGTCCTGGAGGCGGCCCGGCCCCTCTACGGCCTGGGTGGCTACCGCGGCGCGCTGGTGCTGCCGATGCTCGGTTCGGTGGCGTCCGCCGGGGCGGCGGCGGCTCTCGCCGGGCGGTTGGGAGCGGGTCGTCGACGCCGCCTGGGCACGTTCTGGGCGACCGGGTTGGCGTCGCCGATGGTGGTCTACGCGCTCGACTTCTGGGAGCATTCGATCGGGGTTGCGCTGGTGGCGTGGTCTGCGCTGCTGCTCGACGACGTCGCCCGCGGCCGCAGGGCCCTGTGGTGGGCGGGAGCAGCCGGGGCGGGCTTCGCGGCGGCGGCGACGCTGCGCAACGAGGCGCTGGTCTACGGGGCCGCGACGCTGGCGCTCGCGGCGTGGCGCTGGTGGGTCCGCCGCCGCGGCGGTGAAGCGGTGGGAGGCGCGCTCGTCCGTTCCGCCGTCTCCTGGACGGTGGGCTTCGCGGTGGTGTTCGGCGCCAACGCGGCGCTCGAGGCCGCCCTGGCCGGACAGGCCCGCGGCGAGCGGGCGACGTCCACGGCGACGGGGGCCGGTTCGGAGCTGGCCGACCGGCTCCGGGAGGCGGCGGTGACGCTCACGGGCTTCAAGGGCGACTCGTGGGGGGCCGCTCTCTTCGGCGCGGCGGTCGTAGCCGCGGTGGCAGGCGTTGTCGTGGCGCTGCTCGCCGGGCGCCTCGAGGCAGGGCGCGCGGTGCGGGTCCTGGGCGGCCTGGTCGTGGTGATGGCGGTGGCCGGGCTGGCAAGCCCATCGTTCGTGCCCGGCCTGCTGGTCGCCTACCCGCTGGCCACCGTCGGCCTGGTCGCAGGGGTGGCCGGGCGTGGCGGAGCGGTGCCGGGGCCGTGGTGGGCCTGGGCGGTCGGGAGCCTGCCGGTCGTGTGGGCCTTCCAGTTCCTCGGCGGGGCCGGTCCCCAGTGGGGTGGGCGCTACACGTTGCCCTCGGCGCTGGTCCTGGGCGCGCTCGGTGCGGTCGCTCTGCGACGGCTGCCGCTGCCCGCGGCCCGGGCCGTGTTGGCCCTGAGCCTGGTGGTGAGCGCGACAGGACTGTGGTGGCTGCAGGAGCGATCGCACGCGCTGCCGCGGTTCTTCGACGAGGTCGACGCGCTGGACGGTGACGTGGTCGTGGCCCGCGACGAGTTCCTGCTGCGGGAGGCGGGGCCGCGGCTGTTGGACCGGCGCTGGCTCAGCGTGGGCGACGAGGACGAGTTCCGCCGTGCAGCCGAGGTGGCTGTCCGGGCGGACGCGGCGACCCTGGTGGTCCTGGACCCCGCCGGGGCGCCGCCGAGCCCTGGGCCCGGTTGGCACCTCGAGGGGCGAACAGGCCTCGAGCTCCTCGACGACGCGGTGGTGGCGGCTCGCTACCGGCGCGTGGGGGCCTGAAGCCGGGCGGTGGACGCGCTCGGGCGGTGCCCGGAGCGATCGAACGTCCGTTCGCACCGGTGGGGTAGGCGATAGCCTGGTCCGGTGCCAGCCCAGAGCGCGTCGGGGTCGCTCGTGATCCGTGGAGCGCGCGAGCACAACCTGTGCAACGTCGACCTCGATCTGCCCCGAGACCGGCTGATCGTGTTCACGGGCCTGTCGGGGTCGGGCAAGTCGTCGCTCGCGTTCGACACGATCTACGCGGAGGGCCAGCGACGCTACGTCGAGTCGCTGTCGAGCTACGCCCGTCAGTTCCTGGGCCAGATGGACAAGCCCGACGTCGATTTCATCGAGGGTCTGTCACCGGCCATCTCGATCGACCAGAAGTCCGCCAGCCGCAACCCGCGCTCCACGGTGGGCACGATCACCGAGGTCTACGACTACCTGCGGCTGCTGTTCGCCCGTGTCGGGGTGCCGCACTGCCCCGAGTGCGGCGCCGAGATCACCCGCCAGACGCCCCAGCAGATCGTCGACCGGGTGTTGGACCTGCCCGAGGGGACGCGGTTCCAGGTGCTCGCGCCCGTGGTGCGGGGCCGCAAGGGAACCTACGAGACCCTTCTGGCCGACCTGGCCGCGCAGGGCTTCGCGCGGGCTCGGGTCGACGGGGTGGTCCACGAGCTGACCGACAGGGTCGACCTGGCCCGCTACGAGCAGCACACCATCGAGGTGGTCGTCGACCGGCTGGTGGTGCGAGAGGGTCTGGCCCGGCGCCTGACCGACAGCCTCGAGACGGCGCTGAGGCTCGCGGACGGTGTGGCCGAGGTGCAGCTGGTGCCGCGCGCCGGCGCCTCTGGTGTCGACGGCGCCTCAGCTGCCGACGGGGCCGACGCCGACGCCGGAGCGCAGACCATGACGTTCTCGCAGCACCTGGCCTGCCCCAATGGGCACGGCAGCTTCGAGGAGCTGGCGCCGCGCAACTTCTCGTTCAACTCCCCCTACGGCGCCTGCCCGGTGTGCGACGGGCTGGGAACCCGATTCGAGGTGGATCCCGAGCTGGTCGTGCCCGACCCCGACGCCACCCTGGCCGGGGGAGCCCTGTCGCCGTGGGCGAGTGGGCGCACGCAGTACTTCGGGCGGCTGGTGGAGGCGGCGGCCGAGGCCGTCGGGGCCGACATGGACGTGCCGTTCTCGGCGCTGCCGGCCAGGACGCGCAAGGCCCTGCTGCACGGCACCGGCGTGGGCAAGGTGGAGGTGCGCTACACCAACCGCTACGGGCGCAAGCGCGTGTACACCACCACCTACGAGGGGGTGGTCCCGTGGTTGCAGCGTCGCCACTCCGAGGCGGAGTCCGACGCGCAGCGCGAGCAGGTCGAGGGCTACATGCGCGAGGTTCCCTGTCCCACCTGCGACGGGGCGCGGCTGGCTCCTCTGCCGCTGGCGGTCACGATCGACGGGTACTCGATCCGCGACGTAGCGGACGCCTCGATAGGCGACGCGGCCAAGGTGCTGGCCGGCTTGGAGCTGTCCGAGCGCGACCGGATGATCGCCGAGCGGGTGGTCAAGGAGATCAACGCCAGGATGGGCTTCCTGCTCGACGTGGGCCTCGACTACCTCAGCTTGTCGCGTGCCGCGTCGACGCTGGCCGGGGGAGAGGCGCAGCGGATCCGCCTGGCGAGCCAGATCGGCTCGGGGCTCGTCGGGGTGCTCTACGTGCTCGACGAGCCCTCGATCGGCCTGCACCAGCGTGACAACCACCGCCTGATCGAGACCCTGGTCCGCCTGCGCGACCTGGGCAACACGGTGCTGGTCGTCGAGCACGACGAGGACACGATCCGCGTGGCCGACCACGTCGTCGACGTGGGTCCGGGTGCGGGCGAGCACGGGGGTCGGGTCGTGCACTCGGGGCCCGTCAAGGCGCTCCTTCGCAACAAGGAGTCGGTGACGGGCCAGTACCTGGCGGGGCGGCGAAGGATCCCCACCCCCGCGGCGCGCCGTGCCACCGGCGACGCCTGGCTGTCGGTCATCGGCGCCCGCGAGCACAACCTCACGGGCATCGACGTGTCGTTCCCGCTGGGGTGCTTCGTGGCGGTGACCGGCGTGTCGGGGTCGGGCAAGTCGACGTTGGTCAACGACATCTTGTACCGGGCCCTGATGCAGCGGATCTACGCCTCGCGCACCCCGCCCGGGTTGCACCGGCGCATCACCGGCATCGAGCACATCGACAAGGTGATCAACATCGACCAGAGCCCGATCGGGCGTACGCCGCGCTCGAACCCGGCGACCTACACCGGGGTGTGGGACCACGTGCGCCGGCTGTTCGCCCAGACTGCGGAGGCCAAGGTGCGCGGCTACCAGCCGGGCCGGTTCTCGTTCAACGTGGCCGGCGGGCGCTGCGAGGCGTGCGCTGGCGACGGCACGCTAAAGATCGAGATGCACTTCCTGCCCGACGTGTACGTGCCGTGCGAGGTCTGCGGTGGCTCGCGGTACAACCGCGACACGCTCGACGTGACGTTCCGTGAGCGCAACGTGGCCGACGTGCTGGCGCTGTCGTGCGAGGAGGCGCTCGAGTTCTTCGCCAACCAGCCGGCCATCGCGCGCCACATGGCGACGCTGGTCGACGTTGGTCTGGGCTACGTGCGCCTGGGTCAGCCGGCGACGACGCTGTCGGGTGGTGAGGCCCAGCGCGTGAAGCTCGCCAGCGAGCTGGCGAAGCGCTCCACCGGCCACACGATCTACATCCTCGACGAGCCCACGACGGGTCTGCACTTCGAGGACATCCGCAAGCTGCTCACCGTGTTGAGCCGCCTGGTCGACCAGGGCAACACGGTGCTGGTGATCGAGCACAACCTCGATGTGATCAAGACCGCCGACTGGATCGTGGACCTGGGCCCCGAGGGTGGCAACGGGGGAGGCCGAGTAGTGGTGGAGGGCACACCCGAGGCGGTGGCAGCGCACCCCGAGAGCTGGACGGGCCGGTTCCTGGCGCCGCTGCTGCGCGTGGCCCCGCTGCCGCTAACCGACAAGGACGTGCCTGACACCCTCGAGCAGGTCCGGCGGCGACCGCGCTCTTCCTGAGTGGTCGTGCGCCGCCCTTGCACGTCGGCACGTCCGTCCTGGTGCTGTCCGGTGATGCTGCGGATCGTCGACCTGTGAAGGTCCTTGAGTCGACCAGTCGCACCGCCGATGCTTGACCCGATGCGACCGGCCACCGTCGGATGAGGCGCGCCGCCCGGCCCCTGCTCTACCTGGGGGCCCTCGTCGTCGTGTTCGGCCTGGCCCTCGTCCACGCCCAGATCCTCCACGACTACTCCTTCACCGGCACGAGCCGCTTCGGCTGGACGATCGCGTACGTCGGCATCCTCTGCGTCGTCGCCTACGGCTTCGGCCTGCCGGACGTGCCCCGGTCCCGGAAGGCGGCGCTGGGCTCGTCGGTGGGGGCGGCCTTCCTGGGCGCCGCGGCCATCTCGCTGATCCAGCTGTTCGTCGGCGATGCCCTGCTCCCACGCTTCGTGGTGTTCGGCTCGGCGCTGCTGCTGCCCGACTGGTACCGGATCTGTGTGGGGATGGCCGTCGGCGGCCGCTCTCGGGCCGAGGCGCGGGACCGGGTGGTCGTCATCGCGCAGCCCGACGAGGTGGCCGCCCTCGCGCTGGAGCTGCACGGCTCGCCGGAGCGCCCGGCCTCGATCGTGGCTTCGCTCTCGGTGGCCGAGGCCTCGACCTCCGGTCGGGATGGGCAGCACCCGATCGAGGACCGCTTGGACGCAGCGCCCACGGTCGTGGTGCTCGACCGCGAAGCCCAGGACGACGCCTCGATCGTCGCCCAGGTGGCGGCCCTGCACGAGCGGGGCGTGCGCGTCCGCTCGATGACGCTGTTCTACGAGGAGTGGCTGGGCAAGCTGCCGATCTCGGAGCTAGAGCGGGCCTCGCTGCTCTTCGACATCGGTGAGGTCCACCGGGCCGGCTTCGGGCGGGCCAAGCGGATCGGCGACGTGCCGATGGCCCTGGCCGGGTGCCTCGTGCTGGCCGTCGCGCTCCCGTTCGTCTGGGCGGGAAACCTGCTCGCGAACCGTGGACCGCTCTTCTACCGGCAGGACCGGGTCGGCAAGGGCGGCACGCCCTTCTCCATCGTCAAGTTCCGCACGATGACCCCGCGGGGGTCCGCCGACCTGGTGAACGAGTGGACCGCGGAGGACGATCCCCGCATCACGCGCTTCGGCCGCATCCTGCGGGTCACCCACCTCGACGAGCTGCCGCAGGTGCTGAACATCCTGAAGGGCGATCTCAGCGTGGTGGGCCCCCGGCCCGAGCAGCCGTACTACGTGGAGGAGCTGACCGAGAAGCTGCCGTTCTACCCGCTGCGCCACCTGGTCCGCCCCGGCCTCACCGGCTGGGCGCAGGTGAAGTACGGGTACGCCGGCAGCGAGAGCGACGCCCTCGAGAAGCTCCAGTACGAGTTCTGGTACCTCCGCCACCAGAGCCTCGGCACAGACGCCAAGATCGTCGGGCGTACGCTCCGGTCCGTCCTGGGCAGCGAGGGGCGCGGTCGGTGACGTCGCTTCCGCTTGTCACCGTGCTCATCCCGGCTCGCAACGAGGCCGCTGACATCGAAGCGTGTCTCGGCGCCGTGGCCGCGCAGGATTATCCGGTCAATCGGCTCGAGGTGATAGTCGTTGACGGCGCCTCGAAAGACGGGACCGCGGACATCGCCCGGCGCGCCATCGAGCGCTTCGGCTTCGGCTCGGCGGCGGTACTTGTCAATCCTGAGGGTTCGACTCCGAGCAACCTGAACCATGGGCTCGCACTCGCCACAGGAGAGATCCTCTGCCGCGTGGATGCCCGGACTCGGATAGAGCCGCACTACGTGCGCACCTGCGTGGAGGTGCTAGCCAGCAGGCCTGAGGTCTCCGTGGTCGGTGGGGCGCAGGTGGCCCTAGCTCGTGACCCCACCGCCCGGTCGATAGGGATCGCCCGCGCCCTCAACAACCGGTGGTCGATGGGCGGTTCGCCCTACCGGCTGGCAACGCGCAGCGGCACATCCGATACGGTCTATCTAGGCGCATTCCGCACGGCTGACCTGTGGCGGGAGCAGGGCTGGGACCTCCGCTTCCCCACTAACCAGGACTTTGAACTGAACCGGCGCATGGCCCAGCACGGCCTCGTGTGGTTCGACGCCAGCCTGCGCTCGGGGTACCTGCCCCGGTCAACGTTCGGTGCCCTTTGGCGCCAGTTCCATCGCTTCGGCCGGGCCAAGGTCGAGTTCTGGCGTCGTGCCGGTCGCACCCCGGAGCCTCGCCAGTGGGCCATGCTCACTGGGCCGCCTCTTGCCGGCCTCCTCGCTGGAAGCGCCATTGCCCGGTCGGCCGCGCCACGACGCACCGCTGCGGGGTTGCTCGCTGCCGCAATGGCGGGAGCGGCCGTGATCGAGACCGCCGGCGCCGAGGAACCCCGCGGTGGTGTCGCGGCGGACGCGGCGGGTGTGCTCGCGATAGCGATCGTGGCCGGGGGCTGGTGGTTCGGAGTGGTCCGGCAGCTGATCTCGCAGCCTCCCGGCGTCGGGCGAGGATGACGTCGCTCGGGGAGCGGGTGGCGCGCCCTGCCCGTCCTGGCGGCAACCTCCTCCTCATCGGGGGCCGGGTGGTCGACCAGGGCGCGCTAGGTCTCTCGACCCTCCTCTTGGCCCGCTGGTTGCCCGTCCACGAGTTCGCGCTCGCCTCCATTCTCCTGATCGTCAACAGCCTGGCGGTGACGCTGGCTGACTACGGCCTCGGGTACCAGGTGCTGGCTCTGCCACCAGGCGAACGGTTGCCGGCTGCTGCACTGCGTCGCGTGCGGCTCACGAACAGCCTCGTGCTATTGGCGGCGCTCGCTATCGGAGCCCTCATCCACGGCGACCAGGGCTGGCTGGTGGCGGGCGGTGGCGTCGTGTGGGCTCTAGCGGGTGAGGGTTACGTGCGGGGGGCAGGCGCCATACGGGCCGGGCGTAATGGCTCGGTAGTGCTAGGCCAGATCGTCGGTGCCACCGCCTTCCTGGTCGCCGTCGCCGGCGTGCGACCTGGAAGCGGCGTTGCTCTGCTCGGCGCCGCCCTCGCGGCAAAGCAGTTGGCTGAGGCGTTGGCCGCCCGCGGCTGGAGAACCGCCTTCGCCGCTGACGCCGCAGCCCGTCGTGGCACAATGCTGATCGTTCTCTCCCAGGCAGCGGCGTTCATCCTGGCCAACGTGGACTTCGCTGTCGCCGCAGCGCTCCTTGGCGCTGAGGACTACGTCGTCTACCTCGTGGCCTTCCGCCTCGCGCAGGTGCCGGTGACCCTTGTCGCGAACGTCTTCAGTCGGACTGCGATGGTCGACTACGCCCGCGCCGACGTTCTCGGGAGACGCGAAGCGGTCTTCACCAGCCATGTCCGCGGGCTCTTCGGCGTCGGCTGCCTCGCCGCCGTTGCGCTGGCTGGCCTAGGGCCGCTCATCGCCCAGCTCCTGGGCAGCGCGTACGACGACCTCCCGGCGACGGTGCTCCTGCTCGTCATCGGTGTCCCGTGGCGCATGGCGGTCGGCCAGGCCGGGTCGCTGCTCGTGGTCGCCGGCGCCGCCAACGTTCTCGTTCGCGCGTTCCCGGTCCGGCTGCTCGGGCTCGGGGCGGCACTCGCCGTGGGCGCCTGGGTCGACGGTCTTGCAGGCCTCACCGCTGCCGGCACAGGGGCCATGATCGTCATGACGGTGTGGCTCCTCGGCCGTGCCGCCAGGGCCTCAGGCCTGCACGCACCGACCTTTCTACGACCGGCTGCCTGCGGTGCGGCTGTCGTCCTGCTGGCAGGGCTGGCGGTCGTGGGCCGGTGACGCGCGAGGTGACCTACGTGGTGAGCCGTTGGGGAGAGCCGACGCAGACCTTCGTGCGGCGGGAGGCCCAGGCGCTCCTCGCTCAAGGTTTCGTGGTCGATGTCCTCAGCCTGAAGCGACCGGTGCCAACCAACATCGGCGTCCCGGTGGTGCACCTCAGCGCGGCTGCAGTGCTGGCGGGGCTGGCCGCTGCCGTGGTCCAGCGTCCCCGCGCCTCATGCGAGGTCATCGCAGCAGTGCTTCGACACGCCGCCTGGCACAACAAGCCTGCACTCTTGGCGGCCGTGGTGGTCGGGCTCGCGTGGAGCGGCCGAGGGGCAGTGCAGCATCCAACCCTCCACGCCCACTTCGGCTGGGTAGCCGGCGCTGCGGCATGGGCCGCCAGCCACCATGCGGCCGTCCGTAGCTCCATCGTGCTCCACGCGTTCGAGCTGCACACGGACCGGCTCGTCGACGACTTCACACCGGTACCGTTGCGTGCCGCGGACAGGGTTTGGTCGATCTCCCAGCGAGACCAGGAGTTGCTGGCCCGCCGATGGCAGATCAGGGCGGAGGTCCTCCGGATGGGGGTTCCGCGGCGTTGGTTCAGCGATGTGCAGCCAACGCCCGAGCTCCACCACATCGTCTCGGTGGGCTCTCTGGTTCCGAAGAAGGGCCACGCCGTGCTCATCGAGGCAATGGCGCACCTTGATGCCTCATGGCGGTTGGAGATCATCGGGACGGGGCCGCTGCGCGAGGAGCTGCAACGCGCTGGTCGAGCGCGTGGGCCTTGCGGACCGCGTTGTGCTGCTCGGGCCACTGGGTGAGGAGGAGGTCCGTCGACATCTGGCTCAAGCGTGGGTATCGGCGCTGGCATGCATCGAGACGGCCGAGGGCGACAGAGACGGCATTCCAGTCGCGCTCATGGAGGCGATGGCGCTCGGGGTTCCTGTGGTCACCACGCCGGTCGGGGCCATTCCGGAGCTGCTGGTGGCGGGTGGGGTGCTGGTGCCGGTAGGCGACCCGCTGGCCCTGGCTCGAGCTGTCGAGGCGATCCGCTCGCCGGAAGCGCGCGCCGAGTTCAGCGCAGCAGCAGTACACACGATTCACACGGGAGGCTGGGTGGTTGAGGAGGCCACGGAGGCCCTGGCGCGCTGCTTGACGACCTAGGTGGCATCCCGCGCGGCCGCCACGATGGCGCGCAGCGATCGAGCGGGAGCGAGTGCTGCGTCGTGTAGCTCCGGCAATCGCTCGACGAGCGCGCTTGTGATTTCCGGGCCAGCGGACAGGAATCGTTCGAACTTGGCGATGAGGGTTTCGCCGTCCAGCGAGTCCATGTCGAGGACCAGCCAGCCCAGGTCGAGGGAATCGAATACCTCGTGGGTCTTGGGCTCGTAGGCGATCGGGAGCACCGGCCGTCCGGCCCCGATGGCCAGGATTGCGGCGTGGAGCCGTGTCGCCACGACTACGTCTGCCTGTCCAAACCGGTGCTGAGCTTCGTCCCAACGATGGAACGCCTGGTCCACCTCAACGCGGGACCGCGCCCCCGGTGTGAGGCGCGCTGCCACACGATGGGCGGTAGCGGCGTCATCGAAGGGGTAGTCGGGCTCGCCCTGGCAGGTCGAGATGAACAGCACCGCGCTGCCGGCCGCGACGACATGCTCGACGAGCGCAGCGACCGCTGCCTCGTAGGCGATTGAGGTCGCTCTGCCGCCGCGCACCCACGGCCAGTCGCGCACCGACACCGCCACGAGGCGTGGTGGGAGGACCGGGGCGGGGGTCGTCAGGCACGTGAGCGCGAACGCGGCGTCAGGTGCCACTTCGACGATGCGGGCGCCGAGCATTTGAGCGACGTTCCCGGAGGCCTCGCCGCGGGCGAGCACGAGAGCTGCGCGCGAAAGGACCGCTCGGTAGAGCCGACGATCAAGGCGGCTCCGCGCCGGCTCGAAGCCTTGTGTGAAGAACACGAGCGGGCGACGCAAGAGGTAGACGACGAGGTGGTCGGCGAAGCGCGCGTACGGCCGGTAGTGGGGCACCAGGAATGTGCCACCGCACGTCATTACCAGGTCGGCCCTGGCGTAGATGGCCAGGTCGGCGCCGTGACGACCGGCGACCCGCATTCCGATTTGGCGGGCACCGAGGCGCATGGCGAGCGCGCCGGCAACCACGCGCAGGACGCGAACGCCGAGCGCGACGAGGCGCAGTCGCCGCGTGTCGCCATGAGCCGAGACGAAGCTCTGGCGGATCACAAGCTCCGGGTAGCGCAAGGCCGATCGTGCTGCCTGGTAGTCGAACACGGTCAGGTCGTGGGGGCCGAGCGCCTGCTCGATGATGGCGCGCTGCGCGGCGAGCAGAGCGGCGTCGCCACCGTTGAGCAACACCGTGCCGAGGATGACGACGGCCGGTCGAGCAGAGGCCGACGATGCACTCACGTGGGAGTGGCGACGACGAGGTAGGTCATGCTGGCGTAGTGACGGGGCAGCACGCGGCGAGCGATCGCGTCGCCGGCGTAGCCGAAGAGGTTAAGTAACGCGACCAGCGCCCTGGCAGGGAGTCGCAGGAGCGGATTGCGGTGGCGAGTGGCCCGAGCGAACGGCGCCGCGATGAGCGCGAACGCCGAGGTGACAACGTCACCCTGGCGATGGACCCGCGCCACCCGGAACCCGTGCTGCTCGATGAGCCGCACCAGGCCCTGCTCGGTCCAGCGCCACAGGTCGAGCGGGTCGGGATGATGGACCCAGACGCCGTGAGTGGACAGCAGGAGTGTCCCCCGGCCTGGCACGAGGATCCGCCGGGCCTCCGTCAGCACCTCCCCGGGATCGGTGACGTGCTCCAGCTGCTGTGTGCTCATCACGACGTCGATGCTCGACGAAGCGATGGGCAGGGCTTCCGCGACCGCCAGTAGGTCGGGTGTGCTCCCGCCCTCCACGGTGAGATCCAGGCCCAGGTACCTTCCGGCAAAGAGGCCGCGATACGGCTTGCCGCCACATCCGAGGTCGAGAATCAGCGAGTCGGCTGGGAGCGCGGCTGCCTCCGCCCGCAGGGCGCGGGCGAGTTGGCGAAGCTGGTGGTAGCCGTGGTCGCCGAGCCGTGGCGAGAGGCGCGCCGCTCCACGGCCGCCGGTCAGAGCCGGCCTCCTGCGCCGAGGGTGACCGCGTTCAAACGATCTCCAGCATCCGCTGCAGCGCGACCCGTGCCCACTCGGTCGTCTCGGGGTCGACGCTGATCTGGTTCACCACCGTGCCCTCGACCAGGTTCTCCAGCACCCAGCACAGGTGCGCGGCGTCGATCCGGAACATCGTCGAGCACGGGCACACCAGCGGGTCGAGGGAGACGACGGTCTTGTCGGCAGTCTCGTCGTTGAGCCGGTTCACCAGGTGGATCTCGGTGCCGACGCCGATCACCGAGCCGGTGGGCGCCTCGTGCACGGTGCGGATGATGAAGTCGGTGGAGCCCACCGCGTCGGCCATCTGGCACACCTCGTAGCTGCACTCGGGGTGCATGACGACGATCCCGCCGGGATGCTCGGCCCGGAACGCCTCGACGTGCTCGGGCCGGAAGCGCTGGTGCACGGAGCAGTGGCCCTTCCACAGCAGCAGGGTCGACTCCTTGATCTCCTTGTCGTCGAGGCCCCCCTGCTCGAAGCGGGGGTTCCACACCCGCATGTCGTCGAGCTCGTAGCCCATCGCCAGGCCGGTGTTGCGCCCGAGGTGCTGGTCGGGGAAGAACAACACCTTGTCGCCGGAACCCGCGGCTCCCTGTGACTCCTTGCCGGCCCGCCGTCCCTGGCCGAGGGCCCATTCGAGCACGGCCCGGGCGTTGGTCGACGTGCACACCGCCCCGCCGTTGCGGCCCACGAACGCCTTCAGCGCCGCCGAGGAGTTCATGTACGTGATCGGCACCACGCGGCTCACGTCGGTCACCGCGCCGATGGCCTCCCACGCCTCCTCGACCTGGTCGATGTCGGCCATGTCGGCCATCGAGCATCCGGCGTTGAGGTCGGGCAGGATCACCCGCTGGTGGTCGCCGGTGAGGATGTCGGCCGACTCGGCCATGAAGTGCACACCGCAGAACACGATGAAGTCGGCTTCTAAGTGCTGCTGGGCCAGCAACGACAGGCGGTAGCTGTCGCCGCGAGCGTCGGCCCAGCGGATCACCTCGTCGCGCTCGATAGTGGTGACCGAGCACGAAGACGCGCTGGCCCAGCGCGGCCTTGGCGGAAGCGATGCGCTCGTTCAGCTCGTCGGGTGGGGCGGCGAGGTAGTCGTCGTCGATGGGTCTCTGGAGCCGGAGCATGCTGTCGGGTCCCTCCACAGGTGGGGCTCCGGTTGGTGGACGGCGGGGACAGCCCGGTCGCCTCTCCCGCGGGGATGTCGTCCCCGGAACCTTGATGTGTGCCGGAAGCCGGGCCGGCACCGTCGAGCGTAGCGCCGAGATCGCCGGTGACGCCCCCCCCGAGATGCTCCGGGCGGCACCAGCGGGCACATCGCTCACATTGCGCGAAACAAGCCGGATCGGGCCTCCAGCCGGTGGCCGGACCTGCCGAGACCATGACGTGGTCGCCGATCCGTCGCCGCGCCCTTGGCCCGTCGCTCCGCGCGCCTTCGCAGCGGACCGATCCACCGCGCTCGCGGGGCTCGTAGGGTTCTTCGTCGCCCTTGCGGCCGGACGGTCCGGCGACGGGCCGCCCTGGCTCGTCGGTGCCGGCGCCCTCGCGTGCGCCGCCTGCGTCGTCGCGGCAGCCTCGGCGCCCGCCGACGACGCTGCGCCCCGCCGCCCGAGCTGGGCGGCGCTGGCGGTCGCCGCGGCGAGCTGGGCGGCGGGTCGCGCCGGAGTTCCCGACTGGCCCGCTCTCGGCAACGGGGCGGACGCCCCCGTCGGGGCCGAGCTGGCGCGACTGGCATCTCTGGCGGCCCTCGCCGCAGGCGTCGCACTTGCCCTGCGCTGGCCCGAGCGCCGCTCCAGCCGCCTGCTCCTCGTAGGCGACGCGCTGGTGGTGGCGCTCACCGCGTCGTTCTTCGCCTGGGCGCTCGTGCTGCCCGACGCATTCGATGCCCTGTCCGGGCAAGCCGGGCTCGACCGCTGGCTGCCCCTCGCCCAGCCCATCCTCGCCGTGCTCGCCGCCTCGGCTGCAGCGGTCCTGGTCACCAGGCTCGGCGATCAGCGCCCCCATGTGGCGCTCGTGGCGCTCGCCGGTGGCCTCCTGGCCGCGTCCGCTGTCCTCGCCACGACATCCACCGCCGCCGACGCCGCCGACGCGATCGACCTCGCCGCCAGCGCCGGCCTGGTCGTGCTGGCGCTCGCCGCGGTCCGAGCACGGCGCGAGCGCCGCGACGCGCCGGGCGGTGACGTGAGCGCAACTCCCGACGCCTCGCCGGCGCTGCCGCGTGCCCTGGCCCGCTCGCTTCCCGCCGCGGGAGGCGCGACCGTCGTCGCCATCGCCCTGGTCCACGTCGACGGCCCCGCGCTGGCTCCCGAGCTCGCGCTGCTCGCCGGCCTCGCCGCCGTGGCCGCCGCGGCCCAGTTCACGATCGTCGCGTTCGACAACCGGGCGCTGCGCCGCGAGCGCACCCACGCCCGCGACGAGGCACTCGCCGCCCTCAGCCTCAAGTCCCGCTTCCTGGCCAACATGAGCCACGAGATCCGCACGCCCATGAACGCCGTGATCGGCCTGACCGGGCTGCTGCTCGACAGCGACCTCGACGCCGACCAGCGCGAGCTGGCCGTGGGGGTGGCCACCTCCGCCGAGGGGCTCCTCGAGCTGATCGACGAGATCCTCGACTTCTCCAAGATCGAAGCGGGGCGCATGGAGCTCGAGGAGATCGACCTCGACCTTGTCGACCTGCTCGACGACATCGCGGTCATCGTCGGCGACGCCGCGCGCCGTGGCGGCATCGACCTGCTCGCCTACTGCGAGCCGGGCCTGGAGACCAACAGGCGAGGCGACCCGCTGCGCCTGCGCCAGGTGCTGTTGAACCTGGCCGCCAACGCCGTCAAGTTCACCCCCCAGGGTTCGGTCACCATCCGGGCCATGGCGGCGCGCCCCGCCGGGTGGGTCACCTTCGAGGTCGCCGACACCGGCGTGGGCATCCCCCGAGACGCTCGCGAGCGGCTCTTCCAACCCTTCTCCCAGCTCGACGAGACCACGACCCGCCGCTTCGGCGGCACCGGCCTCGGTCTGGCCATCGTCGGCGACCTGGTGCGCCTCCAGGGCGGGCGCATCGAGCTCGACAGCGAGGTCGGCGTCGGCAGCACCTTCCGGGTGTCGCTGCCCCTGGCGCTGGGCGCCCGCCGGCCCGTGGAACGCGCCCTCGCCGCGCTCAGCGGGCTGCGCGCCCTGGTGGTGGACCCCAACGCGGTCAACCGCACGGTCTCGGCCCACATCCTGCACAGCTGGGGCTTCGTGGTCGACCAGGCGGCCAACGCCGACGAGGCGCTCGACCACTACGCGTGGCGCGCCTCTCCCGGCGACGCCTACGCGGTCGCCCTCGTCGAGCACCAGATGGAACCCATGGACGGCATCGAGCTCGCCCGGGTGCTGCGCCGCCAGGTGCCCACCGCTTCGACCGTGATCCTGCTGCTCACCTCGACCGCCGACCTGTCGCGCCGCGGCACCCACCTCGCCGGGGTCGACTCGGTGCTCGTCAAGCCGGTCCGCAACTCCTACCTGCTGCGCCGGATCATGGACACGCTCGTCACCGGACCGGCACCGGTCCGCTCGGGGAGAGGCCGCGCCGAGCCCGCCCCAGTCGAGGCCGCCCCGGCGGATCGCTCCCCGGTGGATCGCGCCCCTGCAGAGACCACCTGACCACCCTCAACCCGGAGAGGAACCCCAAGCATGCATCGAGTCCTGGTCGTGGAGGACTACAAGCTGAACCAGGTCGTCGTCGCCGGCACCCTGCGCAAGCTCGGCTACGAGGCCGACATCGTCGACGGCGGGCTGGCTGCGGTCGAGGCCTGCCGCAACAACGCCTACGACGCGGTGCTGATGGACATCATGATGCCCGACATGGACGGCTACCGGGCCACCGCCGAGATCCGAGCCAACGAGCTCGCCGACGGACATCCCCACGTGCCCGTCATCGGGCTGAGCGCCCGGGCCATGGACGGCGACCGGGAGATCGCCCTCGAGGCCGGGCTCACCGACTACCTCACCAAGCCACTGCGCGAGGACGAGCTGCGCGCCGCCCTGGAGCGCTGGATCGGGGTGCCCATCGTGGCGCGCTGAGCCCCGACCCACGGGTCCGTCGCCCCGGCGGTGGTCCGTATCCTCGGGTCCGTGGTGCAGCGACCTCCCTCCGGCACGATCCCCGACGCCCCGGGCTCGTACCAGTTCAAGGACCGCGACGGGCGCGTGATCTACGTCGGCAAGGCCCGCTCGCTGCGCCAGCGCCTGTCCAACTACTTCCAGAACCCCGCCAACCTCGCGCCCCGCACCGCGCAGATGGTCGGCGCCGCCGAGACCGTCGAGTGGATCCAGGTCCGCAACGAGGTCGAGGCGCTCATGCTCGAGTACAGCCTGATCAAGGCGCACGACCCGCGCTTCAACGTGCGCCTGCGTGACGACAAGAGCTACCCGTTCCTCGCCGTGACCGTGTCCGACGACTGGCCGCGACCGACGGTGATGCGCGGCGCCAAGCACAAGGGCGTTCGCTACTTCGGGCCCTACGGGCACGCCTACGCCATCCGCGAGACCCTCGACCTGCTGCTTCGCACGTTCCCGCTGCGCACCTGCTCGGACGCCAAGTTCGTGCGCCACGAGCGCCTCGGCCGCCCATGCCTGCTGTTCCACATCGAGAAGTGCTCCGGGCCCTGCGTGGGCGAGGTCGACCACGAGACTTACGAGGCGCTGGTGCGCGACCTGGTCGAGTTCCTCGACGGCGACACCGAACCGGTGCTCGCACGCCTCGAGGCCGACATGCGCTCCGCCGCGGGTGGGCTCGACTTCGAGCGGGCGGCCCGCCTGCGCGACCGGCTGGCCAGCGTGCGCAAGGCGGTGGAGAAGCAGCAGATCGTGGCCGCCAGCAGCGAGGACCTCGACGTGATCGGCGTCGCCGACGACGAGCTCGAGGCCGCCGTGCAGGTCTTCTACGTGCGGCGAGGCAGGGTAGTGGGCCGCAAGGGGTTCATCGTCGACAAGGTCGAGGACCTCACCCCGGGCGAGCTGGTGGGCGACGTACTCGAAGCCCTCTACGACGACGCCCCCCTCGGGGTGCCCCGCCAGGTCCTGGTGCCCGCCGAGCCAGACGACCCGGAGCTGTACCACGACTGGCTCGTCGCCGTGCGGGGCGGGCCCGTCAACCTGCGGGTGCCCAAGCGGGGCGACAAGCGCGAGCTGCAGTCCACCGTCACCCGCAACGCCGTCGAGGAGCTTCTCCCGGCACCGGCTGCGACGGGCCGCGGACCACAACAGCCGAGCCCGCGCGCTCAACGACCTGCGCGACCAGCTGGGGCTGCCCGAAGCCCCGCTGCGCATCGAGTGCTACGACATGAGCCACCTGCAGGGCAGCGACTACGTGGGTTCGATGGTGGTGCTCGAGGACGGGCTGCCGCGACCCTCGGAGTACCGCCGGTTCAAGATCAGAGGCGTCGCCGGCAACGACGACTTCGCCGCCATGGAGGAGGTCCTCACCCGCCGCCTCACCGCCTACCTCGCCGAACGGGACCGGCCGGTGGGGGAGCGGCCCGGGCGCTTCGCCTACCCGCCCCAGCTCCTGCTCGTCGACGGGGGCAAGGGCCAGCTCTCGGTCGCGACCCGGGTGCTCGAGTCGCTCGACCTCGCCGACATCCCCGCCGCCTCGCTCGCCAAGCGCTTCGAGGAGGTCTACCTGCCCGGTCAGGCCGACCCGGTCGTGCTCCCGCGAGGCTCCGAGGCCCTGCACCTGCTCCAGCGGATCCGCGACGAAGCCCACCGCTTCGCCATCACCTATCACCGCCAGCTACGAGCCAAGCGCATGACCGCCAGCGTGCTCGACGGCATCACCGGCCTCGGCGAGACGCGCAAGAAGCGCCTCGTGGCCGAGCTAGGCGGAGTCCGCGCCGTGCAGCGAGCCTCCCTCGAAGACCTGCGAGCGCTGTCGTGGCTGCCCGACGCCGTGGCCGACAACGTCCACGCCGCGCTGCGCGGAGCCGGCCGCCGTTGAGCCCCGACCCCGGCGACTCCGAACCCGGCGACCTGTGGGAGCGTCACGCGCGCTGGTGGCAGGACGGCTTCAGCCAAGGTGCCGATCCCGAGTACGTCGAGCAGATCCTGCCCATGGCGGCAGCCGACCTCGCCGGCGCCCGCCGGGTGCTCGACGTGGGCACCGGCGAAGGCCAGATCGCCCGACTCGCGCTCGGCGGCGGCGCCTGGCTCGCCCTCGGCGTGGACCCGACCGCGGCCCAGGTGGCCGAGGCCGCCCGCCGGGGCGGAGGCGCGCTCTACGCCCGTGCCGCCGCGGCTGCTCTGCCGGTCGCCGATGCCAGCTTCGACGCGGTGGTGGCCTGCCTGGTCTTCGAGCACATCGTCGAGATCGACGCCGCCATCGCCGAGGTGGCCCGCGTGCTCGTGACGGGCGGCCGCCTCCTGTTCTTCTTGAACCACCCGCTGCTGCAGACGCCGGGCAGCGGGTGGATCGACGACCAGGTGCTCGACCCGCCCGAGCAGTACTGGCGCATCGGCGAGTACCTCGTCGAGGACCGCACCGTCGAAGAGGTCGAACCCGGGGTGCACATCCCGTTCATCCACCGGCCCCTGCACCGCTACGTCAACGCGCTGCTCGGCGCCGGTCTGGCCCTCGACCACCTCGCCGAGCCCGCCCCGCCCCCGGGGTTCCTCGCACGCGCCCAGGAGTACCGCGCCGCCGCCACGATCCCTCGGCTGCTCTACCTCCGCTGCCACCGGGTCTGATCCGGCCGCGCCCCGCCAGTCGACCGCCACGCCGGGCGCGACGGTCCCGTAGCCTGCTCGTAGATGGACGAGTTCGTGGTCATCACCGGATTGTCCGGAGCGGGACGCAGCGAGGCGGCGGGAGATCTCGAGGACCTTGGCTGGTTCGTCATCGACAACCTGCCCGCCGAGCTGATCCCCAAGGTCGCCGAGCTCGCCGCCGGGCCCGGCACGCGCCCGACGAGGGTCGCGCTGGTGCTGCGCGCAGGCGCCGAGCTCGACCAGATCCCGCCCGCCCTGGACGCGCTGCGCCACTCGGGAGCCACCGTGAGGGTCCTGTTCCTCGACGCGTCGACCGACACCCTCGTGCGCCGCTACGAGCACACGCGGCGACGACACCCGCTCGTGCGCCCGGGCGGGAGCCTCACCGAGGCCATCGAGCGCGAGCGCCTCCTGTTCGAACCGGTGCGCGCCGACGCCGACGTGGTGGTCGACACCAGCACGCTCAACGTCCACGAGCTGCGCCGCCGAGTCGGTGAGCTGTTCGCCACCGACGGCACCGGGTCGGAGCTGCACGTGACGGTGTCGTCGTTCGGCTACAAGCACGGGCTGCCCGTCGACGTCGACATGGTGCTGGACTGCCGATTCCTGCCCAACCCGCACTGGGTCGAAGAGCTCCGGCCCCTGACCGGGCTCGACGCCGAGGTAGCCCGGTACGTGGTCTCCCGCCCCGAGGCGACCGCCTTCGTCGAGATCGTCGACGAGCTGCTCGCGGTCGTCGTGCCCGCCCTGCGCGACGAGGGGCGCGCCTATCTGACGGTCGCCTTCGGCTGCACGGGGGGCCGCCACCGCAGCGTGGCGATCGCAGAGAGCGTCGCAGAGCGACTCCGTGCGCGCGCCGTGCAGGTAGCGGTCACCCACCGGGACCTGCAACGGTGAGCCGGGTCGTCGCGGTGGGCGGCGGGCACGGTCTGGCCTGCACCCTGAGGGCCACGGCCGGCTACGCGTCGCACCTCACCGCAGTGGTCGCCACCGCCGACGACGGCGGCTCCACCGGGCGCCTGCGCGCCGCGTGGGACGTGCCCGCCCCCGGAGACGTGCGCCGGTGCCTGTCCGCGCTGGCCGACCCGTCGCTGGTGTGGTCGCGCCTGCTCGAACGCCGCTTCGACGCGGGTGCAGCTCGACGGCCACGCCGTGGGAAACCTGTTGCTGCTGGCGCTCACCGAGGAGCTCGGCCGGTTCCACCTCGCCGTCGACGAGCTCGCCGCCCTGGTCGGCATCCGAGCCGACCGGGCACGGGTGGTTCCCGTCGCCGAGGACCCCGTCGTGTTGGTGGCGCGCGCCGGTGGCAGGCGCGTGGAGGGCCAGGTGGCCGTCGCGCTCTCCGAAGGCGTCGAGGAGGTCTGGGTGGAACCGCGCGCCACGGTGTGCGATCCCCGCGCCTCGGCAGCGGTGATGGCCGCCGACCAGGTCGTGCTCGGCCCCGGGTCGCTGTTCACCAGCGTGCTGGCCGCCGCGGTGGTGGGCGACCTGCGCCGACACCTCGCCGACTCCGAGGCCCGCGTCGTCTACGTGTGCAACCTGCACGCCGAGTCCGCGGAGACCCGCGGCTACGACGTGACCGCCCACCTGGCCGCCCTCGCCGCCCACGGCGTGCACCCCCACGTCGTGGTCACCCAGCTTGGTGCCCTGCCCGTGGGTGCACCGGGCTGCGAGGTGGTCGAGGCCGACATCGCGAGCCGAGGCGGGCGGGCGCACGACCCCGCCAAGCTGGGCTCGGTCCTCGCACAGCTGGTCTGAACCCAGCCCGAGGGGAACTGGAACCACCGGCGGGGATCTGCTCGGATGGGCGCCAGCACCGGCTGGACGACCCAGGGAGCCCCCGCCATGAGCATCCGCGTCGGCATCAACGGCTTCGGCCGCATCGGCCGCAACTTCTACCGAGCGGCCCGCAAGGCCGGGGCGGACGTGCAGCTCGTGGCGGTCAACGACTTGACCTCCCCGGAGATCAACGCCCACCTGCTGCGCTACGACTCGACCCACGGGCGCCTCGACGTGCCCGTGGAGGTCACCGACGACGGCTTCTCGATCGGCGGCGACCGGGTGAAGGTGTTCGCCGAGCGCGACCCCAAGGCGCTGCCGTGGGGCGACGTGGGGGTCGACGTGGTCATCGAGTCGACCGGCATCTTCACCGACCGCGACAAGGCAGCCGCCCACCTCGAGGCCGGCGCGCCGCGGGTGATCATCTCGGCGCCCGCCACCGGGGCCGACGCCACCTTCGTGGTCGGAGTGAACGACGACACCTTCGACCCCGACGCCCACCTGGTCGTGTCGAACGCCTCGTGCACCACCAACTGCTTCGTCCCGATGATCAAGGTCCTCGACGACGCCTTCGGGGTCGAGCGCGGCCTGATGACCACCGTGCACGCCTACACCAACGACCAGAACCTGCTCGACCTGGTCCACAAGGACCTCCGCCGGGCCCGGGCGTCCGCGGTGAACATCGTGCCCGCCTCCACCGGCGCAGCCCGCGCCACCAGCCTGGTGATGGAGTCGATGAAGGGACGCCTCGACGGGACCGCTCTGCGGGTGCCGGTCCCCGACGGCTCGATCACCGACTTCACCGGCCTGGTCGGACGGGACGTCACCGTCGAGGAGGTCAACGAGGCCTATCGCGCCGCCGCCACGTCGGGTCCGCTGGCCCGAGTCCTCGACTACAGCGTCGACCCGATCGTGAGCCTCCGACATCGTGGGGTCGCCCGCCTCGTGCACGTTCGACTCGCCTTTGACGATGGTCATGGGCAACATGGTCAAGGTCCTGGGCTGGTACGACAACGAGTGGGGGTACTCGAACCGCCTCGTGGACCTGGCCGCCGTGGTCGGCGCCGCCAACCAGCGCTGAGCGGGGCGCCCGTGCTGCCGTTGCCGACCCTGGAGGACCTGCCACCGGTCCAGGGTCGCCGTGTGCTGCTGCGCGCAGACTTCAACGTGCCGCTGTCGGAGGGGCGCATCACCGACGACCTGCGCATACGCGCCGCGCTTCCCACCATCGGCTGGCTCACCGAGCGCGGCGCGCACGTGACAGCGGTGACGCACCTGGGGCGCCCGAAGGGGGCGCCCGACCCTCGCTACGACGTGGCGCCGGTGCGGGCCCGCCTCGCCGAGCTGGCCCCGGGGGTCGAGCTGGGCGAGAACCTGCGATTCGACCCGGGTGAGGAGTCCGACGACCCCGCCTTCGTGGCTCGCCTGGTGGAGGGCTTCGACGCCTACGTCAACGACGCCTTCGGAGCGTCTCACCGCGCCCACGCCTCCATCGTCGGTCCGCCCCGCCACCTGCCCTCGGCCGCCGGTCGGCTCCTGGCGCGCGAGGTGGAGGTGCTCGGCGGGCTGCGCGAGAACCCCAAGCGGCCCTTCGTGGCCGTGCTGGGAGGCTCCAAGGTCTCCGACAAGCTGAAGGTGATCGAGGCGCTGCTCGAGGTGGCCGACGAGCTGCTCGTCGGCGGCGGGATGTGCTTCACCTTCCTGGCCGCGCAGGGCCGGCCCGTGGGCGATTCGCTCCTCGAGGCCGACCAGATCGACGCCTGCCGCCGGCTCCTCGAGTCCGGCGCGGCGATCCGGCTGCCGAGCGACGTCACCGCGCTGGGGCCGGGCGGGACCGTCGGCGACCCGGGCGCGGGCGGCGAGGTGCGCCAGGCGGGCACGGCGCTGCCGGAGGGCTGGCGCGGGCTCGACATCGGGCCCGGCACGGCCGCCGAGTTCGGCGACGCGATAGCCGAGGCCCGCACCGTGTTCTGGAACGGGCCCATGGGCGTGTTCGAGGATCCCCGCTTCGCGGCCGGCACCCGCAGCGTCGCCCAGGCCGTGGCCGACTCACGGGCGTTCACGGTGGTCGGCGGGGGCGACAGCGCCGCCGCGGTCGCCCAGTTCGGCCTCGCCGGGCGGATCGACCACATCAGCACCGGCGGTGGAGCCAGCCTCGAGCTGCTCGAGGCGGGCGACCTGCCCGGCCTGGCCGCCCTGCGCAGCCGGGGAGGCGCCGGGTGAGCGAACGCAAGCCGTTGGTGAGCGGCAACTGGAAGATGCACCACAACCACTTCGAGGCGCTCCAGCTCGTACAGAAGCTGCACTACATGCTGCGCCCCGAGGACTACGACACCGTCGACGTGTCGGTGCACCCTCCCTTCACGGACCTGCGCACCGTGCAGACGTTCCTGATCTCCGAGCGCGAACCGGTGCCCATCGCACTGGGCGCGCAGAACTGCCACTGGGAAGCTCCAGGGCGCATACACCGGCGAGGTGAGCCCCGCGTTCCTCGCCAAGCTCGCCGTGCGCTACGTGATCGTCGGCCACTCCGAACGGCGTGAGATCTTCGGCGAGACCGACGAGGTCGTGCGCTCCAAGCTGGACGCCGTCCTGTCCCAGGAGATGACCCCGATCCTTTGCTGCGGCGAGTCCCTCGCCGAGCGCGAGGCCGGCGACACCGAGGCCAAGGTGCGGGCCCAGGTGGCCGCCGGCCTCGACGGGCTGGACGCCGCTGCGGTCGCCGGCCTCGTCGTAGCCTACGAGCCGATCTGGGCCATAGGCACCGGGCGCACCGCCAGCGCCGACGACGCCCAGGCCGTGTGCGCGCTGATCCGGGCCTCGGTCGCCGAGCTGGCCGGCACGGACGCCGCGCGCTCGGTGCGGATCCAGTACGGCGGATCCGTCAAGGCCACCAACGCCGCGGAGCTGCTGGCCCAGCCCGACATCGACGGGGCGCTGGTGGGCGGGGCCAGCCTCGTCGCCGACGACTTCGCCGCCATCGTGCGAGCAGGCGCCTGAGGGTCCCACGGCGGTTTCACGCCGTGCTGTTAGCGTCGGCTGCCTGACGGGCGCTCGCTGGATGATCCCCCCACCCAGGCGGCGCCCGATCGGGCCTAGGTCGAGCGCAGCGCGCTGATCGCCCGGATGCCCAGCAGCCATCTGCAAGGAGGACCACGACGTGAGAACCAAGCGGAGAGGCGCACAGCTCCTCGCCATCGTGTTGGGCATGTCCCTGTTCGCCGCCGCGTGCGGCGACGACGACGACGATGGCGGCGACACCGCCGCCGAGGAGCCCACGTCCCAGGGAGCCGCGGGCGGTGAGTTCGTCGACCTCGGCACGTTCGTCGGCGACCCGCCCGAGCACATCGACCCGGCGCTCAACACCACCATCGACGCCTACCAGGTCGTCAACGCCCTCTACGACGGGCTCACCGACGTCGACGCCTCCGACCCGGACAACCCCGAGGTCAAGCCGGTCGTGGCCGAGTCCTACAGCTCCAACGACGACGCCAGCGTGTGGACCTTCAAGATCCGGGAGGGGATGCACTTCTCCAACGGCGAGGAGATCCTGCCCAGCACCTTCCAGGCCTCCTGGGAGCGTGCGTCGGACCCCGACTTCGCCGGCGACTACAGCTACCTGATGAACTTCATCCAGGGCGGCGCCGAGAAGCTCGACGGCACCGCGGACACCCTCGCCGGGGTTGCCGCCGACGACGCAGCCATGACCCTGACCGTCACGCTCAGCGCCCCGTACTCCAACTTCGATGCAGTGGCAGGCTTCCAGCTCTTCTACCCGGTGCCCGAGGCTGCGCTGGAGAGCCCGGCCGACTGGGAGAACGGCGTCATGATCGGCAACGGCCCCTACAAGCTGGCCGGGGCACGCACCGACGACGAGATCGTGCTGGTCAAGAACGACGAGTGGACCGGCGACATCAACGGGGAGACCTGGCCCGACAGGCTCGACAAGATCACCTTCAGGGTCACCGAGGATCCCGACACGTCCTACAACTCGTTCGAGGCCGGCGAGGGCGACGACGCCAACCTGCCCCCGGGCCGGGTCTCGGAGGCCAAGGAGAACTGGTCCACGACCCTCGACACCCAGATCCTGGGCTCGTACCACTTCAGCATCGACGAACGGAACCCGCTCGTCGGCGGGCCGCAGAACCAGAAGCTGCGCGAGGCGATCTCCATGGCCGTCGACCGCGAGGACATAAACGACTCGGTCAACGAGGGCAGCCGCACGATCTCGACCGGGGTCACCCCGCCCGGCATACCCGGGTTCAAGGAGGGCCTCTGCGAGTTCTGCTCCTACGACCCCGACGGCGCCAAGGCGGCGCTGGCCGAGTGGAAGGCCGCCGGCAACACCCAGAGCGAGCCGGTGACCATCCAGTTCCCCGTCGACCAGGGCAACGAGCCCCTGGTGGCGATCATGGTCGACAACCTCAACGCCGTGGGCATCGACGCCAAAGCCGACCCGCTCGAGGCCAAGACCTACTTCTCGCAGCTCTCCGACGGTGCGTGCGTGATCTGCCGTACGGGCTGGTTCGCGGACTATCCCACCTACGACAACTTCATGTACGACCTGTTCCACTCCGACTCGATCGGGGGCAACAACTTCGGCTACTCGAACGAGAAGTTCGACGGGCTGGTCGACGAGGCCAAGCGCACCGTCGACCCCGAAGAGCAGGCCAGCCTGTTCCAGCAGGCCGAGCAGGTCCTGCTCAACGAGGACACCGGCGTCGTTCCCATCTACTGGTACCGAGGCGACTACGTCTACGACGGTGACAAGGTCACGAACTTCCCGCAGACCAACTTCGGGTTGATCCTGTGGGAGCAGGTCACGCTGGCCGGCTGACCGGCAGGGCGTCGAGACCGTTGCGGGCCGGGGTCGTGCGACCCCGGCCCGGTCCCACCCGAGCACGAACGAAGGGGTGAGGCGCTGCTTCCATGGTGAGCTACACGATCCGTCGGGTGCTGCTGATCGTGCCGACTGTGTTCCTGGCCCTGTCGATGCTGTTCTTGTTGATGTTCGCCCTGCCCGGCGACATCACCAACCAGATCGTCGGCGGATCCGACCGCACCCCCGACCCCGGCGTGGTCGAGCGGGCCCGAGAGCGATACGGACTGGACGACCCGCTCATCGTGCAGTTTGGCGACTACTGGCAGCGCACGCTGCAGTGGGACCTCGGCGAGTCCTTCCTCAGCGGCCGCAGCGTCAACGAGATCCTCGGCGACAAGGCCGTCAACAGCATGCGACTGGGGTTCTGGGCGATCGCCATCGAGATCGTCGTCGGCCTGGGGGTCGGGATCCTGTCCGCGGTGCGGCGGTACTCCATCGGCGACCGGCTCACCACCATCGGCACGGCCGCGCTGTCGGCCGTGCCGGCGTTCGTGCTCGGGTTCGTGCTCCAGTACGGCTTCGCGGTCTATCCCAACAAGCACGAGTGGCCGGAGTGGATGCGAATGCGCACGTCACGCATCGGACCCGACGACTGGAACCTGTTCTTCCTGCCGGGCAGCGTCGAGCAGCTGCGCCACCTGATCCTGCCCGCCCTCACCCTCGCGTGCGTCTCGACGGCCCTGGCCACCCGGATGACCCGAGGTTCGATGCTCGAGGTCATGCGCGCCGACTACATGCGCACGGCACGGGCCAAGGGCCTGCGCGAACGTCAGGTCATCCTGGGCCACGGCCTGCGCAACGCCATGCTCCCGATCATCACCCTGCTCGGCCTCGACCTGGGCACCGCCATCGGGGTGGCCGTGCTCACCGAGTCGGTGTTCTCCTGGCCTGGGCTGGGGTCCGAGATCGCCGACGCCGTGAGCCAACGCGACCTACCCGTGGTGCTCGGCCTCACCCTGGCCGTGGTCATCGTCTACTCGGTGGTGAACCTGCTGGTGGACCTCTCCTACGCCCTGTTCGACCCCCGGATCCGCTACGGAAAGGAGGCGGCGAGGTGACCCTCGTCGAACCCGACGCCGGTGGCGCCGGGTTCGGCGTCGCGACCGGCCCTGGTCTGACCGACCCCGGCGCGGAGCTGGGCCTGGCTCGCCCGATGCGCGCCGACGTGTGGCGGCGCTTTCGGCGCAACCGGCTCGCGATGGTGGGCCTGGTCGTGTTGATCCTGCTGGTGCTGATGGCGATCTTCGCCCCGCTGATCGCTCCCTACGGGTTCGACGAGCGGGCGTCGGGCCAGTCCCGCCTGAGCCCCGACCTGTTCGGTGACCACCGCTTCGGCACCGACATCGCCGGCTACGACGTGTTCTCCCGCGTCGTCTACGGCGCGCGCGTGTCGTTGCGGATCGGCGTGCTGGCCACAGCGCTGTCGCTCGGCGTCGGACTGTTCCTCGGCTCGGTCGCGGGATACTTCGGCGGCCTGCTCGACACCGTGGTGATGCGCCTCACCGATGTGCTGCTCGCCGTGCCCTACATCGTCCTGGCGATCGCGATCGCGACCGTGTTCGGCCGCAGCGAGAACGCGATCATCCTCGTGCTCGGGTTGACCGGATGGCTGGGCGTGTGCCGCATCGTGCGGGCGAGCTTCCTGTCCCTCAAGCAGCTCGAGTACGTCGAAGCCGCCCAGGCTCTCGGGTACTCGCGCCGGCGGATCATGTTCCGCCACATCCTGCCCAACGCCCTGCAACCGATCATCGTGTACGGCACCGTGACCGTCGGCAGCGTCATCCTCAGCGAGGCGGCCCTGTCGTTCCTGGGGGTCGGGCCCCAGTTCCCCACGCCGGCCTGGGGGCTGATGGTCGCCGACGGGGCCGGTCAGCTAACCAACGCCCCCCACCTGCTCCTGTTCCCGGGCGGGGCGATCTTCATCACCGTGCTGTGCTTCGTGTTCATCGGCGACGGCCTGCGCGACGCGCTGGACCCCAAGCTCAAGTGAGCTCCATCGCCTCCTCCGCTCCGGGCGACCGGACCCTCCTGTCGGTGCGGGACCTGCGCGCGGGCTTCGTGACCGATGACGGGACCGTGCGCGCCGTGGACGGTGTCAGCTTCGACATCGGCCGAGGCGAGGTGTTCGCCGTGGTGGGCGAGTCCGGCTCGGGCAAGTCGGTGACCGCCATGACGATCATGGGGCTGATGCCCGAGATCGTGGTCGAGTCCGGCTCGATCTGGTGGAAGGGCGAAGACCTGCTCACCATGCGCGAGGGCGACCGGCGCCGCATCCGCGGGGGGCAGATCGCCATGATCTTCCAGGATCCGCTCACCGCGCTGAACCCGGTGCACACCGTGGGGCGCCAGGTCGCCGAGATGGCGCGGATCCACGAAGGCCTCGACCGTCGGTCCGCCATGCGGCGCGCGGTGGAGATGCTCGACCTGGTCGGCATACCCGAACCAGGCGAGCGGGCCCGGATGTACCCCCACGAGTTCTCGGGCGGGATGCGCCAGCGCGCGATGATCGCGATGGCGATCTGCTGCAAGCCGGACCTGCTCATCGCCGACGAGCCCACCACCGCGCTCGACGTGACAGTGCAGGCCCAGGTGCTCGAGGTGCTGATCGAGATCAAGGACGAGATCGACTCGGCGATGATGCTGATCACCCACGACCTGGGCGTGGTCGCGGGCGTCGCCGACCGGGTGATGGTGATGTACGCCGGTCGCCAGGCCGAGCAGGGCACCACCGACGAGGTCTTCTACGGTCACCGCCACCCCTACACGCTCGGGCTGCTGGCCAGCCTGCCCCGCATGGATGACGACATGGGTCGACCCCTGGTGCCCATCCCGGGAACACCGCCGTCGCTGATCCGCAAGCCGCCGGGCTGCGCGTTCCACCCCCGCTGTCGCTTCGCTCGCGTGCCCGGCCTGTGCGACACCGAGGTACCCGCCCTGCGCCTCGTCGACGGCGACAGCCACCTGGCGGCCTGCCACTTCGCCGAGGAGGTCGGCGAGGTCGACGTCGAGGACCTGGCGGCCTCGCGGGAGTCCGACGGTGGCGACTCGGTCGTCGTCGACGAGGTGGCGGAGTGAGCACCGCGGCGCCGGTCGACGAGCCCCTGGTAGTGGCACGCGACCTGGTCAAGGACTTCCCCGTGCGCGGCGGCGTGCTGGGCCGCGCTGTGGGCCGCGTGTCGGCTGTGGCCGGCGTCAGCCTCAGCGTCGGGCGAGGCGAGACGCTGGGCCTCGTTGGCGAATCCGGCTGCGGCAAGTCCACCACGGGCCGCCTGCTGTTGAACCTGATCCGCCCGACGTCGGGCACGGTGGAGTTCGACGGGGTGCCCATCAGCCCGCTGCGTGGCAAGGCGCTGTCGGAGGCCCGGCGTCGGTTCCAGATCGTGTTCCAGGACCCCTACGCGTCCCTCAACCCCAGGATGCAGGTCGGCACCGCCCTCGCCGAGCCGCTCAAGGTCCACTTCGGCTGGAATGCCGCGCGCTGCCGCGAACGGGTCCAGGAGCTGCTCACCCTGGTCGGCCTGTCGCCCGAGCACGCCAACCGGTTCCCCCACGAGTTCTCCGGCGGGCAGCGCCAACGGGTCGGCATCGCCCGCGCCCTGGCGCTCGAGCCGGAGCTGATCGTGCTCGACGAGCCGGTGTCGGCGCTCGACGTGTCGATCCAGGCGGGGATCGTCAACCTGCTCGGGCGCCTGCGCGACGAGTTGGGACTGGCCTACCTGTTCATCGCCCACGACCTGTCCGTGGTGCGCCACATCGCCGACCGGGTGGCGGTGATGTACCTGGGCAAGATCGTCGAGGAGGGCCCCAAGGAGGAGCTCTACCAGCACCCGGCGCACCCCTACACCCGGGCGCTGCTGTCGGCCATCCCGGTGCCCGATCCGGTCACGGAGCGCACGCGCCGGCGCATCCTGCTCCAAGGCGACCTGCCCAGCCCCGCGGATCCGCCCTCGGGTTGCCGGTTCCGCACCCGGTGCTGGCGCAAGGCCGAGCTCGACGCGGCGGGCAGCGACACATCGGCGTGCTCACAGCTCGAACCGGCCCTGGAGGCGCACGACGGCGCCGGCCACCCGGTGGCCTGCCACTTCCTGCCCGGCACCTGAGCCGGACCCGACCCGGCCCGGACGGGTGTGGCAGCGGGCGCTCGGGGCGGCGCGTCGCCGCGCTGGTAGCCTCGCCGGGCCCGGCACGACCTGGAGGAGCGGAGAGTGATCACGGGATTGTCCGTCGCGGTGCAGTTCGTGACCGGCGGGTTGCTGGTCTTCCTGGTGCTGCTCCACAGCGGCAAGGGCGGCGGCCTGTCCGACATGTTCGGAGGCTCGACGGGCTCGGCCGCGCTGGGTTCGGCAGCCGCGGAGCGCAACCTCGACCGGATCACGATCGTGGTCGCCCTCGCCTTCGTGCTCAACACGGTAGGCCTCGCCTTCCTGTTGGACTGAGCGGGTGCCGGCGCGCGGGAGCGCTGGCCGCGCTCGGAGGTGGCCTTGCCGCCTGGGCGCGGTCCTCGCCGTGGTGACGATCGCGGCCGCGGCGGCCTGCACCGAGGAACGCACCGACGCCGACTCGGCCGCCGAGCCGTTCACCCTGGCCCTGGGCGGCGATGCCCAGCTCGACCCCTCCGCGGTGAACCCGGCCGACCCGGGTCAGATGCAGGTCGTCGACCTGCTCTACGAGAGCCTGACAACCATCGGCGCCGACGGGGCCCCCGAACCCGCGTTGGCGCGCTCGTGGAACGCCAACCGCGACCGCAGCGCGTTCCGCTTCGAGCTCGACCCCGACGCCACCTGGGTCGACGGGGATCCCGTCACCGCCCGCGACGTGGTGGTGATGCTCGATCACGTGGCCCGGGGCGGTGAGGGCTCCCTGGCCGCCAACCGCCTCGAGGTCGTCGAGGGCTACGCCGAGGTGGCGGGGGGCCAGGAGGAGCACCTGTCGGGCGTCACCGTGCCCCACGACGATCCCCGGGCCGTGCGCATCGAGCTGCGCGAGCCGATGAGCGAGCTTCCCGGCGCTGCTGGCGAGCCCGCTGTACGGAGTGGCCCGGCTGCGCGCCCACGGCCGGCCCGAGGGGGCCAGCGGCGACTACGCGGTCAGCGACACCAACACCTCGGGCCTGAACCTGCAGCGCCGCTCGGGGGTGAGGGGTCCCGAGCGGATCCGGGTGCGAGAGCTCGAAGACTCCGACGCCGCCTATGGGGCAGTCGGAGACGGCGAGGCCGACTGGGCGATCGTGCCCGGCGCAGCGCTGGCCACGGCTCGCTCGGGGGTCTACCGGGTCCTCACCGCGCGCTCGGCGTCGGAGGCGTTCCTCGTGCTCAACGCCTCGGACCCGACCCTGGCCCGCGTCGAGCTGCGCCAGGCGATCGCCGCCGCGGTGGATCGTGACGAGCTCGTGGCCCAGGTGTACGCCACGCTCGCCGAGCCGGCCACCACGATCGTGCCCGACGGGGTGCCCGCCCGGCAGGCCGAAACGTGCGCAGACCGCTGCGGTGGGCGCGACCTGGCCCGGGCCCGCGCGCTGCTGGCCGCGGCCTATCCGGACAAGGCGGTGCCGACGGTCCGGATCGACGTGGACGAGTCGACCGATCAGCGGACCCTGGCCCGGCTGCTCGCCGCGCAGCTCGACGAGGTGGGCATACCCACCGAGGTCCACGCGGAGCAGCGGGCCGCGTTTCGTCGCCGCGTGGCGCAGCGCGAGGCGGTGCTGTTCAGCTTCGGTTGGATCGGCCTGTATCCCTCGCCCGGCGCGTACCTGGATCCGCTGCTGCGCTCCTCGAGCGCCGACAACGTGACCGGCCTGGCCTCGAACTCGGTCAACGGTGCGCTCGCCGCGGCGCGAGGAGCCGAGGGCGACACGGCAGCCGAGGCGTGGGCGACGGCCGAGCGCGAGGCGCTCGCCCAGGCGGTCGTGGTCCCGCTCGCGCAGTACCGGGTGCAGGCCGTCGTGTCGGAGCGGGTCGAAGGGCTGCGGCACCGTCTGGACGGCACCTTCTCGACCGCCTCGCTGCGCGTCGCCCCCTGACCGACCCACACAGGCCCGCCGGAGGTGCGTGCTACCTTCATCGGTCCACGTCGGAGTGGCGGAATAGGCAGACGCGCCAGCTTGAGGGGCTGGTGCCCGCAAGGGCGTGGGGGTTCAAGTCCCCCCTCCGACACCACAGGATCAGCGCGAAGGTGCTGGTCAGGGCGGTGCGGCGAGGCCGGCGAGCGGGCTCCAGAGGCCGTTTGTCCGCGATTTGTCAGCAACCCTCTGTGGACTGTTACACGGCGCGGGTAATCTCATCGATGTAGTTCGCGCGGGCGGAGGCACGCATGGCATCGAATGGTTATCCGAAGGTCACCACAAAGGCGTGGCGAGCACTTCGCTCCCGCGCGGCGGCCGCCCCCTCAACGAAGTTCACGCCGTCGACGGTCGCAGCCTTGATGGGCATGGCCAGTCCAGAGAGCGCGCGCGACAACACCGTGAGCCCGATGCGGAAGCTGGGCTTGATCGACGAGGATGGCGCGCTCACCGCGCGGGGCAACAAGTGGCGGGTCGACGCCTCTTACGCGGACGCGTGTCAGGAGATCCTCGACGAGATCTATCCCGCCGACTTGTCGGCCCTTGCGGACGGGTCGGGTGCGCCGGACCCTCAGCTCGTCAAGACCTGGTTTGACCACAAGGGCTTCGGCGGGTCGAACTCTCGGCAGATGGCGGCGACCTACGTGATGATCGCCAGCAAGCAAGTGCCCGACACGGTGGCGACCGAGCCAAAGAAGGCGACGACGAAGAAGACGCCAGCGAAGAAGGCGGCAGCTCCGACAACAAGGACGACCTCGACGCCACCCGACCCGCCGGCGATCGTCACTCCGGAGCCGTCGAAGCAGACCCCCGGCGCGGGGCCGAACGTGCATCTCGATATCCAGATCCACATTCCTGCGGATGCTTCGGCCGAGCAGATTGATCAGATCTTCGAGAGCATGGCGAGGCACTTGTACAAGCAGTGACTCGCATGACGGGCGGCGAGAGACTGATCGGGATCGCGCGGCGGTTGGCGGGAGACCTTGCCGAGTTCTCCCAGCCGCACGACCAAGCGACGGCGGCTGCCCCGGAGGTCCTCCCCCCGAGGGACGATCTGCTCGCCGAGTTCGACCGCCGAGTAGCCGACCCGGATCTGCGAGCAGCGACGCGGTCCCGCTTCGTGTCGACCCACTACGCAGATGCGGTCGAGGCGGGGGTGAAGGCCTTGAACGAATGCGTTCGGGGCCGGACCGGACGGACGGAAGACGGGGACGCGTTGATGACGGTGGCGTTCTCTCCGAACGCACCACTGCTCCGGGTGAACGCAGGTAGGATCAAGAGCGATGAGAGCGAGCAGCGTGGACACATGCACCTGTGCCAAGGCGTCGTCGGCGCATGGCGAAACCCGAGGGCTCACTCCTTGATCGACGACGAGCCGGCCCGCGCGCTCATGATGCTCGAAACGATCGACGCCCTCATCGCGACTACGAAGGCGGCGACGCGGACCCGTCGGCGAAAGGTCCCATGAGGCGGATCGTGCGAGCGGTCGTGGGACGTCTAGCGCGGCGCTAGTCCAGAGGCTCGAAACTTGGCTTGGCTGCGATCACGGGCGTGCGCGTCTCGTTGATATGAAGCCACTCTGGAGCTTGGACCGACACGAGGGTGTGTTCTACCGCGACGAGATCTTGCTGGGCGGCCTCGTTGAGGGCGCCTTCGATGTCGATGACCTTCGCCGTCGGATACCTCTCGAGCTGCGCTTGCAGTCGCTCACCCTTTGCCGTTGGTTTCATGTAGTAGGGCGGTCGCACGTGCTTGCCGAGCGTGCACACAGACGCGGCGACCGACCAGTACGCGTCGTTGAAGAGGCCCATGAAGCCGTCCGGATCAGGCAACACGGCAAGCCACAGACCGTCCTTGTAACGCACTCCCGGACGAAGGTCCTTGGCTTCCGGAACGATGCCAACACGGAGACCTGGTCCGGCCTCAAGCAGCTTCCAGTTGCTCTTCACCGTGGCTGCTACGTAGCGCCAGGAATCCTGTGAGGACAGGAACAGATCGGTCTTCCACACCTTCTTGATGCGCGGGCGCAGCTGCGGCTCTGCCCGCTCGCCCTTCGCGGCCAGCGTGACCCACGGCCCGAAGTAGAAGGGCCGGCCCTGGTTGCCGTCTGGAAGGAGCAGAGCGTCGCCCCCCGCGTTGTCCACAACGGCGTCGAGGAAGCCGAGGTACTTCGCGCGCTCGTAGCCAAAGAGCAGGGACGTCGGCGAGCCCATTCCCTTGAATGCCCGCGGTGACAGTCGAGGCAGCACGTCTGACAGCAGCTGGACTACTCGTGGCTCGCCGCCGGTAGTGGCCTCGTGCACCGCCCACTCGAAGCCGTCACCCCTCATGCCTTTGTCTCTGTCCAGGCGAGAGACCTTCGCGAGTTGCCGCATTGACACGTCGACGCGGTCGCAGTTCAGGTCGGTGAGGTCGTCGGCGGTCAGCTGGTCGAGCTGCGCCCGGATGATCGAGCGCGCTACCGCGTAGAGGGCTCGGCCGTACTCGTCGACCGGCTCCCGCTGACCGATGAACGTGATGTCACCCATCGACATGCACCGTAGTGACGCCCGGCGGACGTCGAGCGGCGGCCCGCGGATCACCCGGCGGAAGCTCAGCAATCGGCCTCACGGGGAACCACAGATTCCGGTGGTCAACCGCCGAAGATCGAGTTCGCTACGCGCTCGGCGGCGTCGCTCTGCATCGGAGGCGTGACGTGCGTGTAGATCTCCCGCGTCACGAAGGTGCTCGAGTGGTTGAGCCGGTCGCTGACGACCTTGATGTCGATGCCCTCGTGGAGCGCCAACGTCGCCCACGTGTGGCGCAGGCCGTGGAGCGTCAGCCTCGGTAGCGCATCATCGGCGTGCGCCCGATTGAATTGCACCTGCTTGCGGTCGAACTCCCGGCTGAAGCGGTCGGGGTCATACACGGTGCCGTCGGGCTTGCAGAACACGTAGCCCTCGTCCGCGTAGCCGGGGCCGACGAGGAGCTTCTCCTCATTCTGCTGCGCTCGCCACCGACGGAGCACGGTCACTGTGCTGGAGTCGAGCGAGACCATGTGCCCGCGCTTCGTCTTGGGCAGCTCCTTGACGACGATCGTGTGGTCGATCGATGTCACCTGGCGTGAGATGACCGCCGTGGACCCGTCGAGGTCCAGATCGCCCCAGCGAAGGCCGAGGCACTCGCCGCGGCGGCAGCCGGTCGTCGCGAGGAAGATCCACGGCGTCAGGTAGCGGTCCTCGGCGATGAAGTCGATGAAGCGGCGGAGCTGGTCGCCGGTCCAGGTCGTGTGCTGACCGCGCTTGGTCGCGCCGGTTGGCGGGGGAATGGCGGCGTCGGCGACGTTGCGCGCCACTCGGTTCCACCGCATGGCGTCCTTCAGCGCTGCGTGGATGATCGAGTGGATGTAGAGCACGGTGCGCGGCTTGAGCCCTGCCGGCCGGGACGATGCGGGCGCAGGCGCGTGACGGCGCCGGTGGAGGCCGGCGACGGCGTGACGAGTAAACCCGCCGGCATCAGGGAAGGCCGCGGCCACCTCGTCGGCGACCGCCTGCCACGTGAGACCGTCGGCTCGAAGGCGGTCGACCATGGCGCCGAGTTCGGGCGGGTGCACCCGGGCGGGCGGCGTCGGCTGGCGGCGGCCGGATTCCAGCAGCTGGCGGTAGAGCGCCGTGAGCTCCATCGGCTTGAGCTGTTGGAGCGGGATGCCGCCGATGTAGGGCACGACGTGGAGCCGGACGTAGCGGCGGTAGGAGCGGTAGGTGCTCTCCTCCAGGGTTGGCGGCGCCTGCGTCGGCAACCACTCGTCCTCGAGGAACTCGCGGACCGTGACCCGCTCCGGGCGTACCCACGTGCCGTTCTGCAAGGTGCTCAGCGCTCGAACGCGAGCGGCCTCGGCCTCCTTGCGGGTCCGGAACCCGCCCTTGGACACTTGTCGGCGCCGGCCGTCGCCGCCGGTCACGTAGACGTAGTACGTCCAGGTCGATCCTCGCTTGCTGACGTTCGCTCGGCTACTCATCGTCGTCCTCTCCGGCCGGCGCGGCCTCGGCGGCGGTTCGCCGTCGTCGCTCGCGTTGCTTGCGTTGCTCGGCGACCTCGGCGGCAACTCGTTCGTCGACGAACTCGCCGGGTCGGTAGTTGTTGAAGGCGGTCAGCGCATCGGCGAGACCACGAAGGTTGGCGGCCATGGTGGCGACGTCGTCACCCGGCCGGGGAGCGCCACGCATGTGCCGTGACGCCAAGCCATGGAACACAGCGGCGAGAACATCCTCGGGGAGCAGCGGCTCCCGGCGACGGCTGCCGGCGATTTCACTGAGGATCGGGTCGTCGTCGGGCAGGGCGTCCGAGCGCGGGATGTCGATGCCGTTGGCCAGGAGGTGGGCCCAGTTGGCCGTGCGGTCGGCCAGCACCGGGAAGTTGCCACGATGCCCGAGCAGGACGACGAGCAGATACTCCCACGGCAGCCCGCCCTTGGCATCGTCCGTCACGAGCCGGCCCTCGCCGTCATCAGGCGGCAGGAAGAAGAACAGCACCGGCAGGTCGAAGGTGCGCGCGAGCGCGACGAGCTCGTTGGCGGTGAACTGCCGGATCCGCTGACCGCTGACCGATCCCTCGGCCTGCGCCACGGTCGTCGGGCTCCACGGCGCGCCGGTGAATCGGCTCAGGCGCTCGGCGATCTCGGCCTGTGTGAGCCCCCGAAGCTCGCGCGCCTTCGTGAGGTTGTGCGCGACGACCTGGCTTGCCGCCCAGCCTCGCTTGTCCTCGGCCTTGGCTCTCGCCATGCACCCTCCGTCTCAGATGGGGGACAGGTCGCGGGCTCCCCGGTGTTGCGCTGTCCGTTCCGCCATTCCATCATGGAATGATGCCTTACGCCAGAGTAAGGTGTTGGGCTTCGCCGGAGGTGGCGATGCGATACGACGACCTTCCGCCGTTCCTGCGGGTCGAGCAAGCACAGGAGCTGACCCAGCTTGGTCGGTCGCAGCTCTATGAGCAGACGCGCCTCTGGCGCGAGTCCGGCGGCAGGGAAGGCATCCCGGTGGTGCAGTTCGGTCGTTGCCTCCGTATCCCCACGGCGGCGCTGCTGCGACTGGCGCTCATCGAGCTGGACCCGACGGGAGGCAGCGATGCCGCCTGAGGTCCGGATCGAGCATCGCTATCCGGCGGCGCTGTCGTTCCTCCGCGCCAACGGGCCGCAAGCGCTGGCAGTGCTCCACGATCTGCTGGCCCGGGCGGAGTGTCGCGACAGTGATCTCGTCGCGCAGGCGAGCACCCGCGAGATCGCAGAGCGGCTCCAGTTCCTGTCGAAGGACACGGTGCACCGGTGCCTGCGCCAGCTCGCCCGCGCCGGCGTCATCGAGCCCGTCGACCGACGGCCAGGCGCCACCTTCCGACCGACGACCTACGTCGTCCATCTCGACGAGTCCGGCATCACCGTCGTTCCCGACGGCCGACCCGCCTGATTGCGAGCTTCCCGATGTCCCGCCGCCCCGCAGCCCACCTGTCGCACCGAAGGACAGACGAGTGCACGCGCTCGTGCGGGAGCGAAACGTGACCGCGCGGACCACGACTCTGCGGGGCGCCGACGCTGGGCGCTACTACGTCGAGGACCAGCTCGGCTACTACCTCGACCGCGGCGAGCCGCCTGGCATGTGGCACGGCAGAGGAGCGGACCGGCTCGGACTCACCGGCGCCATCGAGGAAGACGACTTCCTTGATCTCATGGCCGGCGTTGATCCGGTCTCTGGCCGCGCGCTCGGTACTCGCCACACTGACCGAACCGTGCGCGGCTACGACGTCACCTGCTCGGCACCCAAGTCCGTGTCGATGCTGTTCGCGTTCGGTGATGACGCCGTTCGCCAGGACGTCCTTGACGCCCACGATGCCGCCGTAGCCAGCGTCGTCGACTGGATCGACCGTCACGCCCACTGCCGCTACCGGGTCAACGGCGACGTCCGCGTCTTCGACGCCGATGGCATCACCGCGGCCGTCTTCCGTCAGCACACCAGCCGAGCTTCTCGATCCCCAGCTCCACTCCCACGCGGTCGTCGTCAACCGCGTGTGGTCACCCGACGGAAGGTGGCTGGCGCTCGACGCCCGCACCATCAAGCGAGACCAGCAGACGCTGAGCCGGATCTACCAGGCTGGCCTCCGCGCTGAGACCACGCTGAGACTCGGCGTCCGGTGGCACGACCCCGTCAACGGCATTGCTGAGATCCGCGACGTCCCCGACCACGTGCTCGCTGAGTTCTCCCAGCGCACCGAGGCGGTCGACGCCCGTTACGAGGACAAGCTCGAACGGTTCGTCGACTCATTCGAACGCCAGCCCACGCCGCGGGAGAGGTGGCAGCTCGAGCGCGAGGCGGTGCTGGACAGTCGGCCGCCCAAAGCCGAGGCCGACGAGCAGACCTTGGAGGCCGATTGGCTCGGCCGCCTGGCCGACCTCGGCCTCGACAGGGAGCAGGTGGTATCGAAGGCCATCGGGGTCGAGCGCGGCATCGATCGCCTGGACCAGCGCACAGCGGAGCAGGTCGTGGAGCGAGCACTCGAGGCGCTCGCCGAGAAGCAGTCCACCTGGCGCGTCGCCGAGCTGGTGCGAGAGCTCGCGGCCGTCGTGCCGACCAACCTCGGGATCGCCGCCGGCAAGCTCACCCCCTGGCTCGACGACGTGGCCGACAAGGTCGTCGCCGCGAGGATGGTTGACCTCTCACGCCCGAGCCCCGCCGGCGCGCAGCTCCGTCGGGACGGTCGGCCCACCACCGAGGCGGCGGTCGACCGCATCCTGAGCCTTCCGAGCATCCTCGCCCAGGAGGAGCGGCTCCTCGCTCTGGCCGAGCGTCGCCTGGCCGCCGGCGGCACCGACCGGAGCATCGAGGCGCACGAGCAGCTCGACGCGCCGCAGCGGGCACTGGCCGAAGCCGTCGCCGGCGACCGGTCGCTGGTGCTCGCCGTCGGGCCCGCCGGCACCGGCAAGACGACGGCGCTCCGCCCGGCCGTCGACCAGCTCCGTCGGGAGGGCCGCCCGGTGTTCGGCGTCGCTCCGTCGGCGGCGGCCGCCGAGGTCCTGGCGGTCGATGCATCGGCCGATGCCGACACCGTCGACAAGCTCCTCGTCGAGCACAACCTGGACCGGCCGCCGGACCATCGCTACGACCTCCCTCCGGGCTCGACCGTGATCGTGGACGAGACCGCGATGGTTCCGACGCCTCGGCTCGCAGAACTCATGGAGCTGGCCGAGCGACGTGGATGGCGCCTGGCGATGATCGGCGACCCGTTGCAGTTCGCCGCCGTCGGCCGGTCCGGCATGTTCGGCCACTTCGTGGACACCTTCGGCGCCATCGAGCTCGGCCGGGTCCACCGGTTCAACCACGACTGGGAACGGGAGGCCAGCCTCCGGCTCCGCCGCGGGGACACCACGGTTATCGACACCTACGAACAGCACGACCGCCTCCACGGCGGGACCGCCCGGCAGATGCGCAACGCGGTCGTCGACGAATGGCGTGCGGCCCTCGATCGAGGCGAATCGGCGTCGATGATGGCACCGACCAACGCGGCGGTCGTGGCGCTCAACCTCGAAGCACAGCGGCGCCGACTCGAGGCCGGCGACCTCGACCCTGCGGGCCGGGCCGTCGAGGTCGGGCCGTACCGCGTTCACCGGGGCGACCTCGTCGCCACGCGCCAGAACGCCCGCCAGCTCGTCACCGACCGGCACCTCATGGTCAAGAACCGCGACCGGTGGACGGTCGAAGCGATCCACCGGGACGGCACCCTGACGGTGGCGGGCAAGACCGGAACCGTGAAGCTGCCGGCCGACTACGTGCGCGAGCACGTCGAGCTCGCCTACGCCGAAACCAGCCACGCCAATCAGGGCCGGACGGTCGATCGCTCGTTCCTGTACCTCGACGGCCCCGCCGGTGCGAGTGGCATCTACGTTCCGATGACCAGGGGCCGGGAGTCGAACGATGCGTTCGTCGTGATCCGAGGTGAGGAGACTCCAGCCGACGTTATCGCCGAGGCGCTCAGCCGATCGTGGATCGATCGACCGGCGGTCGCCGTCCGGGCGGAGGTGCGCGCGACGGCGGGACGGTCGGACGGTGACGGACGCCAGCGTGCGCCCGACCGGCCGCTACCGGGCAGGGAGCTTCGTGAGCTCCTCGAACGTCATGCTGAGCTGGACAAGCGGATCTCCCAGGCGCCGGCGAAGCTCGATGCCACTCGAGCACGGGTCCGCATGCTGGCGAACCAGCAGGACGCGGTGCGCCGGTCGATCGAGGACTACCGAGCCAGGCTCATCGATGCGAGCGAGAAGCTCGCCGAGCTGGACCGCCCGTTGCTCCGGCGCCGACATCGAGCCGAGATCGATCGCGCGCGTTCTTGGGTGAACTCGCTGCCGGGCTCGATCGACGAGGCACGGGCCAAGCTCGCGGAGCTGGAGCGCCAGGTACCTCATGCCGATCGGCGCCTCGGTCAGGCAGAAGCCGACGTCGCCGACCTCCGGGAGCTGCGGACCGAGCTCGGGCTTGTCAGCCATGCGCTCGAGCACGACGCCCAACTCCGAGGACGGGACGCGGAGGTCACGCTGCCCGAGGTCGTCTTGGACCGAATCGGATCGTCGCCCAGCAGCGGGCCGGAGCGCGAGCTCTGGCAGGACACCGCAGGGCGGCTCGCGCAGCACCACCTTGCCTTCGAGCTGCACGGAACCACGCTCGCGGGTCCAACCCCCCGTCCGTTCGGCCAGGACGCGTACGCGGCCAGTCACTGGGCGGCGGTTCAGGCCGTCGAACGCCTGGATCGGGCTCTCGGTCGGCAGCCGGAGATCGAGCCGCCTCATCGCAGCCTGGGACGGTCCTTGTGACGACCCCTCGCGCTACGACGCTCACGCGCCGTAGACCCGCTCAGATGGGTAGCGACTCTTCGACAAGCTCGATATCGCCGTACACGCACCGAAATCCGTACTCGTTCGAGAGTGAACCCCACGCCGCATCCGCGATCCACTCCGGGTCGTCGTACGCCTCGTGATCAGCCTCGACCTCCACTGTGAGGGTGAACCTGTACATACGAGTCATGCCCGATGATCGCTCGAGACGGGGCCGAAGCGACGCGCATCGAGCGCCTTCCATCATCAGCGGCGGCGACGCTCCCTCACAGCGTCGCGGATCCGATGAGCAGCGTCGCTGGGCTCCTCGTGTTCCCAGATTCGAAGCGGCAGCCAGCCCTCGACGAGGAGTCTGGCGTCGGTGTCCCGGTCGCGTCGTTGGTTGCTGGCGATCTTCTCGGGCCAGTACCAGGTGTTCTCACGGATCGCGCCCCGACCGTGCTGCGGGCACCCGTGCCAGAAACATCCATCGACGAAGACCGCGACCCGCTCGGTCGGGAACATGAAGTCTGCTGTGCGCCGGAGCGCTGGAACCGGACGCCGATTCACGAAGTACCGCAGGCCGAGGCGGTGGGCTGCGCGGCGAACCGCGAGCTCGGGCGCGGTTCCGACACGCCGTTGCGTCTGCATGCGAAGCCGTGCGGTGTCGCTCGACGCGAACGACCCCTCGGGGAGCCTTGGTGGGCTGGTCAGAGACCGTTTCCGAGTGCCTGGGCCCAGCTTTCCTGTCACACCCCCTGTTTACCCTCGTCCGCATGCGCGCGACTGAGAGAGACCGGCGCCGAGCAGGCGTCCAGCTCAGCCTCCTCGCGGGCCCGACCATGCGCACCGCAGCACAGGCCAGCGACAAGACTGTCACCGTGACTGTCGGGAACGCGATCTCGCTCTTCGCAGGCGCGGGCGGGCTCGATCTCGGCATCGAGGCCGCCGGGTTCAGGACGGCCGTCGCAGTCGAGTGGGACGAAGACGCGGCTGACACGATGGAGAAGAACGCGGGCGCGTACTTCCCTGGCCTACGGGAAGTGCTCAGGGCGGATCTCTACCCGCTGGCGACTGGGTCCGAGGGCGGCGTAACCACCCGCGACATCCTTCGTGCCGGCGGCTACGAGCGTCGAGAGCGTCCGGACCTGCTCGTAGGTGGGCCTCCATGCGTCGCCTTCTCCAAGTCCGGCTTCTGGCTCGACTGGAAGCGAGACGGCGTCGATCCGGCCGCCAGCCTGTTGCAGGCGTACACCCGTGTACTGGCAGAAGCGCGGCCGCGCCACTTCATCCTCGAGAACGTGTATGCGCTGACCTTCGACAACAAGGCCAGCCGGCCGGCGTTCGAGCGCCTTCTCCGTGAGATCGAGGCGGCGGGATATCGCTTCTCCTGGCGGGTTCTCAACGCCGCCGATTACGGCATCCCACAGGCCCGACCTCGCCTGTTCATCGTCGGCGCCGCCAAGACCGAGAAGCTGCCCGAACTGCCACTGCCGACCCACCATGGCGAGTGGGAGCGAAGGAAGGTCGCGGGCGGTCCGTTGCCGCATGTGACAACTGGCGAGGCGCTTGCTGGGCTCGTGACCGAACCGGAGCCCGAGGAAGTGGTCCGCGGCCAATGGGGTCACCTCTTGCCCGACATCCCGCCCGGTGACAACTACCTCTACTACACAGCCGAACGGGGCCATCCGAGCCCCATGTTCGGCTGGCGATCGCGCTACTGGTCGTTCCTGCTGAAGCTGGACCCGAGCCGACCATCACCCACGATCCAGGCGCAGCCCGGGCCGAACGTCGGACCGTTCCACTGGGAGAGCCGCCGGCTCCGGGTCCCTGAGCTGCGTCGGCTCTTCACCTTCCCTGACGCCTTCGCCTTCGTCGGCCGGCGCGCCTCGATCCAATCGCAGGTCGGCAATTCCGTGCCTCCATTGCTCGGTCACCGGGTCGCGGAGGGTGTCGCCGCCGTCGCTCGGCACTGACACCGAACGTCAGTTACGGCTACTTCCTCTTGGGCTTGCGCTTCGCCGTCGTCCCCTTAGCGAGGGCGGCAGCGCTCTTCTTCGCCTTTGCGACGCCGGGGTTCACCGGCCAGCCCCGCTGTGCCGACCGCCAGTACGCGTAGAACTCGTCCGGAGTATCGAACGCACCCTTGCCGGCCACGATGTCATCGACTCGGTTCACCGAGCCGATGTAGTGGCGAGTCGAAGAGGGCTTGGTCGTCCCTGCGATACGCCACACGGGGTGGATAGCGACCCGGACGTCTGAGAATCGCTCCTGCAGGTCGGGCCGATATCGGTAGAGGATGACGATCGCGATCCGCTCGTCGTACTCGCCGAACGTTCGGAGCATTCCCGGGAACAGCAGGTCGGGGAACAGGAAGTACGTGTTGCCCGTATAGAGCGCGATGGTGGAGTCCACGCTCGTGCCGGAGTGGCGGGCGCACTTGATGTCGACCGCATGCGCGCCGCCGTTGAAGAACGTCCCCTCGATCTCGAAGTCAGGATACGAGCGGCTCCCCCCCTTGCGAATCCGCACGTCCTCGCCGTCGAGCGCGCTGTGGACAATGTCGAGAATCTCTGTCTCGAAGAGGTTCGAGAGCGCCGCAGATTCGTCGGGCAGGGGAAGGAGCCACCCCTTCTCCGTGAGTTCGGCACGGAGGTCTCCATCCGAGACGGCGTCGAGCGGAAGCGTGCCCTCTTGGCCGACTCGGAAGAGAGCACGCACCTGAGGCGTCCAATCCGAGAAGAGATCCCTCAACCACGTCAGCGGGTCATGGGGTGGACGCGACACACGGATGACTATCGCACGGCGGCGACGTGCTCGTTTGTGATCGTCGGGTTCCCCAACCGACGTCGCACGAGGGGTCCTCCGTTCACGGTCCTCGTTCGCTCGAGAATCGCTCGCAAGAGCCGACCGAGGAGTCGAGATGCCGCTCTATGTCGAGTACAAGGTGTCGGTCCTCGTCGAGGTTGACCTCGCTGACGAGGCGGTCGTCGGCGTCTACGTGGACGATGAGCACGTGGAGGGCCGACCGACGTACCTCCGCATCGTAGCGTATGAAATCCACCCGAGGACGGTCCGTCCTCTGTAGGATTTCATACATGCCGTCGGCGCAGACGCTCGAGCGACTCCGAGAGATCGGCCCCGTCTTCCGTTCCAAGGAGGCCGTTGCCGCCGGAATCTCGTGGCGGGACCTCTATGCCTTGCGTGATGAGGGTGAGGTCCTCGAGCTGTCGCGGGGCCTCTTCCAGCTTGCCGATGCCGCTGGCATCGGGAACATCGACTTCGTCGCCGTCTGCGCGCGGGCACCGCACGGGATGATCGCTCTCGACTCGGCGCTGTCGTACTGGGACCTCACTGACGATATCCCGTCCCAGGTCCATCTTGCAGTCCCGGAGGGCTCGCACCGCCCGACGATCGACCACCCGCCCACCAAGGTCCACGTCTTCCGCGCCGCGACGTTCGGCCTTGGGCGTATCGAGGTCCGAGAGGAAGGTGGCGAGCGGTTCTGGATCACCGATCGCGAGCGCACCGTCGTCGACGCGTTTCGGCTCCGCCACCTCAGCGGCGAGGACGAAGCCCATCGCGCGCTGCGCCGCTATCTCGCGCAGCCACGGCCGAGGTTGGCTCGCCTTGCCGACTTGGCGCGCCAGCTTCGAGTCTCGGTACCCGTCCGATCGGCGCTCGGCGTGCTGCAGGGATGACTCGGCCGACTCGAGGCAGCGCCGGCGGTCGTGCGTACTTGGATCTCCGGGCCAAGGCGCGCCGAGAAGGTCGACCGACCGACGAGCTCCTCGTCCTCTACGTCCTCGAGCGGTTTCTCTTCCGCTTGTCCATCTCCGCCCATCGGCGTCAGCTCGTGCTCAAGGGCGGCATGCTCCTCGCCGCGTTCGATGAGCGTCGACCAACCGCGGACGTCGACCTTCTGGCCCAAGCGATCGCCAACGACGTTGACACGATCTCGAGCGTTGTGCGTGAGGTTCTTGCCGTCGATGTCGACGATGGCGTCACGTTCGAGCCGGCGGAGCTTCGAGCGCAGGTGATCCGCGACGCCGACCCCTACACCGGCGTCCGAATTACGGTTCCAGCTCGCATCGACCGAGCTCGGCTCCCGCTTCGCATCGACATCAACGTCGGCGACCCGGTCACGCCGGAGCCCGTCGCGGTGAGCTACCCGTCACTCCTCGACGAGCCGTTCGAGCTCATCGGGTACCCGCTGGAGACGGTGCTTGCCGAGAAGATCGTCACGATGGTCGACCGAGGTGACGCGACGACACGTGACCGTGACTTCGCCGACGCCTACCTCCTGACCGGACGGCACGCGGTTGACGCAGAGCAACTCGCCGCCGCCGTCCGCGCCACGGGAGCCCATCGGGGCTCTGACCTTCGTCCGCTCCGGTCGGTGCTCGTGGACCTGGCGACGGTGCGGCAGGCCGACTGGACCCGGTTCTTGGCTCGCAGTGGGCTCGATGAGTCGGCGCCCGCGATCCTCGCCGAGGCGATCCGAGCCATCGCCGACTTCGCCGATCCCGTCCTCGCCGGCCAGGTCGTCAGTGGGGTGTGGAACCCGGTGGCGCGACGGTGGCGTGGCCGCGACGGCGGATGATGGGTGGCCTCACCCGGCGAGCACGACGTCGTCGAGGGTCGATGAGCTTCCGAAGCGGTCGCACGGCCTGCGCTTCAGCCGGTCGGCCGAGCGCAGCGAGGAGACGCCGCAGACGCTCGCGCACGCGCGGTGGCTCCGTCGCCGATGCGCGGACGAGACGGTCGACGCGAAGCGTTCCGTCGTCGACGAGCTTGCGGATCCGTCGGACTGCGTCCCGCTCCGGAACCTCGACGACGACGCTCCAGTCCCGCAGGACCTCGAGCAGTGCGACCTCCACGGGACGGAGTCGCTCGTCTCGGCGCTTCGCGCTCGGCGGCGCGGCTGACGAACCGAACGGTCCCGGGAGAGCGGGGCGCGCGGCCGACGACCGCGACGGTCTCGTGGCGCGGCACTTGTGTGGACAGGCCAAGCGTGAGGGCGGCGCTCCAGCCACCTGGGCCCGTGCCGCGGGCGTTCACGACTTCGTCGACGAAGCGACCGGGCAGCGGGGGAGCCATCCCGAGTGCGGTCGACGTTCCTCGCCAGTAGAGCCCTCGCCGGACTCGACGGATGTCGCCAGCGCGAGCCAGTCGGGAGAGCGCTTGGGCGACGGCGGCGGGTGAGCCATCGAAGTCGTCGGGACGCCAGAAGCGGTCGCTCGAGCGAAGAACCCGGTCGCGGATCGTCGACGCAACGCTCGCTTGACTCACCGCTGGCAGGGTACTCCGCGCGTCAGGGACTCGCTACGCGAAGTTGACACGGTGGGATGTGTCGCTTGTCCGCGATTTGTCAGCACTTTGTCCGCGAACGACCCCGGATCCGGCCTTACGGCAAACTACAGGGCATCACGAACCGGGCCAAAAAACAGCTTCTGACCAGCACGAACGCAAACTACATAGCACCGATCAACACGCCGCCAGCACGAGTTCAAGTCCCCCCTCCGACACGACCCATACCGACACATGGGTCGGCGTCGATGTCGACCGATCGGGAGTCCGGAAGGTGGGTGCCGAGGACGCCGGCTTCCTCGTAGAAGCGGCTCCGGAGCTTCGCGTCGCTGATCCAGCCGGCGACGACGGTGGGATCGGTTCCGGCCTCGAGCAGCTCCCGGTAGCGGTCGAGCTTCTGGTCGCACTCGCGCAGGAGGTCGCTGGCGGCGGCACGCTCGGCGGGGGACGCCCGCTCGGTGGCGGCGCCGAGGATCGCCTCGCAGGTGGCGTCGACGTTCTCCGGATCGAACAGCCGGCCCAGCCAGTCGTCGACGTGGGGGAGCAGATCCCACCCGCGCAGGTAGACGACCTTCGGGTGCGGCAGCCGCGCCGACCTCGCGTACTCGGCGCCGTACTGGCACCGGTAGTACGCCTCGCCGTGGTGCCAGCTGCCCTGGAGCTTGCGTCCGCAGAGCCCGCATCTGAGCCGGCCACGGAGGAGGTACGGCCGCTCGGTCCTGGGTCCTCGCCTCGGCTTGTTGCCTCGGCGAGCGACGACCATCCGTGACTGCACCTCGCGGAAGGTCTCCATCGAGATCGGCGCCTCGTGCGACGGCGCCGTGGACCAGACCCACTGCTCCTCGGCGTTCCAGCGCATCACGGTCGGGTGGCCGGCGCTCACGTCCTCGACGTCGAGTAGGACCTCTTCTCGCCGCTGCTTCGCCCAGACCTGGTAGCCGGTGTAGCGAGGGTTGCAGAGGATCGCCCGGACGGCCGACTTCCCCCACGCGAGCCCGTGGCGCTGGCGATTGCGGGCTGGATCAGGGCCGCTCGGCGACGAGATCCCGTCAGCGGTGAGCCGCTCGGCGATGGCCAGGTAGCCCCGGCCGGCGAGGTACTCGTCGAAGATCCGCTGGACGACGGGCGCCGTCTCCGGGTCGGGCTCGAGCCGGTGGAGCCGCTTTCCGTCGCCGGCCTTCTCCGGGTTCGGGTGCGGCCCGGCGTCAGTGAGCCGATAGCCGTACGGCGGCCGCCCACCGAGGAACCGCCCCTGCGTCGCCGCCTGCGCGCTCATGGCGGTCCGGACCCGGGTCTTGATCCGCATCCGCTCGCCCTTCGACATCCCGCCGAAGAGCATCATCACCAGGTCGTGGGCCTCGGAGCCCCGGTCGATCGCGCCACCGACCTCGATCGGGTCGTGTCCGCCGACGAGTGCGAGCAGATCGCCATCGACGAAGCCCGGCGGCTCGGTCAGCTCAGGAGCAGCGCCTACCGTCACACGAAGACTGCGCTGCGACGAGCCCTCGTCCAGCGGGTGCTGGCCGATCTCGACGCCGACATGGCGGCCCTGACGACGCCCGCCACCTGAGCGAGGCGCCGGCTCGGCACGGTGCATCGTGCGGGGCCGACCCCGCCGTCGTCGACGCCGGGCGGCGGGGTCTCGCCGCGGCCGGTGCCGATCCTCCGGCTCGCACTTCCGTTGGCGCGTGACCGTGCTCGGCGCTCGCCGCCGACCCTGGCCCCGATCGGTCAGGCCGGGACGCGGCGCCAGATGTAGTTGCACGACTCGCAGACGTCATCCGGCACGGCGCCGACGCGCATCAACCTGACCACGGTCCTGCTCCGACCGGGCCGCGGGGCCCGGCGGGGTGATCAGGTGGCGTAGGCGTAGAGCGCTTCACAGCTGCGCGCGGCCGTCTCGCAGACCTCCGTCCGAGCCGGGTCGGCCAGCGGGTCGGCCGCCCGGTTCCGCCAGCGGCTGACGGCCGCCAGCGCCACGTTGCGCACCTCGTCGGTCGAGGCGCCGTTGCCGAGGCCCAGGGCGGCGACGGGCGAGGACGACAGCAGCAGCCGCCCGAGCTCGGCTCGCTCGGCGTCGCTCACCCGCACAGCACCCGAGCCCACCAAGTGGGCGGCCCGGAGCTGGGCGAACTCGACCGCGCTCGACTCGATCCGCTCCGCCTCCCGGTCGATGGCGGTGGCCGTCCGGGGGTCGGTGGCGGACAGGGTCCGGGCCAGCTGGCGGAGGGCACCGAGGGCGGTGCGGGCCTGGAGCACTCGGGCCCGGGGCAGGAAGTGATCGGTGATGATCGTCCGCAGGGCACCCAAGCCGGAGATCTCCACCAGGCGCGGCCCGAGCTGGGCGGCGGTGGTGGCCCCGTCGGCCAGCTCCCGGAGGGCGACGCGGAGGCCGAACAGGCCGAGGCGGTCGAACAGGTCGCGGCGGATCTCGACCGTAAGGGCGCTGGCGCTCATGTCGAACAGCTCGGTGGTGGACAGCAGCATGCGCTCCAGCACCTCGGGCTCGGTCTGGGCCAACGTGCGGAGGTTGGCGACCTCCTCCTCCCGCAGCGTCAGCCCCGTCTCGGCCAGCAGGCCGGCCATCGGGGTGACGTTGGCGCACAGGCTGCGCACCTGCGGGTCCGCCTCGTAGCGCTGGGCGATGCGCGCCGCCGACTCCATGGCGTCGAGCCGCCCGGCGCCGATCTCGTCGGCGCGCGACAGCACCGCCACCGCGTTCACCGGTGAGGCGGCCGCCACCGAGCGATCCATGAACGCGTCGAGGAAGGCGACGTCGTCCTTGTGGACGTGGCGCATCAGGTAGATGACCGCATCGGCATCGCCGCCGCTGTCGCCGTCCGTCTCCAGGAAGTCGCGGGTGCGCCGCGAGTTCTGGTCGTTCAGCGACGCCAGCCCGGGGGTGTCGATCAGGGTGATCTTGTCGAGGGCCGAGGACGGCCAGCGCACGTCGAGCCACGCCACCTCGCTCTCCGACAGGCCGCCCAGCTCGATGTCGAGCGCCCCGTCGTTGCGCCGGAAGGCGAGCGTCTGGTCGCTGCCGTTGTGGCGATGGGCGCTGACCTCGTAGGTGGGTCCCTTGCGGTACCGGGACACGAGCCGCGTGCACTCGCCGGCGTCGGTGGGTGCCAAGCGCTCGCCGACCAGAGCGTTGAGGAGCGTGGACTTCCCCGCTTTCACCCGCCCGGCGATGGCGACGCGCAGCGGTCCCTCGACCCGCTCGCGGATGGCGCGCAGCTGGGGTGCCAGCGCCGGCTCCTCGTGCTCGAGCCGCTCGGCGTCGAGAGGACGACGTCCGCATCGATGCCCTGAACGAACGTCCGCACGCGGTCGTTCTGGGCCCGGAGAACATCTCCAACGCTGTTACCTGCGAACAGCAGCTCGTTCGCCACCAGCGCCACCTTCCCTCGGCTACGTCACCAGCATGGCGATCACGTGCGCTGGCGCGCCACGAGGACCCGTATCGAAGGGGTGTGACCATCCTGTGACTGCGGAACTGGGGCATGCCTCACCAGTGCCGGTGATGGCGAGGCCGTGAACGCGCCCCCGAACGACGTCTCGCCTCAGGCCCGCAGCACCTCGACCGGACAGCTGATCCCCGGGGCGGATGCGAGCGAGG
>CAVPEW010000033.1:0-13037 GCA_963703565.1 uncultured Microthrixaceae bacterium | reverse complement strand
GCGGTCGATGGGTCGAGCAAGCAGCCGAAAGATGGAACGCCGAGCCGAGCGGGAGGTTGAGGCCCGGAAGCTCCAGGTCGTCGTCTGCGCCTATCCGGACAAGACCCTCGACCCAGCCCTCGAGCTCTTGAAGGCTGCGATCGTCTATGGCGACAAGGTGCTGCTGCACAGTCCCACGGCGATCTTGTTGGCGTCAGTCGCTTCGCTCTCGACTCTCCCACCGGCGGATCTGCTCCAGTTCATGCAAGCCGTCGCGCCCGGCCTCGGGGCACAAGGAACCGCGATGGCCGAGAAGATGCGCGAGCTCGATGAGTCGATGGGCCCTGGCGGTGCGAGCAAGCTTTTCGGGATGCTCCTCGACGACTCGTCGGGCATGAGCGACCTCATCGAACTTCTCGAGCCCGGGGCTTTAGCCCCGTTCAAGGAGGCCGGCGCCCAGTTCACCGATACGACACGACAGCTTGAGCGCATCGCGGAGGAGCAGCTCTCGAATGCCGGCGTGCCGGCCGTGCTTCCTGCGATCGACGCGGGTCTGCTCGAGCTCGCGCCCATCGCCGAGGAAGGCGAGTTCTTCGACAACTACCTCAAGTCCTTGTGGGAGGTTGTCCGCAACCCGAGGTACTACCCGCTTCTCGACGAGCGGATGGCGGACCTCGTCGCGGCAGGCGTGCGGGAGGGTGTCGTCGACATTGCTCCGAACTCACGTGCGCGAGGTCGGCAGGTCGGCGCAGCCAGCGGATTCCTCGCCAGACTGCCGACCTTTCCGCGAGCGTCGATGGACGAGATCGTCGACATCCGTAGCGAGCTAAGCCGACCTCTCGTCCGATTTCGTGCGGAGATGGTGGCGATTGCTGGTGGCCTCGGCGTCGACGCGTTCGACCCTTCATTCGATCAGGCAGCCGAGGAGGCGTGGATCGCGAAGGTCCAACCGGCGCTCGTCGAGCTTGAGGAACTCGTCGAAGAGCGAAGGCTGCGCGTCCAGTTCGGGGCGCAGCTCCCAAGCGGCGGGACTCTCGGCGCTGCTGGGGGGCTCGTGACCGGTCTCCTCACCCATGGCGCACTGATCGGTGCGGGCGTCGGGCTCGGCGGCGCCGCCGTCGCCGCTGCCGGATCGGCCGCAGTTCGGCAGCAGCAGCTGACTCGAGAGATTCGGAAGCGGCCGTACTACTTGCTTCACCGGACCGAGGAACTGCTCCGGTGATCCCCTGGCGCGCCTGTCCCATCATCTGTCCCACTAGTCGCCTCCGGAACGGCTGCGCACGGCCGCAGACGTCCGCCGACGGGTGAGACGAGAAACCCGCCCTGACCAGGGAGAACGTGCGATGAGCGCCGGCGAGCGCACACTGCCGAGACGGCCGTCAGCTCTTTCCTAAACCGTGTGTCGCAGGTTCGAATCCTGCCGGGGGCGCAACAGAAAGTCCTGGTCAGGGCGTTACGAGCCGGACTAGGACGGCCAGAAGTCGAAGCTCGGTTTCTGCTGTCCATCCATTCTGTCCATCCAGCGGGCTACGGTGGTCGCCGTGGCTGTCCATCTGCGGGCCATCTGCGGCGCTGTCCATCCGCTGTCCATCCGTCGGGGGCGACGGTGAGCGGGTCGATGCGCGAGCGCAGCCCGGGTGCCTGGCAGCTGCGCGTCTTCGAGGGCGTCGACCCGATCAGCGGCAAGAAGCGCTACCGATCCAAGTCCTTCCGAGGCACCAAGCGCGAGGCGCAGAAGGCGCTCAACGCGCTGGTGGCCGAGGTCGACCGCGGCACCGTGGCACCGGCGGCCAAGACGGTAGGCGCGCTGCTGACCGCGTGGCTCGAGCACATCGAGCACCTCGGCCGCTCCCCGACGACTCTCTATGGCTACCGGCGCCTCATCGAGCAGCTGCCGGATGGCTTCAAGAAGCAGCCGCTCGGCAAGGTGACCCCGAAGCTCGTCGACGACCTCTACGTGCACCTCGGCACGGTCGGTCGGCGCAAGCCGGCCACGGTGCTGCGCTTCCACGCCGTGCTCCGGACGGCCTTCGGCCAGGCCGAGCGCTGGGGATGGATCGACCGGAGCCCGATCGACCGGGCCACGCCGCCGCGGGTGCACCGCAAGGAGATCCGACCACCAGCGGTCGACGCGGTGCTCGCCGTGATCGCCGCGGCCGAGAAGTCGCGCAGTCCGGAGAACGCGCTCGTCCTCCGGCTCCTCGCAGCCACCGGCTGCCGGCGAGGCGAGGTCGTTGGCCTCCAGTGGGGCGACGTCGACTTCGACGCCGACCCCGTGACCGTCACGATCCGCCGAGCCGTCATCGAGGTCCAGCGCGAGCTGATCGTGAAACCGACCAAGACCCACGCCGTCCGGACCGTTGGCCTCGACCCCGACACCGCCGCGCTGCTGAAGGCGCAGTGGACGACCGCCGTCGAGATCGGCCTCGCCGGCGGCGTCCCTCCGAAGCCCGAGCACTTCGTGTTCCAGCGCCAGCCCAACAGCGCCGAACCGATGCCCCCAGACCGCATCAGCCAGGCCTGGCGCCGGCTCTGCCAGGACGCCGGCGTGAAGGCAAGGCTGCACGACCTCCGCCACCTCCAGGCCTCCCTCCTCCTCGACGCCGGCGAGGCCGTCACCGTCGTCGCCGCCCGCCTCGGCCACCGAGACACCTCGACGACCCTGAAGGTCTACGGCCACCTGATGCCGGGTGCAGACACGAGAGCAGCGGGCATCGTTGGCTCGGCGTTCGCCCGAAAGCCGCGAGACTCGACCTCGTGAAGGCACCCCTGAACCGCATCGTCCGGCCGACGCTGCGGTGCCTCATGGACGACCTCCGGAACGAGGTCGGTCCCGCCGAGCTGCGCGCCGCCCTCGGCACCGCCGAACGAGCCATGGCAGAGGACCCCCACTACCTGTTCCCAGTTCCGCTCGCGGCCACGGAGCACATCGTGCTCGACAAGGCGAACATGCTCGCTCGAGATCCGACCGCCGAGCGGGAGCCGATCGAGGCGATCACGGATCGCTCGACGGTGAAGGTGAAGACGTCCGACCGGCGGGGTGCGCTGTGGCAGGACGATGCCGGGACCTGGTGGCTGCTCGCGGCAGGCCGTCGGAAGGACGACGGATCGGGCGACTTCTACCGGGAGATCGCGAAGTACGGGAGCAACTCCGATCCGATCGCTCCAACCGAAGCCGATCGCCGCTACCTCCGGTTCGAGAGCGCGTACATCGCCGAGTGCACTGCGGAGAGAGAGGCGCAGACGAAGGTGGTTCGCGCGCTTCTCGATGCAGCAGCCCACCCGGGCACCAGTACGTCGGTCGACGTGTTTGGTGCGGTCGTCACCATCTCGGTTGACCCTGAGGACGACGGCAGCGAGATGTTGAGCATGGCGTTCGATTTCACGACCTTCGAGGATCGAGGTCGCTTCCCGGTCGACGTCATCGGTTTCGTGCCTGGCTACGAGTCGCTCGATGACTGGGACATCCTGCCGCCACTGCGCGATGGCGACCCCGAGTGTTGGTACACGTACGTGAGCGAAACCTGGATCGACTGGCTCGCGACCGCCGTCGAGCTCGACGAGCTCTTGGTCGATGCGGACGTGCCTCCGACACCCTCGGTGTCCACCGCCGGCGAGCGATCGCATCTTGCGCAGGCGACCGTCGTGACCCTTGCCTATGTCGAGGGCGTCGAGATCGTGGCGCTGTGTGGCGTGCGCTTCACGCCCCACCGCAATCCCGATCGGTTCGAGGAGTGCCCGGCCTGCTCGGAGGCGCTCGCCCTGCTCCGCAGGGGAGCGGACGAGCGCCCCGACGCGTAGATCAGCTGATGCCGGCGGCTCGTGCAGCGCGCTCGCGTCGGCGATCTTCAGCGGTTGCCGCTGCTTCGCGAGCTTCGACGCGGATGCGACCGCGTTCGCGGAGGATCGTCATCACGGTCTCGGAGTCGATGCGAAGCGAGTTGCCGACGGTGAAGCTCGGGACGCGACCTTCCTTGCACAGGCGACTGAGGTGAGTTCGAGACATGCCTAGGAGCTCCGCTGCTTCGGTGGTGGTGAGAGGCTTGCCGCTCGCAACGGCAGCGACTTGCTCGCCTCGAGCGACAGCATCGAGAGCGAAGAAGAGCTGCGCTCGAACGTCGTCAGGTAGGGCGGAGAGGTCGAGCTTTCCGCTGTTCTTGGCTTCGTCGACGGCAGCATCGAGGCGATGGCGCGCTTCGTCAGCGAGTTCAGTGGGATCGACGGTGACGACAGGTGAGTTGCGCATGGGGGGTGGTCCTCCTGCTCTCTGTATCGGAGGATAAGCCTGAATCATAAGTGCTGCAAGTGACATAGGTCATCTGGCTGCCGTAGGTGACTCTACCGTCGTGACGGCCAGGCCAAACCGTCGGGGATCGGGACTCTCAACGTGCTCAAGCCCGCTCTCAGGCCCGTGACCAGGCACTTCGCGACTACTTGACACCTACTCTCAACGCTCGAATCCGCCTCTGGCACGGTCGCAGAGCGTCGAAACGGTCAGGCCCATCCCGTCGAAACAGGCCATTGGCGTGGCGAAAGCCGGGAACAGGGCCCGCGACGTGGTCGAGCGGGACCGGCCAGCGGCCTCCGAGAGGCCCTGTCAGGCGAAGGCCTCGCCGCCGGTGAACCGCAGCGGGTCGAGGTCGAGCACGGCCCAGGCTCGATGGTCGTGCTCGACGTTGGAGGCCAGGCCTTCGACCTGGGTGTGCGCCCACTCGAGCGCGGCACCGCCGCCGACCGGCCAGGTCAGCTCGAAGGAGTGCCGACGGTGCCAGTGGCCGTGCAGGACCAGCTTCGGCATCGTCGCCTTGACTGCCGCAGCGACCAGGACGCGCACCTCGTCGCTGCGGACCTGGTCGACGTCGGGCAGCGCGAGGCCATGCAGCGGGACGCCGGCTGGCGCGTCGTGCGCGACGAGCACGTCGAGCGCGCCCGAGCCCAAGGCCTCCACGTCCTCGGCGGTGGTCATCTCCTCGGGCCACCACGAGCGACCAGGGCGCCGGCTCCGCCAATCGATCGAGAAGGCGCCGCCGAGCCCGCCGAAGCGCACGCCGCCCCACGTCCAGCGGTGGCCACGCGGGAGGTACCAGCACCGGTCGACGATCTCGATCGCTCCGCCGTCTCCAGTCGGCAGCGCGCGCAAGGCGGCATGGTTCTCGTGGTTGCCGTCGATCCAGTAGACGTCGAGGTCGAACCTGGTCGCGCACGAGGAGACCCGGCGGGGGAACTTCGCGCCGCCAGGAAGGTGGGGCCAGTAGCCGAAGTCGCCGAGCTGGAGGACGGCATCGCAGCCGAGGTCCTGCGCTCGCCGGCAGAGCGCGTCGAACCAGGCAGCGTCACCGTGGACGTCACCAGCGACGAGCAGTCGCCTCGGCTCCGAGCTTCCCGGTCATCGGTCGAGGGTAGGAATGATTGCTTCCGGCCGGCCGCCGAGTTTCGACGGCCCTACTCGCGTCCTCGGGTGCGCCCTGAGTTCAAGACGCTCCCGTGGTGCACGATCGGTCTACTCCGACGTCAAGGTGAGGAGGCCGTCGGTCTCCTCCTCCACGTATCCCTGCTCGACCATGCGATCGACCGCATCCTCGATCGCGGCGGTGATGTCCTGCCCTGCTCGCGCCCAGCCGAACAGCCGGGCCGCGTGCGTTCGGAGTTCCGCCGGTGCGATTGCGTGGGCGCTGTCGACGAGCCAGTAGACGGCGTTGTCCAGCTCCTCCGGAGGGACCATCGCCACCGGGCGAAGGGTCGCGGGATCGTGGGTGGGTACTCGAACCTCTTCGAAGGATTCACCCGGCCGCCGCAGGAAGCCTTCATTGTCACGCTCGAGCTCCTTGCGTCGCATCAGCTCCTGAACGACTTCGTCGAACGCGGCGCGGATGCGATGACCGGCTCGACCGACCCCCCATGCTTCTCGCACGATGCGGAGGACTCTGTCCTCGTGTACCGGCGCTTCGACTACGAGCACCTCTCGGACCATGCGGCGCAGATCGGGCCGGCCGTTGGGATCGTGCATGTCGACCCATAAGGTGGGTGGTAGCGGGAGGGCCACGGTGTAGTCAGCGGCCCAGTCGGGCGCGGCGGCGAAGTCGACCTCAGCGTGGACGACCTCGGGGCCGCCGGCCTGGCGGGAGGTGGTGACCTTGGAAGGTGCATTGCCCGAGACCGCCTGCTCGATCGCGGCCTGGAGGCGGGCTTCCTGGCTTGCTCGGTCCCGGAACCATGAGATTCCCCAGATTCGATGGATCTGCCACCCCAATCCTTCGATGACCTGTTGCCGAAGGCGATCCCGGTCGCGGGCGACCTTCGAGGAGTGGTACATCGCACCGTCGCACTCGATGCCGAGGAGGAACCTGCCGGGGTCCCGGGGGTCCCTGACCCCGATGTCGATTCGGTAGCCGGCCAGCCCGACTTGGGGCACCGCCTCGTAGCCCCACCCACGAACAACGCGAAGCACCTCCTCCTCGAAGAGGCTCTCGGCGTCGCCGAGGGACTCCGAGAGGTCGAGCGCAAGCGCCTCGAGGCCGCGGAGGCCGAAGTCGAGGTAGCCGCGTAGGTGACGGACGCCGGGTGCTTTGAGCTCGGATGGGAAGTCGCCGGGCAGCACGGAGGTCACCACCTCGACCCGGCGACGGGCACGGGTGATCGCGACGTTCAGGCGTCGCCATCCCCCCGCCTTGTTCAGCGGCCCCATCTGAACGGTGAACTTCCCGAACTCGTCAGGGCCGTATCCGATGCTGAAGATGATGATGTCGCGTTCGTCGCCCTGCACGTTCTCGAGGTTCTTGACGAAGAAGCCTCGGAGGCGATCGTCGCTCATGAGTGCGCCGAGCTCAGGGTGAACGGTCGCTTGCCGTTCGAGCTCAGCGACGACAGCGTCCTCCTGCGCTGCGGAGAAGGTCACGACGCCCAGGGAGAGGTCCGGGTGCTGGTTGAGGTGGAACAGCACCCGCTCGACGACCTTGGCGGCTTCGACGGGGTTGTCTCGTTGCGCCCCACGCCGGTACACCCCATCGACCTTGATGACCTCGACCCCGAGATCGAGGGCCTCGTGTGCCGCTCCCGGGAACGTGTGCAGGCGTCCGTCGTAGAACCGGTAGTTGGAGTAGGTGATAAGGCTCTCGTGCTGACTCCGGTAGTGCCACAGCAACGGAAGTGATCGGAGTCCGCCGGCCCCCTTGCAGAGGTCGAGCACGGACTCGAAGTCCTCGAGTGCTTCCTCGTCGTAGACGTCCTCGTCGTCTGCGCCGATGCTCATGAAGAAGTTCGAGGGAGGCAGCTGCTTCTGGTCGCCAGCCACGATCAGTTGGTCACCTCGGTAGACGCAGTTGATCGCGTCGCTCGGAAGCACCTGGGAGGCCTCGTCGAAGACGACGACGTCGAACCGGAGCGATGCCGGGAGGTACTGAGACACCGATAGCGGACTCATCATGAAGCAGGGCTTGATCTGCTGAGCGACGACGCCGGCGCGTCCCAGGAGGTCGCGGATTGGCATGTGCCGGCGCTGCTTCTGGGCTTCTCGCTGGATGATACCGGCGGCGCCGGCGAGGGAGGTTGGTCTGCGGTCTGCGCAAGCGTTGATGACTCGAGCCGCGGCGTCCTCGACCAGGGCGGTGTCGAGTTCGCGAAAGCGGTCCACGAGGGCGTCACGCTCGGAGGCTTGGATCGGAGTGAGCCGACTGTGGTCTCCGTGGATGACGTTGTCGGCCCAGGCTTCCAGTACGGCGCGCTCGACGACGCCGGGGACGTCGTCTGCGCCGGCCCTGTTCTCGATGCAGAAGCTCGTCACCGCCTCGAGGCCTGACTCGTCAAGGAACGTCAGCGAGTCGGAGTAGAGCGACCAGACCTCGATATCACCGATCGTCGACTCGAGGTCGGCGATGATCGAAAGGGCGTCGTCGAAGTTGTCACTGATGTCCGCTGACAGCTCCTCAGCTCGTTCATCGGCGTAGGCCTCGAGCATCTCGTCAAGCGCCTTGTTCCACGTCTGGAGGCGGTCGGCGAGGTCCGCAGATCCCGATCCCGTCTCGACCAAGGTCTTGGCGGTGCGTGTCTTGGCGACACCCCCGACGGCGGCCCGCATGTCGCTAGCCCATTGCAGGGCGGCTTCGACGGCGTTCCAGTCGGTTCCAAGTCCGACGTAGGTCGTGCCGAAGAGCCGTTGGTCGACTGCAAGGTGTGAGTCGATCTCGGCGAAGATGCGGTGAGCGTCGTCCGCATCCACGAGAAGCTGGGTCAGCGATTCGAGCGGCCACGATCCGTCGGTCCCTTCATCGAAGTGCTGCTTGGCCTCGATCAGCGTGTCGAGGCGATCGGCGTTGCGAGAGCACCAGTCGGTGCTCGCAGTGATCGGGAGCGAGCGAAGGGCTGCTGCAGTGGTCTCGCCCAGGGCGCCGGTCAGGCCCGCCGTGAGACTCTCGATGAGGGCGCTCGTGCGACTCGCAGTGGACAGGAGGTCGTCGTCGGGCGTGCCGCCGCGGCCGATCTGGCGCTGGAGCGCGCTGACATTCGAGCTCGTCGCCAGCGAGGTCGAGGGCGTGGCGGGCCACCTCGATCGCCCGGGCGATCTGGTCGAAGTCGGCGCTGTCTCGGTCGTAGTAGGTGCCAAGGAGCGCGCTGTGCTGCTGCTCGGCGTGCTGGAGACGGTTCGCCAGATCGGCCCAGGCCGCCGCATCCTCGAGTCGAGCGACCGTTTCCTTCGTGACTTTCCCGGAGACGGTGCAGCCGGCGAGAGCAGCCTTGTCCAGCCGGTACGCCTTGCGGGTCTTGCCGAGACCGCGATGGACCTCCGCGAACCGCGCTCGCAGCGCGTGGAGGTCGAGCTGCAGTACTGCCGGTGTGAAGACGGACGCGAGAGCGGTCTGTCGTGTCCGGAAGTCGTTCAGCAGCTCGCCGAGCACCGAAGCGGCCTGGCCGACGGCGGCTTGCACATTGGGACTCAACCACGCCGGTTCTGGGAGGTCCGGCGAGTTCACGAGGGAGGCCAGCTCCGCGAGCTTCGCGACTCGGTTGACGGAAAGGCCCTCCGTTCCCGATCCCAGGGCCGTAGCCAATGCTCGGCCGTGTTCCTGGATGTCCGCCAGACCGGTAGGGGCGGAGCGCATCAGGTCGCGTCTTGCGCCAAGGACTGAGGCGGAGGCCTCTGCCGTGGGGTTCCACGGGGGCAGGTCCTCGCTGCAGGCGTCGAGTGCTGCCTTCGCTGGGGCTGCCAACGGGGTGTCGAGGTTCCGCCACGCATCTTCGAGCTCGTCGGTGAGACCGGCAACGAGCTCGTCATGGCGCGTCGTCGCCATTGTGAGCTCCGCGGCACGGGACTGCACCGGCTCGAGGCTCTCGGCGGAGAGCCAGCTCGAGGGGACGTCTGGTCGTTCGTCAAGGAGCTCGAGCAGACCCAGCATCCGCGTCGCATCAGCAGGCGACGAGCGCCATCGCAACCGGAGTTCGTCATCGACGGTCTGCAACGTGAGCTGCAGCGCTTGGAGTGCGGCCTTCGCCCGTTGCACACGTCGCTCGAGGTCGTGGCGGCGTGCCGCGGACATCGACGTGTCACGGAGGTCGCGCCACACGAACCGTTCGCCACGCTCGACCGGAGCCCAGTTCCGGCTGAGGACCTCGGCGTGGGTGAGCAGGTCGTTGAGATGCTCGACCCGGAGGTCGGCGCTGATGCCGGTCGGTACGGGCGCTTGGGGTGTACCCGCCAGGGTGGCGATGCGACCGAGGACCTCATGCAGTGTTCGCCCGAGCGGCTGGCGGACCTCGTTCATTGCCAGGGCGTAGTGACTCAACGCCTTGCGCGCGGCGGTCAGCTTCGCGACGGACTCCGACTCGAATCGGGTCCGTGCCGAGGGCCGCAGGCTCAGGGCGCGGCCGAGCTCGGTTGCCACCGCCTTTCGTGTCGCCTTGTGGCTGTGCAGTTCGAGCGCGAAGTCGTCGAGGTGGGCCTCTCGAAGCCGCTTCTGCACGACTTCGAGTGCCGCTGCCTTCTCGCTGACGAACAGAACCGTTCGACCGGTGGCGATCAGCTCCGCGATCACGTTGGTGATCGTCTGGCTCTTGCCGGTGCCCGGCGGGCCGTCCATCACGAAGCTGCGGCCGTCGCGAGCTGCGAGGATGCACCGCCGCTGGCTCGAGTCAGCGTCGCGGATGCTGACCAACTCCTCTGGGCTGACGAGCTCGTCCAGCGCGTCATCGGGAAGCTCGTCGAAGTCGTAGGCATCGGCGGTGGGGCTGTCGGGACCGAGCGCGAGCATCTGGACGAGGCCGTGCTCGGCGATCGTCTGCTCGTTCTCGAGCAGGTCCCGGTACATCGCCTCCTTGTGGAAGGTGAAGGTGGTGAGCACGGTCCGGTCTCGGACGGCCCACAGTCGCTGTCCATCGACCGCTTCGCTGACCGCATCACGGACCGACGCCGGGTCGGTGTCGTCGAGGTCATCGAGCGACGGCAACTCGATGCCGAAGTCGTTGAACAACTTCACTGAGAGGGCGGGGTTGAGGACGGCGTCGTCGTCAGCCCGACGTAGCCGGAATGGCGCCTGCAGGCTCTCGCGGGAGAAGGTCACGGGGACGAGCAGGAGCGGGCTTTGCACCTTCTTCTCGTCATCGGGATCGATCCACTCCAGGGAGCCGAGCCCCAGGTACAGCGTCCAGAGGCCCTTGTCGACGAACTCCTGGTTCGCCTTCCTCTCGAGGAGGCGCAAAGCGGATGAGAGTTCGGCGGCGGACTTTTCCTTCACCAGCAGCTCGCCCGGCCGGGGGGTTGGTTCCGGAGCGGGAACCTTGGGATCCTCCGGAGGTGGGGGCGGGAAGTAGAAGGTCCAGAAGTTGCTGGAAGGCGATCCGTTCAGCCGGGAGGCGATCGCATCTGATCCTGGGCTCTCGATCTTGAGCGATGCCGTCTTGGTGTGGCGGAAGTAGAGAAGTCGGTTGGTCCGCGACAGGTTGACGAGGTCGTCGCGCCACTTCTTCAGCTGCTGACGCAGCTTCGTTTGGGACTTCGAATCCATCACCTGTGCAGGCGGCCCCACAACCGCAGCGTCAGTCCACTCATCGTGCAGCTCCCTGGCGATCACCCGACCCAGGCCCGCCCAGATCAGCACCGCATGATGAAGACAGTACGACGTTGCCGTGACCGTCGCCGCCGGACCGGGCCCGCGCGACGACGGCCGGCGCTTTTCACGCCCTACCTTCCTCCTGTCGAAGTGGCGATCCGACGAGCAACCTCAACGATCCGCTTCGCTCGCTCCACCGCTTTCGCGGCGTCGGACTTCGGGATGTCCTCGGGTTCGTACTCGGCGCGGGTCTTCATCGGCAGTAGGCGGCCAAGCTCCTTCGCCACCACGGCTCCGTCGGGTCCTGCGGTACGCAGGAGCCGAATCGCCTCGTCGTGATCCTGACCGGCTGCGCGGACGCCGAGCCGCCCGCCGGTCACTGCGTCGGCCGCGTTGATGCCAGCGTGGATGGCGAGGCTCGTCGCCGCGATCGGGCGATCGGCGTCGAGCTCGGCCGTCGCCGCGATCGGGCGATCGGCGTCGAGCTCGGCCGTCGCCGCAGACAGGTACTCCTCCGCCTTTCGAGGTACGCACGGATCCGGGCTGCGCTCACCGGCCGGGTGCGGGTCTGCTTAGGCACTCTGCCGCCCTTGAGGGGACGCAAGCGATGAGCCGTGCACCACGACCCCCTCGCGGAGCACGTCTGCCCAGAGGGCCGTCGGCCGGCGGAGACGACGCGCAACCTCGGCCTCGCCGATCTCGATCACCTGGACCGGGTTCCCAGTCAGCCGGCGAGCCGATGTTCGCCATGCCTCTGCTGACGAGACCCAGGCTTCGTCGTCCTCCTCCACACCAACGGGACGCACGAGCACGACATCAACGTCGCTCTCTGCGGCGGCTTCGCCCCGCGCGAGGGAACCGAACACGACGACGCTGACCGGACGTGGGTCCATCAGGCCGGCCATGGATCCGAGCTCGTCGAGCACCGCTTCGCGGGAACGGCTGAGTGCACGTACCAGCCGCGCGGCCACGTTGTCCTCGATGAGCGTGAACAGAGCCGAGGGCGGTGCCTCCCGCCGTTCGACAAGACCCAGGGCCACCAGGTTGGGGAGCACCCGGGAGGCCTGCGCGAGGCTGACGTTGGATAGCCGGGCGATGGTCCGCAGGTTGAGCTCAGCGGTGGTCTCGGCCAACACCGCGAGGATGCGCCCCTGTACGCCAGGAATCACCGCCTCGATCGGTCGCCCGAAGTCCACGACGACATGCTATCGAATATCACTCACAGATGGAACGATCGTTTCTTCTGTGAGTGATAGTCAGGCGAGGCGACCGCCCCATAGACAGCAGAATCACATGGGTGTAACTTCGTTGTCCCCTCTAGAGGAGGTGTGCCGATGGAGCACCCCGTCTACCCGTTCCGAGCGGTGCTGCGTGAGCTGCGGCGCGATGCCGGGCTGACGATCCTCGCTGCCGCCGAAACCACCGGCTACGGGAAGTACGAGCGGTGGGAGTCGGGCCAGACCAAGGTCGGCGGCCAGTACCTCCGGAGCATCGCCGAGGCCTTCGCCGTCACCGACGACCTCCACCTCCTCCTCTTCGCCTGGGTGCTCGATCAGCTCACGCCCGATGCGAGCAGTCCGGCACGCCGACTGGATTTCGACGAGCTGTGCCGGAACGTGCGCCTGGCGCCCGAGACCGTGATCGACCTCCACGAGCACAAGGCCCTCGTCCGCGAGCCCGGCCGGCACGTCGACGTCGCGCTGCTGTACCTCGCGGCCCGATACGCCGACCGACACGTCGTCGTCCTCCCAGCCGCCGATCGGTGTGACCTGCCACCTCGAGCACCCGGCAAGCCGATCCTCGAGCATCTCTACGGCGACGTCGTGCGCGACGGCACCGCTGCGATGGGCCGGGCACTGCTCATCCGTGGCATCGACAAGAAGCCAGTTGCCATCGACGTCAGCAACATCGCCCCGGCGATGGCCGACCCGAGCACCTACGTGGCGCTGGCCGACGGCCTAGACATCATGGAGCCCACGGCCGACCAGCCGGTCGTCGCCTTCGCCGCTGGAACCGGAG
>CAVPEW010000032.1:0-18147 GCA_963703565.1 uncultured Microthrixaceae bacterium | reverse complement strand
GTGATGGCGCGGCGCATGGCGGCGATGCAGTCGATGCTGAACTCGATGAGCCCGGACCAGCGCGCCCAGCTCCAGGCGCTGTCGGAGCAGCTCCTGGAGGACATGGACCTGCGGTGGCAGATGGACCAGCTGGGCGAGAACCTGCGCTCGTTGTTCCCCCAGATGGGGTGGGGGACCGGGTACGACTTCTCCGGGGGCGACCCGCTCTCGATGCCGCAAGCCGCGTCGCTGCTGGGTGAGCTGGGCGACCTGGACCAGCTCGAGCAGATGCTGCGGGGGGCCTCGAACCCTGGTGCGCTCGCCGAGGTCGATCTCGACCGGGCCCGTGAGCTGCTCGGCGACGATGCCGCCGACAGCCTCGACCAGCTCGGCCGCCTGGCCCGCCAGCTCGAGGATGCCGGTCTGGTCGCCAACCGCGAGGGCCAGCTGGAGCTGACCCCCAAGGGCCTGCGCCGCATCGGCCGCAACGCCCTCTCGGACCTGTTCTCCAAGCTGGCCCGCGATCAGCTCGGTCGCCATGACATCGACCGCAGCGGCGTGGGCCACGAGCGCAGCCACGACACGAAGCCCTACGAGTTCGGCGACCCGTTCAACCTTCAGATCGAGCGCACGGTTCGCAACGCGCTGGCCCGCTCGGGTCGCGGCACTCCGGTTCAGCTCACGCCCGAGGACTTCGAGGTGGAGCAGACCGAGCAGTCGGTTCGCTCCTCGACGGTGGTCGCGCTCGACCTGTCGCTGTCGATGCCCATGCGGGACAACTTCCTGGCCGCGAAGAAGGTGGCGATGGCGCTGCACTCGCTGATCTCGTCGCAGTTCCCGCGCGACTACCTGGGCCTCGTCGGGTTCTCGGAGGTGGCCAGGGAGATCACGCCCCAGCAGTTGCCCGAGGTCTCGTGGGACTTCGTGTACGGCACGAACATGCAGCACGCGCTGATGTTGAGCCGTTCCATGCTGTCGCGTCAGAGCGGGACCCGGCAGATCCTGCTGATCACCGACGGGGAGCCGACCGCCCACTTCGAGGCGGGCATGCCGGCGCCGTTCTTCAGCTACCCACCGGTGCAGGAGACCGTCGACGCCACGTTGCGCGAGGTGATGCGCTGCACTCGCGACGGCGTGCGCATCAACACCTTCGTGCTGGATGCCACCCCGTACCTGCGCCACTTCGTCGAGCAGATGACCCGACTCAACCGCGGGCGCGCCTTCTTCACGACCCCCGAGACCCTCGGCGACTACGTGCTGGTGGACTTCATCGAGCAGAAGCGGGCGATGCGTACCGCCGGACGCCGCAGCGCCTGACGGTCGCGGGCCTGCAACGACCCCTTGCGCCCAGCCGCGATCCCGGTCAAGATCACACCCATGTAATTACGGGTGTGGTATGGCGCCACGCTCGGTCACCGCACGGAGGGAGGGGAAGCCCGTGCAGCTCCCCGTCACCACGCAGTCCGAGAGTCCCAGCTGGCAGGAGTGCGCCAACTGCCTGGGGGTGGACCCCGACCTGTTCTTCCCCGAGAGGGGGGCGTCGACCCGCGAGGCCAAAGAGGTGTGCCGGGGCTGTGTCGTCCGCGAGGAGTGCCTGGAGTACGCCTTGGCCCATGGTGAGAAGTTCGGCATCTGGGGTGGCATGAGCGAGCGGGAGCGCCGGCGGGTGCGTCGCGCCCGCCGCAGCGCTTCGGCCTGATCCTGGCCGCTCCGGGTCCTCCCCGGCGGCTACCCGAGATCCCAGCCCCGCTCGGCGGCTCGGGCCTCGATCGTGTCGTTCAGGCCGAGGTCCAGCTCGGTCCACCGGTGCTCGGGCACCGCCGCCAGCACTGCGCCGGGGACGAGGCCGACCAGTTCGGCCCGGGCCACTCCCGTGCCACGTTCGGCCGCCAGTGTGGCGACGAGGTCGTGGGCCTGGGCCGGGCCGAGGTGATCCGGTGCGATCAGGTTGCACGACACCTGCACCTGCCGGCCCAGGCGCAGCGCGAGCGTGCGCACCAGAGGGCCGCGCATCTCCCGGGCGATGGCCTCGGCGGTGGCCAGGTCGTCGTCGACGAGCCAGAGGTTGTAGGCCACGAGCGGGCGGCGGGCGCCCACGGCGCAAGCTCCCGCGGTGGGGTGCGGGGCGTCCGGTCCGTCGTCGGGGGCGAGGTTTCGGAACGCTTCCCGACGCACCTCCGGCAGGGTCCTGCCGTAGCTGTCGCCGTCGCCGTAACGGAAGCAGGGCACACCCAGCTCGACGGCGATCCAACGAGAGGTGTCGTCGCGCGCCGCGAGGGCGTCGGCTGGCGTCGAGGGGCCCAGGGCCACGAAGGGCACCACGTCGGCTGCGCCGAAGCGGGGGTGCGCACCGCTGTGCGTCCGCAGGTCGATGCGGTCCACCGCCTCTGCCACCACGGCTCGGGCTGCCTCGACCCCGATCACGGTGATCACGCTGCGGTGATGGTCCCTGTCCCGGTGCACGTCGAGCACACCGACATCTCCGGCCGCGGCGATGGCGTCGATGGTGGGATCGTGACGACCCTCGCTCACGTTGATCACGCACTCGAGCACGGGGGCATCCTCGCGGGTGCGGCGTGGCCCGCGGAGCCGGCCCGCAGAGCCGGTGGTACCGTGGCGCCGTGAACCTCGGAGCCCCCGAACTCCTGATCGTGTTGCTCGTGGTGCTGCTCCTGTTCGGGGGCGCCAAGCTCCCGAAGCTGGCGCGGTCGCTGGGCGAGGCGCAGAACGAGTTCAAGAAGGGCGCGCAGGACTCGCGCGCCGCTACCACCGACAGCGACAAGTCCGCGGACAGCTGATCGGGGCGGGCCGCTCGGCCCTGGTGCCCCGGTCGCGCCCTCTGGTCAGCCGACAGCCGGAGCGGTAGCGCGCCCGGCTCGGCGGCGCTTGAGTATCCGTCGGCGCTCACGCTCGGAGCAACCACCCCACACCCCGTGGTCGATCCGCTCGGTGAGGGCGTACTCCAGACAGGGCTGACGCACGGGGCAGTCGGCGCAGATCCGACGCGCCACCTCCACCCCGGCTCCGTCGCTGGGGAAGAACACCGTCGGGGGGACGCTTGCGCATGCGCCCCGAGCCATCCAGTTCGAGTCGTCCATCGGATCGCCTTTCGTTCGTACCGGTAGTACGAAGCCAGATGCGTTGTGGTTCCCCATTGTCGACACGACATCCTGGGAACTTGCTGAGAAACCCGGCCGGAGCGGCCCGCGATCGTGCCCGAGGCGGGACAATGTTCCCGATGGAACCCTCGCACCCCGACCATGGGCGCCCTTCGGCCCGGTCCGACGCGACGCCGGGGGTTCGCCCCGGCCGATGGTCCGATCCGACCTCGACCGGCTGGGCCGCGCCCGACCCCACCCAGCGCCTGAGCGCTCCCCTCGCCCCGCCCGCGGCCCCCCCCGCCCCTCCGCCCCCGCCCGCTGCCGGGGCCGAGGGTGTGGCGGGGGCATCACCGCCGCTGGCCCCGGTGGCGCGCCCGCCGGGGCCATGGCCGTTCCCTTCCACCGGTCCGGGCTCCGCGCCGACAGGGTCGCCTGAGGACCGCGGGGATGCCCCGCGCGGCGCTGGCGACGGTCGTCGCCGGGGCCCCGGGCACGGCCGGGATCGCGCGGCGCTGATCGGCGCCCTCGTCGGGGCGGTGGTGGCAGCGCTGATCGCGTCGGTGGTCGCGACCAACATCGCCGATGACGGCGACGGTTCGGGGCCCGCCCCTGTGCAAGCGGCTCCTCTGACCAAGGCGCAGGGATCGCTGGACATCAAGGGCATCATCGCCAAGGTGCAGCCCTCGGTCGTCACGATCGAGACGAGCCAGTCCACCGCCGGAGGCGTGTTCGAGGGCGCCGGCTCCGGCATCGTGATCTCACCCGACGGGTTGGTGCTCACCAACGCCCACGTCGTGGGCACCGGTGGGGACGCCACCGCCGTCCTCTTCGACGGGTCACGCCACGACACCAAGCTGGTGGGGACCTTCCCCGCCGACGACCTCGCCCTGATCAGGCTCGAGGACGCGTCGGGTCTCGTGCCCGCCGAGCTCGGCTCGTCGTCGGACCTGGAGGTGGGCGACCAGGTCATCGCCATCGGCAACGCCTTGAACCTGGGCGGCAAGCCCACCGTGACCCTCGGGATCGTGTCCGCTGTCGATCGGTCGATCCAGGCGCCGGGAGAGACCCTCGACGGGCTCATCCAGACCGACGCCGCGATCAACCCGGGCAACTCGGGCGGCCCGCTCGTCAACGCCGCGGGCCAGGTCGTAGGGGTGAACACTGCCATCATCGACGACGCCCAGAACATCGGCTTCGCGCTGGCCATAGACCCCGCCAAGCCCTTGATCGAGGACCTCAAGGCCGGACGGGGCGACGTCACCCCCCAGACCGCTCTGCTCGGGGTGTCCAGCGTCGACGTGGCCGACCTCTCGGAGGCCCTGCGCGCACGCTTCGGTGTCCGGGCCGGCTCGGGAGCCTTCGTGAGCCAGGTCGAGCCGGGCAGCGGCGCCGACGACGCCGGCCTGCAGGGGGGCGACGTGATCCTGTCGGTCGACGGCGAGGACCTGGACGGCTCGGCCGCCCTGCAGGCCGCCATACGCGGTCGCTCCCCCGGCGACGAGGTGTCGCTGCGAATCGAGCGTGAGGGTCGCGAGCAGACCGTGACCGCCACGCTGGGAAGCCGGGGAGGTGGGTGAGAGCGCCGTACCGGTAGGCTCGCCCGCCATGTCCGACGCCGTCCCAGAGGCCCCGCCCGAGCCGCCCCGGGCCCACGCCCGCATCGTGTACCTGGGCCCGGTCGCGCCCCACTGGGAGATCCGCTCCGAGTTCGGCGATCGCGACCTCGTCGACGAGTTCCGGGTCCGGGTCGAGGCTCGGCTCCGGCTCCTGCCGCCTCACGACCCCCAGTTCCGCCGCAACCGTGAGCGCGTCAACCGCGACGCGGATCGCGAGAACATCCTGTTGGAGTGGGACACCGGCATGCCCGGCGACGAGGGCTGAGCCCGCCGGCCGCCGGGAGGCCCTCACCGCCGACCGGTAGCCTCCGAGCCATGACCGCGCTCGAGCCGTACGTCGGCGGACCCGACCGGGCCGTGGTCCCGACCCTTCACCTGAACCGTGAGCTGTCCTGGCTCGACTTCAACGCCAGGGTGCTCGCCCTCGCCCAGGACTCGGCGGTGCCGCTGCTGGAGCGGGTCAAGTTCCTGGCCATCTTCAGCCAGAACCTCGACGAGTTCTTCCAGGTCCGCGTCGCCGGGCTCAAGGACCAGGTGGCCGCCGGGCTCGGGACGCTCACGCCTGACGGGCGCAGCCCCGCCCAGCAGCTGGTGGAGATCCGCGAGCGCACCGAGGAGCTGGTGGCCGACCAGGAGCGCACCTTCCTGGACCAGGTAGTGCCCGAGCCTCGCTGACGTCGGCATCGTGCTGTCCGGCTGGTCCCAGCTCGACGACGACGACGAGAAGTTCCTGGTGCGGACCTTCGAGGAGCGGGTCTTCCCCGTGCTGACCCCCTTGGCGGTGGATCCGGGTCACCCGTTCCCCTACATCTCGAACCTCTCGCTGAACCTGGCTGTGACCCTGCGGGATCCCTCCACGGGGCAGCGACGCTTCGCCCGCGTCAAGGTCCCGGACCTGCTGCCCCGCTTCGTGGTCATGCCCGACGGGGAGAGGTTCGTCCCTTTGGAACTGGTGATCGCCCACCACCTCGACCAGCTCTTCCCGGGGATGGACATCGAGGCCCACCACAGCTTCCGGGTCACCCGCAACGCAGACCTCACCCTCGAGGAGGGTGAGGCCGACGACCTGCTCGCAGCGGTCGAGCTGGAGCTGCGCCGCCGGCGCTTCGGCCGCGCGGTGCGCCTCGAGGTCGACGCCGGCGTCTCCTCCGAGGTGCTCGACCTGCTCCAGCGCGAGCTCGACGTGACCGAGGCCGACACCTATCGCCACGACGCCCCCCTCGATCTGGGTGGGTTGTGGTCGGTCCACGGGCTCGAGCGTCCCGACCTCAAGGACGCGCCGTGGGTCCCGGTCACACAGGCACGCCTCGACGCGGCCGAGCAGGACGAGCGCGTCGACGTCTTCGCGGCCATGCGCGACGGCGACCTGCTGGTGCACCACCCGTACGACTCGTTCGCGACCTCGGTCGAGGAGTTCATCCGCCAGGCGGCGTCGGACCCCCGCGTGCTGGCCATAAAGATGACCCTGTACCGCACCTCCGGTGACAGCCCCATCGTGAAGTCGCTCATCCGCGCTGCCGACCGGGGCAAGCAGGTGGCGGTACTGGTCGAGCTCAAGGCCCGCTTCGACGAGGGTGCCAACATCGAGTGGGCCCGCGCGCTCGAGACGGCCGGGGTGCACGTCGTGTACGGACTGGTCGGGCTGAAGGTCCACACCAAGACGGCCCTGGTCGTGCGGGACGACCCCGAAGGGCTGAGGCGCTACTGCCACATCGGCACGGGCAACTACAACACCAAGACGGCGCGGATCTACGAGGACCTGGGCCTGCTCACCTGCGATCCGGCCATCGGCGACGACCTCACGCAGCTGTTCAACTACCTGACCGGCTACGGCCGGACCGTGCGGTACCGCAAGCTGCTGGTCGCGCCCCACGGGGTGCGCGCGGGGATCGAGGAGCTGGTGCGGGGCGAGATCGCGGCCGCGGAGCAGGGGGCCGTCGCCGCGGTCACGCTGAAGATGAACAGCCTCGCCGATCCCGACCTGATCGACCTGCTCTACGAGGCCTCCGATGCCGGGGTGCGTATCGACCTGCTGGTCCGGGGCATCTGCTGCCTGGTGCCCCAGGTGCCCGGCCGCTCGGAGAACATCCGGGTGCGCTCGATCGTGGGCCGGTACCTGGAGCACTCCCGCGTCTACCGCTTCGCCAACGGCTGCGGGCGCGGCGAACCCCGGTACCTGATCGGCTCGGCCGACCTGATGCCCCGCAACCTCGACCGCCGGGTCGAGGCGCTCGTCCCGGTGGAGGACCCGGCGCTGCAGACCCGCCTGGCCGAGATCCTGCGGATAGGCCTCGCCGACGACACCTTGGCCTGGGCGCTCGGCGCCGACGGGCGCTGGCGCCACGTCGAGGGGTCCGGGGGGTTCGATACCCACCTCGCCCTGCAGGACCTGGCCCGGACCCGGGTCCGGCGGCTGGCCTGAGACCTTGGGCGCCGCTGCCGGCGGGCATCCCCTCGACTCGACGGTCGTGCGAGGCGCCGGCGGTGTCGTGTGGCGCCGGGACCCCGGTGGCGGCATCGAGGTGGTGGTGGTGCACCGGCCCCGCTACGACGACTGGTCGTTTCCCAAGGGCAAGCTCGAGCCGGGCGAGCAGGAGGTCGACGCGGCGCTGCGCGAGGTGGCCGAGGAGGCCGGGTTGCGCTGCAGCCTCGGCCCGCCGTTGGGGCTGGTCGGATATCGCGACCAGCGAGACCGTCCCAAGACGGTGCGCTACTGGGCGATGACGGTGCTCGAAGACGCCGGGTTCGTGCCCGGCGACGAGGTCGACCGGCGGCGCTGGCTCTCGTCGGAGCGGGCGCGTGCGATCCTCAGCTACGACCACGACCGGGACGTCCTCGAGGCGCTCGGCCGCGCGCTGGGGCCGCACCCGATGTTGGGACGCCGTTAACCCTGCGTTCTCCCGACTCCCCCTGGCGCGCCATTCGGGCTCCATACCGTCCGGATCGGGTCCACCTCAGCAGGTGCGTACCCACCCGTGCCACCGACGAGGAGGGCCTCGATCCCGTGCAATCCATGAAGCGACGCCTGGCCTGGCTGAGCCCGGTCCTTGCCCTGAGCCTGGTTGCCGCGGCCTGCGGCGACGACGACGACGAGGCCGCCGACACGACCGAAGCGACCGACACCGGCTCGACCGATGCGACCTGCCCCGACGTCGACGGAGACGTCAACGTGTCCGGCTCGTCCACCGTCGAGCCGATCTCGGCCGCCGTGGGCGAGAAGCTGCTCGACTGCGGTTCGGGCGTGGCCGCCACCGTCGACGGTCCCGGCACCGGCGACGGCTTCGCCCTGTTCTGCCAGGGCGAGACCGACGTCTCCGATGCCTCGCGACCGATCAAGGCCGAGGAAGCCGCCACCTGCGAGGACAACGGCATCGAGTTCGTCGAGCTGCGGGTGGGCATCGACGGCATCTCGGTGCTCACGAACCCGGCCAACGACGCCGTGGAGTGCCTCAGCTTCGCCGACCTGTACGCGCTCGTCGGGCCCGAGTCCGAAGGGTTCGGCAAGTGGAGCGATGCCCAGGCGCTGGCCACCGAGCTGGGCTCGTCGACCCAGTTCCCCGATGCCGACCTGTCCATCACCGCGCCGGGTGCCGAATCGGGAACCTACGACTCGTTCATCGAGATCGCGCTGGCCGACATCGCCGAGGGACGTGGCCAGGACACCAAGTCCACCCGACCCGACTACGCCTCGCAGGCCGACGACACCGCCATCCTGGCGGGGATCGAGGGGTCCGACTCGAGCTTCGGCTGGGTGGGCTTCGCTTACGCCGAGGAGGCCGGTGACGAGGTTCGGGAGATCCCGATCGCGGCCGAGCCCGGCGGCGACTGCGTCGAACCCTCGACCGACACCATCGCCAACGGGGAGTACCCGTTGAGCCGGGACCTGTTCATCTACGTGAACGCGGCGGCGGTCAAGGACAACCCCGCGGTCAAGGCCTATGTGGACTTCTACCTCTCCGAAACCGGGATGGCCTCGGTGTCCGAGGTCGGCTACGTCGACCTCGACGCCGCCGCTCTGCAGGCAACCCGCGATCGGTGGGAGGCCAAGACCACCGGCAGCGAAGCCGCCTGATCACCGGGACGACAGCGGGGTCCCGACTGCCTAGCGTGGGCGGTAGGGACCCCGCACCCGTTCCTTCTTGCCACCCCCCGCGGGAGGATGCCTCGTGCTCGATGTCGCAACCGGCGAGCTGAGCCTCGCCGACCTGCGCGGCGACCCCCGACGAGTGAGGACCGAGCGCTTTGTGCGAGCGGTGCTGCTGGGCGCGGCCGGTCTGTCCCTGCTGGTCAGCGCCGGCATCGTCTACTCGCTCGCCAGCGAGGCATGGCACTTCGCCAGCCAGGCGGACTGGGATCGGGTCCTGTTCGCCAAGGGATGGTTCCCTCGGCAGGGCTACTACGACATCCGCACGCTGTTGGTGGGCAGTGCCTGGGTCACGGTCGTCGCCATGGCCGTCGCCATCCCGATCGGGCTCGGCTCGGCCGTCTACCTATCCGAGTACGCCCGGCCTCGGGTCCGGCAGGTGCTCAAGCCGATCCTGGAGGTCCTCGCCGGGCTCCCCAGCGTGGTGCTCGGCTTCTTCGCCGTCTCGGTGCTGTCGCCCTCGGTCGTGCGGCCCCTCTTCGACAGCGCCAACCTGTTCAACCTCGTGGCTGCCGGCCTGGGCGTCGGGATCCTGTCGATCCCGCTGGTCGCCTCGGTCTCGGAGGACGCGCTGCGCTCGGTTCCCGCCGCGCTGCGCGAGGCCAGCTACGGCGTCGGTGCCCGCAAGGTCACCACCGTGACCAGGATCGTGGTGCCCGCCGCCGTGTCGGGCCTGGTCGCTGCGGTGATCCTGGCGGTTTCGCGCGCGATCGGAGAGACGATGGTCGTCTTCATCGCCGGCGGAGCCGCCGGCAACCAGGCCTTCGAGACCGATCCGTTCCAACCGGGGCTGACCATGACCGCGGCGATGGCCACCCAGGCCCAGGGAACCGACCAGGTCAGGGGCGAGGCCCTCACGTTCCAGAGCCTGTACTTCGTCGGAGCGGTGCTGTTCCTGGTCACCCTGGCGTTGAACGTGCTAGCCGACCGATTCGTGCGCCGCGTGCGCCAGACCTACTAGGGGGCCCGATGGCGCTGGCCACCACCGTCGGATCCGCAGGAGGTCGCCCCGCCGCGGAGCGGGTGCGCCGCGAGCTGACGGCCAATCGATCCGACCCCGGCGGGCTGGTGTTCCGGGTGCTGCTGCTGGGGGCGCTGGGGCTGTGCCTGGCGGTGCTCGTGGTGCTCTTCGCGGACGTGCTCGGCAACGGCGCCACCGTGTTCGACACCCGCCCCGAGTCGTTCCTGTCGGGGGGCCTTCGCACCTCGGCCGACAGGGCCGGCGTGTTCCAGGCGCTGCGTGGCACCTTCTGGATCGGCGTCTTCGTGGTCGGCCTCGCCTTCCCGGTCGGGATCGGAGCCGCCATCTACCTCGAGGAGTACGCGCGTCGGGGCCGCCTGGCCCGGGTGCTCGACGTCAACATCCGCAACCTGGCGGGCGTCCCCTCGATCGTCTACGGGATCCTGGGCCTGACGATCTTCGTGCAGGACCTCGATGGCTTCACGGGCGGCCAGACGCTCATCTCGGCCGGCATCACCCTCGCCGTGCTGGTGCTGCCGATCGTGATCATCACCTCGGCCGAGGCGCTGCGCGCCGTGCCCCGGTCGCTGCGCGAGGCCGGCTACGGCGTGGGGGCCACCCGGTGGGAAGTGACCCGTTCCCAGGTGCTGCCCTACGCCCTGCCCGGGATCATCACCGGCACGGTGCTGGCTCTCGCCCGGGCCATCGGGGAGGCGGCCCCGCTGCTGCTCATCGGGGCGGTGGCCGGCCTGCTGCCGGGGCAGGACGGGCTGTTGGACCCCGGCCAGCTGGACGAGCGGTTCACCGCTCTGCCGGTCGTGATCGCGGACTGGTCGCGCACTGCCCGGACAGGCTTCGACGAGATCGCCGCCGCCGCCATCATCGTCATGCTGGCCATCGTGCTGGCCATGAACACCGTCGCCATCGTGCTGCGCAACCGCTACGAGAAGCAGAGGGGTTGACCGTGCCCACCGATCCGACCGCCCCACCTGCCCCGGAGACCGCCATGGCCGACGTCGAACCCGTTCCGAGCGACCCGCTCGGCGGCCGCGACCCTTCGGTCGTGGAGTCGGCTGAACCCGGCCACGACGTGGTCTTCGACGTCGATGACCTCTCGGTGTACTACGGCGCGTTCCGGGCGGTTCGCGACGTGGAGGTAGAGGTCTACCGCAACCAGATCACGGCCTTCATCGGTCCGTCCGGCTGCGGCAAGACGACCGTGCTGCGGTGCTTCAACCGGATGAACGACCTCATCGAGACGGCCCGCGTCGAGGGGCGCATCACCTACCACGGGGTCGACCTGTACGACCGAGCCGTGAACCCGGTCGAGGTGCGTCGTCGGATCGGGATGGTGTTCCAGAAGCCGAACCCGTTCCCCAAGTCGATCTACGACAACGTGGCCTATGGGCCCCGCCTAGCCGGCACCAGGAACAAGGCCGCCCTCGACGAGGTCGTCGAACGAGCCCTGCGCGGCGCAGCGCTGTGGGACGAGGTCAAGGATCGGCTCAAGGCCTCTGGCATGAGCCTGTCGGGCGGCCAGCAGCAGCGGCTGTGCATCGCGCGCGCCATAGCGACCGGTCCCGAGGTGCTGCTCATGGACGAGCCGTGCTCTGCGCTGGATCCCATCGCCACGGCACGCATCGAGGACCTGATGCAGGAGATCAAGGACCGGTTCACGATCGTGATCGTCACCCACAACATGCAGCAGGCCGCCCGGGTGTCGGACCGGACTGCTTTCTTCACCACCGAGGTCAACCCCGCCAGCGACGTGCGAACGGGCCTTCTCGTCGAGGTCGACGACACCGACCGGATCTTCTCGAACCCCTCGGACAGCCGAACCGAGAACTACGTCACCGGCCGGTTCGGCTGACGGGCCGGGGGGCTCAGGTGACCGAGTCGTTGCGCCGCGAGTTCCGCTCCGAGCTCGACCAGTTGCGCCTCCAGGTCGAGGTGATGGGGGTGCGCGTCGACGAGAACCTCGAACGGATGCGCAACGTGCTCGCGGGCGCGGGCCCGGAGGTGGTAGCGGCCGCGCTGGCCGCCGACGACGAGATCGACGCCATGCACGTGTCGTTGACCCAGCGCTGCTACCTGCTGCTGGGCCGCGAATCTCCGGTCGCATCGGACCTGCGGTTCGTGGTGTCGGTGCTGCGGATCCTCGCCGAGCTCGAGCGCATCGGCGACCTGGCGCTGCGGGTGATCAAGCTCCAGCCCGACGTCTCGGTGCTGTCGTCGGCCACGGCCCCTTGGGACGTGCTGGCGGCCCTGTCCGACGAGGCCGTCGAGAGGTACCGGACCGCCCTGCGGGCGTGGTCCTCCCAGGACGTCGGGCTGGCCGGCGAGCTGGCGGAGTCGAGCCACGACCTCGACCTGTTCTCGGGCCGGCTCCTGGCCGAGCTCATGCGTCTCGACCGTCCCGACGCGGTGCCGGTGGCCATCGGGATCTTCACCGCGGAGCGCGCCGTGGGGCGTATCGCCGATCACGCCTCCATCGTCGGCGCCCGCCTGCGCTACCTGCTCAGCGGCGAGGCCGCCCATCTGGCCGAGGAGGTTCGCTAGGCGTGCCAGACAGCCGCAAGACCTTCCACGTCGCCCTCGACGAGATCCGCGAGGAGCTGGTCCGCATGGCGGCGCTGGTCACCGAGGCCATCCCGAGGGGGACCGAGGCGCTGCTGGCGGGCGACTCGACGGCCGCCCAGGCCCTCATCGACGCCGACGACGACCTGGATCGCCGGGCCTCGATCGCCGAGGATCGGTGCTTCCACCTGCTCGCACGCCAGGCCCCTGTCGCGGGGGACATGCGCGCCGTTGTCACCGCGATCCGCCTCGTGGCCGAGGTGGAACGCTCGGGCGACCTTATGGTCAACGTGGCCAAGGCCACCGTGCGCCTGCGCGGCGTGGACCTGCCGGCGCGCCTGCGGGGGTTGCTTTCCTCGATGGCCGACGAGGCCCGGCACCTGTTCGAGCTCGCCGTCGACGCCTACGTCGAGGGCGACCAGGAACTGGCGGGTTCGCTGCGCGCACTCGACGACCGCCTCGACGAGGTCCACCGTGCCTACATCGGCACCCTCCTCGACCCCGCCGAGGCCGACCTCCCGCTCGGGCCCGTGGTGCAGCTGGCGCTGATCGGGCGCTACTACGAGCGCATCGGCGACCACGCGGTGAACATCGGTGAGCGGGTCCGGTACATGGTCACCGGCTGGCTGCCCGACCAGCCGGCTTCGGTGGAGACCCAGACCGGACGGCAGGCGGGCTGATGTCGGCGGTCGTCGGGGCGCTGGCGGTGTTGGCCGCCGCGCTGGTCTTCGCTCTGGTCTACGAGCGCCGTGTACGGGGGCGCCTCACGGCCCGCCTGGTCGGAGCCGGCCGTCGCCTCGACCCCGACGTCGCCGCGACGGTGGATCCACCCGGCGGCGGCGGGCCCCTCGGCGGCGCGAGCAGCGTGGCCCTGGGCGACGCCGTGTCGGTGGTCGAGCGCGCCGTGGAGCGCTCCGTCGTGCGCGGTTCGGCCGAAGGGCGGTCCGAGGTGCGCCTGGCCCGTGCGCTGGCGGCCGTGCCCCAGGGGATCGTGATCTTCGACGAGACCCGTACTGCGGTGTTCCGCAATCCGGTGGCGACCGCCTACCTGTCGGCGCGCCACGGCGACGCGCTGGTCGAAGAGGCCATCGGCGAGCTCGCCGCGGTGGCCCTGACCGGTGTGCCGGCAACCCGCGTGCTCGAGCTGTTCGGTCCTCCGCGGCGCACCGTGTCCCTCGAGGCCGTGCCCCTCGAGCTCGACCCCGAGGCGGCCGGCGCCCTGGTCATCGTGGACGACATCACCGAGCGTCGGCGCCTCGAGGCCGTGCGGCGCGACTTCGTGGCCAACATCAGCCACGAGCTGCAAGACTCCGGTTGGGGCGCTCGGGCTGCTGGCCGAGACGCTGCTCGCCGAGGACGACGCCCTCGTGACCCACCGTCTGGCGACCCGCATGCTCACCGAGGCCGAACGCGTGGGGCGCACGATCGACGACCTGCTCGAGCTGTCGCGCATCGAGGCCGAGGATCAGCCCCTACGCGAGCCGGTGGCGGTGGCGGAGGTCGTAGCTGCGGCTGTCGAGCGGATCGCGCCGGCGGCCGAGCAGCGCCGCATCGGCATCGACGCCGACCCGCCCTCGGGACGCCTCAGCGTGCTGGGGGACCGGCGCCAGCTGGTGTCGGCCATCTACAACCTGCTCGAGAACGCGGTTAAGTACTCCGAGGACGGTTCGAGGGTGGCGCTCTCGGCCCGCACCGACGGGCGATGGGTCGACATCGCCGTCGTCGACCACGGCGTCGGGATCCCCCGGCGCGACCTCGAGCGGGTCTTCGAGCGGTTCTACCGGGTCGACCGCGCCCGCAGCCGCGACAGCGGCGGGACCGGTCTGGGACTGTCGATCGTGCGTCATGTCGCAGGCAACCACCAGGGCGAGGTCCGCGCCGAGTCCCAGGAGGGCCAGGGCTCCACGTTCACCCTGCGCCTGCCGGTGGCGCCCGGTCCGGTGGCGCTGCGCAGCGAGGCCGGCTGACCCCATGCCCGACCCGAGCCGAACCGATCACCGGAGGCCCGCCGTGGCCGGACCCGACATCACCGTGCTCGTCGTGGAGGACGAGCCGAGCTTCGTGGAGGCCCTCACGCTCGGGCTGCGCCGGGAGGGCTTCCGGGTCCAGGTGGCCACCGACGGTGCGCAGGCGCTGGAGGTGTTCGACGCGGTCGATCCCGATCTGGTGCTGCTCGACGTCATGCTCCCCAAGATCTCGGGCATAGACGTGTGCCACGAGCTGAGGCGCCGGTCCCAGGTGCCGATCATCATGGTCACCGCCAAGGGCGCGGAGATCGACACGGTCGTGGGCCTCGAGGTCGGTGCCGACGACTACGTGACCAAGCCCTACCGCCTGCGCGAGCTCGTGGCCCGCATGCGGGCGGTGCTGCGCCGGCGGGGAGCCGATGTCCCCGGTGGGGCGCCCCGCTCGAGCGACGTCCTCGAGGTCGGCGACGTGTCCCTGGACCCGGAGCGCCACGAGGTGCGCGTGCGGGGCGAGGCCGTCGCGCTACCCCTCAAGGAGTTCGAGCTGCTCGAGCTGCTGCTGGCCAACGCGGGCCGGGTTCTCACCCGGGACCAGCTCATCGACCGGGTCTGGGGGTCGGACTACGTGGGAAACACCAAGACGCTCGACGTGCACGTCAAGCGTCTCCGCGCCAAGGTCGAAGCCGATCCGTCGACGCCGACGCGCATCGTGACCATCCGGGGCCTGGGCTACAAGTACGACCGACCGTGACCCCGCCCCCCCGGTCCGGCCGTGCCGGGGGCTCCCTACCATGGTCGCCCATGGAACCCGCCGGTGGCTGGCAGCGCCTAAGCGCTCCCAGCCGGTCCCGCGGCGCACAGGCCTTCGCGGTCACCCCCTTCACTCGGCTCGCCCGGGCGCACGCGCTGTCGGTGGCGGGAGACGCGATGGTGACCGTGGCACTGGCCGGGTCGCTGTTCTTCAGCATCGACCCGACCGACGCGCGCTGGCGGGTCCTGCTCTACCTGGCGCTGACCATGGCGCCCTTCGCGGTCGTGGCCCCCTTCATCGGGCCCCTGCTCGACCGGGCGAGCGGTGGGCGCCGCTGGATGGTGGTGGCTGCCAACGCCATCCGCGTCGTGGTCTGCCTGGCGATGATCAGCGGGATCGACAACCTCCTGCTGTTCCCCGAGGCGTTCGCGGTGCTCGTGATGGGCAAGACGTACTCGGTCGCGCGGGCGTCTCTGGTCCCCACCGTGGTCGCCACCGACGCCGAGCTGGTGGAGGCGAACTCCAAGCTGCAGCTCATCTCGGGCATCGTCGCCTTCGTTGCCGGCGTCCCGGCCGGGATCATCTCGATCGTGGCCGGCCTGTTCTCCGACAGCGACGTCGTGGGCTCCCAGGCCGTGCTGATCGTGGCCGCCGTGGTGTTCGCCTGCGCGGCGGTCGTCAGCCTGGCGATCCCGGCCACCACCGTGGCGGCGGTCGCGGCCACCGACGCCGAGCGAGTCGAGCTGCGTGGCATCGGCATCGTGCTGGCCGCCTCCGCGATGGGCCTCATCAGGGCGATCGTGGGGTTCCTCACCTTCCTGCTGGCCTTCGACTTGCGCACGGGGGGCGCGCCGACGTGGCACTACGGCGTCGTGCTCGCCGGCAGCGGGATCGGCGCGCTGATCGGCTCGAGCGTGGCGCCGCTTCTACGCCGTTCGATGTCGGAGGAGCGGATGCTCTCGCTGGTGCTCGGGGTGACGGTGGGGGCAGGCGTGCTGGCGTCGTGGATGGGTGGGCTCAACGGCGCGGCGGTTCTCTCGGCGACCGTCGGGGGGATCTCCACGGCGGGCAAGCTTGCCTTCGACTCGCTGGTGCAGCGCGATGCCCCCGACGCTGACCGCGGCCGCTCCTTCGCCCGCTTCGAGACCCGGTTCCAGATGCTCTGGGTGGGCGGCGCGTTGGTCCCCGTGGTCCTCGATCTGCCGGCTCGGATCGGCTTCCTGGTCATCGCCGGGACGGCCGCCTTCGCGCTGTTCACATATCTGGGAGGCCAGAACGCAGCCGACCGCGCCCGTGTGTCGCGGCCGCCGGCGGGCCCCGGGGTGCCGCACGCGCCCGGCCAGGCGGGGGCACCCCGGACTGCCCTGGTCGACGTGCTCGAGCGACCACCGGCGGTGGTGCCGGAAGTCGTGGCGCCACCGCCACCGCCACCACCACCGGACGGCGCGTCCCAGCCGCCGACCCGACCGGGTGGGAGTGCACCGCCCCTGTATGACCAGGCCAAGGATCCCGAGCCAGACGACGTCGGGCCGGCGCCGGTCGACCAGTCCCCTCAGTCGGCCGATCCGGACACGGACCGCGGACGTACCGCCACGTTGCCGGGCCAGGACCCCACCGTGCTCGAGCCCCAGCCCCCCGACGACCCTTCGCGCTACTTCTGAGGCCGGTCCGTCACAGGTCGATGCGGGCCAGCCACAGCCCCGGCGCGTCGACTTCGCTGGGGGTGGGGAGACGGTCCGGGGCCTCCCAGAGGCGACGGAGGCCCTCCTCGCCGGCGCGCTCGACGACTCCTGCCACGAAGCGACCACCGCGGTCGTAGGTGGTCTGGGAGAGCTCGAGGCCCAGGAGGCGTTCGACGAAGCGGTCGGCCTCGGCCGTCTCGACCCGGCGACGGCGCAGCGCCTCGTGCAGCCTGCCGGCACCCGCCATGACCCGCTCACCGACTATGTCGACGACGTGGTCGACCACGCCGACCACCACCGCGACCACGGCGTCCAGGGCAGGTCTGAGAGCCTCCTGCTCAGGGGTTCGGATGGCGCCGAGCAGTGCTGTGGGGTCGCCCAACAGCCGCTGGAGCTCACCCATCGCGGAGGGGTCCGCGGGATCGAGGCTCGACAGCCGCTCGTCGAGGCCGCTCAGCTCGGCCGAGAAGCCCGACGCGTAACGTCCCAGCAGGTCATCGAGCGCGGCCCGCACATGAGCTACCCCGAGCACGGCGTGGTGGGCGAGCTCGTGCACGCACACCCACAGCCGGAGGTCGTCCGCAGGGAGGCTCCACTGCTCGGCCAGCTCGTCGAGGTTGGGCACGACGACCATGATCTCGTCGCCCGGGCGGGGGATGGGCAGGTCGTACTGGCCCAGGCAGCGGCGGGCCAGGTGGCCGACCATCGAACCGGCCGTCATCGACAGCATCATCGGCTGCACGGCTCGGAACATCTGCGAGAGCATCGCCGAGAGCGGATCGGGGTCCGGCTCGTCGCCGGGAGCGTCGGGCGGAGCGAGCGCCGCCGAGAGGCGTTCGAACAGGGGCTGGTAGGCCTGCACGGTTGCCGCGGCCCAGGTGGCCCGCGTGACGGGCACCACCTGCACCGTCCCGCCGGTTGCGACGGCGAGGCCGGTCACGTCTGCGACGTGGAGCTCGGCGACCCGGGACAGCGCCTCGATCCGGATGCGCTCGAGAGGGTCGACGTTGGGTTCGCTGTGGCCGCCGGTGGCCAGGTTCAGCGCCAGGGCGCGAGCACCGTCGAGCCCGCCGTGGCCGGGCCGGCCGAACAGGTCACCGAGCTGGTTCAAGAAGGGGAGCCCCTCGAAGGGATCGCCGCCGGTTGGACCGTCGCCGCTCACAAGGGCAGCCTAGGACCATGCCGACGGGTCCAGACCTTCGGGTCCTCGTGGCATCCGCCGGGTGTGGCCGATGAGCGTTGTGGTGGTGACCGGCGCCGCCGGTGCGCTCGGCGCGCGGGTGGTGGCCCTTGCCGCCGCCGACCCCGAAGTGACCAACGTGGTCGCCATCGACCGCGAGGCGGTCCCGTCCGAGCTGGGTTCGCTCCC
>CAVPEW010000031.1:0-27501 GCA_963703565.1 uncultured Microthrixaceae bacterium | reverse complement strand
TTTTGCCTGTTGCTTCGTTCGTCGTATTGCTCCAGAAGACCCGCGCCGCGGTCTCGGTGTGGATGTCTCGACCGGCCGAGAAGCTCTCGATCAGCCCGGGGTCCTCGGCCAGGTGGGCTATGCAGCGCAGCTCGATCTGGTCGTAGTCGGCGACCAGCAGCCGCCGACCGGGGCCGGGCACGAACGCTCGGCGGAACTCGCGGCCGAGCTCGCTGCGCACCGGGATGTTGTGCAGGTTGGGTTGGTCCGACGACAGGCGCCCGGTTCGCGCAACGGTCTGGTTGAACGTGGCGTGGATCCGGCCATCGGCCGCTACCTCGGCGATCAGCCCGTCGCCGTAGGTCGAGCGCAGCTTCTCCACCTCTCGGTATGCCAGGAGGTGGTCGATGATCGGGTGCTGGCCCGCCATCCGCTCCAGGCTGGCCGCGTCGGTGGAGAAGCCGGTCTTGGTCTTCTTCTGCGGCGTCAGGCCCAGCTCGTCGAAGAGGACCTGGCGGAGCTGGGGCGTGGAGTTGACGTTGAACTCGTGGCCTGCGGCCTCGACGACCGCCCGACGATGCCGCTCCACGTCCGCGACGAGGCGGTCCCTCAGCGCCCGCAACTCGTCGACGTCGACGCCGATCCCGATGTCCTCCATGCGGGCCAGCACCCGTACCAGGGGCACCTCCACCTCGTCGTTCAGGGCCCGCAGCCCGCGTGCGTCGAGCGCCTCGCCCAGCGGGGCCACCAGGGCGTCGACGGCCAGCGCCCGCCCGGCGGCCACGCCGGACGGGTCCAGCACCGTGCCTTCGAGATCGAGCTGACCGGCAGCCGCCGGCTCGGGTTCGGCCAGGCGACGACCTGCGTAGCGGCTCAACAGATCGTCGAGCAGGTAGCGGCCCTCGGCCGGGTCGATCAGGTAGGCCGCCAACATCGTGTCGATGCCGAGGCAGCGCACATCGAAGCCCCGAGCGGTCAGCGCCCTGACGAGAGGCTTCGCCCCGTGCGCAGCCATGCGCCACCCCCCGGCCAGCAGTGCTGCGAAGGCGCGGCGCACCGCATCGTCGGCGAACCGGGTCACGGGCAGCCAGCTCACGGCTGCCTCGCCCGGGCGGTCCACCACCGCCACCCCGACCAGGTCGTCCGGACGCTCGGTGCCCTCCCAACCCGCAGCCACCGCCACCGGCAGGTCCAGGCAGCCCCAACGGCCGATCGCGGCCAACGCCGAGGCCGCATCGTCGAGAACTACGACCTCCGGGACCAGCGCCGCCGGCTCGAGCGCGGTCGCGGCGACAGGGTCCCCGAGCACCTCGGCCAGACGTTCGCCGAGCGAAGCGAACTCCAGGAAGTCGAACAGGCGGTTCAGCTCGTCGCGCCGGACCCGATCCGCGTCGAAGGCCAGGTCGGCGAGCTCCACGCCGAGGTCCACGTCTCTTCGCAGGACCATGACCTCGGCATTGGCGCGGACCCGCGACTGGTGAGCAGCGAGGTTCTCCGACAGCTTCGGGGTCTGCTCGTCGAGGTGGGCGAAGATGCCCTCGAGGTCGCCGTAGCGGTTCACGAGCCGAGCCGCGGTCTTGTCGCCCACGCCCGGCACGCCCGGCAGGTTGTCCGACGGGTCGCCCCGCAGCGCTGCGTAGTGGACGTAGCGGTCCGGTCTCACGCCCGTACGGGCCTCGATCCCGGCCTCGTCGTAGAGCACGTAGTCCGACACGCCGCGCTTGTTGTAGAGCACCCGTACGAGCGGATCGGCGACGAGCTGGTAGGCGTCGCGGTCGCCCGTCACCACGATCACGGGCCGTCGCTGGGCCGCGGCCGCGGTCGCCAACGTGGCGATCACGTCGTCGGCCTCGACCCCCGCCTGATCCAGGATCGGGATCCCGAGCGCGGACACCACCTCGCGGACCAGGCCCAGCTGCTGGCGCAGGATGTCGGGAGCGGCCTGACGGTTCGCCTTGTATGTGGCCACCTGCTCGTGCCTGAAGGTGGGCTCGGGGCGATCGAAGGCGACCGCGACCCCCCAGGGGCGGTGGTCCCGCAACAGGTTCACCAGCATCGAGGTGAACCCGTAAACGGCGTTGGTGACCTGCCCCGAGGCCGTGGCCAGGTCGGTGGGCAGAGCGAAGAAGGCGCGGTAGGTCAGCGAGTTGCCGTCCACCAGCAGCAGTGGCGCCGACCCCGTCACCCCCCTAGCCGCCCGGGGCGATCTCGCGCGCCAGCACCTGGCCGGCCACGGCCCGCATGGTCGTGCGGTCCGTCATGGCACGGCGCTGCACCCAACCGAAGGCCTCCGACTCGGACAGGCCGTGCTCGTCCATGAGCATGCCCTTGGCACGGTCGACCACCTTTCGGGTCTCGAGCTGCTCCTCGAGGCTGGCCCGCTCGTCATGGAGCGCCTGGATCTCCTTGAACCGGCCCAACGCCACCTCGACGGCCGGGATCAGCTCGGATCGCTGGAACGGCTTGATCAGGTAGGCCAGCGCCCCCGCGTCGCGGGCCTGCTCGATGAGGTCGCGCTGGGAGAAGGCGGTCAGGATCAGCACCGCGGCGCGGCGTTCACCCGCGATCTCGCGGGCGGCAGCCAGACCGTCCATGCCCGGCATCTTTATGTCGAGGATCGCCAGGTCGGGCTCGAGCTCGTGCACGAGGCGGACCGCCTCGTCGCCCCGGGAGGTCTCGCCGACAACGTCGTAGCCCTCCTCCTCGAGCGTCTCCTTGAGATCGAGGCGGATGATGGCCTCGTCCTCGGCGATGACGACGCGGGTGGCCATCGTCAGCGGTCCTCCTCTCGATGGTCGAGTCAGCTCGACTCGGCGATCAGCCGGTCGAGCAGCTCGTCCTGGGCCTGTTCGAGGCTGGCGATGGACGCCTGGGTCTCCGCTCGGTGACGACCCATGGCGTCGGCATGGCGCTGGGCCTCCTGGTGCTCACGACCCGCCAACGGCGTCTCCGACACCAGGGCCCGCAGGCGAGCCTCGTCGGCTGCCTCGGCCAGGTGCGCGAGCTGCTCGTCGGTCACCGCGAGCTCGTCGCGCAACCGACGCAGACGATCCGACACCTCCTGGAGGCGACGCTCGACGAGCGACCTGGACATGGCCGACGATGGTACTCGGCAAGCGCCGAGCACCCCTGCGGCGCCCCGGCCCTCACCGAGCCACCGCGCGTGCTCAACTCTGGCGATCCCCTCCCCCGACCCCTCCGAGCGCCTCGGCCCCGCCAGGCGGGCCCCGGGGCCCCGCGGCCGGGGGCGGGCCGGGCGCGATGGGGCCGGAGCCGAGGCGGTCCGAGGATGACCGCGCCCGACGCGTGGGGCATCGACCCGGGCTGGTGGGACCTCCGCGGTGCCTTCCACGAGACACCCGACGCCACCCGCTCGGCGCTGCGAGAGGCGATGGGTGCCGAGCCCGACGCCCGATCCGCCCCGCCGTCGGGGCAGCTGTGGGTGGTGCGCCCCGGGACCGGCCCGAGCCTGCTGGGTGAGTCCACCCTCGTCCTCGAGGACGGCACGGAACTGGTCGACCAGACCCGCATACCGCCCGACCTGCCCCTGGGGCTGCACCGTCTGCTCCCCGTCGACGGCGGCCCGGAGACCACCGTGCTCGTGGGTCCTGGCGCAGCCCACCTCGCCGGACCCGACAGGGCCTGGGGGGTCACGGCGCAGGTCCCGAGCCTGGTCTCGCGCACCGACTGGGGTATCGGTGATCTGGCCGACGTCGCGCAGCTCGCCCGTTGGGTAGCCGAGCGCGGAGGTGCAGCTCTGGGACTCAGCCCCCTCCACGCTCCCCAGCCCGTGGGTGTCCCGGCCGCCAGCCCGTACTACCCGTCGAGCCGCCGTTGGCGGAACCCCATGCTGCTGCGCGTCGACCAACTGCCCGGAGCCGCTGGCGATCCGATGCTGCGAGACCTCGGCGCCCGCGCGAGGCGATCCCGCTCGAGCACCCGGGTCGACCGCGCCGAGGTCGCGACCTTGCACCACCTCGCGCTCGAGCACCTCTGGCGACGACGACCCCCACAGGATGCTGGGTTCGGACGCTGGCAGGCCACCCAGGGCAGCGCCCTGCGCAGATGGACCACCTACTGCGTGCTCGCGGAGCACCACGGACCGGACTGGACCCGCTGGCCGGGCGAGCTGCGCCACCCCGACAGCGCCGCAGTGACCAGAGCGGAGGCCGAGGCCACCGATCGGCGAACCTTCCACGCCTGGGTGCAGTTCCACCTGGAACGCCAACTGGAGTCCGCGCGCCCGCCGGGCGTGGCGCTCATCCAGGACCTCGCAGTCGGCTTCGACCCGACCGGAGCCGACGCGTGGGCTATGCAGGACCTCCTCGCGCTCGGCGTCCGCGTAGGCGCCCCACCCGACGCCTTCGCACCCGAGGGCCAGGACTGGGGCTTGCCGCCCTTCGTCCCCTGGAGGTTGCGCGGCGCCGGCTACCGGCCCCTGGCCGAGCTGCTGAGAGCAGCCATGACCACCGGCGGGATACGCATCGACCACGTGATGGGGCTGTCACGGCTCTTCTGGATCCCGCCCGGCGGGTCACCGCAGGACGGCACCTACGTGCGATTCGCCCGCGACGAGCTCCTCGAGGTGGTTGCGCTCGAGAGCGCGCGCACCGGAGCCATTGTCGTGGGCGAGGACCTCGGCACCGTCGAGGAGGACCTGCGGTCCGAGCCGCGAGGCGGAACGTGCTGTCCACCCGCCTCGTGTGGTTCGAGCCCGGCCCGCCCGAGACCTACCCGGCCCAGGCGATGGCGGCGGTCACCACGCACGACCTGCCCACCGTCGCCGGGGTGTGGAGCGGTGCGGACAGCGCCGAGCTCGCCGAGCTCGGCCGTGCCCGCCCCGACGCCGGCGACGGCGACCTCCGTGACCGACTCCGGGCCCTCACCGGTGCCGAGCCCGGGCGAGACACTGCGGTGGCGGTCGCGGTGGCGGTGCACGGCCGCCTCGCCGCCGCGCCCAGCGTGCTCGCCGTGGCCACCCTCGAAGACCTCTGCGGCGTCGAGCGGCGGCCCAACGTGCCCGGCACCGTCGACGAACGCCCCAACTGGTCGATGCCGCTCCCGGTCTCGGTCGAGGCGCTCGACACGGACCCGCTGGCGACTGCGATCGTCGAGGCCCTCTCATCGAACCGGGCCCCGACTCCCGGCAAGCAGCCCGGGAGCGCTCCCGAGCCCACCGGCTGAGCCGCTCAGGCCGGTTCGCCGCCCAGCTCGCTGGCCCGGGCGGCGCCCGACCCCAGCAGGTCCTCCATGGCCCCCGCCGGCCGCGGGACCCCGACCGGGGCCGGCACAGCCGATGCCGGGCGCCGGCGCCCGACCCGATCCAGGCGTTCCGCCACCGGGGGGACGACGACCAGGGCGGCGAGGACCGCGAGAGCCACGTCCACGACGGTGACGATCCCGAACTCGCGCAGCATCGGGAAATCGGAGGGGATGAGGGCTCCGAACCCGGCCGCCACCGTGGCCGCCGACGCCACCACGGCCGGCCCGACCCGCGCCACGGCCGAGGTCATCGCCCGAGCCGGAGCCTCGCCCCGCGCCCGATCCTCCCAGTAGCGCTCGAGCACCAGGATCGTGAACTCGGTGCCGATGCCGATCACGAGGGCCCCGAGCACCGCGGTGAAGGGGTTGAGGCCGATCCCCGTCACCCACAGGAAGCCAGACGACCAGCCGGTCACCAACACGATGGGCAGCACAGCGCTGACCGCTCGTCGCCACTGGCGATACAGCAGCAGCAGCCCGACGAACACCGCGGCGAGACCGACCAGCGTGATGAGCTCGCGGCGCTCGGTGAGACCCTGGACCGAGGCCACCAGACGGACCAGGTCCGAGCCGCCGAGCTCGACGGTGACGCCCTCCGGCGGGTCGAAGCCGGCGAGGAGCTCGTCGGTGAGGCTCAACACGCGCTCGGGGTCGATGTCGTCGAGGAGGAACACGAGCGAGGCGGCGTCGTGATCGTCGCTGATCAGCCCGGCGCGGATCTCGCCGGGCAGCGTGTCCAGCGTCGCCAGCACCGAAGCGGCATCGGCGGGGTCGGCGCCCGCGTCGGCGGCAGTGCTGACAAAGGTCGTGGCCTCGAGGATCTCGGGGTGCTCGGCCCGGGCCGCTCCTGCGACCCGCTCGAGCCAGGTGACGACCCGGGGATCGGTGACGTCGGCTGCCGCCACCCGGAAGGGCAGCTCGTTGATCGACCCCACGATGGAGCGGGCACGGTCGAGGTCGAGCACGACCGGCGTGTCGGGCGGCACCATCTTCTCCGGGTCGGTCTTGACGGGCAGCCGACCGTCGACCGCGAAGCCCGTCGCCGCGACGACCACGGCCGGGACCAGCACCCAGGGTGCCCGCCGGCGAGCGAAGCGCGACAGCCCGTCCACCGCTCGCTGCAGCCAGGGGCGCGTGGAGGCGCGGGGCAGAGCCGGCCGCGGCGGTGCCGCCGGGCCCGGATCGCCCGGCCGACCCGACACATCGACCCTTCGCCTTGCCCGGGTGTCGAGTCGGTGCAGGAGGAGCACCAGGACCACCAGCGCGGCCAGGTACAGCGCTCCGACCCCCGCGGTCAGCAGCACGCCGAAGTCCTTCACGGTGGGCGAGATCGACAGCTGCAACGTCAAGAACCCCAGCGCGCTGGCCACTCCAGCCATCCCCACGGCCGGACCGATGTGGGTGACGGTCTCGACCGCGGCGGAGGCGGGGAGCGCTCCGCGACGGGCCTCCTCCTCGTAGCGGTTGTGGAACTGGATGGCGAAATCGGCACCGAGGCCGATGAGCACCGGCAACCCGGCCATGGTGACCAGGGTGATGGGCACGCCGAGCCAGCCGGTGAGCCCGAACCCCCATGCCGCGCCGAGCACGACCACGGGGAGGGCCAGCAGGCGCCAGCGGGCCGGGAACACGGTGTACAGCACGGCGATCATCAGCACGACGGCCAACAGCCCCGAGACCACCATGCTGCCTGTCATGCCGTCGGCGAGGTCTGAGAACAGGTAGGGCCGTCCCGTGACGAGGGTGTCGGGCGGCAGGTCGGCCCGGTCGACGATGCGGGCCAGGTCGTCGCCGGCGTCGATCTGGGCGTCGGAGTCGAGCCCGCCCTCGAGGCGAGCCATCACCAGGAGATGTCCCGCGGGCAACAGGCCAGCCACCTGAGAGCGAGGCTCGCCCCGCTCGTCGAACAGGACCCGGCGGGCGAAGCCGGGCGTGGTCGGGGTGACCGCCCCTCCGCTCACCGACGCCGCGGCGCGCAGGGCGACCAGCGGGCTCAGCACCGCACGGAACCGGCCGTCGGCGCGCAACTGCCGCTCGATCTCCTCGATGCGCCCCAGCACCTCCGGGTCGGAGAGCTCCTCGGGCGAACCCGGCACGGCCACCAGGAACGGGTCGCCGCCGAAGTCGGCCTCGTAGGAGCGGGCCCGTTCGAGGGTGGAGGGGGCGACGAACACGTCGGGCGTCGAGACCAGCTCCAGGCGGGTCAGCCCTGCGACGGCCACCACGGCGAGCAGGGCCACGGCCACCACGGCGCGGATCGGACGGACCACCAGCGCTCGCCCGAAGCGGGCGAAAGCCCGCCGCGCCGCGGTTTGCTCCTGCATCCTCGTGACCCCCCGGTCCGCCTCGTCCGAGCGCGACCGAGACAGACGATAGAGAGCGTCTCGTGTGTCGTCGAGCCGGGGCCTGCGACCGGTCCGAAATAGCTAGTATGAAATAGGTCACATGAGTCATGGCGTCATCGTCCTTCATGGCCAATACCTGTGCCAGGAGCCGTCGGCGCGACGGCCAGGGTGGGACGGCCCGTCCCGGCAGGGGGAGGACGCATGGCAGCAGGTTCGCCCCGGCACCCAGCGTCCACCAGCGAGCGCCCCGGCACCGGCCGGCGGCCCGCAGAGGCACGGCGGGCGCGAGGAGACGCCGGCGCCGCCATCGTCGAGTTCGCCATGGTGTCGGTGCTGCTGTTCAGCCTGGTGTTCGGGATCATCACGTTCGGTGTCCTGTTGTCGTTCCGCCAGGACCTCACCCGCGCCGCAGCAGAGGGAGCCCGGGCCGGAGCGGTGGCCGTCCCGGCCACCGAAGCCGAGGCCCGCGCGCTGAGCGCCACAGAGGAGGCCGTCAGCGAGGCGGGCGAGACCTGCGGGCGCGACGGGATGACCTGCTCGGTGGCCGTGCGCGACTGCAACGACCCCGCCGTAGGCAACAACGGCAACCAGCCGGCCGACCCCGACTGCGTGTTCGTCGAGCTGGGCTTCGACAACGCGAACCACCCGAAGCTGCCCGAGGTGCCCATCATCGCCACCTTCCTGCCCGACACGATCACGGCCCGATCCGTGGCGAGGACGAACTGATGCGCCGTCCCCGCCCCGGCCGCGGACGGGACCGTGGCGCGGTCGTGCCCTTCGTCGCGATCCTGCTGCCGGTGCTGATGCTGGCCACCGCGTTCGCCGTCGACCTCGGCCGCCAGCGAGCCCTACGCCGCGACCTGCAAGCCGACGCGGACGTGATCTCCCTCGACCTGGCCCGCCTCGCCGACGGCCGCACCGAGGACCAGATCGTGAGCGCCGCCGGCTACGTGGCCGATGCCGCCGCGAGCTTCACCCGCAACGACCGGCCCGCGCCCACCGCGGCCCAACTCGCCCAGATCGTGGAGTGGGGTCGCTGGGACCTCGGCCAGTGCGGGGCCCTGGTCAGCCAGCCCGATTCGTGCTTCGTGCCCACGACCGGCACCCAGGTGCCCAACGCTGTGCAGGTCTCGCTGGAGGACTCGATCGGCTACTACTTCCAGCCGGGCAGCGGCTCCGCCCGACGATCCTCGGTCGCCTCCCAGGACAAGATCGGCTCGTTCTCGATCGGGTCCCGGCTGGCGTCGCTCGACACCGCGGAGTCGCCGCTTCTCGGCCCCCTCCTGGGAGCCCTGCTCGGCTCGCCCGACGCGGTCCAGCTGAGCGCCCTCGGCTACCAGGGCCTCATCGGCCTGGACCTGGATCTGTCGAACCTGCTCAACCTGGTCCAGCTCGAGCTTGCCTCGGCCGGGGTCGACGTCGGCTCCCCCGAGGAGGTCCTCGCCGCCGACCTGACCACCCTGCAACTCGTCCACGTGGCCGCCGCCGCGCTGCAGGCCTCCGGGGGCGAAGCTCAAGCCGATGCCGCGCTCGCCTTCTTGGACCTGCTGGCGCTGAACATCGACCCCGACCTCACGCTCACCCTCGGCGAGCTGCTCAACCTCGGCGTGTCCAACCCCGGAGCCGTGCTCGACACGCAGGTCAACCTGTTCGACCTGCTGATGCTGGGGGCCCAGGTCGCCAATGGCGACAACCTCGTGTCGGTCCCACTGACCCTGAGCCCCGCGCTGGTGGGGTCGATCCCGGTCGTCAACCGGATCGCCGCCCTCGGAGCCAACCTGCACGTCGGGGTGATCGAGGGCCCCCAGATCGCCACGGGTCCGATCGGGACCCAGGCCCGCACCTCCCAGATCCGGATCCTGCTGCAGGTCACCGCCGATCTGGACGTGTCCCTGGCCGGGCTGATCGCACCTCTGCCGGTGCCCAGCCTGCTGCCGTCGATCGCGCGGGTCCGGCTGGACCTGCCGCTCACCGTGGAGGTCGCCAACGGGCGCGCCACCCTGGTCGCGCTGCAGTGCGCCGTCCCCGAGGACCAGTCCATCCTCGGCCTGGCGGTGGCCACCAGCGCCGCCCGGGCTCTGATCGGCACGATCCAACCGGGTGCGGAGCTCGTCGACGTGGGCTCGACCACCGCGGCCGCAGTCAACCTCGCCGTCGTGAGCCTGCTCGGCATCGACCTGGCCACCGTCGAGCTCGGTACCGCCGTCGAGGTCGGTTCACCCACCAGCACCCGCACCGACCTGCAGGTGGGATCCAGCGCCTCGGTGCGGGCCGGTCAGCTCGGGCTCGCCGACCTGGTCAAGCTCCAGGCCAACCTACGACTGCTGAACAACGTCCCCCTGCTGGGCCCGATCCTGAGCGCGGTGCTGACTCCCCTGCTGGGCCCGATCATCAACGGCGTGCTCGACCTTGTCCTGCTGCCGGTGCTGGACCTGATCGACACCACGGTCGTGCGGCCCCTGCTCGACCTGCTCGGGGTGGGGGTCTCCTCCGCCGACGTGACCGCCATCTCGGCCGACTGCGACAACCTCAAGCTCGTCGAGTAGTGCCCGGAGCGGGATTCGAACCCGCACGCCCGAAGGCAGCGCATTTTGAGTGCGCCGTGTCTGCCGTTCCACCACCCGGGCCCGACGGCCACGCTAGCGCCCGCCGGCGCTCCCCTCGGCCCGCCACGATTCGTGAAACCTCGCCCGGGCGCGCCGAGTCGGAGAGCGGATGCTCGCCTTCACGTTCCCCGGCCAGGGATCCCAGCAACCCGGCATGGGCCGACCCTGGGTCGGCCACCCGTCCTGGGGACTGGTGGCCCGGGTGAGCGAGGCCAGCGGTCGTGACGTGGCCGCGCTGCTCCTCGACGCCGACGCAGACGAGCTGCGCCGCACGGACAACGCCCAGCTCGCCACCTACGCGTTGAGCCTCGTGCTCCACGACGCCGTCCGCCGGCTCGGGGTACGAGCCGAGCTCGCCGCCGGGCACAGCCTCGGCGAGTACAGCGCCCTGACCGCCACTGGCGCACTGCCGTTGGAGGCCGGGGCCACGCTGGTAGCCGAGCGTGGGGCGGCCATGCTCGAGGCCGCTGCAGCACGGCCGGGGACGATGGCCGCCGTGCTCGGGGCCGACGACGAGGTCGTCGCCCGCGCCTGCGCCGAGGCCGACGGCGACGTCTGGGTGGCCAACCACAACAGCGCCGGTCAGGTCGTGATCGCCGGTGATGCCGCCGCGATCGAGGCTGCCGGAAACATCGCCAAGGCCGCCGGGGCTCGCAAGGTGATGAGCCTCCCGGTCGGCGGCGCCTTCCACACGCCGTTCATGGCTCCGGCGGCGGCCCGCCTGCGCGCCGCGCTGCGCGTCGCCCCTTGGTCGGCCCCCGCGATGGGCGTCGTGGCCAACGTCGACGCCTCGGTGCACACCGGCAGCGCCGAGTGGGCAGGTCTGCTCGACCGGCAGCTGACCAGTCCCGTGCGCTGGCGCCAGACCCTCGCGACCTTGCTCGACGAGGGCGTCACGACCTTCGTGGAGCTGGGCCCCGGCAGCGTGCTGACCGGCATCGCCAAGCGCACGGTCGGCGACGCCAAGACCCTGGCCGCGGCTGCGCCCGACGACCTCGACGCGGTCGTCGAGGTCGCCCGGGCCGGCGGCGACGTCGGCGGCGCCACCCAGGAGGCCGGCGAGCACCTCTTCGCCGCCGAACGGCTCGTCGTGAGCCCTGCCGCCGGGCTCTTCGAGCCCTCCGACGTGCGCGCCGGGTCGACCATCGACGCGGGCACGGTGTTCGGCAGCGTGGCCGGCCAGGAGATCCGCTCACCGTTCAGGGGCGCCGTCATGGGCCTGCTCGCCGTCGCCGGCGAGCGGCTCACACGCAGCCAGCCCGTGGCATGGCTGCGGTGCGCGTGACCGCCGCCGAACCCACCCAGTGACCGCCAGCACGGTGACCACCCGCCAGTGGGGTGCCGTCGGCATGCGCGTGGCCGGCGTCGGCGCCAGCCTGCCCTCGAAGGTCGTCACCAACTCCGACCTCGAAGCGACGCTGGACACCTCCGACGCATGGATCGTGGAGCGGACCGGAATCCGCGAACGCCGCATCGGGGGCTCCACGACGGGGCTGGCGATCGAAGCGGGGCGCGCCGCGCTGGACGACGCCGGCGCCGACCCCGCCTCGATCGACCTGGTGGTCGTGGCGACCAGCACCCCCGACGCCTCACTGCCCCCCACCGCCCCCGCCGTGCAGGACGCGCTGGGCCTGTCCTGCGGCGCGTTCGACATCGGTGCCGCCTGCAGCGGCTTCGTCTACGGACTGGCGACGGCTTCGGGGATGCTGGCCACGGGCACCGACCGGATCCTGCTCATCGGTTCAGAGACCATGAGCCGAATCATCGACTGGGACGACCGGGGAACTGCCATCCTCTTCGGAGACGGTGCCGGCGCCTTGCTGCTCGACGCCCGGCGGGACCCCGGGCGACCCGGAGCGCTGCTCGGGTACGACCTGGGCTCGGACGGCTCGCTGACGCACATCCTGCGGGCCGAGCTGGGTGGGCCCGTCCTCATGGACGGCCCCGAGGTGTTCCGCCGGGCCGTGCGGGTGGTGGTCGACACCTGCCACCGGGCGCTCGAACGCGCCGGGCTCACCGCCGCCGACGTCGACGTGTTCGTCCCCCACCAGGCCAACCTACGCATCATCGAGTCGGCCGCGGGACGCCTCGGGATCCCTGCCGAGCGCGCGGTCGTGGTCCTCGACCACACCGGCAACACCTCGGCCGCCTCCATCCCGATCGCTCTCGCCGAAGTGGTGCGAACCGACCGACTCCACGACGGTGACATCGTGCTCACCGTCGGGTTCGGCGCCGGGATGTCGTGGGCGGCGGCGGTGCTCGAGTGGGCCCGGTGAGCGACACCGCCGACCCGCATCGCACGGTGCTCGTGACGGGCGCCGGCCGCGGGATCGGGCTTGCCACCGCCCGCGCCTTCGCCGCCGGCGGCCACCGTGTGGCGGGCTGCTACTCGTCGACGCCGTTCGAGGTCGAAGGCGTGCTGGCCCTGCACTGCGACCTGTCCGTGCCGGGCGCCGCCGCCGGCCTCGTCGAGCACGTCGAAGCGGACCTGGGACCCGTGGAGGTCCTGGTGGCCAACGCTGGCATCACCCGCGACGGGCTGCTGGTGCGGATGGCCGATCGCGACATCGACGACGTGCTCGCCACGAACCTCACCGCGAACCTGGCCCTGGCCCGCGCAGTCGTACCCCGGATGATGCGGGCCCGGTGGGGCAGACTGGTCTTCGTGTCCTCCGTCGGTGCCTTCGTGGGCGCCGCCGGGCAGGCCAACTACGGAGCGTCCAAGGCGGGCCTGGTCGGCCTGGCTCGGGCCCTCGCCCGCGAGTACGGGGCACGGGGCATCACCGCCAACGTGGTCGCTCCCGGCCCGATCGACACCGACATGCTCGCCGCGGTGTCAGAGACCCGCCGAGCCGAGCTGGCAGCAGCGGTGCCCGCCGGCCGCCTGGGAACCGCCCAGGAGGTCGCGGCTGCGATCCGCTTCATTGCCTCGGAGGGATCCGGCTACCTCAACGGAGTCGTGCTGCCCGTCGACGGCGGCCTCTCGATGGGCCTGTGAGCCTCCGCCACGGACTCCCGGACGCCTAGCGTCCGACTCCCCACACCACACCAAGGAGACCCCTAGCGATGAGTGACGAAGAGCTGTTCGAGCGGTTCCGGGCCAAGGCCGTCGAGGTGCTCTCGGTCGAACCCGAGCGGATCACCCCCGAGGCCAGCTTCGGCGACGACCTCGACGCCGACAGCCTCGACCTCGCCGAGCTGGTGATGGCGCTCGAGGACGAGTTCGACATCACCGTCGAGGAGGAGGAGCTCGAGGGCGTGCGCACCATCGGGCAGGCCTTCGCCCTCGTCACCGGCAAGATCTGATGACCCGGCGCGTCGCCGTCACCGGGATCGGCGTGCTCGCCCCGTGCGGCATCGGCGCCGACGCCTTCTGGGACGGCCTGCACGCCCCGCCGCCCGGACCGCTGACCGGGGACGACGGCGCGCCGGTCGTGGGGCGCAGGGTCGTGGGCTTCGACCCGCTCACCGTGTTCGAAAACCCGAAGGAGGCTCGCCGCGCCGACCGGGTGACCCAGCTGGCGCTGGCGGCCGCCACCGAGGCGCTCGCCCAGGCAGGCGAGATCCGGGCCGAGCCCCTGCGCAGAGGAGTGCTCATCGCCACTGGCATCGGCGGCATAGGCACCCTCGAAGAGCAGATCGAGATCCGCCTGTCGAAGGGGGCGCGACGTGTCTCGCCCTTCCTGGTCCCGATGATGATGGCCAACGCGTCCTCCGCGGCCGTGTCGATGCGATGGGGCTGGCAGGGTCCGTGCCAGACGCAGTCGACAGCCTGCGCGGCTGGGACCCACGCGCTCATCGACGCAGTGGGTTGGATCCGCGCGGGGCGCTGCGATGCCGTGCTCGCCGGCGGCACCGAGGCGGCGGCCACCCCGACCTCGATCGCCGGGTTCACCAACATGACCGCCCTGTCCTCGACGGGACGCTCCATGCCCTTCTCGGCCGACCGGGACGGCTTCGTCATATCCGAGGGCGCCGCGGTCCTCGTGCTGGAGGAGTGGTCGGCGGCCGAAGCCCGAGGCGCCACGATCCTGGCCGAGGTGCTCGGCGGTGCATCGACGGCCGACGCCCACCACATCACCTCCCCCTCGCCCGGCGGGCGCGGCGCCCTCGCGTGCATGGAGCTGGCCCTGGCCGATGCCGGGGTGGCGACGGGTGAGGTGGTCCACGTCAACGCGCACGGCACCTCCACCCCGCTCAACGACGCCGCCGAGGCCGAGGCGCTCACCAAGCTCTTCGGGACCGGCTCGGTCCCCCCCATGACCGCCACCAAGGGGGTGACGGGCCACTCGCTCGGCGCCGCCGGCGCGATCGAGGCCGCCACCGTCGTGCTGGCGATGCGCCACGGCGTCATCCCGCCCACGGGCGGGACCACCGCCGTGGACCCCGAGCTTCCTCCGCTGGACCTGGTGCTCGGCGAGGCTCGGCCATGGACGCCCGGCCCTTCGATATCGAACAGCTTCGGCTTCGGCGGCCACAACGGCTCGGTCGTGCTGGCCCCACCCAGCTGAGGCGGCGCTGGGGTCAGATCGGTTCGGGGCCGCCGACAGCCGGCGGGCTCTTGCCGGCCTCGAGGTCGAGCAGCCATCGCTTGGCCGCAGCGCCGCCGCCGTAGCCGCCCAGCGCTCCCCCGCTGCGCAGCACGCGATGGCACGGCACCACCAGCGGGAGGGGGTTGGTGGCCATGGCCGTGCCGACCGCCCGCGCCGCTCTGGGGCGCCCGCACATCGCGGCGAGGTCGGCGTACGAGGTGATCTGACCGTAGGCCACCCGCGCGTGCAGGGTGGCCAGCACCGACCGCCGGAACCCGCTGCTGAGCCGCCAGTCGAGTCCCAGCTCGAAGCGGGTGCGGTGGCCCGAGAAGTACTCCTCGAGCTGGCGGCGCACCGGATCGGTCCAACGCGGGAGCCGCACGAGGCGGGGCGACACGGCCCGGGCCAGCCCGTCGATCAGGGGGTCCGGACCACCGAAGTCCAGCCTCACCAGCCCTACCGCCGTCACCCCCAGGGACAGCGGGCCGACCGGGCCGTCGAGAGTGGCCCAGGCCACCTCCACGGCGCCCGCCGCCGCCGCACGGTCGAGGCTCGCGGCGGTCAACCCCTCGGGGGCGGCTCCGTCGCCCAGCACCTCGCGAAGCCGCGAACCGAGCGAGCGCGGATCGACGAGGGGATCAAGTCGGTTCAAGGTCGGACCTCCGCACACGTAGGGCAGCCAGCCCGGCACGCACGTTCTGGCGGGCGGCCGGCTCGCTGCAGGACAACACGGCACCGATCTGCGCGTAGGACAGGTCGGCCAGGAAGCGCAGCGTCACCGCTGCCCGCTGCTTGGTGGGCAGGGCCCGCAGCGCGGCCACGAGCAGGGCACCGTCGAGCGCGGCATCGAGCATGTGGGTCTCGAGTCCTTCGGGCACCGCGGCACGGGGCTCGGGGCGCCGGGCGCGTGCGCGGTGGTGGTCGAGGACCTTGCGATGGGCGATGGTGAACAACCAGCCCCGCAGGTTCCCGGCGTCTCGAAGCGACGGGTAGGCGCGCAACGCGGCCATCAGCGTCTCCTGGAAGCAGTCGGCGCCGTCGACCGGGCCGGCCATGGCGACCGAGTACCGGTACAGGTCGCCTCCGTGCAGGTCGAGGAGGCGCCCGAAGGGCGGCAGGGGCTCGGCGTTGGGCACCACGGCAGACAACGTTCGGGCGGCGCCCGGCGTGAGATCCGTGCGCTCAGGCGTCGGCGATCACGAACATGATGTCGGCCTCACAGGCCAGCTCGCCCTCGACCCTGGCGCTGCCGTGACCCCTGCCCACGCGCGCGGACAGGCGCCCGATGGTCACCTCGAGCTCGAGCGTGTCGCCTGGCAGCACCTGGCGGCGGAACCGGGCCCGGTCGATGCCGCCGAAGAGGGGCAGCTTGCCGGCGAAGCGGTCCAGGCCCAGCACGGCCACCGCTCCGAGCTGGGCGAGGCTCTCGACCATGAGCACGCCCGGCAGCGTGGGGCGACCCGGGAAGTGCCCGGCCAGGAAGGCCTCGTCTCCACGCAGGCGCCACAGGCCACGGGCACGCTCACCGGGGACGACCTCGACGACCTCGTCGAGCAGCAGGAACGGTGGCCGGTGCGGCAGGACCGACGCCGGGTCGACGCTCACCGCCCGAGGGCCTTGAGCACCTCGCCGGGCGTGGCCTTGGGACTGATCTTGGGCCACGCCGCCAGGACCCGGCCGTCGGGACCGACCAGCACCGCGGACCGGATGATCCCCATGTACCTCTTGCCGTACATCGACTTCTCGCCCCAGGCGCCGTACGCGTCGGCGACCGCGTGATCCTCGTCGGCGAGCAGCGGGAAGCCCAACCCGTACTTCTCGTCGAAGCGCAGCTGACGGGCCGGCGCGTCGGGGCTGATGCCGATCACGACCGTGTCACCCAGCTCGCCGCGTGCGTCACGCAGCGCGCAGGCCTGGGTGGTGCACCCCGGCGTGTCTGCCTTCGGGTAGAAGTAGACGAAGTGGCGTAGCTTCCGCTCCTTGAGCGACTTGCTCAAGGAGAACGGCTGCCCGTGCTGATCGAGCAGGGTGAAGTCGGGCGCCTTGTCACCGGGCTCGAGCGGCATGGACGCGACGATAGGCCGCGCGATCGGCGACTCGAGCTTCGACGCCCCCTCGGTCGTCCAGCTCGAGGAGCCCGATGCAGTCGAGAGACTGCTTCACCTCAGCCGACCGCTTGCCAGCCGCCCGGACGAGCGCCGGACCTCCGTGGCGTGCCGCGCGAGTACCGTTCGGCCGTGCACATCCACGGACGAGCGCCGTCGGGGGATCGGTGAACGCCGTGCTGGAGCTGACCGCTTCGATGCCGACCCGGCGGATCGAACCGGGCGAGGTGCTCTACGACCAGGGTGACGACGGCCCCGGCGTGGCCGTGCTCGTCGAGGGCCTGTTGCACGTGGAGCTCGACGGGAACCTCCTGTCGGAGATCGCCGTGCCCGGAGCCTTCGTCGGTGAGATCGCAGCCCTGTTGGGCTCGGCCCGCACGGCCACAGTCGTGGCGGCCGAGCCCTCGACCGTGCGCCTCATCGGCGACCCCGATGCCTTCTTCGCCAGCCATCCCGATGTGGCCCTCGAGCTGGCCCGCCAGCTCGCCGGTCGGCTCGAGCGACTGCTGGCCTACCTGGGCGACGTGCGAGCCCAGTACGCCGACTCGGAGGGGCACCTGTCGGTGTTCGACTCGGTGCTGAGCCGCCTGGCATCTCGACCGGCGGTCGAGATAGACCCCGGCTCGGACCGCTCCCCCGACTACTGAACCGGGGCCCCGGTCGCCTCGGAGGGCAGCTCGAAGGTCAGCTCGTCGCTCCCCTCCGTCGACCACCACCACGCCCGGCCGGCGTCGAGGTCGAAGCGGACGTGAGCGGGCACCGGGCCGAGCTGGTGGCCGCTGTTGAACAGCAGCGCCGAGCCTCGCTGCTCGTGCCAGGAGCCGCCCGACACGTAGGGCGCCTGGTGGATGTGCCCGCAAAGGACTAGGTCGGGCCGGTAACGGTCGAGCAGGCGTGGCAGCTCCGGGTCGCCGTAGTGCTTGGAACCCGTCCACGACAGGGGTCCCTCCGGCGGGCCGTGGTAGGCCCACAGCCACGGGCCACGGCGTCGCTCGGCAGCGGCGTCGAGGCCGGCCTCGAGGCGCTCCAGGGTCGCTGGGCCCTCCCACCAGGCGCACACGGTCACCAGCCAGCCACCCACCTCGACGCTGTCGCCGTCGACATAGGCCCCCGCCCGGCGGGCATCGGAGATCCAGCCGGTCACCTTCTCGCCCGCCGGGCCCCTACCGTCGAGGTCGTGGTTCCCCGAGCAGGCCACCACGGTGGCACGCTGGGCGAACCGGGCGAAGTACTCCAGGATCACGGTGATCTGCGCGTCCAGCGGGACCCGCGAGCCGATGTCGAGAAGGTCACCTGCGACGACCACGAGGTCCACCTCGCCCGCCTCGGCCAGCACCCAGTCGAGCTTGGGAAGGTCGTAGTGGAGATCGGAGACCAGTAGCGCCCGCACCCGGTCAGTCTGGCACCGGCCGACTGGCTCGACGACGCCAAGCGCACCGTGCCAAGGTCAAGACGTGCTCGGGGACCGTACGGCGGTGCCCGACCCCGCCCGGGACAGCGCGGTCCCCGCGGCGCGGTCGGCCCGGTGTCAGTGGCAGGGAACGATGGGACGGGTGCTGCGTGAGGTCGTCCTCGTGGCTGCACTGCTGGCCCTCTACCGGGCCGGACGCCTCCTCGGGCGCGAGCAGGTGACCGAGGCGTTCACCAACGCTCACGAGGTCCTGCGCGTCGAGCGCTGGCTGGGCGTCGCCACCGAGCTCCGGTTCCAACGGCAGGTGCTCGGCCACCACTGGCTCGTCATGACTGCCAACCGGTACTACGCGCACGTCCACTTCCCCGCCTCGATCACCTTCCTGATCTTCATGTTCGTCTGGCGTTCCGGCCACTACCTGCGGGTCAGGCGCGTCTTCGCCCTCGTCACCGCCGTGGGGCTGATCGGCCACCTCGCCTACCCGTTGGCCCCGCCGCGGATGCTGCCCGGCTTCGTGGACACCATCGCCCGCTTCGGCCCCGCGATCTACCAGAGGTCCGACGTGTCCGCCGTGGCCAACCAGTTCGCGGCCATGCCGTCACTGCACTTCGGCTGGGCGGTCATCGTGGCCTGGGGGGTGATCTCGAGCGGGCGCAGCCGCTGGCGTTGGATCGTCGTGGTGCATCCCGCACTGACCCTGTTCGCGATCGTCGCCACCGCCAACCACTACTGGGCCGATCCATTCGTCGCCGGGGCTCTCGTCGCCGGCGCCGTGGCGCTCACCTCGCGCCTCGCGCGCAGTGGCATGTCCCCCGGCACGGGCGACCCGGTCCTGAGGCCCTCCGCCACCTGAGGTCAGCGCCGGTTGACCAGGAAGTCCGCAGTGCCTGTCACGTAGTCCGCGATCGCGGCGAGCACCGGGGGAGCAACACCCCTGCGGTGGCCGACGGCATCCAACGCGGCACGCATGCACCCCAGCCAGGCATCGCGTTCGGCCTCCCCGATGGCGAACGGTGCATGGCGCAGGCGCAGTCGGGGGTGTCCCCGCAGCTCGCTGTAGGTGGCCGGTCCCCCCCAGTACTGGCCGAGGAACAGGGCCAGGTGTCGCGTCGACGGGCCGAGGTCGTCGGGATAGAGAGGCCGTAGCACCGCGTCACCGGCCACGCCCGCGTAGAACGCCTCGGCCAACTCGTCGAAGAAGCCCTGACCACCCGCCTGCTCGAAGACCGACAGGGGACGCCCGCGCCCCGGCGAGGCGACCGGCTCGCTCACCCTGACCGATCCCGGCGGAACCCGTGGCCGAAGAAGCCCCCCGCCGGCCGGGCGTGCGCGTGGTAGTGGTCCGGGATGTTGCGCATTCGATCGTCGAGGTAGTGGCCGTCGAAGACCGCGTCCGCCACACGGGCGAGCGTGGCGTGCATGTGGGCCAACTCGTCCGCCGGGGGAACCACGCCGTGGGAGCGCCACACGACCATGGGCGTGGCGCAGATCTCGCACTCGGCGACCCAGCAGATCTCGTCCTCGTGGAACCACTCGGTCAGCCGAGCCGCCTCGCACAGCTCGCAGTCCGCGTCGATGGGTCGATCGCTCACGACCTCGCACGCTACCGCCGCGCCGGGTCGGCGACCCGACGGTACGGTGCCCCGATGGACCCCCGACGCGCCGGCACCGGTTACCTCTCGCTGCCCGACTCCGGCCGCGGGCCGGGGGTGCTGGTGCTGCCCTCCTGGTGGGGTCCGGGTCCGACGTTCAACCACTGGTGCGACCGGCTCGCCGGCGCCGGCTTCGTGGCCCTCTCCCCCGACCTGTTCGGCGGTGAACCCGTGCACAGCGAAGCCGAGGCCGCTGCCCGCCTCGGGCGCGCCAGGCCCGACGAGATCGCCCACCTGTGCGCGGCCAGCCTGCACACCCTGCTGGGCCTCGACGCCACCGTCGGCGAAGCGGTCGGCGTCGTCGGGTTCTCCTCCGGGGCCTCCATGGCGTTGTGGCTCGCCGCGCGCGCCGCCGGGCGCGTCGCCGCGGTCGTGGCCGCCTACGGGAGCCAGGACATCGACTTCGCCGCCGCGTCGTGCGCCTTCCAGCTGCACTTCGCCGGCCGGGACCCCTACGTCGAGGACGACCAGCGGGTGCTGCTCGAGGCCGACCTGCGACTGCTCGACAAGCAGGTCGAGGCCTACGACTACCCCGGGACCGGACCGTGGTTCGCCGAGGCCGACCGCAGCTCCTATGACGTCGAGGCCGCCGCCACGCTGTGGAGCAGGGCCTCCACCTTCCTGTCCGAGCACCTCTGCGGCGCCTGAGCCCGCGGTCGACCCCGACCGACGACCGACCCAGACCGTGGGGAGAGGTGCGCTCAGCCGAGCGCGGCGCGGAACTGCCCCACCTGGGCGCCCAGGCGCTCGGGTGAAGCCCCCTCGAGAGCCAGGCGCATCAGGGCCGAGGCGACGATCACGCCGTCGGCGCTCTGCGAAGCCTGCACCGCCTGGCCCGGCGTGGAGATGCCGAATCCCATCACCACCGGCAGGTCGGTCACGGCCTTGCAGCGCCGGGCGAGGGCTGCGGACGATCCGGCCAGCTCGGCACGTTCGCCGGTCACGCCCAGCAGGTTGACTCCGTAGACGAAGCCCCGCGACCGGGCGCACAGCCGTGCGAGGCGCTCATCGGGCGTGATCGGCGATGCAAGCTGCACCGTCTCGAGCCCAGCCGCCACCGCCGCCGGCTCCCACTCGTCGAGCTCCTCGAGGGGTACGTCCGGCAGCACGATCCCCGACACGCCCGCGGCCGCCGCCTCCGCGGCGAAGCGATCGACGCCCGCTCGGAACGCGATGTTGAAGTAGGTCATCACCACCAAGGGGATCCCGACGTCGACCCGGCGGAGCCCCTCGAGCACCGTGGTCAGGTTGGTGCCGGCGGCCAGCGCACGTTCGGACGCCTCCTGGATGACAGGGCCGTCCATCACCGGGTCCGAGAACGGTATGCCGATCTCGACCGCATCGGCCCCGTTGGCCGCGTAGGCACGCACCACCTCCACCCACGGGCCCAGCCCGGCGGTCACGTAGGGAACGAGCAGCTTCGCTCCAGCGCTGCGACGCGCTCGAAGGTGGGCCTCGAGGCGCCCCGCGGAATGCACCGTGCGATCACCCACCGGCGACGCCGCCGGCTTCGTCGAGAGCGGCGACCTGGGCCACGTCCTTGTCGCCACGCCCCGACAGGTTCACCAGCACCACCCTTCCCGCCAGCTCTGCACGGGAGCGCAGCACCCAGGCCAGGGCGTGCGCGGACTCCAGCGCGGCGATGATGCCCTCCGTGCGAGCCAGCACCGCGAAGGCCTCGAGCACCTCTGCGTCGTTGACGGACTCGTAGCGGGCCCGGCCGATGTCGGCCAGGTGGGCGTGCTCCGGGCCGATGCCCGGGTAGTCGAGGCCGGCCGAGATCGACTCCGCCTCGAGGACCTGGCCGTACTCGTCCTGGAGAAGGAACGACATCGAACCGTGCACCACGCCGGGCACGCCGTGCGACACCGCCGCACCCCCGGCAGGCTCGACCCCGACGAGCTCGACCGCCGGCAGCTCGGCGAAGCCCGAGAAGATCCCGATGGCGTTCGAGCCGCCGCCGACGCAAGCCGTGACCACGTCGGGGTCGCGGCCCAGCTTGGCGCGGCACTGCTCCCGGGCCTCGTCGCCGATGACGCTGTGCAGCTCCCGGACCATCCACGGGTACGGGTGCGGCCCCATGACCGAACCGAGCAGGTAGTGGCTGCCGGTCACCGTCGCCACCCAGTCCCGCATGGCCTCGTTGATCGCGTCCTTGAGGGTTCGGGCCCCCGACGAGGCCGGGCGCACCTCGGCGCCGAGCAGGCGCATCCGGAACACGTTGAGCTCCTGGCGCGCCATGTCGACCTCGCCCATGTACACGACGCACTCCAGCCCCAACAGGGCGGCGGCGGTGGCGGCGGCCACCCCGTGCTGACCCGCCCCGGTCTCGGCGATCAGCCTGGTCTTGCCCATCCGCTTGGCGAGCAGCGCCTGGCCCAGCACGTTGTTGATCTTGTGCGATCCCGTGTGGTTGAGGTCCTCGCGCTTGAGCAGCACCTCGACGCCGAGCTGCTCGGAGAGGCGGGTGGCGGCGTAGAGCATCGAGGGGCGCCCGGCGTAGTCACGCAGGAGCGCATCGAGCTCCGCACGGAAGGCCGGCTCGGCCCACGCCTGGCGGAAGGCGACCTCCAGCTCGGCGCACGCCCCCACCAGCGTCTCGGGCACGAAGCGGCCACCGAAGCGCCCGAAGCGCCCACGCTCGTCGGGCTCACCCATCACGGCGCTGGACGGGCGGGCTGCGGGATTCGGCGATCCACCGGCAGGGGTCACGGGATCAGCGGGCACTGGGCAAGGCTCGCGGCGTCACCCCTCGACCATCCAGTCGAAGGGCCTCTCGTCGCCGCCGCGGTGCCCTGCGGGCTCTGCGGCGCGAGCGGCGTTGACGAAGGAGCGGACCTTGGAGGCGTCCTTGCGACCCGGTGCCACCTCGACGCCGGTGGCCACGTCGACCCCCCAGGGCCGGACCCGGCGAACGGCATCACCGACGTTGTCGGGGGTGAGCCCCCCGGCCAGGAGCACCCGCAGGCCCGACGGAGCGCCCTCGGCCAGCGACCAGTCGAACACCCGACCCGACCCGGGGCTGGCCGAGTCGACCAGCACGATGTCGGCACCGAAGGAGGCGGCCCGCTCCAGCAGAGGGTCGCCACCGGGGAAGGCCTTGATGACCACCGAGACCCGCTCGCGCACCCAGCGGGTCGTCTCCTCGTTCTCGTGGCCGTGGAGCTGGGCCGCGCCGAGGCCGGCCGAGCCGACCAGCTCCACCACCCGCTCGGGGGCCTCGTCACGGAAGACCCCAACCGTCAAGACGTCGGGCGGAAGCCTCTTGACTATGTCGGCTGCTCGCCCGACCGCCACCTGGCGCGGCGACGGGGCGAACACGAAGCCGACTGCGTCCGCCCCCATGGCCACCGCGAGGAGCGCGTCCTCCTCGCAGGTGATCCCGCAGATCTTGACGAACACCGGTGCAGGCTACCGGCGCGACCCCGGGTGGTCGCGGAGCTGGCGCACCGCCTCGGCCGGGTCGGCCGCGGTGACCAGGGACTCGCCCACCAGCACCGCGTCGAAGCCCGCGGCGGCAAGGACCCGGGCGTCGGCCGGCCCCCGCACGCCCGACTCCGCCACGCGCACCACCCCGTTGGGCATCGCCGCAGCGACCCGCACCGCCCGGTGCGAGTCCACCTCGAAGGTGACCAGATCGCGCTGGTTGACGCCGATCACCCCAGCGCCCACCGCCAGGGCGCGCTCCAGCTCGGCTTCGTCGTGGACCTCCACGAGCGCGCCCAGGGCGAGCTCGCCGGCGAGGGCGTGGAGATCTCCCAGCTCGGCATCGTCGAGCGCGGCGACGATGAGCAGGATCGCGTCGGCTCCCATCACCCGGGCGTCGCACACGTCGGCGGGCGCGACCGTGAAGTCCTTTCGCAGCACGGGCACGCCGACCACCGCCCGCGCCGCCTCCAGGTCGGCGGGCGAGCCACCGAAGAACCCCGGGTCGGTCAGCACCGAGACTGCCGCCGCACCCCCGGCTTCGTACTGGCCGGCGAGCCGGGCGGGGTCGATGCCCGCCGCGAGGTCGCCCTTCGACGGCGAGCGTCGCTTCACCTCGGCGATGACCGACAGGCCCGGCGCGTCCAGTGCCGATCGCAGGCTCCGGACCGGCGAGGACAGGGCCCGAGCAGCCTCGAGCACCGCCTCGAGCGGGCGGGGATCGGACCGGGCCGCGTCGCGGTGCGCGGCCAGGATCCGGTCCAGGTACGTGCCGCTCAGAAGCCTCGATGCCCTTGGCTGCCAGAGGGGTCACCGTGTGCAGCTCGGGCGGACCGGCCAGCAAGTCCGAGAGCCGGCCACCGAAGGCCTCAGCGAGCGCAGGGCTGGTGCCGTGCTCGGCCAACGCTTCCGCGTCGCGGTACAGCTCCCAGAACCAGAACGTCGGCCCGTCGCGGTGCAGCGCGTACACCTCGGTCCCGGACTCGCCGGCGGCAGCGTCGATCAGGGCTCGCAGGAGGCCCTCGGCCTCGTCCGCGTGGTCGGGCTGGACGTCGATGCGCGCGATGATCGCAACCTTTTCGGCCATGGCGACGACGCTACATGCGACGACGGTTCACGGCGCCGCCGTCGTGGACGACGAGCCCGACCCGGCCCCGGTGGCGGTCTCGACGCAGTCGGCCACATCGAGCCCGAACGACGCGGCGGCGGGCGTGGCCGCACCCGCCGGCACGGGGTCCACCGCGGCGGGCGGGGCGACCCGGAGCGTCAACCCGGCCGGCCCCGGGCGCACGCAACGCAGGGCGAAGGACGCCCTGCCCGCACCGTCGGTGCTGGCCTCGACGCGCACCGCACGGCTCCCGTCGGCGCTCACCCACGCCCCGAGACCGCCGAGCGAGACCGGCCGCGAGCCGACCGCGCGATGCCTGACGACGCCGTCGCCGTCGACCACGCGCTCGGTGACCGAGACGGCGAGGTTCACCGCCTGGCCTTCCCGGGCGGGGTCCGGAGCGGTTGCCGCGGCCACCGACACCCCTCCCACGCGCTCGGTGACCAGGTCGAGCCGCTGGTCGGGAGTCGCCGCGAGGAAGCCGACCACTGGCTCGCCCTGGACCAGGTCTGGACTGCGCCAGGCCCGGACCCGGTAGCGGCCGCCCGGCGCGCCACGCAACTGGTAGCGCCCGGCACCGTCGGTGCCGACCTCGAACTCTGTGGCCCTGCCGGCGACGTCGAAGCGCTCGAGTCGCACGGTGGCGCCCGCCACCGGGCCGTCCGGGCCCCGCACCGTGCCCGAGACCGTCATGAAGCCGGACCGCAGCGTGGTCGTGGTCGAAGAACCCGGGACCACCGCAAGGGTCACCCCGGTGTAGTCGGTCAGGCTCGTCGAGGTCGTGGAGGACGGCCACGAGGTGGTCGTCGCCGCGCCGGGGCGCCCGTCGCTCCCCCCACCGTCGCTGCACCCCGCAGTGACCACCATCACCAGGACGACCACGCCGGCCGCCCACCCCGGCGCCCGGGTCACGTTCAACGCAGCGGCACCGCCCGGACCTCCGCCTCGACCCAGCCGCCGTCCAGCGCGACGAGGACCGCTGCGCCGACGGCGACCTTGCGCGCCAGGGGGGCCAACGCGACAGGGCCCAAGGCGGCGGACCGGGCGGTGGAGGTGACCCGCCCGACCTGCTCGCCCGTGCCCGGAGCGCCCCCCGGGTCGGTTACCGCGGCCACGACGTCGGCCCCCGGGGCCGGTGCCCGCTCGCCCGAGAGCACCAGGGCGCGCAGCGGGCGTGGAACCCGACCACCACGGCTGTCGATGCGCGCCACGAGCTCCTGGCCGGTGAAGCATCCCTTGGTGAAGCTGACCGAAGCGTCGATCATCCAGGCTCCGACCTCGGCGGGGATAGTCGAGCCGTCCAGCTCGGCGCCGAGCCGAGGCACCCCCGCCTCCACCCGGAGGGCCTCGAGGTCGCCGGGGGCGGCGCGCTCCACGCCCGGCGGGATCTGCGGGTCCGGGCCCAGCAGGTCCACGCCTTCGACGCCGGGCCAGCCGGCCGGCAGGACCATCGCCGTGCCCCCGGCGCTCTCCGCTGCGTCGCTCCCGCCGCCGGCCGCCCGGGCAGCAGTGCCCGGGCCACGCAGGGCGACGGCGCGCCAATCCAGGACCTCGAACGTGACGTCGCTGCGCAGCCGGAAGCGACCGAGGCGATCGAGCACCGGTCCCGCGTCGTCGCCCTGCGCGTCGAGGACGATCTCGTCGTCGCCGGTGCGCGTCACCCGCAGCCACGCGGTCAGCCGGCCGGTGGGCTCGAGCAGCAGGGTCCAGGTGGTCGCGCCCGGGCCCAGCCCCGACAGGTCCTGGCTGGTCTGGCCCTGCAGGTAGCCGAGCGCGTCGGCGCCCCGAGCGCGCACCACGACCCATGCCGCGTCGGCGGCGCCCGGCTGGCAGCGCAGGTCCATGGTCCCGCAGGCTAGGTGGGCGATCCGGAGCGGGCGGCGCGGATGCGCTCGGCGCGCATGCGGCGCGCGGCGGGCACCGCTGCGAGCAACGCCCTGGCCTTGTTGCGGCACTCCAGCTCCTCGTCGGCTGGCACGCTGTCGGCCACCACGCCGGCTCCCGCCTGCACGCTGGCCCGACCGTCGTCGGTGGCAACCATCGTGCGGATCGCGATCGCCGTGTCGACGTTGCCCGAGAAGTCCAGGTAGCCGACCACGCCCGCGTAGGGGCCCCGCTTGACCGGCTCGAGGGCGTCGATGAGCTGCATCGCCCGCACCTTCGGGGCGCCGCTCACCGTGCCTGCGGGCAGGGTGGCGCGCAGCACGTCGATGGCACCCCGATCGGCCCTCAGCCGCCCCGAGACCTGCGAGGTCAGGTGCATGACGTGGCTGTAGCGCTCCAGGGTCATCAGCTCGTCGACGCGCTCGCTGCCGAACTCGACGACCCGCCCGACGTCGTTGCGGGCCAGGTCGACCAGCATGACGTGCTCCGCGCGCTCCTTGGGGTGCTCGAGCAGCTCCGCCCCCAGGCGACGGTCGTGCTCGTCGGTGCGGCCCCGGAAGCGGGTGCCGGCGATGGGGCGCGACACGACAGTGCCGTCGAGCAGCTGCACCATCGGCTCGGGCGAGGAGCCGACCAGGGTCACGCCGGGCTGGCGCACGAAGTACATGTAGGGGCTCGGGTTGACCTGGCGCAGCACCCGGTAGACGTCGAAGGGGTCGGCCCCCAGGTCGAAGTCGAAGCGCTGCGAGAGGACGACCTGGAAGACGTCCCCGGCCCAGATGTGCTCCTGGGCGGCGCGCACGGCCCGCTCGTAGTCGGCGGCGCCCATGGTCGAGCGGACCTCGGGCAGCTCCTCGTCGAGCAGGGGCGGATCGACGAGCGCCTCGGCCAGCGGGCGGCACCCGTCGAGGGCGAGTCGGTCGAGTCGCTCCAACGCTCCGTCGTAGGCGGCATCGAGCTGCGCTGTGGTGGCGGTCGGACCGACGATCACGTTGTCGACGAGGGTGACCCGCTGACGCCAGTGGTCATAGGCGGCCAGCTGGCCGATCACCGACATCATGGCGTCGGGCAGGCCCTGGTCGTCGGGGGGCGGGTCGGGCAGGTGCTCGACCTCGCGCACCACGTCGTAGCCTAGGTAACCCATGACCCCTCCGTGCAGGGGGGGCAGGTCCGGCAGGCTGGGCGCGTGCC
>CAVPEW010000030.1:0-156804 GCA_963703565.1 uncultured Microthrixaceae bacterium | reverse complement strand
GTGTAGGTCCGCTTCACCGCGTCATAGACCTCGCCGTTGCTGGCCAGTCGGCGACCCAATGTGGCCCTGGGAACACCGGAAGGCGGGAGTTTCTTGGCACCCAACACCCGGTTGAGGTCACCCAGGACCGTGTCCAGCTGGGACAGCACCCGGACACGCTGCGCGGCGGGGGACGGTTCACACTCACCGTCGAGAACCAGGACCGGAACTTCGTCGGTCGATGCACACGCAAGTGCCGATGCAAGGGTGTGCATATAAAGCTGCGTATCGCGTGACGCGTTACCGATGACGGACATGACAGCCAGCCTATGGTGCAGTCGGCGTGTCGGCCCTGCGCGGCGCAACGAACCGTGAAGCTCACCTAACCTTGCGGACATGACACATCTGGTACGTGCAGCACTGTCCGTTGCGCACGACGCAGCTGCGCCAAGCACCGTTTTGCGGTTCACCGCAGCACAGCGCGCCATCGCCTCGGTGATGAACGGCGTAGACCCCGAACGTGAAGACATCGCGACTGCTGACACCCTCCACGTGAGCGAGCGGTTGCTGCATCTGTCCGCGGCAGCCGCGTTGCGCCAAGTCCTGATGTCACGTCCCACAGTCTCTGGTTCGGGGCGGCGCCGCCGCCGCCACGCCAACGAGCAGGTGACTCTCGACGCCTACTACCTGGCGCTGGCGCTGGTCGATGCACACGACGGCGACAGCTGCGCGGTGGCCTCCCTGCTGAGCCGCGATCCGCGGGCATGGCTACCGGCAGCAGCACTGGTGGGGCGGTTGCAGGTCCGGTTTCTGGAACAGGTCTGCGCTCAGCTGGAAGTGACGGCCAACCATCTTGCTGTCCCTGCTGCTGTCGCCGATGTGCCAGCCGCCGAGGCACTGCAGCAGAGGCCGGAGATCACCGAGACGTTGACGCTGCTGCCCAACCACGCCGCCGAGGATGAGGCCGATGAGGGTCTCTGGCTGCACGCGACATCCAGAGTGGTGATCGAAGGACGTGCTGCACCGGCGATCGTCGACGCGGGACCGTCTGTGCTTCCCGTCGAGTGGTCGGCACGGCTGGCCGCCCCGGTCACCGTCACCGCTGCGGACGGGCGGTGGCCCAAAGACGTTGTGCGTGACTGCCTATGGATGTGTGAGGACGCTGTGCGCAGCTGGGTCGCCTCGATGTCGCGTCAGCTGCGCGGCGACAACAACGAGGATCTGCTGCTCGGGGTTGGACAGCCACTCCGGGCGTTCCTGGTCAGCCCAGCGGCGAGAGAGATCGCCCGTGTGCGCGCAGCCGACACCGGGGAGTTCGGGGGCCTGCTGTGGCGAGTACGGCCGGCGATGGCGTGCGCTGATTCGGCCTACGGAGGGCTGCGCACCCGGGATCGTGTGGAGCTGCTGTCCTCGATGCGCAACATCGATGACGGTGTGCCGCTGCCCGCGGAGACGGTGATTCCCGAGGCGATCGCGCTCCCGGCTGTGCGCTGCGAGGAGCTGGCGCTGCTGTCGGCAGTGGACCCGCAGCGGTTGTCGGGCCCGGTCGAGGTGACCGTCAACCTGCACGTCCCCGAATGGGAGGACGTGACAGCGATGGTGGAGCAGCTGTCCGCCGGGCAGGAGATCGAACTGACGGCGCCCCTGTTGGCCTGGGCTGACCGTGACATCGTCAGCGGCGACACACAGCGGTTGACGATCCGGGCACGCGTGCACTACGGGGCGGGTGTGAACACCCCCGATGGCATGGGAGTGTTCCTGGCAGCCGGCACCCGGCTGTCGGTTCTGGGATCCGACATCAGCCGTACCCACTGCACCGTCTACCTCGACCAGTGCCACGTCGCGGGGCCGTTGGCGCAGGCGAGCGCTCCAGCGGGGAGTTTCTGCGTCGCCTGAGATGCACCGGGCAATGCATCGTGTCGTCTGTGTGCATCATTGCGTGCCGGATGTGCGTATCGGTGCCGCCAGCAGCGATAGTGGAGCGATGTCCGGAGGTGGTCGAGGCTGCCATCTGCGCGCCGGTGATGCCCGCGGCGGCCATCGCCGCCGAGGCCAAACCCATCCACGCCGCCGAGGCAGCCGCCCACGTCGCCGAGGTGGATCCTGCCTCCAGCATGGTGGCGTTCATCTCTGGGGTCGATCCGCCCCACGGGTGGTTGCCCATCGTTCCTCCATGGTGTCGTCATCCGTCCGCGGCAAGCGGACATCGCTCCACTATCGCTGCTGGCGGCACCGATACGCACATCCGGCACGCAATGATGCACACAGACGACACGATGCATTGCCCGGTGCATCTCAGGCGACGCAGAAACTCCCCGCTGGAGCGCTCGCCTGCGCCAACGGCCCCGCGACGTGGCACTGGTCGAGGTAGACGGTGCAGTGGGTACGGCTGATGTCGGATCCCAGAACCGACAGCCGGGTGCCGGCTGCCAGGAACACTCCCATGCCATCGGGGGTGTTCACACCCGCCCCGTAGTGCACGCGTGCCCGGATCGTCAACCGCTGTGTGTCGCCGCTGACGATGTCACGGTCAGCCCAGGCCAACAGGGGCGCCGTCAGTTCGATCTCCTGCCCGGCGGACAGCTGCTCCACCATCGCTGTCACGTCCTCCCATTCGGGGACGTGCAGGTTGACGGTCACCTCGACCGGGCCCGACAACCGCTGCGGGTCCACTGCCGACAGCAGCGCCAGCTCCTCGCAGCGCACAGCCGGGAGCGCGATCGCCTCGGGAATCACCGTCTCCGCGGGCAGCGGCACACCGTCATCGATGTTGCGCATCGAGGACAGCAGCTCCACACGATCCCGGGTGCGCAGCCCTCCGTAGGCCGAATCAGCGCACGCCATCGCCGGCCGTACTCGCCACAGCAGGCCCCCGAACTCCCCGGTGTCGGCTGCGCGCACACGGGCGATCTCTCTCGCCGCTGGGCTGACCAGGAACGCCCGGAGTGGCTGTCCAACCCCGAGCAGCAGATCCTCGTTGTTGTCGCCGCGCAGCTGACGCGACATCGAGGCGACCCAGCTGCGCACAGCGTCCTCACACATCCATAGGCAGTCACGCACAACGTCTTTGGGCCACCGCCCGTCCGCAGCGGTGACGGTGACCGGGGCGGCCAGCCGTGCCGACCACTCGACGGGAAGCACAGACGGTCCCGCGTCGACGATCGCCGGTGCAGCACGTCCTTCGATCACCACTCTGGATGTCGCGTGCAGCCAGAGACCCTCATCGGCCTCATCCTCGGCGGCGTGGTTGGGCAGCAGCGTCAACGTCTCGGTGATCTCCGGCCTCTGCTGCAGTGCCTCGGCGGCTGGCACATCGGCGACAGCAGCAGGGACAGCAAGATGGTTGGCCGTCACTTCCAGCTGAGCGCAGACCTGTTCCAGAAACCGGACCTGCAACCGCCCCACCAGTGCTGCTGCCGGTAGCCATGCCCGCGGATCGCGGCTCAGCAGGGAGGCCACCGCGCAGCTGTCGCCGTCGTGTGCATCGACCAGCGCCAGCGCCAGGTAGTAGGCGTCGAGAGTCACCTGCTCGTTGGCGTGGCGGCGGCGGCGCCGCCCCGAACCAGAGACTGTGGGACGTGACATCAGGACTTGGCGCAACGCGGCTGCCGCGGACAGATGCAGCAACCGCTCGCTCACGTGGAGGGTGTCAGCAGTCGCGATGTCTTCACGTTCGGGGTCTACGCCGTTCATCACCGAGGCGATGGCGCGCTGTGCTGCGGTGAACCGCAAAACGGTGCTTGGCGCAGCTGCGTCGTGCGCAACGGACAGTGCTGCACGTACCAGATGTGTCATGTCCGCAAGGTTAGGTGAGCTTCACGGTTCGTTGCGCCGCGCAGGGCCGACACGCCGACTGCACCATAGGCTGGCTGTCATGTCCGTCATCGGTAACGCGTCACGCGATACGCAGCTTTATATGCACACCCTTGCATCGGCACTTGCGTGTGCATCGACCGACGAAGTTCCGGTCCTGGTTCTCGACGGTGAGTGTGAACCGTCCCCCGCCGCGCAGCGTGTCCGGGTGCTGTCCCAGCTGGACACGGTCCTGGGTGACCTCAACCGGGTGTTGGGTGCCAAGAAACTCCCGCCTTCCGGTGTTCCCAGGGCCACATTGGGTCGCCGACTGGCCAGCAACGGCGAGGTCTATGACGCGGTGAAGCGGACCTACACTCCCGGGCCCGGTTTCGATGCCCTTGCCGCAGGGCTGATCTCCGAAGCGGTGACCAACGCAGCAGCTGCCGGGGGAACACCCCCCGCGACGCAGATCGGAGAATCCGCATGACAAATCCTGCGCCCGTCGACGCGCCGGCCCCCGAGACCCCAACTGCCGGTGCGGACCCTGTCGGCGGTGATGCGCCGGCGAGCAGCACAGTGCCGGCCGATGCCGATAAACCCGCTCCCACATCGGGCACCACTACCACCACCTCCGCCGCCGAAGCCGACGGTAGGCCGGCAACCGGCGACGCTCCTGTCGGCGGCACAACCCCCGCCGCGGATGCACCGACGGGAACCGCAACCGGCGACGCTCCTGCCGGCGGCACAACCCCCGCCGCGGATGCGCCCGCGACCGGCTCCGGTGCCACTGCGGCAGCCGACGCCGACGGAAAGCCCAGCCGGGCCGCCCAACTCGCACGCCAGTACGTGAAACCCGTGCCCGGTGTGAAGGGCCTAGTCCGCGGCCAGCCGACAGCAGCGATGCGTATCGCCAATGCTGCAAGCGGGGCTCTCGCCAAGAACGCAGGTGAGGGTGTGAAGACCGCGGCGAAGTGGGGTGCCCGCACACTCCCGTTCGTCGGCTCCATCGCCGCGGGCGTCATGGCCTACTACGACTATAAAGACGGTGACTTCGTCGGCGGCACCCTCAACCTGATCGGCGCCATCCCCGGCCCGGTCGGCTGGGTGGGCATGGGTGCAGGCGCACTGTGGAACGAGTTTTTCGACGAGAGCATCGGTATGTGGGATGCCCCCGACGGCACCACCACATTCATGCTTCCGGGAGCCGCCGCTGAGTTCGCCGGGGTCGAAGAGGCGGACGCCGCGTTGACCGCCGCGCAGCGCAATCTGTACGCCTACGCCGACGGCCCCACCGGCAGTGTGTGGGACTCTTCTCCCCCGGATGCATTGAAACTGAACACCGAGCCGGTCGCCGTCGCTGCGCGGGCCTGGCTGGAAGGGCTCTCGAGTCTGTTCACAAAAGTCGAGTCCACGTTGACCGCCAGCGAGGAGCCGTATTTCGCTGAGACTGCCGCCAAACTGGCACCCCATCTGAAAGCTATGGCGGATCTGACCCCCGCGTGCACGGACGCCATCGAGGACTTCGGGGCGATGACCGTGCTGTGCACCGACAAGACTGGCACCCTCACTGCCGGAGCGGCGAAGCTCGACAGCGCCGTCGACCTGGACGGTCGGGTCAGCGACGAGGTTCTGCGCCTCGCCCGCCTCAACGCCGGACTGCAACGAGGCTTCGCCAACCCGCTGGACGCCGCCGTGCTCCACGACGCGGCGCCGATCGACCCTGCGCAACGCCTGGACGAGATCCCGTACGACTTCGAACGCAAGCGTCTGTCGGTCCTCGTCGCCGGCACGTCACCGTTGCTGATCACCAAGGGAGCGTTCCCCGAGGTCCTCGGGGTGTGCACCCGAGCCGAGGTCCATGGCCGAGTGTTGCCCATCGAGTCAGTCCGGCATCGACTCGACGAACGCTTCGCCGAGCTCAGCGCCGAGGGGTACCGGGTGCTCGCGCTCGCCACCCGCGACCTCCCGGGCCGGCGGACAGCTGCCGACGACGATGAGACGGGCATGACGGCCCGCGGGATGCTCGCCTTCGCCGACCCGCCCAAGCCGGGCGCGCCCGAAGCGATCCGCGAGCTCGGCCGGTTGGGCGTGTCCGTGCGGTTGGTCACTGGCGACAACCATCTCGCTGCCCGCCAGATCGCCACCGCGGTCGGTCTCCGCGTCGATAACGCCCTCACCGGCTCGCAGATCGACGGCCTCGACGACCGCGACCTCGTCGCCAGCGTCGCCGATGTCGCCGTGTTCGCCGAGGTGGACCCGCTCCACAAGGACCGCCTCGTCAAGGCGCTGCGCGCCAGCGGCGAGACCGTGGGCTTCTTGGGTGACGGCATCAACGACGCCGCCGCGCTGCACACCGCCGATGTCGGGATCTCAGTCGACACCGCCGTCGACGTGGCCAAGCAAACCGCGGCGATCGTGTTGCTGGACAAGAGCCTCGCCGTCGTCGCCGACGGTGTACGCCTCGGTCGCCGAACGTTCGCCAATACCCTGAAGTACGTCCGGGTCACCACCAGCGCCAACTTCGGCAACATGCTCTCGATGGCGGCCGCCGCCGCCTTCCTGCCGTTCCTGCCGCTGCTGCCTCGCCAGATCCTGCTGCTCAACTTCCTCTCCGACATCCCCGGCACGACCATCGCTGCCGACGAGGTCGACCCCGAGCAGCTCGAAGCCCCGAGAGCCTGGGACATCGGATCGATCCGGCGGTTCATGATCGTCTTCGGGCTCGTCAGTTCCGCCTTCGACATCCTCACCTTTGTGACGTTGCGGATCGTGTTCGACGCCGGGGCGACGCTGTTTCGCAGCGGCTGGTTCATCGAGTCGACCGCCACCGAGCTCGCCGTGATGCTGGTGCTGCGCACCGCCCGACCCTTCTGGCGCAGCCGCCCCGGCCGTGCGCTGCTCACCAGCAGCGTGTTCATCGCCGCGCTCACCGTCGCGCTGCCCTACTCGCTGCTCGCCGAGCCGCTCGGACTGGTCGGCATACCCACCCTGCTCCTCCTCGTACTCGCCGCGCTCACCGCGCTCTACGTCGCCGCCAACGAGGCCATCAAACGGCGGGTCCTCATCGCCGGCTGACCCGCGGCTCGGTAGCCGAGATGGTCTGGCGCGCGTGGAGGTGACACCCGCCAGCCGGCTAGACGAGGTCCTCGAGGCTCGCGGGGCGACCCTCTCATCGTTGGGCTGAACGGGACGACGGGCTTCGACACCACTCGGCGGGACGACTGGGTGGCTGCTAGGGGATCGTGATCTCGATGAGTCGGTCGTTGCCGCTGTCGGGGTGCTGGATGTTCACCCATGCCCGCCGCTTGTTCGTGGGATCGAAGTAGAGGCCGGTGAGCTCCGATCCAGGGGTGCCGTTCGACGCCCAGCGCCCGATGCCCTCGCCGGGGTCGAGCAGGTCGCCGTCTCGGTTGCGGTCGCGGGCGAGCCAGATGTCGTCGTCGACGCCGCCGTTGCGGTCCTCCACCACGTAGATGTTGCCGTCGTGGTCGATGGCGAGATTGTCAGGGCTCGCCAGGTCGCTGCCCACGGCGCTCCCCGTGGCGCGGTCGGTGGTGGCGCGGTCGGCGAAGACGCTGATGTCATGCGCGGCGAGGTCGATGACGTAGACCTCGTTGGTCGTCGTCGTCGCCATGTACAGGCGCTCGAGCCCGTTGCTGACCTGGAGCTGCAAGTCCTCGGGTCGCTGGTAGTCGGTGCCCTTGAACGCCGGCAGGTCGGTGGTGTTGCGGCCGTCGACGGAGGTGACGCCGTTGGGGTCGGTGATGCTCAGTGCCCCCGGGAGCGGGTTGCCTCCCTCGTCGGTGATCGCCACCCAGCTGTAGGCGCCCGTGGCGTTGGGGGTGGCACCGTCATCGACGCGCAGCACCGACGTCTGGCCCGCATCGAAGTAGCCGGTGCGGCCGGACATGATCTCGCCCCAGCTCGCGGCAGGGCTGTAGCGGTACAGGCTGCCGCCGTTGAGCTCGTCGATGAAGTACATGTTGAGATCACGGTCGAACTGCACGCCCTCGTGCGACACGCGGGGGATGACGTTGCGGTGCTCGACGTTGGCTGCCTCGCCGTCGGCCTCGGTCACCGAGTCCGCCGTCAGCGGGTTCGTGAGCTCGAAGAGCCTGCCGTAGGGGTTGGTCGTGCAGCCGGCGGGATCGCTGCACCACTCTTCCTCGGCAGTGACGTAGGTGCCCCACGGCGTCCAATAGGAGGCGTCCCAGCGCAGGTAGTCGCCCGGCTCGGCGCTGAGGAAGATCGTCTCGGTCTGCTCGGTCGCCAGGTCGGTGCGCTGGACGCCCGACTGGCCGCTCTCGAACGGCGTGAACAGGTAGCGGCCCTTGTGCGGGCCGGTCTCGTTGATGGTGTTCATGTCCCACGCGCCGGTGTTGGGCTCGCCCGCCGCGAGCTGGTCGTCGACCGAGGTGATCGACCGCTGCTGGACGCTCGGGTTTCCGAAGGTGATCGGCATGCGCTCGTCGGTGGTGGGGCCGGCTGAGGAGGCGAGGGGTGAGAAGTCGGAGAAGTGGACGGCGTCGGCGGAGGCGACGCCGGGAGCGGCGAGCCCGACGGCTGCCACGGCGCTGCCGGCGAGCAGCCGGCGGATCAGGTTCGTCATTTGGATGCGGTTCCCTTTCGATGAGCACGACCCCGGGCGGCCGCCCGGGCGTGGCCTTCACAAGTGGTCGATCTGACGGCGCTCGGTCGAGCGGGCGCCGTGTTGCTGAAGCGGGGATGAACTCGCGCCGTCATCGCACGGCGGCGGCGCCGAGGTCGGGGTGATCGGTGAAGAAGCCGTCCATCCCGGCGGAGACGAAGGCCCGCACCTCTCGGGCCAGGTCGCCGAAGGCGTTCGGGTCCGTACCGCTGCGGTACTCGGCGGGCAGGAACTGGTTCTCGGCCCGGAAGGTCCAGCCGTGCACGACCAGGCCTCGTTCGTGGGCGTCGTCGATCACCGGTGTCGGGGCGGCGAGGGCGCCGTCGCCGTCGCGGGGAATGAGCACGTTCTTGCAGGCGCCGACCCCGTCGGCGTAGCCGGCGACGAAGTCGAGCCCGGCCGGGGCCACCAGGTCGGCGTAGGTGCGGTCATCGCCGGCTGCGACGAAGTCGTATGGCTTGCCGCTGCAGTCGATGAGCTGCGCGAGCCGCAGGTTCGTCATGGCGTCGAGGTCCTGGAGGTTGGAAACCTCGAAGCTCTGGATGAACACCGGTGAGCCCCGGCCCCGGTAGCCGTGGTCGTGGAGCAGCTCGACGAGGGGTTCCTCCATCGACAGGCCGAGGGTGTCGAAGTAGCTCGGGTGCTTCGTCTCCGGGTAGATCCCGACGGGCTTGCCGTCACAGGTCCGTGACGACCGCGCCAACGTGAGGACCTCCTCGAGGGTCGGTACGTCGAACATCCCGTCATAGGCGGTGTTGTGCGGCCGGGTCGACGGGATTCGTTCCTCGGCGCGCAACGTCTTGAGCTCAGCGAGGGTGAAGTCTTCGGTGAACCAGCCGGTGACCGCCTGGCCGTCCACGATCTTGGTGGTGAACCGCCCGGCCAACTCGGGATGGTCCTCGACGTCGGTGGTGCCGCTGATCTCGTTCTCGTGGCGGGCGACCAGCACCCCGTCGGCGGTCATGACCAGGTCCGGTTCGATGTAGTCAGCACACTGGGCGATGGCCAGCTCGTAGGCGGCCAGCGTGTGCTCGGGCCGGTAGCCGCTGGCGCCGCGATGGCCGATCACGATGGCGTCGGTGTGGTTCCGGCCGGGTGCGCCGACGTCGTCGCGACCGCGGTCGCCCGCAGCCGAACCGGCGCTGAGACTGACCGTGGCGGTGAGGCTGATTGTGGCGGCGCACAGCACTGCGCCGAGTCGGGGAGGCACGTGGATCGGTCTCCTGTTCGTCGTGTCGAAGGGGTCAGTCGGGCGGGGCGAGGAACGACGTCGTCATCGGGCAGCTCCAGCTCGTCGTCGATCACGAGGTCACGCTCATCGACGGTCCCGGTGTCTGGTCCTCGTCGTTGCAGATGTCGGGCACCGCCGTCCTCCCTCAGCTCGTCGCGACCGGTACGCGCTCCCAGGAGAAGAGCGCCTCGGAGCGAGGGTCGATGGTCAGGCGCAGGTACTCGAAGGGGAGGGTCTCGCCGTGGACGACGATGCGGGTGAAGTTGTCGAGCCCGAGCGGGTTGTCGGCGACGAAGGTGTGAGAGTCGCCCTGCAGCAGCAGGACCTCGCCGTCGAACGCCGCAGTTCGCGCGCCGATGCGATCGACGATCGCCTGCTGGTCCGACGTCGGAGCGGGATCCCAGGTGTCGGCCTGCATGGCGAGCACCACGCCGCGACTGCCTGCGGCCTCGGCTTGGTCGAAGGCGGTGTCGACCCACGCCAGCACGGCGTCGATACGGCCAGTGACCTCCGCTACCTGCTCGGGTGTGGGGTCCGTGTGCCCGAGCCCACTCCACGAGGCGAGCCCGTTGTTGCTGCCGACGACGTGGAGTGTCGCGAACACGACTCGCGACTCCTGCCAGCGCACGTTCTCCGGGAATGCCGCTTGGGGGTTGACAGCCATCGGTCGCTCGCCGAGCGCTTGGCCGGGATCGCCGAAGAAGAGGGACCGGACCGCGTCGAGTCGTTCGAGCGGGTTGTAGCTGCCGTTGTTGGCGCGGTGGCAGTCGGTCCACTCGTTGTCGCCCGGCGTGTACACAAGCGGATCCGAGAACCTCTCGAACGCGTTGGCCACCGCAGCGAAACGCTCATCGGTGCACGTCGTGCTCCCGCTCTTGATGTCACCGACGTGCAGGGCGACCCGCACCTTCGGATCGGCGTTGATCGCCTCGATCAACCCACCGAAGGATGCCTCCTGCGCCGTCCCGTACGGGACGTCGCCGATGACGGCGATGGACATGGGCTTTGCCGACTGTTCAACGGTGTTGCGGGCGCCTGCTGGCGCGGTCGACGCGGCGAGGGCGACCAGCGCCGATATGGATGTGCCGAGGATCCGGTTCTTGGTTCGCACATCCGAGATCGAAGTCGCGCCAGACGTCCGGCCCGTGGCCGTGTGGTGTGCGGCGGCAGAAATCTTCGTGACGGCTGGGCGATCGCGCCGAACAGCGCGCCCGTGCATTGGCGGCGTGAGCTCCGTCGGTCACGCTCGGCGAGCCGAGCGACCTGCGCGGCTTCCCTTCCACGTCGTCGCCGTCCGAGCTCGTGGGGGTGTGCCGAGCCACCTCGGGTACCTGGTGGTCCTCCTCCGACGGCAGCGGACGGTTCGACCTCACTGCTGCGCCGGAGGGCACTTGCTACCTGGTGACCCACGCCTATGCAGCGATCCGCGAAGCAACCCGGCTCGGCCCCGTGTCCAGTGACTGGGTGAGTCAACGAGAGCTGCGCAAGACCGCTGCGCCGGACCGGCACGTCCGGCTCGCTGCCCATGGACCCGCAAGGCCGCCACCAGCTCCGCCACGACCACCGCGCCCGTCCCTCCAGCGTCTCCCGCTTCGGGACAGCCGGCGCCCCGACCCTCGACGAGGGCACGCGCGCATCGCTCACCACCGGGGCCGTCGAAACGGCCGGCGTCCACGTTCACCCGCCACCCACGACCGCCACGCTCACCATCGTCACATGAGAACCGCGACCGCTGTCCCAACCGCTGCCCGGCGTCATGGCTCGCTCGGCGTCGACCGACCGACCGCGGATCCGTCGTGCGGGTTGCCGGCGCTGCGTGGAACATCACCTCCGGCACTTCGAGGAAGCGCTCGCAGGCTCGCTCGACCCGTTAGAAATGGCTCGATCCCAGGCGCGGGAGAGACTGCCCTGGATCCGGCAACCGCCTCCTACCGGGGCATGCCGTCAGCGCGCTCGGAGGGACTTGAACCCCCAACCTTCTCTGATCCGTAGTCCGCTCCAAGGGGTGTCGGCTCGTGTTGCTGCGTGTCGTGCAGGCGCGCTGAGCAGGGCTTTCGCGATCGCAGCGATGACGCCTCGTCCTGTGGACAACGCCTCGTGCCGGACCATCCGGAAGAATAGTCAAGACCTGTGGATCGGCTTCTCCCGCTGATCACGCGGCGGCTTCCTGATCCTGCTGGTCGCGCTCGACGATCACCCCCTTCTCGAAGCGGGCGCCGGCCCGGACGAGGGCCACGAGGTGCGGCCCGTTGACCGCTCGCCACCGGCGTTCGGCGGCTTCGATGAGCTTGAAGGCCATGGCGAGGCCGGCGGCGCGGGAGCCGGGCCCCTTGGTGACCTTGGTGCGCAGCCGGACGGTGGCGAAGGTCGACTCGATCGGGTTGGTGGTCTTGAGGTGGATCCAGTGCTCGGCCGGGAAGTCGTAGAAGGCGAGCAGCGGCTCGAGGTCGTCGGTGAGCTTGGCCGCCGCCTTGGGGAACTTGGCGCCGTAGGCATCAGCGAACGCCTTGGCCGCCTTCTCGGCATGCTCGCGGTCCTCGGCGTCTCGCACCTCGGCCAGGGCCCGGCGGGCGCCGGCCTGGGCGCTCTTGGGCAACGCGGACAAGATGTTGGCCACCTTGTGCACCCAGCACCGCTGCTGGCGGGTCTCGGGGAACACCTCACGCAGGGCGGCCCAGAAGCCGAGGGCGCCATCACCCACGGCCAGCACCGGCGCCCGCATGCCCCGCCGCTTCAAGTCCCGCAGCAGATCCGCCCACGACTCGGTCGACTCCCGGTAGCCGTCGGTGATGGCCACCAGCTCCTTGGTGCCATCGGTTCGGACACCGACGACCACCAGCGTGCAGAGCCGTTCCTCTTCGAGACGCACGTTGGAGTGGATGCCGTCGACCCACACGTAGACATAGTCCCGGTCCGCCAGGCTGCGTTCGGTGAAGGCCCGCTGCTCGGCCTGCCACTGGGTGGTGAGCCGGGTGATCACCGACGCCGAGAGCCCGGCGCCCGAGCCGAAGAACTCGCTCAAGGCGGGCGCGAAGTCCCCGCTCGATATGCCGTGCAGGTACATGAGCGGCAGCACCTCGGTGACCTTCGGGCTCTTGCGGCACCACGGCGTCAGGATCGAGCTTCGGAAGCGTCGACGCTCACCGGTCTCGGTGTCGACCCGGCGGTCGTTCACCCTCGGCGCCACCACCTCGATCGCTCCGGCGCCGGTGGTGACCCGGCGGGGCTGGGCGTGGCCGTTGCGCACCACCAGCCGGTGGCCCCGCTCATCACGCTCGTCAGCCAACGCCCTCACGTAGGCGTCGACCTCGGCCTCCAACGCCGCGGCCAGCATCCGCCGGGCGCCCTCGGCGCAGATCTCATCGATCGCCGAGCGCATCTCCGCGCGGCTCTCGTCATCGGTCACTACTCTCAACATCGGCGTTCCTTCCTCGCCGGCGCGCCAACGCCGGCGTCTCTCGTTTCGGTTCAACGAGGAAGGTACGTCGCGCCCTCGAACGGGAGGCCGATCCACAAGTTCAGGTCATACCTCGACCATCCGGTAGAAGATCCGGTAGAAGCCAGTTACAGCTGTGACAGTTTCAGATCTTGCAGATGCGCTGTCGCGCATGGCGCGGCCGTCGGTGCTCCGCAACGCGACACGCGTCGCTGTCTCGCCCGCTGATCGGGACGCCGCCCGCGACGTCGTCGGTGCCCTCGAAGGGTGGCGGACCCTGCCGACGCTCGTGTCCGACGACGGGACGTCTGTGCGTCTCACGCGTGGCTTGACGAAGGTGCTCCGCGCCGCCGCCGAGGCCATGGCGCAGGGCCAGGCGGTGACCGTCCTGCCCTCGGACGCGGAGCTCACTCCTGCCGAGGCAGCCGAGCTGCTCGGCGTCTCCCGGCCGTACGTCGTGCGGCTCCTCGACAACGGGACGATGCCGTCGGAGCGGCTGCCTGGGAGCACCCACCGCCGTGTACGCCTCGCTGACGTGCTTGCCTACCGGGCGAACCGAGACAGCCGACCTCGGCGCTGACCCCCACCGGCTGCCTGCGGTCTGCGCCGCATCCTAGGGGTCGGCCTGTGATTGCTATGTGATTCATACTGGTGTATGGTCGTGACATGGCTGGAGCCACCATGAGCCGACCGGAGTTGAGGGCGCACGAGCACGCGATGCGCGTCCCGTTCGCGACGGCAGCGAAGGAGCTCCGTGATCTGCTGACGCCGCGGCTTGTGGCCTACATCGGGGGCGTTGGCGAGACACGAGCGGTGCACCAGTGGGCCGACGGGACCCGCGAGGCCAAGTCGGCCGAAGTCGAGGACCGACTGCGCTTCGCGTTGCAGGTGGCGCTCCTCCTCAGCGAGCACGACGCGCCGAGCGTCGTCCAAGCATGGTTCCAGGGCTTGAACCCGCATCTCGAGGACCGCTCACCCGCTCGACTCCTCCGCGACGGCGATCTCAACGAGGTCGGCCCGCTCGTGCTCGCCGCAGCGCGCGCCTTCCTCGTCGGCGGGTGAGGCAAGCCGAAGCGCCGGCCGAGGCAAGCCGAAGCGCCGGCCGAGGTCCACCGACTCGGGCGCCGCCCCGACCCCTGGGCGTGGCCGGACTGGGCCTACGCCGAACCAGACGGCACGTTCGGCAACCGGTACGACGACCCGCAAGGCATCTACCGAGTCCTCTACGCATCGACCCAGCGTGTCGCGACCTTCGTCGAGTGTCTCGCCTACTACCGCGTCGACATCGAGCTCGTCTCCGAGCTGCAAGCCATCGTCGGCGACGAAGGCGACGAGGAGCCGCCGGCACCCGGCACCGTCCCAGCCGACTGGGTCGAGCAGCGCTGTGTCGGCCGAGCCACGTTCGTCGGCGACTACGCCGCCGTTGGTCATCGTGAATCGCTGGCGGAGCTACGGACTGCCCTGGCCGCGCGCGTTGTCCATCACGGCCTGCACGATCTGGATGCGGCAACGCTGCGACTCAGCGCGCCGCGCGCCTTCACGCAGGACGTCTCCCGCCATGTGTTCGGGCAGACAGCCGACGGCGAGCGCCGTTGGAACGGACTTGCCTACCTGTCGAAGCACGGGGACGACCTACAGAACTGGGCCATCTTCGAACCAGCCGACCCGGAAGTCATCGATGTCACCGAGTTCGACCGCGACGACGCGGACCTCGCCGCCGCGCTCGCTCTCCACGGTCTGCAGCTCGGATAGCGCGCTCCGAGGTCACTGGTCCCGCAGCGCCAGATAGGCGTCCCGGCCGTAGCTCGCCTTGAGGTCGTCGGCGAAGCCCTTGTCGTCGTTGATCGCCTTGAAGATGTCGGCGTTGGCGTCCACGCGCGACAGGACGGTGCTGAGGAACTTCTTGGCGGAGACGATCAGGAAGTTGTCGAGCGTGTTGGCCTTCGCCTGTGCCGCAAGCTCGGGGTCGGCGACCCAGTCGCCCTTGAACTGCTCGAAGAGCAGGGCGTCGGTGATGGTGAGGTTGAGCGCGTGCCGCTCGTTGAGCCGATCGATGATCGCCGACAGCCGCTCGGTCTGCGGGTCTGGTGATGCGCCGCCGGGGCCCGGCAGCGCGCTGAGCGGGTCATCGTCGGGCGATGTGCCGGCGAGGCTTGCGTCGACCTCGGCCGACTTCTCGATGCGGAGATGGGTCAGCGCGACCTCGGCGCCCAGGTCGAGGCTGCCGTCGTTCGGGCGCTTGGGCAGGTTCGACTGGAGCGACTTGGCCCAGACGTAGAGCCTCTCCAGGTCGTTGTCGATCCAGGTCACGATCTGCGACAGGAACGAGTACGCACGCACGTAGGCATCGAGATCCGAGCGGAAGCGCTCTTGGTCGTCGTCATCGAGCTCGGTCTTGAACCGCTCGACCGCGCCGGCGAGCGCCGAGTAGAGCGCGCCGTTGCCCTTGCGCTGGTCGGGTGCGACGAGCGAGAACGCCGACCAGTAGTGGTCGACGTCGGCGACGGTGAACACGCCGGCCGACTCGATCGCGCCAGCGAAGCCGTAGAGCACGTTCCCATCGACGGGCTCGACGATGGTGGTGTCGTAGAACGGCTTGAACCCGTCGGCAATGGCCTCCGGGTCGTTGCGGAAGTCGAGGACGAAGGTGTCGGTCTTGCCGGGATGCGTCCGTTTGAGTCGGGCGAGGGTCTGCACGTCGTTGACGCCCTCGAGCTTCTTGTCGACGTACATGGTGTGCAGCAGGGGCGCGTCGAAGCCGGTCTGGAACTTCTCGGCGACGATCATCACCTGGAACTCGGCCGGTGTTCGTCGAGGGCCTCGGCCGGGGTCTTCCAGCCGAGGGTCTTGCGGGGCCGGCTGTTGAGCGTGTTGGCGACTGCGTCGATCTCTTCGGCGGACCACCGCGCCAGGTCGGTGCCCTTGGGGAAGTACTGGCGCAGCAGGCCGTTGGTGTTCTCGTTCGTGCCGCGCTGCCAGGGGCTCTGTGGGTCGGCGAAGTAGACGGGGATCCCCGTCTCGACCTTGAACGCGACGTGAGTGGAGAGCTCCTTGCCGCGGTCCCAGGTCAGGGAGCGGCGCAGATGCTCGGGCAGTGTCGTCATCGTCGCTGCGAGAGCGTTCTTCATGGTGACCGCGCCGTAGCCCGCCAACGCGGGCCCATTCTTCGTTCGAGCGCCGATGCGGTAGCCCTCCTCTGGTGGCAGATGGACCAGCATCGTGAAGCGGGTCGTGCGTTCGACGAGCGTCCCGATCGCGGAGCGCTCGAGGCCGATGAGCAGGTCACCCTCCCAATGTCCGGGAACGGCCCGGTCCTCGGCCTCGGCGGGACGTTCGCTGATGAGCACGTCGTTCGTGACATGTCCCCAGGCCCGTTGCCGGGCCCTGGACCGAGGCACGCGCAGCGCCCGTCCCGTCCGGAGGCACGCGACCAGTTCGCGCTTCAGGGCGCCGCGCCCTTGGACGTAGAGGGCCTGGTAGATCGCCTCGTGGCTGATCCGCATGGACTCATCATCGGGGAAGTCGACCTGGAGCCGCCGAGAGATCTGTTCGGGGCTCCAGCCCTGCACCCACCGACGATCTCCTCGATGCGGCTTGTTGCGCCCGGACCACGCCGGGCCGGCCGGACTGACGGGCCGACCAGCGCTGTCTCGGACGTCACCGACGAGCCGGTCCTGCACGTAAGCACGAAGCGTCTCGTTCGTGGTCAGCTTCGCTGGCTTCGGGCGCCGAGCCCGGCGCTCGGCATGCCACTGCGCGAGCGACGCCCGATACTCGAGCCGGAACGTCCGTGTCGACGCGTTGCGCCGCAGCTCGCGCGAGACCGTCGAGGGCGATCGGCCGAGCCGACGATCCGGTTGGAGAACACGTCCTTGATCGCGCAGCAGTAGAGCTTCCCCTCCGCGGTGGGGTGCTCGGTGATGTCGGTCAGCGAGATCGCATCGGGCCTCGCCGCGGTGAAGTTCCGCTGCACGAGATCATCGTGGACCGCGGGGCCGCGACGCTTCCCGGACCGACCCTTCTTCACCGTGGTCGACCACAGCCGCTGCTGCTGGCACAGCCGCCACACCCGCCGCTCACCAGCCCGATGGCCGGCCTGCTCGAGCTCATCAGCCAGGAACCGATATCCCACTTGTAGAACGCCTGGGTCGAGAAGCCGAGCACCCCGCAGGTCAACCGCACCGGGATGCCCTCGGCGGCCAGCTCCTGGACCAGCGGGTAGGTCATTTTGGGAGCTGGTCCTTGGCGCAGTACGCCGCGGCACGGCGGAGGATCTCGTTCTCCATCTCCAACCGGCGCTTCTCGCGCCGCAGCTGCACCAACTCGGACTGCTCCGCGGTGCTCAGGCCATCGCGTACGCCGTCGTCGACGTCTCGTTGTGGGTGAGGCAGTAGGCGTCGACCTCGGGGTCGGTGACGGGGAGCGGGTGCGTGCCCGGGTCGGCGAAGAGGTTGGACGGCTCGGCGAGGTGCGGTGCCGCGGCGGCCGCCTCCGCGAACTTCGACGAGAACTCCCCGAAGCGCAGGTGCTGGCTGCGCCGGTCGATCAGACCGAACGTGGCCGCGTCCCAGAACGACGTGGTGCCGCCGTTGCCGAGGATCACCTCGTAGCCGTCGGGGAGGGCGAACAGCTCGGCCAGGCCGTTGCGGAGCGCGCCCACCTCGAACTGCACCCGAGCCTGGCGATGGGAGGTGCCGAGGTAGTCCACCCCCGAGCCCGCCAGCGCGGCCAAGGCCTCCGGCCGCACCTTGGACGGGCCACAGCCGAAGCGCCCGTCGGTGGGGAGGAGGTCGGCGGGGATCTTGATCTCGGGAGTGGCGGGGGTGGTCACCGCGCCATGATCGCGGATGGGCCGCGGTCCGGGCGGCAGCGATCAATGCCGCCGGTGGCCGGTGAGGGTGGTCAGCTGGTGAGGGTGGTCAGCTGGTGAAGGTGGTCAGCCGGTGAAGGTGGGCGTGCGCGTCACCGGCTGCGCGGCGGTCGACGCGGCGACCGTCGTGGTGGTGGTCGTCGGTGCGCAACCGCCAGCCGCCGTGTCGTAGGTGATCGTGATCTCGCCGTCGAGGGATCCGCCGGCCGGCAGGCCGCCCCGGGCCCCTGCCACGAAGACGGTTCCGGCCGGGCCGAAGCTCGACCCGCCGCCGCCACCGCCTGCGGCGCCGGCCGTGGGGAAGCCGCCGCTTCCTCCCGCTCCGCCGTAGTAGCCGCCTCCTCCACCACCGCCGACGATGTTGGTCTCGCCGCCGCCGCCGTCGCCGCCCGCGCCGCCCACACCCAGCGCGCCCGAGCTGCCGTTGCCGACCGCGGTGCCGCCGGCGGACTGCGTCGCGCCGCCGCCCCCGCCGGTTCCCCCGCCGTCGACGCCTACCTGGCCGGCGTCGCCGCCTTCCCCGCTGCCGTTCGAGCGTCCGCCGCCGCCGCCGGCCACGAGGAGGCGGTCGGCGAGGCCACCCGCACCGCGGCGGACGTCCGAAGCGCCGCCGCCGCCGTAGCTGGTGCCCTCGTTGAACCCGACTGCCCCGGCGCCGCCGCCGTTGAACCCGCCGGTGCCCGAAGATCCGGCACCCCCCACCATCACCACGAGCACCTCAGCGGGGGTGACGGTGATCGTGGCGGTGGCGCGCGCACCACGGCCGGCGGCGATCGAACCGCCGCCGTCGCCGCCCTCGGCGCCGAAGGCGTCGACGGTCACCGAGCACACGCCAGGCGGGACCGTGAAGGCCTGGGCGCCTCCGCTGAACGCGAAGGTCTGGCTGACCGGAGCCGACGCCGCGGGCGCCATCTGGACGAGGAGGGCACCAGCCGCGAGCGCGGTCGCGGCGGTCAGGACGTGGCCGAGTCGCATGGCGGGGACACTACCGAGCCAATCGGGTGCCAGGAAGGGATCGACGACATGCCACCATGGCGGGGTCTGCAACCAAGGAGCGAGACCGTTGGCCAGCTCCCGTACCGACGCCCGTGTGTCACGCCGCATCGCGGCGATCACCGAGTCCGCCACCCTGGCCGTCGATGCGAAGGCCAAGGCCTTGCAGGCGGCCGGTGAGGCCGTCATCGGCTTCGGGGCCGGCGAGCCCGACTTCCCCACGCCCGCCGCCATCGTCGAGGCGGCCGTCGAGGCCTGCCGCGACCCGCGCAACCACAAGTACACGCCGGCCGGCGGGCTCCCCGACCTCAAGGAGGCGATCGTCGCCAAGACGGCGCGCGACTCCGAGTACGTGGTCACGCCGGGCCAGGTGCTCGTGACGAACGGTGGCAAGCACGCCGTCTACAACACCTTCGCGACGCTGCTCGACCCGGGGGACGAGGTGCTCCTGCCCGCGCCGTACTGGACCACCTACCCGGAGCCGATCGCGCTCGCCGGGGGTGTGCCGGTGGTGCTGCCCACCGACGAGACGAGCGGCTTCCGGGTCACCCTCGAGCAGCTCGACGCCGCCGTCACCGAGCAGACGAAGGCGCTCGGTGTTCGTGTCGCCCTCGAACCCCACGGGCGCGGTCTACCCGGTGAGCGAGGTGGAGGCCACCGGCCGCTGGGCTGTCGAGCGAGGCATCTGGGTGATCACCGATGAGATCTACGAGCACCTCACGTACGGCGAGCACCGGTTCGCGTCCATGCCGACGCTCGTGCCCGAGCTGGCCGACCGCTGCGTCGTGCTCAACGACGTCGCCAAGACCTACGCGATGACCGGCTGGCGGGTGGGCTGGATGATCGGTCCCACCGACATCGTGAAGGCGGCCACCAACCTGCAGTCGCACACCACATCCAACGTCGCCAACGTGAGCCAGCGGGCCGCCATCGCCGCGCTCACCGGCGACCTGTCGGCGGTGGCCGAGATGCGCACCGCGTTCGAGCGGCGGGGCCACACGATGCACAAGCTCCTCACCGGCATCGAGGGCGTCACCGCGCTGGAGCCGCAGGGCGCCTTCTACAGCTTCCCGAACCTGTCGGCCTACCTGGGCCTGTCGATCCGCGGGCGCACGTCCACCAGCACCGTCGAGCTGTGCAGCGTGCTCCTCGACGAAGCCAAGGTCGCCATCGTTCCCGGCGAGGCCTTCGACGCGCCCGGCTACGCCCGCCTCAGCTACGCCCTCGGCGACGACGACCTGGGCGAGGGCTGCGGGCGCATCGCCGACCTGCTCGCCGAAGCCGAGTGACGACCGACGCCGCGGGCCGCGCCGTGCTGCCGTACGGCTCGTGGCCGACACCGATCACGAGCGAGCTCGTGGTGCGCTCGGCCCGCCTGCCGAACGGGTTGCAGGTCGACGGTGGCGACATCTGGTGGTCGGAGGGGCGGCCTGAGGAGGCCGGACGGTTCGCGGTGCTGCGACGGAGCGCGGACGGCTCGGTCACCGAGGTCGTCACGGCACCGTTCAGCGCCCGCTCCGCGGTCCACGAGTACGGCGGGGGTGCGTTCCTGGTCGCGGGTGGGGTGCTCTGGTTCACCGACTGGGCCACCCAGCGACTGCACCGCGTCGCGCCCGGCGGCGAGCCCGTGGCGCTCACGCCCGAGCCCCAGGTGCCGCGCGGCCTGCGCTACGCCGACGGGCGCCTGAGCCCCGACGGCACCACGTTGCTCTGCGTCCAGGAGCGTCACCACGAAGACGGCACCGAGGCCGTCAACATGATCGTGCGCCTCGACGCCCACGAGCCTTCCTTGCCCGAGGTCGTCGTGGAGGGGCCCGACTTCGTGGCCGATCCCCGCTGGCGGCCCGACGGCGGCGCGCTCTGCTGGCTCGAGTGGGACCACCCCGACATGCCGTGGGACGCGACCCGCCTGGTGGTCGACGAGGGGGGCACGCGCACCGTCGTCGCCGGCGGTGACCGGCGTGAGTCCGTGTGTGGCCCCGCCTGGGCGCCCGATGGCTCGCTCTGGTTCAGCGCCGACCGAACCGGGTTCTGGAGCCTCTACCGCTGGACCCCGGCCGGCGGCGTCCAGCCCGTGGTCGATCTCGGGAAGGACATCGGCTTCCCGCAGTGGGTCTTCGGGCAGCGGTGCTTCGCCTTCCTCCCAGACGGCAGCGTCGCGTTCGTCTACGCCGACGACGGGGTCGATCACCTGGCGCTCTGGGCACCGGCCGCGGGCGTAGCCGAGCTCGAGGTGCCCCACACGATGATCGAGGGCCTGCTGCCCCTCGGTGCGTCCGTCGTGTACATCGCGGCCTCACCCACGACGGAGACCCACGTCGTTCGAGTGCCGGTGGTGGACCGCACCGCCGGGCCCGTCGAGGTGGTCGTGGCCCCCCGCGAGCTCGGCCTCGACCCAGCCTGGTTCGCCGCCCCGGAGGCCATCGCCTTCCCCACCGCCGATGGCACCACCGCCCACGCGTTGCTCTACCGGCCCAGCAGTCCGGCGGCCAGCGGTCCGTCGGACGAACGCCCACCGCTGCTCGTGATGATCCACGGCGGGCCCACGGCCGCGGCTCGGCCGATGCTCCAGCTGTCCAAGCAGTACTGGACCAGCCGGGGCTTCGCCGTGGTCGACGTCAACTACCGCGGCTCGACCGGGTACGGGCGGGCCTACCGCGACCTGCTGCAGGGAGTGTGGGGCGTGGCCGACCTCGAGGACTGCGCAGCCGTGTGCCGATACCTCGTCGAGCGGGGCGACGTCGACGCCGCTCGGCTCTGCATCCGGGGTGGCTCGGCGGGAGGCTTCACCACCCTCGCCGCGCTCGCCTTCACCGATGTCTTCGCGGCAGGGGCCAGCCACTACGGCGTGGCCGATCTCGGGGTCCTCGCCGAGGAGACCCACAAGTTCGAGAGCCGGTACCTCGACGGACTCGTCGGGCCGTGGCCCGAGGCGCGCGCCACCTACGAGGCGCGCTCACCCATCTTCCACACCGATCGGATCGATCGCCCGCTGGCGGTGTTCCAGGGCCTCGACGATCCGATCGTGCCGCCGAACCAGGCGGAGATGATCGTCGCCGCCGTGCGGGCCAACGGCGTTCCCGTCGCCTACGTCGCCTTCCCCGGCGAGCAGCACGGCTTCCGCCAGGCGGGCAACATCCGTGCGGCCCTCGACGGCGAGCTGCAGCTTCTACGCCCAGGTCCTCGGCTTCGACCTCCCACCCGAGGAAGGCATCACCCCGATCGACATCCACTAGATCTGTGGAGGGCCAGTCACGGCATCCGTGGCTCAGCCTCCACAGATCCTGTCGGGTCAGGTCACCCGGCCGAGGATGAGCGGCACGGCGGCCACGGGGGTTGGGGAGACCTCGATGGCGCCCTCGAGGGCGTGGGCGAGGCGGCTGGCATCGTCGAGGTGCAGCTCGAGGAGCGGCTGACCCTCGATCACCGGGTCGCCGACGGTGGCCCGCCAGGAGACGCCCGCGATCGGCGACACGTCGTCCTCCTTGCGGGCGCGTCCCGCCCCGAGCCGCCAGGCGGCGACGCCGACGGCCATGGCGTCGAGCCCGACGAGGGCGAGCATCTCGCGGGCGAGGGCCAGCGTGAGCTCGACGATGTCGCTCGGACCGCCGCCGGCGAGCACCTCGATCGCCTCGACCACCTCTAGGAGCGGTCGCCCTCGTTCGTTCAGTGTCTCGAAGATGACACCGACCTCCGCAGAGGAGGAAACTTCGTACACGAGCACCCGAAGCCCGGCAGTGACCCGGCGCTGAAGCTCTCGCAGTCGTGCCACGGCGACCTCGCTACCGACCCCGTCCACAAGAGTGGCAAGAGCGGAATCGAAGAAGTCCGCTGCATGAGCGAGCCTTGCTTGCCCCCCAGTCAGCAAGCCTCCGACATGCGCCTTGCCGCCGAGGACCGAGTCGACCCAGTAGTCGTTCAGGTCTTGGCCGAGTCGCAGCCGAGGGACCGCGACGTTGTCGATTCCCACGACGCCGAAGGAACGCGCCAGGTTCTCTGCGACCGCCGTCGCGCCGTCCACGCCTACGGACGCCAGCTTCTCGAGCTGGCGCCGGACTCTGTCCAAGAGCAGGACGCAGGTGGTGACCCGCTGTTGCCCGTCGACAACCTCCGTGTGCCGAAGGGTCGTTCCGGCTTCGTCGACTGAGGTCAGGGTGTCGCCCGTCTCATTGACCCGGTCCCCGAATAGTGGTCCACCTGTTGTGGGAGTCCGAAGCCCAGCATGCTGGGCAGGAGGACAGGACCACGATAAAGCGTCACCGTCACACCCCCGAGCAGATCGTCCGCAAGCTGCGCGAGGGCGACCGCCTGCTCAACGAAGGCAAGGACATCACCGAGGTGCTCCGCACGCTCGAGGTGTCCGAGTCGAGCTGGAACCGCTGGCGAGCGCAGTACGGCGGCATGAAGGCCAACGAGGCGAAGCGCCTACGGGAGCTGGAGTCGGAGAACGCCAGGCTGAAGAAGCTGCTGGCCGAGGCCGAGCTCGACAAGTCGATGCTCAAGGAGCTGGCCGAGGGAAACTTCTGACCCCGGAGCGGCGCCGCCGAGCCGTTGTCGTGCTCGTCGATCGCTTCGGGGTCTCCGAACGCCGTGCCTGCCGCGTGGTCGGCCAGCACCGCTCCACCCAGCGCCTGGAACCCCGTCCCCGACCAGAGGCCGAGGACAAGGTGCGCCGCCGCCTGCGCGAGATCGCGCGCAAGCACCCGAGGTGGGGGTGGAAGACCGCGCACACGATCCTGCGCCGGGAGGGTCACACCATCAACCGCAAGCGCACCCGCCGGCTGTGGCGGGACGAGGGGCTGCGCCGGCCGCCGCCCTGCAAGCGCAAGCGGACCCGCCCGCCCGGCGGCGGGCCGCTGCTGCGCGCAGAACGGCCCAACCACGTGTGGGCCATCGACTTCCAGTTCGACGAGACCGCTGATCGCAGGAGGCTGAAGCTGACCAACATCGTCGACGAGTTCACTCGCGAGGCCCTGGCCATGGACGTCGGCCGCTCCTGCACCGCGGATGACCTCGTCAACACCATCGAGCGCCTCGTCGCCGAGCGAGGCGCACCGGAGCACCTGCGCATGGACAACGGTCCCGAGCTGATCGCCTGGGCGCTGCGCGACTGGTGCCGGCTGCACGGCACGACCACGACCTACATCGAGCCGGGCTCGCCTTGGGAGAACCCCTTCGTCGAGAGCTTCAACGGCCGCTGCCGCGACGAGCTGTTGAACATCGAGGAGTTCGGAACCCTCCTCGAGGCGAGGGTCATCGTCGAGGCCTGGCGCGTCGAGTACAACACCTACCGACCCCACAGCTCGCTCGGCGGCCTCACCCCCGCCGAGTACGCCGAGCGGTGGACCATCAACCAACCAGCGCTCTCATGACAGCTGGACCACTCAACGGGGCCCCGTCATGTGACAGGGTGCGTCGACATCAGCGGCGACGTCTTCGAAGGCGGGGGCGTCGCCTGTCTGCCATTTGAGCTGCTGAGCTTCACCGACCGCGCCGCTGATCTGCTCGGCGCCGCTACCGGAGTCGCGGCTCTTGGTCGGGGCGGCGACCGGGAGCAGGTCGATGCGCTCGGCGACGACGTTGATGACGCCGTGCTGGTTCTGGAGCCGGCCCCGGATGAGCAGCGCCGGGCAGGACGGCACGATGCGCCGGACTGTTCCCAGCAGCCTTCGAGCAGGCGACGTTGATGAGCCCCGTCTCGTCCTCGAGGCTGCCCCGTCCCGAGCCCGACGGCATCGTCCTGCTGGAAGAGCGGGGTCGGACCCTGTCCGAGCAGCACGTCGTCGAGGTCACCGGCACGCCCGTGGTCGCCACCGTCGCCATGTCCGAAGCCGTGGCCCGCACCATCGACTCTGGTCTCTGCTCGCCCGCCGCCACCGCCTACCGAGCTTCTCCCGCCTGCGCTCGATCGTCGCACCGAGCGAACCCGCAGCCGCGCAGCCCTGTCGCACGACCACTGCACCCCGTCGTCAATCGAACCGCACCCCTCATCCAATGGCACAGACCTGCCGTTTCCGCAATGCGGAAACGGCGGTGATCGGGTACGCGTGTCAGAAAGCGTTAGCGAATCGGCTCGCTCGATGCACGTATACCGGGTGCGGAACGTGCGGGGCGCCTCGATGCTGAACATCGGGAAGCTCGCGCCGGGCGCGGCGGGCTACTACATCGGCGAAGTCGCCTCCCCGGCCGAGGACTCATACACCGGCCGTGGCGAGTCGCCTGGCTCGGGGGGAATCAGTCGAAGAACTTGCGCTTGCGGACCTCGGCGCGCCGGCGCCGGATGCGCCACCCCTGACTGGTGTGGGTCATCTCGTCGTGGTAGTCCCCTGTCATCACGCCGCCGTCGTTGGGGAAACCCAGGAACTTGCTGTGGACGCGCACCGCGCCGTCGGGTCCCTGGGCGATGCTGATGTTGGTCGTGACATGGGCGTACATGTTGCGACCCTTGAAGTTGGCGACGATGTCTGCGATCCCGTGAAGGTCGGGTCGATCGGTTCCGCTCATGTCGAAGACGAAGTCGTCCGCGAACACTTCGCCGGCGCGGTCCCAGTCGTGGTCGTCGACGACGTGGCCGTAGTCGGCCAAGACCTTGTTGATCTCATCGACGTCTTCTGGCGTGAGCATCAGCTCGAACTCCCTGGCGCAGCGGCGGTCAGCAACCTAGTGCTGCCGCGCCGAAGTGAGTCGCGCGTCGGCCACTCCCCTCAGCTAGGGCAGGTTCGACCCGGCGACCATGTCGCCAGTGAGGGGCCGCTACATCGAGGTACTGCGGTCCCACGCTTCCAGGGAAGGAAGCCCCGGAGCGGCGAAACCTCCACCTCGTTGGCGCCGACGAGGTGATCAAGGTCAACAGCCTCGACGGCATCCGCATCCTGGCCCGACGCGACTGACGCGCGCCGAACGCGATTGCGGGGACGGGAACCGTCACGTAACGCGTACCCATGTCCACCCGGTGCATCGTCCCGGAGGTGCCGGTAGGAGCGCAGCAACTCCCGCGAGCGCGAGAGGCCCGGAACCCGCTTGACGGCGCACCGATTCGGCAGGGAGCAAGAACGATCCCGTAAACGGCTGTCACAGAACGCGAGCTGACCCAAAGATCATCTAGTTCATCTTCAATTTCAGAGAACGATCCCGTAAACGGCTATCACAGAACGCGAGGGCTGCTCCTTGGAAGGTTCTGCAGGAGGGCGGTGTCGTAGCCGGGCAAGCGGAGGGCGCCGCCGAGGTAGGGAAGCTACGGGTCGGGCGGGTACATCTCGAAGAAGCTCCGTGGCTGCAGACCCGAGGCGCTGCCGCGGTGTGCCCCGCTCGTCCTCCAGGTCGGTGCGAGCAGCCCACGGGTAAACCCGTCGACCCTGTGCCGGTCGCGAGCCGCCACCCCCGCTGCCGGGCCGCGGCCTTGACCCGCCGCCGCCACTCCTCGGCTTCGACCGGCGGGCCGACCACCCAGCCATGCGTCGCCAACCGCTCGACGGATGCATCCACCAGGTCCTCGTACCGACCCACCCGCTGGGACCGCCGCCGCTCTCGCTGCGTCTACTGGTGGCCCAGCAGGGCGCCCAGGTAGCCGAGGCAATCGCGCAGCACCGCCCGATCCTCCTCGGTCGTCTCCCGATCGAGGCGAACGGCCCACACCCGGGAGCCGTCGCGGGTCACGCCGGTGCGAACCCGCCAGCCTCGATCAGCGGCAACCGAGCGAGCCGCCCGCCGCCAGTCCTCCACGTCGCCGACCGTCGACACATCGACGATCACGTGACCAGCCTCCAACACGCCGGCGAGCGACCGGCCGAGACGTCCGAGACGAGCCCGGTCGAGGTCGACGATCTGCGCTCCGCGATCTCCCGTGGCCATTCTGTGACCAGATCCCCCTCATCCGTGGTCTGACCGCAGCGTCGCAACGCTGTGACCTGGACTTATGCAGCGCGCTCGGAGGGACTCGAACCCCCAACCTTCTGATCCGTAGTCAGATGCTCTCTCCAATTGAGCTACGAGCGCTGGAGGTTGGAGGGGCGATCCTACCGGAGCCACACCGACGCCGGCGAAGTCGCCGCCCGGCGGGCATCGGGCCTGGAGATGGCGGTCGTGGCGGAGAGGGTGGGATTTGAACCCACGGAGGACTTGCGCCCTCACTTCCTTAGCAGGGAAGCACCATCGGCCTGACTCGGTCACCTCTCCGTGGCCGGCCGATGCTAGCGGCGGCGGGCCTGACGCCGGAATCGCGGAGCGGGTGGGATTCGAACCCACGGACCCTCGCGGGTCGACGGTTTTCAAGACCGTTGCCTTCGTCCGCTCGGCCACCGCTCCGGCACCGATGGTACCGACGGCCCGCTCAGCGGATCCTGGCTCGTAGCTCCTCGACCCAGTCGTGCGCGGCCCGCCAGGCTGCCTGCGCCTCGCGCCGCCGGCTCGGCCCGTGATCGCCGGCCGCGGGGTACGAGCCGAGGAACTTGATGTCGGCCACCTTGGGGCGCAGGTCACGCAGGCAGTCCGCGACCAGCTCGTCACCCAGGTGCCCTTCCAGGTCGATCACGAAGCAGTACTCGCCCAGGGCCCGCTTGGTCGGGCGCGACTCGAGCTTGACCAGGTTGATGCCCCTCGCGGCGAACTCCTGCAGGATCGTCAACAGCGATCCCGGACGGTCGGCGCGCTGGAACACCACCACGGTCGACTTGTCGTGCCCGGTGGGCGGCGGGATCCGGTCACGGCCCACCAGCACGAACCGGGTGGCGTTGTCGCCGTGGTCCTCGACCTCCGAGGCGAGGATCTCCAGGCCGTAGATCTTGGCTGCCAGCTGCGGAGCGATCGCCGCCGAGTGCCCGTCGGCCTGCTCTGCGACCAGTCGAGCCGCCTCGGCGTTCGACGACGACGCGACCACCTCCACACCGGGTGCGTTCCTCGCCACCCAGCCCCGGCACTGGCCGGCCGCGACCGGGAAGGTCACGAGCCGGTCCACATCGGCGAGGGCCACGCCGCCCGGGGCCATGACGTGCAGGCTGATCCCCGACACCACCTCGCGCTCGATCAGCAGGTCGTGCTCGAGCGCCAGCGCGTCGATCGTCACGTTCACCGTTCCCTCGATGGAGTTCTCGATGGCGATGAACCCGACGTCCACCTCAGAGTCGTCGACCGCGGCCAGCACGTCGGCGATCGACCGCTTCGCCACCAGCTCCTCGGCGGCCAGGTCGGGCTGTGACAACAGCGCCTGCTCGGTGAAGGTTCCCTCCGGCCCCAGGAACGCCACTCGCCGTCTCGGCGATGCAGCGGGACCGGCCACGAACCGCGATGCTACCGAGGTGGACCAGCCGGCCCTGGCGGCATTGCTCGAAGCGGTGCGCACTGGCAGCGTGCATCCCGACGAGGCCGCCGCCCGGTTGTCCTCGCTGCCGTTCGCCGACCTCGGCTTCGCTCGCGTCGATCATCACCGCTCCCTGCGGCAGGGTCTGCCCGAGGCGGTCTACGGGCCCGGCAAGTCACCGGAGCACTGCGTCGCGATCGTCGGCGAACTGCTCGCCAATGGCGACGGACCCGTCGTGTTGACCCGTGCCGACGAGCCGCAGCTGGCCGCTTGCATCGATGCCCATCCCGGCGGGTGCGCGACTGGCACGACCGCCGTCTGGCGGCCGGCCCGCCCCAGGTCCGAGCGGGTGGTGCTGTGCGTTGCGGGAACTGCCGACCTGCCGGTCGCCACGGAGTGCGCCGCCGTCCTGCGCGCTCACGGGATCGAGCCCTCGCTGCTCGTCGATGTGGGGGTGGCCGGCCTGCACCGCCTCCTCGCCGAGCTCGATGTGCTGGCCGCTGCCGAGGTCGTCGTGGTCGTCGCCGGTATGGAAGGTGCGCTTGCCAGCGTCGTCGGTGGTCTCACCGCCGCCCCGGTCATCGCCGTGCCGACCAGCGTGGGATACGGCTCGGGCCTCGAAGGTGTGACCGCCCTGCTGGCGATGCTGTCGTCGTGCGCGTCGGGGGTCACCGTGGTGGGCATCGACAACGGCTTCGGCGCCGCCTGCGCCGTGCTGCGCCGGTTCCGGTGAGCGCCACCACGACTTCCCAGCGCCCCAGGGGCGCAAGTCTCGCCTGGTTCCACTGCTTCTCGGGCGTGGCGGGCGACATGATGCTCGGCTCGCTGCTCGACGCCGGAGCCGACCTCGACGAGGTCCGCGCCCTGTGCGCCGGGCTGGGGCTGACCGGCTGGTCGCTCGAAGCCGAACCCGTGCTGCGCGGCGGGGTCGCCGCCACCTCCGCGCGGGTCTTGGTCGACGACGACGGAGTGGCCCGTACGGCGTCCAACATCCTCGGCCTGCTCGACGCCGCGGTGCTGCCCGAGCGGGTGCGTACCCGTGCCGCCGCCACCTTCCGGGCCCTGGCCGAGGTCGAGGGTCGCCTGCACCGTCGGCCCCCCGCCCAGGTCCACTTCCACGAGCTGGGCGGGATGGACGCCATCATCGACGTCGTGGGCACCTGCGCCGCGCTCGAGGTGCTCGGGGTCGGCCGCATCCTGGCGTCGCGGGTGGCCACCGGCACCGGCATGGTCCGCACCGCGCACGGCCTGCTGCCCAACCCGGCGCCCGCGGTCGTCGAGCTGCTCGCCAGTGCAGGCGCCCCGAGCGTGGGCCTCGACGTGGGCGTCGAGCTGGCCACGCCGACCGGGGTGGCGCTGCTGGTCACCCTGGCCGAGAGCTTCGGCCCCATGCCAGAGCTCGACGTCGCCGCAACCGGCTTCGGGGCCGGCACCAGAGAGCTCGATGACCGGCCGAACGCTGTCCAGGTGGTGCTGGGCACCGCCGCGGCTGCGTCGCCCGCCGGGGCGCCCCGCGGCCCGGGCCAGTCCGTGGCGCTGGTCGAAGCCAACCTCGACGACTGCACCGGCGAGGTCCTGGCCCACACCGTGGCAACCCTGCTCGACGCTGGCGCCCATGACGCCTGGGTGGTCCCGATCGTCATGAAGAAGGGTCGCCCCGCTCACACGGTCGCCGCCCTGGCCGATGCCGCGCTGGTGGACCAGGTCGTCGCCACCCTCGTCGCCGAGACCGGCACGCTGGGCGTCCGCTGCAGCTGGGCGCAGCGCTGGACGAGCCCCCGCAGCTGGCGGGCGGTGGAGCTGGACGGGTACCCGCTGCGCGTCAAGGTCAGTCCCGGTCGCGTCAAGGTCGAGTACGACGACGCTGCCCAGGCCGCCCGCACCTCGGGCACGCCGCTGCGCGACGTCGCCCGCCGGGCCGAGGGGCTCGCCCGCCCTGATCCCGGCTTGGCCGAGCCGTCCCGCCTCCCCGACGTCCCGGCGCCTCCGCCCCCTGACGGTGGCAGGGGGCCCGAGTCAACCCCTGCCTGAGGCTCGGGCTGCGGTCGGCTCCCCCGAGCGCAAGGCACTCCACAGCGTCCGATAGTTGGGCCAGGTGATGGCATCGGTCACCCAGCCCGACTCGTCGAGGCTCACGCTGGAGCGCCGGCAGGTTGCGCCACGGGACGCCCATGTCGACGTGGTGCGCCAGGTGCCACCCGATGTTGCACGGCACCAGGAAGAACCGCGCCGTCACCGACTGGCGCACGTGGTGGGTGGTGAGGCGACGGTCCGGCGAGCGGGTCATGCCTCCGTGCTCGGCGATGGCGCGAAGACGGTTGATGACCCGCCACACCGTCAGCCACGGTCCCAGCCACAGCAGCGCCCACAGCCACCAGCGGCCACCGGCGAGCACCCCGGCCGCGACCAGCACGATCTGTGCCGCCCCGATCCGCAGGATCACCGGCCGCGACGCCGGTCGGCGGGCGGCGGCGAGAAGGCCCTTGAGGTTCTTCCAGCCGCTGTCGCCGGTGGCGTCGCGCCGGATCTTGCGCCAGAAGGAGTCCGCCGGGATCGGGTAGCCGTCGTAGAGGTTCCGGTCGGGTTCGTCCGGGCCGAACTCGTCGCGGTGGTGGGCGAAGTGGACCCGCCGGTAGGGCTCGAAGGCGAACAGGGCGGGGTAGGCCACCAGCCATCGTCCGACGAAGTCGTTGACGCGCTTGTCGCTGAAGAGGAGGCGGTGCGCCGCCTCGTGCCCGAGGCTCGCGAAGCGAGCGTGGGCAGGCCCCATCAACACGAATGCAGTCGCGTAGGCCAAGGGGTGGCCGATCCGCACTGCCAGGGCGACCGTGCCCAGCGCCTGGGCCCAGGCCAGCGCGACCGAACCGGCGTTGCGTAGATCGTCGATCCGGCGCAGCTCGGCGCGCACCGCAGGGGCCGGCTTGCCCGAGGCCAGGAGCCGGTCGGTCGGCAACACGTCGGCCAGCGCCTCGGCGGAGGGCAGCATCGAGCGGTTGGTGCGGGTGGCAGCGGTCGGGACCGCACCCCCGGCGGCACCCCCGGCGGCAGCACCCTCGGCCAAGGATCGGGGCATGCGCCTAGGGTAACCACCCATGTCACAGGCTGTCGACAGGTGACGTCCAAACGTAACGGAGCTCGTTCCGATGTCGGCCCCGAGCCAACCGTGGCCCGCCGGCCCCTCACAGCCCGCTCGGTGCTGGCCTCGGTGCTTCTCGGCACCGAGCCGCCCTGGCTGCCGACCCCGCTGCTGGTCGCCACCGCCACCCTGTTCGACCTGCGTGAAGGCGCGGTGCGGACCGCCCTGTCCCGGATGGTGGCGGCGGGGGAGGCCGTGCCCGAGCGCGGTGGCTACGCCCTCAGCGGCGCGCTCCTGGAACGCCAGGCCGAGCAGCTCGCCGGCCGCACCGCGCGCCGCCGAGGCTGGGACGGAACCTGGGAGCTGTGCGTGGTCGACCCGGGCCCACGCCCCGCCGCCCGGCGGGCAGAGCTACGCCGGGCGCTCCTCGCCCTGCACCTGGCCGAGTGGCGCGAAGGGGTCTGGGCGCGCCCGGACAACCTCGATCCCGACCGTTCACCTCGCGCCCGTGCCCAGCTCGCCAGCGACGTGCAGCTCTGGCACGGGGCCCGTCCCGACCCGCCCCACGAGGATGCTTGCACAGGGCCCACCCCGGCTCCAGGAGGATGGGACCTCGCCGGCTGGGCCAGTGTGGCGGCAGGGCTCGTCGAGGAGCTGCCCCCCCTTCACGAGCGCTTGGCCTCGGGCGACACCTCCGTGCTCGCCGAGGGCTTCGTCACCTCGGCCACGGTGCTGCGCTGCCTGCGCGCCGATCCCCTCCTGCCCGACGAGATGCTCCCCGCGGCTTGGCCTGGGCGGGCCCTGCGCGACGCGTACGACCGCTTCGACGAGGCCTATCGCAAGGTCCTCGCCGGCTGGTTCGACGAGCATCGAACGGCGCAGCCGGATCCGGTTGCCTAGCCTCGGCCGCGCATGGCCGATCAGGACCGCCTCTACTTCCGTCAGCTCCTCGCGGGGCGCGACTTCGCGACGGGCGATCCCGTCGCTCGCCAGATGGTCAACTTCGTCTACCTCGTCGGGGATCGCGTCACCGGCGAAGCCGTGGTGATCGACCCCGCCTATGACGTGGGGGACCTGCTCGAGGTGGTCGCAGCCGACGGGATGCGCCTCGTCGGCGCGCTGGCCACCCACTACCACCCCGACCATGTGGGCGGCTCGATGATGGGCATCACCATCGCCGGGGTGCGCGAACTGCTCGAGGTCGCCGCGGTGCCCGTACACGTCCAGGGTGCCGAGGCCGATTGGGTCAAGGCGGTGACCGGCGTAGGCGACGACGACCTGGTGACCCACGTCGGTGGCGACGTCGTGCGCGTCGGTGGCGTGGCCATCGAGTGCATCCACACGCCCGGCCACACTCCCGGCAGCCAGTGCTTCTACGTAGCCGATCGCCTCCTGGCCGGCGACACCTTGTTCCTGGAGGGCTGTGGGCGCACCGATCTGCCCGGCAGCGACCCCGAAGCGATGTATGACAGCCTCACGAACCGCCTGGCCCGCATCCCCGATCACGCGGTGCTCTACCCGGGTCACCTCTACTCGGCCGAGCCGTCGGCCACGATGGCCGACACCCGCCGCTGGAACTACGTGCTCGCCCCTCGTTCCGCCGAGCAGTGGTTGGCGATGTTCGGCAGCCATTGACACCCAGGAGGCCGCGCGCCGGGCTGGAGCGGACGGCGTCGATGTCGTCCAACCGCTTCGCCGCGGTGGTGATCGTCCTCGCCGCCGCCGCTCTCGTAGGTGCCTTCGCGCTGAGCAGCACCCTGCTCGACGACGGCTCGGAAGCGGCGCCGAGCAGCCCGACCGCCGGCACCGTGCCCGGCTCGGAAGCGCCGGCCGCGACGGCTCCGCCACCCGCCCCCGGGTCGGCGCCGGCCGTCGCGTCGGAGCTGGCCACCCCGGCGTGGGTCGTGGTGGTGTCCTCCGAGCGCGAGCGTGACCGCGCCGAGGACATCGCGCGGACCGTCAGCGAGGTCGGGCAGCCTGCGGGGGTGCTGCGCTCCGGGGACCACGCCTCGCTCAGTCCCGGCTTCTGGGTGGCCTATGCCGGACCCGTGGCCGACCCCGCGCAGGGGGAGGCCGTGGCCGCCGCCCTCGCCGAGGATGGCATCGGGGGTGCCTACGTGCGCTGCGTCGGCACGGTCGACCAGTGCGGCCCGTCCCCTGACTGATCCGGCGTCAGCTCGCACGCAGGGTTTCCCGGCGAGACCGGAGGGAACTGGCGCCACGGGCCACGGCCGGCGGAGCCGCCAGACCCGACAGCACACAACCGACATCGGAGGCTCTCGTGCTCACTCTCGCCATCGGCTTCGTGATCCTCGGTCTCATCGCCGGCGCCGTCGCAAGGGTCCTCGTTCCGGGCTCCGATCCCATGGGCGTCGGCGGGACGATCCTGCTCGGCCTGGTCGGCTCCTTCGTCGGTGGCTTCCTCGGCTACCTGCTGTTCGGCTCCGACCTCGAAGAGGGTGCATTGCAGCCCTCGGGCATCGTGGGTTCCGTCGTCGGCGCCGTGGTGGCCCTGCTGGTCTTCCGCTCGAGTCGACGCAGCAGCCACGGCATCCGCGTGTGATCGCCCGCCGGCCGGGCGGCAACACGCTCGACCGGCCGGCACGGCGGTCGTCCAGCCCGCCAAGCGCAGCCCGACCCCGGCTCCGGCCGGGGTCGGCTCGCGCCCGGGTAGCGTGCCCAGCCGGGAGGCCGCCATGTCGCGACGAGCGCGCCGCCGGGCGTGACCACCTTCTACGAGCGGCTGGGGGTCACACCCTCGGCAGCGCCCCCCGAGCTTCGAGCCGCCTACCGCTCCCGCGCCCGGCAGCTGCACCCCGACCGCAACGGAGCCGGTTCCGCTCGCGCGATGGCGGAGTTGAACGAGGCCTGGCGGGTCCTGTCGGACCCCGCAGCGCGACTCGATTACGACCGCCGGATGGGGCTCGGCCCGGCGGCGCACGGGAACGCGGCGCCACCTCCCCGGGTCGCCCCCATGCCGCGTCCGGTGGTGCTCGACGACGACCTCTGGGATCCCGAAGGCCTGGACCCCCGAGGTCGGCTGCTCCGCTGGCTGCTGGTCGTCGTGGTCGTGCTGGCCGCGCTCATCCTCTTGGCGCTGTTCGCGTACGCCTTCGTGGCCTCGCCCGAGGTGGTGGGCGCGGCCGCCGTGGCGGCACCCACCCGTGGGTGCGCTCAGCGGGTCGCGAGCAGTCGGCGGACCTCGCCGACCGCGGCCGGCAGGCCAGCGGGATCATCGGTCTGGGCGAGCAGGTTGAACGTCCGACAGCCGACCTCCACGTAAGGCCGCAAGGCTTCGGCGATGTCGGCCGGGGTGCCGCGAGGCACGTAGCGGTCGAAGCGCTCGAACGGGATGCCGTAGACCCCCTCCATGGCGCGCGAGACCACGGCACGACCCTCATCGGCGTCGTCGCCGAACCCGCACCAGACCGTCATCCCGTGCCGCCAGTCGACCTCGCCGCGCCCAGCCTCCTCGGCAGCCTCGGCCGCCTGGGCGACCGCCCTGGCGAAGCGATCGGGCGAGACCCAGATGCCCAGCCAGCCGTCGCCGAGGCGCCCGGCTCGGCGCACCGCCGCTTCGGAGCGGCCGCCTACGACCATCGGCACCGGCACGGGTGGCGCGGGGCGCACCGAGGTCGGCTCGGCGAGCGAGAAGAACTCGCCGTCGTGGGTGACCGCCTCGCCGGTCATGAGCGCTCGCAGCAGTGACATGGTCTCGTCCATTCGGCGGCCCCGGGTGCTCGGATCGACACCGCACGCAGCGACCTCGTTGCGGTCCTCCCCGGCGACACCGACGCCGAGGACCAGCCGTCCCGGCGCCATCGACGACAGCGTCGAGAGCTGGCGGGCCACCAGCACCGGGTGGCGCAGGACCAGCAGGTACACGCTGGTGTGCACGGCGAGGGTGGGGTGCAGCATGGACAGTGCGGTGGCGTGGAGGAGGCCGTCCACGCCGAAGCCGCCGAAGAAGCTGACGTGATCGCCGACCACGAGGTGGTCGACCCCGGCGTCGGCCATCTCGGCCAGGATGGCCCGAGCCGCATCGGGATCGGAGAGCTGCAGCGGCGGGATCGACCCCACCGCGACCGGCGCCTCGTCCGCTGTCATCCTCGAGTCCCCGCCGAGCGCAGCGCGCCAGCCCGCTCCAAAGCCCGCTCCGCCTCGGCCACGATTCGCTCGACCAGCTCGCCGGCAGGTACCACGTCGTCGATCCCGCCTATCCCCTGGCCGGCGGCGAAGCACTCCTTCGTCGGGTCCACACCCTCGGCCGCGCCGTGAGCACCGAGGTGCATGGCGCCGTCGCCCGCAGAGCGCATGATCTGGTCAGGGAACCGCGCGAGCTCGCCCGGGTTGTCCTCGAAGTACTGCGTGTAGGAGTTGCGTATCGCCCGCAGCGTCTTGCCCGTGTAGGCCCGGGTGATCACGGTGTCCTCCCCCTGGGCGGCCAGGATCGCCTCCCTGTAGCCGTCCACGACGTTCGCTTCGGGCGTGGCGATGAACCGGGTGCCCATCCACACCCCGTCGGCACCGAGGGCAAGGGCGGCGGCCAGGCCCCGCCCATCGACGATGCCGCCGGCGGCGACCACTGGCACGCGGTCGCCCACCGCGTCGACGACCTGGGGCACCAGCGCCATGGTCGCCACCTGTCCCGTGTGGCCGCCGGCCTCGGTCCCCTGGGCGACGACAACGTCGCATCCCGCCTCCACCGCGGCCAGGGCGTGGCGGACCTTGCCGCACATGTTGATCACCAGCACGCCTGACCGGTGGCACAGGTCGACCACGTCGCGGGGGACGCCGAGCCCCGCCACGAAGACGGACGCTCCGCCGGCGATGATCGCCTCGACCGATTCGGTGAGACCCTCGGGCAGGGCCGTCAGCAGGTCGACGCCGAAGGGCCGGTCGGTGCGGGAGCGGACCTCGGCCATGTCGGCCCGCATGCGCTCGATCCCCATCGGGGCTGCCCCCATGGTGCCGAAGCCACCCGCAGCGCTCACCGCGGCGACGAGCTCGGCGTATGACACGCCGCCCATGCCGGCGAGCATGACGGGGTGGTCGCAGTCGAGCATCTCGGTCAGTCGGGTCTGAATCATGTGCGGTGCGCGCCCACGGCGCGTCTCCTCCCCCAGGAGTCGGACGGTGGCGCGAAGCGTAGGAGTCGACCGGTGACCCTGCACGATCGGCGGCCACCATGCCGCGAGGTCCCGGATGATCCAGAGCGCGCTTCTAGTTGGTCCGCCGGTCACCTTGGTGAGACACCGCCGACCCACCGATCTGGTCGCTTCGCTGCGGCCGTCGAGCGAGCGGTGGAGCCACGACGATGATCGATCCCAAGCGGCTGCCGTTGCAGGCCGAGCTGACCGGGTGCACCGCGACCTGCTCGAGGTGCGAGACGGCACGGTCGCCGCCTACATCCCACCGCTGGGTCGGGCCGACCCCGACTGCTTCGCCGTCTCTGTGGTCACCGTCGACGGCGACCGCTACGACGTGGGGAAGCTTCGACCTGCGACGGCCGCCCCTTCAACCCGATGGTCAACGCCGGCGCCATCCTGACCACCAGCCTCGTCAAGGGTGACTCGCCGGCGCCATCGTCCTCGGAGGGTTCAAGCCATGGCGAGGTGCGAGCTGCGCCGCTCCTGCCCGGGCGCGGGGATGGGCCTCTCGCTGCCGCTCGGGTCGGACTCGTCGCAGACCAGCCCGGCCACCTCGTCGTGGAAGAGCCGGCGCGCGAGCTGGGCCCGGGCGCCGACCTGGCCGGGACCGAACTCCAGGCCGGCGTGATCGCGCCAGCGACCCCTCACCTGAGCCTCCAGCACGAGCGGACCGTCGGCATCGTGCACGGCCAGGCGCACAACGGTCCCCGACTCGGGCAGTTCTCGAGCGCAGATGCGCGCGCCGGTGAGCGAGAGGTCCACGATCCGGACCGGATGGGACGGGCCCGGATCGCCAGGCAAGGTGGTGGTGGCGAGAGCGCCGTCCAGCGACACCGCGAAGCGCACCGAGGCTCGGCGCTCGGCGGCGAAGCGGGGGTGGCGGATGCGCGAGACGGCAGCGGAGACGAGCATCGAGTTGACCACCAGCCAGCCGGCGGCCCCGAAGGCCGCCCAGGGCACGCCGTAGTGCAGTGGGGTCCATCCCGCAGCGCTGGCCGCGAACCACATGGCTGTGAAGGTGCTCGCCAGCAGCAGCAGGTCGAGCAGGACCGGCTCGCGACCGTGGACCCGGTCGGTGCCGGTGCGGCCCTTGGGCGTGACGTTGAAGCTGTGGTCGCGCGACCCCAACAGGGTGCCTGTGGCCGCGAGGTTGGGAGCGAGGCGCACGATGTCGAACACCGTGGACGTCACCATCGGTGCCAGACCCCGCCCGAGGCGGGCCAGGGCGAGGCGCTGCAACGCGAAGGTCACACCGAAGGCGATCGCGAAGGTCCCCACGTCGGCGCGGATCGGTACCGCCCCGGTGACCAGCACGACCATCGGCACGAGCAGGTAGCCCAGCGAACGCCAGGCGTCGAACCAGCCCATGAGGGTCGCGGCGTAGCAGGCGCGCTGGCTCAGCCGCAGGCCCGGGCAGGTGAGTGGGTTGTCCGGGCCGCGCAACACCTGCATGGCGCCGGTGCCCCAGCGGAGGCGCTGGGTGGCGTACTGGTGGGCGTCGGCCGCAGCGAGGCCTCGGGCCAGGACGTCGTTGTGGTACACGGTGCGCCAGCCGTGCCGGTGGAGGCGCACCGTGGTCAGGATGTCCTCGGTGATGCTGTCGGTGGCGACCCCGCCCACCTCGCGCAGCGCGCTCGACGCGCACCACGGCTCCGGTCCCGCACCAGAAGGCGGCGCCCCAGCGGTTCTTGCCGGGTTGGATCACACGGTAGAACAGCGCCTGCTCGTTGTAGGCGTGGCGCCCGCGCCGGCCGGCCCCCGCGTGCTCGAACGAGTCGAGGTTGTAGAAGTCCTGAGGCGTCTGAACCAGTGCCAGCCGCTCGTCGTCGAAGTAGCCGAGCGTGTCCACCAGCAGGCCCGGCAGCGCCACGTGATCAGCATCGAGGATGGCGACGAAGTCGGCGCCGACGTGCTCGAGAGCGTGGTTGACGTTGCCGGCCTTGGCGTGCTCGTGGGTCGGCCGGGCCAGGTACCGCGCCCCCAGGGAGGCGGCGAGCGCAGCGATCTCGGGACGGTCGCCGTCGTCGAGGACCCAGGTCTCGTGTGCCGGCTCGAGCTCCACGGCGGCGGCGATGACGGGCAGCAGCACGTCGGGCGCCTCGTTGTAGGTTGGGATCAGCACCGCGACCCGTCCCGGCGCGGCCCTGACCGGAGCGGGACGCGCCGCGGCGTCCAGGTCCCACGTCGACCACGTGAACAAGCAGAGGCTCACGGCGGCGTGAACCTCGAGTCCCAACAGGGGCAGCGACACCCACCAGCAGCCCCAGGCCAGCGTCGAGGTGAGCCGCCACCCCAGGTACGCGATCGTGACGACCATCGCCGCCACCGCCGCGACCCGGGTGACGCGGCGACGTCGGATGGGTTCGATCCCCATCCGCAGGACGGGGGCGACGGCAGGCGCGGGCACGGTCACGTCGCCGGATCGGCCCGACCGGGCGGCGCCTTGAGCACATGGTCGAGAACGGGCCGAACGGCCTGTCCGATTCGCCCGGATACGCGTACGCCATCCTCCGGCGCCCGACCCCTGCACCTAACCTGCGGTCATGACCGTGGGCGGCGCGACCATCGAGCAGGTGGGTCCGCGACGTTCCCGTCCAGAGCCGGCGGGAGGGCCGGGCGAGCGTGACGTGCAGGCCGTCGATCTCCAGCGTCTCGTGCCAGAGGTGCTGCTGGAGTGGTCGACCGACGGACCCGCGCTGTGGCACGAGATCGACGCCACGTTGCTCTTCGCCGACATCTCGGGCTTCACCAAGCTGTCAGAGCGCCTCGCCCGGCTGGGTCGCATCGGAGCCGAGCAGCTCACGGGGATCCTCAACGAGGTCTTCGGCGGGATGCTCGGCGCCGCACGCGCTCGCCAGGGCTCACTGCTCAAGTTCGGCGGGGACGCCCTGCTCCTGGCGTTCCGCGGTCCTGACCACGCTGCTCAGGCGTGCGCCGCCGCGGTCGAGATGCGCCAGTCGCTGCGCGACACGAGCCGGACCGCGGCGAGCGCGGTTGGCACCCTCTCGCTGGCCATGTCGGTCGGGATCCACACCGGTCCCGTCCACTTCTTCCGCGCCGGCTCGTCGCACATCGAGCTACTCGTCACCGGGCCCGCCGCCTCGACCGTCGCCGCGATGGAGAAGGCGGCGAGCGCGGGCGAGATCCTCGTCAGTGACACGACCCGGGAGGCGCTCCACGGCCGTGCCCCGCTGCGGTCCCTGGGCCCCGGCCACCTGCTCGGGTGGCGGCGCGCCGGGGTGGAACCCCCGGTGCACGCGGTGGACCGCTCCGGCGTGGCCGAGAGCCCCGCGGTGCTCCCGTTCGTGCCCGCGGCGCTTCGGGCCCACCTCGCCGCTGGCCGGCCCGAGCCCGAGCACCGGGTCGCCACGGTGGCGTTCTTCCGCTTCACAGGGGTCGACCGGCTCATGGCCGACGAGGGTCCGGCGGTGGTGGCCTCGGCGCTCGACGAGCTCGTGCGCACCGCCCAGGAGGCGATCGAGGCCGAAGGGGTGACCCTGCTCGGCACCGACGTGGACACCGATGGAGGCAAGTTGATCGCCGTGGCCGGGGTGCCCAGCGCCCTGGAGGACGACGACGGTCGCATCCTGCGTGCCGCACGCGCCGTCCTCGACGCCCGCCCGCGCCTGGCCGTCCAGGTCGGCTTGCACCGCGGCCACGTCTTCGTCGGCGAGGTCGGCGCGTCGTTCCGCTCTGCCTACACGGTGATGGGCGACACGGTGAACCTGGCCGCTCGGGTGATGAGCGCAGCACCGCCCGGTCGCATCTACGCCACTCCGGTGGTGTTGGCCGGTTCACGGACCCGGTTCGCTTCCGCAGCGCTCGAGCCGTTCGCGGTGAAGGGCAAGAGCGAGCTCGTGCAGTCCTATGACGTGGGCGAGGCCCTCGGGGCCCAGGACGCCGCGGTCACCTCCGAGCTCCCCTTCACCGGCCGGTCCGTCGAGCTGGCCATGCTCGACGCAGCGCTGGCATCGGCCCTGGCGGGGCACGGGTCGGTGGTCGGGGTCGTCGGCGACGCCGGCATGGGCAAGTCGCGCATCGCCGCCGAGGCCCTGTCCGCCCACCCGGACCTGCCGGTGTTCGAGGTCGTCGCCGAGCTCTACGAGGCGTCCCGCCCCTACGGGGCGCTGCGAGACCCCGTGCGGCGCCTGCTCCAGCTGGGGCCCCCGTCACCGGGAGACCCCGCCGCGCTGGCGCGCCGTGTCGGGGCTCTTGCACCTGCCCTGCTGCCCTACCTGCCCCTGATCGGCGAGCTGGTCGACGTGCAGGTCGCGCCCACTGCCGAGTCCGAGGTGATCGATCCGGCCTTCCGCAAGGAGCGCGTGGCCGAGCTGTTCGAGGAGCTGGCCCGACGAGCGCTGGGCGGACCGGCGGTGATCGTGCTCGACGACGCCCAGTGGCTCGACGAGGCCTCGACGTACGTCGCGCGGCGACTGGCCGATTCGGCCGAGTCCAACCGCTGGGCGGTCATCGTGCTGCGCCGGCCCGAGTCGGGTGGCTTCGTCCCATCCGGTCCCTCGCTCGAGCTGGCCCCCCTAAGCGCCGCCGACACCGAGGCGCTGGTGGTGGCCGCCTCCGGTGCCGCGCCGTTGCGCCCCCACGAGGTCGACGCCCTCGTCGGCCGCTCCGGCGGCCACCCGCTCTACGTGCGCGAGATCGTCGACGCGACGCGTTCGGAGGGGAGCTTCGAGGCGCTGCCGGACTCGGTCGACGCGGTCATCGGCGTGCGCCTCGACCGGCTCGGGCCCCTGCCGACCAAGGTCCTGCGTTATGCCGCGGTGCTCGGCCGGCGGTTCCCGATCCCCGTCGGCCAGGAGATCCTGCGCCACGAGGGCCTCGACATCGACCCCGCGACGATGGCACGACTCGGCGAGTACCTCGCCGTCGACGGCGATCACTACCGGTTCCGTCACGCCCTGCTCCAAGAGGTGGCCTACGGGCGCCTCCCCTACGAGCGTCGCCGCGAGCTGCACCTGATCGCCGCCGAGGCGATCGAGCGTCTCGCGGGCGACGAGCCCGAACGCAGCGCCGACTCGCTGTCGCTGCACTTCTCTGAGGCGCAGCGCTTCGACAAGGCGTGGCGCTACGGCATCGTCGCCGGCGACCGGGCGCGTGGCGCCTCGGCCAACTCCGACGCCGCCGTGCTCTACCGGCGGGCACTGGCCGCCGCCCGCAGACTGCCCGAGGTCAGCGACGAGACCCGTGCGGAGGTCCTCACCAGGCTCGGCGACGTACAGGAGCAGGCGGGCCAGTTCGACGCGGCGCTCGACGCCTACCGGCGCGCGTCGCGGCTGGTCTCGCAGGATCCACTGTCCGCCGCAGGGCTGCTGCTGCGCCGGGCCCGGGCACGTGAGCGTGCCGGGGCGTTCCCGAGCGCGCTGCGCGAGATCGCCGTGGCGCGGCGCACCCTGTCGGCCCTGCCGGGTCGCGAGGCCAGGGCGCTCGAGGCCCAGCTGCAGACGATGACGGCTCTGGTGCGTCAGGCACAGGGCCGGTTCCGCGACGCTCTCGTGGCGGCCGAGCGCGCCGTGGAGACGGCCAGAGCCAGCGACGAGCGGTCAGCGTTGGCGCGCGCCTACACGGTGCTCGACTGGGCGCACCTGATGCTCGGGCGCGCCGACCAGGCGTGGCGATCATCGGAGGCCCTGGAGATCTTCGAGGACCTCGGTGACCTCAACGGCCAGGCCGCGGTCATGACCACCCTTGGCGCCGACGAGTACTTCCACGGCCGCTGGGACGGTGCGACCAGCTGGTACGAGCGGGCGCGAGCTGTGCTGCACCGGGCGGGCAACTCCTGGCAGGCCGCCGGGATGGGCATGAACGTGGGCGAGATCCTGGTCAACCAGGGTCGCTACGACGAGGCCGAGCCGCTGCTGGCCGAGGCCTCCCGGGTGCTGCGGGCCTCGGGCTTCCCCGACGGCGCCGCCTTCGCGGACATCCAGCTGGCCCGCCTCGTGGCGGGTCGAGGCGAACCGGGCGAGGCGGCAACGCTGTTGGCCACCGCTCAAGCCGACCTCGAGCGGCTCGGCGTGGCGGGCACCGCTCTCGAAGCGGCGGTGCACCGCTCGTCCTGCCTGGTCGACGCCGGAGACCCCACGGGGGCGCTCGATGTGCTCGACAAGGCGGTCGCCGCGGCCGGCGCGGACGCAGCGGTCCTGGTGGCCCCCGTCGAGCGGGTACGGGCGTCGGCTCTGCTGGCCCTGGGCGACACGGCCGAGGCCGAGCACCACCTGAAGGTCGGCCTCGACGCCGCTGAGGCGCAGTTCCTTCCCTACGAGGAGGCGCAGCTGAGGGCGCTGAGAGCGCGGCTCGCCTCGGTCCGCGGCCGCGATGGCAGCGACGGCGGCGCCGATGCCACCAGGGCGGCCGAGCTGTTCGAACAGCTCGGCGTGATCGCCCGGGTGGTGCCGGCGCCGCCGGCTCCGATCAGCGGAAGCTGAACGGGTCGCCCGACCCCAACAGGGTCTCGACGACCTGCATCTCCCCGCTGGGCAGCAGGGTCGAGGTGTGGCTGGTCAGGCACCACGGCTCACCCTCGGGTGCGGTCGGGGTGCCGTTGCCGTCGACGCTGCACCACTGCAGGAGGTGGGGCCCGTCGCCAAGCCCGTAGTCGATCTTGGTGGGCGACACCGGGTAGGCGGCCTCTTCGGGCGTCCAGGTCAGGGTGGCCGAGAACCTCTCGTCGCCGTCGGCGGCCTTCTCGAAGGTCACGGTGTTCCAACCGTTGCCGTCGACTCCTACCTCGAGGTTGTAGGGCAGCGACTCGCAGCCCTCGCTGGCCAGCAGCCGGATCGAGGCCATCGGGACCGAGGTGCCGTCACCTTCGACCGTGGGGGCTCCTCCGCAGGTGAGGAAGCCGTCGATGGACACGTAGTGGAACAGCGAGTCGGAGGTGGCCAACGTCGAGCCGAGGCCACCGGGTTCGGGTGCGGTGCCGTCAGCGCCTCCTTCGAGGGAGAACGCACCGTCGGGCGTGGACGGCGACACGCTGAGTCGGATCTGGTCGAAGTACACCGTGGCGGTCGAGCCCACCGGCGTGCCGACCCGCCAGCGGAAGTTGTCGCCGTCGCTCGAGTCGGGACCCGAGTCGGGCCCTCCGCTGGCCAATGTCTGGGTGGTCACCAGCTCTGTGCCCCGGTACAGGGCCGCCACGACGGTGGCACCGAACTTGCCCTCGATGTCGAGCTCTGCGAAGTCCATCGCCTTGCCCGGCGTCGAGACCACCAGCGCCTCGCCGCTGCCGTTGACCTGGCCGCACGAGGTGCCCTGACCCTCGCCTCTGGCCCGCAGGCCGATCGCGTCCTGGATGAACCCGACGGAGCTGCGACCGGTCGCGGCGAAGGTCAACGCGCTCGGCAGCGGCGCAGACAGCTCGCAACGTGTGGCGCTCAACGGTTGCGGGGTGCCGGTCGCGGCCCCTGCGGGATCGACGCGGACGTAGTCGTCCTGGCCCGTGTGGAGCCGGATCACACCCCCGTCACCGGGGAACGCGCCCGCCGTGTAGGTCGGCTCGGGGCCGGTACCGCTGCTGGCCGGCAGTGCCACCGCCGCCAGAGCGGCAGCAGCGATCAGGACGGCGCTGCTGCGCCGTCGAGGAGATCGTCCCACTTCATCCACCCGCTTTCGTCGCCCGACTTTGTTGAGCACGCAACGTAGCGAGAAAACGCTCAAGGTGGAAGGGCCCACTGCCGATACGCGCCCTCCGTGGTCGCGGTGCGCCGCCGGGTAGGGCCGGGGGAGGTGTTGTCCGAGGCCCCTACGCTGCGGTGGTGCGCATGCCTCCCCACCGGCTGATCGGGGCCGATCCCGAAGCGGTCGCAGGGGTGACCCTCGAGAGGGGTGCCGTGCGCCGGGTACTGACCTTCGCACGCCCCTACCGGGCGATGCTGATCGGCTTCCTGGGCGTCATCGTCGCAGCCGCGCTGGTGAGCCTGGCGCCGCCGCTGCTGCTACGTGAGATCCTCGACCACGCCGTGCCCGATCAGGATCGGGGCGCGCTGGCGGTCCTCGGGGCGCTGATCGTGGCGGCCGCCCTGGCCGACGCGGCGCTGGCCCTGGCGGAGCGGTGGCTGTCGTCGCGCATCGGTGAGGGCGTCATCTTCGACCTGCGGGTGGCGGTCTTCGACCACGTCCAGCGCCTGCCGATCTCGTTCTTCACCCGTACCCAGACCGGTGCGCTGACCAGCCGGTTGAACAACGACGTGATCGGCGCCCAGCGCGCCCTGACCGGCACGCTGGGCGCGGTGGTGTCCAACGTGGTGGTGTTGGTGGCCAACCTGGCCGTGATCGTGGCGTTGGATTGGCGCTTCGCCGTGCTCACCGTGGTGCTGTTGCCCGTGTTCCTGGTTCCCGCCCGCCGGGTCGGGCGCCGGCTCCAGGCCATCACCCGGGAGCAGATGAACCTCAACTCGGCGATGAACACCACGATGACCGAGCGGTTCAACGTGGCCGGCGCGCAGCTGGTCAAGCTGTTCGGCAGGCCGGATCAGGAGACCGCGGCGTTCGCCCGCCACGCCGACGGGGTCCGCCGCACCGGGGTCGAGTCCGCCGTGCTGGGTCGCACCTTCTTCGTGGCCCTCACGCTGGTCGGGTCCCTGGCCACCGCCGCGGTGTACTGGCTGGGAGGTCTGGCCGTGATCGACGGGTCCATCTCGGTCGGCACCCTCGTGGCTCTGGGCACCTTCGTCACCAGGATCTACGCACCGTTGACGGCGTTGACCAACGCCCGAGTGGACGTCATGACCGCCCTGGTGTCCTTCGACCGGGTGTTCGAGGTGCTCGACGCCCCCAACCCGCTCGTCGACCGGCCCGGCGCCGTGGACCTGGTCGACCCTGCGGGCAGGATCGATCTCGACGACGTCCGCTTCGCCTACCCGGCCGGCACCGTGGTCGCCAGCCTCGAGGCAGAGGTGCCCGGGCCGTCACCCGCGGTCGCCCCCTTGGTGCTGCACGGGGTGTCGGCGACCATCGAGCCCGGCCAGCTCGTGGCCCTGGTCGGGCCCTCGGGGGCAGGCAAGACCACCCTGTCGGGTCTCGTGCCGCGGCTCTACGACGTGACCGGTGGGGCTGTGCGCATCGATGGCCACGACGTGCGCGACCTCACCCAGCAGAGCCTGCGGGGCGCGGTCGGCGTGGTGAGCCAGGACCCGCACCTGTTCCATGAGAGCGTCGCCGCGAACTTGCGCTTCGCTCGCCCCGACGCCCTCGACGACGAGCTCGTCGCCGCCTGCAGGGCGGCTCAGATCCACGACGTGATCGCCGCCCTGCCCGAGGGGTACGCCACGATCGTGGGCGAGAGGGGCTACCGGCTGTCGGGAGGCGAGAAGCAACGCCTCGCCATCGCACGGATGCTGCTCAAGGACCCCGCCGTGGTGATCCTCGACGAGGCCACGAGCCACCTCGACTCCGACAACGAGGCGGCAGTCCAGGCAGCGCTCGCGGAGGCGCTGTCCGGGCGTACCAGCCTCGTCATCGCGCACCGCCTGTCGACGATCACGGCCGCCGATCAGATCCTGGTGCTCGACCGGGGACGGATCGTGCAGCGTGGGACCCACGAGGAGCTGCTCGCCGCGGGGGGCCTCTACGCCGACCTGTACCGCACGCTGGTGCGAACCGCGGCTGAGCGCCTGCCGGGCTGAGGCACCGCCGCGCCATCATTTTGCACCGACCCGGCTGGTCTGGTGGACTCGCCCGGCCCATCCTGCGCTACCCCGAAGCCAGGATTTCGACGCTCCGAAAGCCAGTCGTGGACCAGGCCCTCTCCAAGTCCGAGCGAGAGACCCTCAAGGCCATCTATCGGGTGACCCGTGACGGCTCGGAGGCTCACACCGGTCGCCTCGCCGACGTGCTCGGCCTGTCGCCCGGCACGGTCACCACGACCGTGAAGCGGCTCGCCGACCGGGGCTTCCTCGACCACCGCCCCTACCAGGGCGTCACCTTCACCATCGAGGGCCGCCATGCGGCCGCGGTGGCGATCCGGCGCCACCGCATCGTCGAGCGGTTCCTCGCCGACATGCTCGGCTACGCCTGGAACGAGGCGGACGAGCTCGCCGTCGCCTTCGAGCACGAGCTGCCCGACGAGGTGCTCGAGCGACTGTACGTGGCGCTGCACCGCCCGGCGACGTGCCCCCACGGCTTCCCGATCCCAGCCGTGGACAGCAATGAGCTGCCCACCATGCCCGAGCTCTACGCGCTCGAGCCGGGCGAGGTGGCCGAGGTCGCCCTGTCCGGGTCCACCGATCCGGCGCTGGTCGCCTTCCTCGCCACGCTGGGACTCGTGCCCGGCGTCGAGGTCGAGGTGCGCGAGAAGCACCCCTTCGACGGCCCGCTCGTGGTCTCGGTCGGCGGCGCCGACCGCACCTTGGGTGAGCGCGTCGCCCGCCAGATCTTCGTCACCCGGCGCACGCTCGGGCCGGACCAGACCCCCACCACCAGCCGAGGGCGCGATGGCGCCCCCGAGACCCAGAGGAACAACGTATGACCAACCTCTTGGCCGCCGAGGGCGGCTACCAGGTATTCGACCTCAAGGGCGGGGAGTTCGCCATCCTGGCGTGCTCCGCGCTGGCCGCACTGGTGGCCCTCGGAGTCGGCTTCAGCCTGATGCGCGGCGTACTGGCCGCGGACCAGGGCACGCCCCGGATGATCCAGATCGCTACCGCGATCCAAGACGGAGCCTGGGCGTACCTGAAGCGCCAGTTCCGCACGATCGGCGTGATCATCGTGCCTCTCGCCGTGGTGGTGTTCATCACCTCCACCGAGATCCTCAAGCCCGACGGATCCGAGGCGCTGTCGTTCGCCCAATCCGGCCTGTTCCGCACCGTCGCGTTCGTGGCCGGCGGGTTCCTGTCGGGCCTGACCGGCTACATCGGCATGACCCTGGCGACCCGGGGCAACGTTCGGACCGCCGCGGCAGCCAAGCGCAACTCCCTGCCCGACGCCCTGCTGGTGGCGTTTCGCACCGGGGGCATCGCCGGCATGTTCACCGTCGGCCTCGGGCTGCTGGGCGCCACGATCATCATCGTGCTGTTCCAGAACACCAGCTCGGCGATCCTGGTCGGCTTCGGCTTCGGTGGTTCCCTGCTGGCTCTGTTCCTGCGGGTTGGTGGAGGCATCTTCACCAAGGCCGCCGACGTCGGCGCAGATCTGGTCGGCAAGGTGGAGGCTGGGATCCCCGAGGACGACCCCCGCAACCCGGCCACCATCGCCGACAACGTGGGTGACAACGTGGGCGACTGCGCAGGCATGGCGTCGGACCTGTTCGAGTCCTACGAGGTGACGCTCGTGGCTTCGATCATCTTGGGCGTGCCAGCCTTCGAAGCGGTCGGCGCCAACCCCGCTCTTGGCCTGGTGTTCCCCCTGGCTGCCCGGGCGATCGGCGTGGTCGCCTCGATCGTGGGTGTCTACGCGGTGCGAGCCCGCGAGGGGGAGACCGACGCGCTCAAGCCCATCAACCGCGGGTTCCTCGCCGCTGGGATCATCACGGTGATCGGCGTGGGGCTGCTGGCGCTGCTCTACGTGGGAGACGGCATCAATGGCGCCGGCGAGGCCGAGCTGTCCAACGTGGGGTTGCGGTGCTTCGGTGCCGTGGTCGTAGGCCTGGTGCTCGCTCAGGGGGTCAGCCGCCTCACCGAGTACTTCACCGCCACCCACTACGCGCCGGTGCACGAGATCGCCCGGTCCACCCGATCGGGGCCGGCCACCACCATCCTGACCGGCACCTCGAGCGGCCTGGAGAGCTCGGTGTACGCCATCTTGGCCATCGCCGTGGCACTGGGGATCTCGCTGGGCCTGGGCGGTGGCAACCTGCAGTTCGCCCTCTACCTCGTGGCCCTGACCGGAATGGGCATGCTCGCCACCACCGGCGTGATCGTGTCCGAGGACACCTTTGGGCCGGTCTCGGACAACGCTGCCGGGATCGCCGAGATGTCGGGCGAGTTCCACGGGGAACCCGAGCGGATCATGGTCAGCCTCGACGCGGTGGGCAACACCACCAAGGCCGTCACCAAGGGCTTCGCGATCGGCTCCGCCGTGATCGCCTCGGTGGCGATCTTCGCCAGCTTCGTCGAGACGGCTGGCAGGGAGATCCTGGGCAGCGATGCCGTCGAGCGGCTCCAGGAGACCTCACGCGGCGTGTTCGACGCGCTGCCCATCAACGTGGCCGATCCCAAGGTCTTCATCGGCATGCTCATCGGGGGCGCGGTGCCGTTCCTGTTCTCCGCGTTGGCGATCAACGCCGTGAGCCGGACCGCCGGTGTGGTGGTGCAGGAGGTCCGCCGCCAGTTCGCCGACGGCAAGATCATGGCCGGCGAGAAGGAGCCCGACCACGGCCCGGTCATCGACATCTGCACCGCGGCCTCGCTGCGTGAGCTGACCACCCCGGCGCTGCTGGCGGTGCTCACGCCGGTGATCGTCGGGTTCGGCATCGGCTTCACGGCGCTGGGTGCCTTCCTCGCCGCCGTGATCCTCACCGGCCAGCTCATGGCCAACTACCTGAGCAACTCCGGTGGTGCCTGGGACAACGCCAAGAAGTACATCGAGGACGGCAACGAGGGTGGCAAGGGCTCCGACAGCCACAAGGCTGCAGTCATCGCCGACACCGTCGGCGACCCCTTCAAGGACACCGCGGGACCGGCCCTCAACCCGCTGATCAAGGTGATGAACCTGGTCTCGCTGCTGATCCTGCCGGCGATCATCAACCTGGCCGACATCGACGGCAACACCGCCGACCCCAACGGGGCCAGCAAGCTCATCGCCGTGGCTGCCGCCGTGGTGCTGATCGGCGCGATCGCCTACTCGAAGCGCTCTTCGGACGGCTTCGACAGCCCGGCCGGGCACGAGGTGGCCGAGGCGGTGGCCTCGAAGGTCCCCTGACCGTCGGCCCGCTGTCGGGCCTGGACCACGACTACGGAGGCCGGGCCGCAGGGCCCGGCCTCCGTCGCGCCGGCAACGTATGCCCCCCAAGAGGCTCCCGGCGGCGTCCTCAGGGCGTCGTGGCGCCCTCTCCCTGACCTGGTGCGTTGCTGTGCCCTGGTGGGCTCTGACCGGTCTGGCCTGGTGCGTTGCTGTGCCCTGGTGGGCTCTGACCGGTCTGGCCTGGTGCGTTGCTGTGCCCTGGTGGGCTCTGACCGGTCTGGCCTGGTGCGTTGCTGTGCCCTGGTGGGCTCTGACCGGTCTGGCCTGGTGCGTTGCTGTGCCCTGGTGGGGCCGATCCGACCTCGCTCGGGGGGCCGCCGGCAGGCGGTTTCGTACCATCCGACGGGCGAGCGTCATGGGGGTCGGGCTCGTCTACCACGGACGGGTCACGGGGGTTCGACCCGGCGGCTCCTCGGTCGCTGTCTTCGAGCGGTGCGCCCGATCCTTCGACGCGCTGGTGGAGTTCGTCGTCCGGAGTCAGGTCCACCCCGACGACTCTGGCTGCCGCGGCGGCGACCCGCTGCACGGTTGGTGGTAGCGCTTCGTGGGCGGCCAACCATCCGGTCGACACCAGCGCTATGCACACCGTCACCGTCACCGTCACCGTCACCGTCACGCGCTCGGCGAGGCGCCGCGGCCTCACGCGCCCGACTCGCTGGCCCTCCGCTGGCCGGGCGCGCAGGAGGCGCACCAGTTCCTCGCTCATGGGTGGAACGGGCTCCTGGTCGGCCGCCCTGCGAAGCGCTTGCACCAGGAGTGCGAGGTCCGTACTCGTGGGCTCGTCGAGGCTATCGCGGGGTTTCGGGCGGCTCATGTCGTATCGATCAGCTCGCAGGGCGGGGAACCGAGTCTCGAGCCATCTGCCGGCGGAGAGTGGCGAGAGCGCGGTGCTGGATGCCGCGGACGGCCCCAGGTGCCTTGCCGAGAGCGCGTGCGACCTCCTCCACCGGCAGGTCCGCGACGACCCGAAGGAGCAGCACATCGCGCTGGTCAGCGGTGAGCCCGGCGAGGATCCGCCTGACCTCCGTGTCGGCCAGCTCTGTCATGGCGTCTTCCTCGACGTCGCCTGCCGCAGGGTCCACCGAGGCGAGCGGCACGGTCTCGCTCCAGCGCATCCGGCGGTGTCGGCGTCGGCGCTCGTCGATGACCCGGCGATGGGCGATCGTGAAGAGCCAGGACCGGAACTGACTCCGCGACCCCGAGAAGGTGCCGATCTCCTTGAACACAACGAGGAAGACGTCGTTGGTCAATCCCACGACGTCTTCGGCTTGCTGCGAGCGCAAGTAGGCGGCCACTCGGGGCGAGTATCGCCGATAGATCGTCTCGCTTGCCGATACCACGCCCCGCTTGGCCTGAGCGAGCAGGCCCTCGAAGCTCACGTCCGAGTCGTTGGCCACGAGGGGATCCCATCCGCTCCTCCGCCGCCGCGATAGCCGGAAGGCCGACGTGCCGTCAGGCGCATCCAGATGTTTGAACCGATACGCGCAGTAATCGGATAGGCCGATCGACTCATTTCGAGTCCTTTTTGGTGACTAACCCCTAACGCCATACGTACCTTTGTCGATACACCTCCCTGAGCCCAGCCGGCTCGGACGCGAGTCCTCCGGGATCAGCCCCAAATCTGCGACGGAGCCTAGCTTGACGGAACGGACAGCCGATCGGCCTCCTGCCGCCGGCGAACGGGGCGGGGACTCCCCCCGGAGCGACCCCGGAGCGACGCTGGTCGAGTACGCGCTCGTCCTGGTCGCGCTGGTCGTGGGCCTCCTCGTCGTACTCGCCAGCTTGGAGGACCAGTCCAGGGCGGAGGTCACGAACGAGTTCGACTGCATCTCGGACCGACCGCCGCCGGTGTCGTGCCAGAAGCGCCCTATCACGACCACCACGGCCTCGACGATCACGGCCACCACCGTCACCACTCTCCCGGCCAGCACGACCTCCTCGGTGCCTTGAGCAGGCACTACCGATCCGAACGCGGTGCGGCCCTCGTCGAGACCGCGTTGCTCGCCCCCGTCTTCTTCGTGATGCTCTTCGCCGTCATCGAGGGCGGGTACTTGATCCGGGACTACCAGATCATCTCCGACGCGGTCGGCGACGGGGCTCGCACCGGCGGGCTCATGGGCCCTCAGAACTCCGCTGACGGCTCGAGCCCCGACTACCAGGTGATACGAGCGATCCGCGCCGCCACAGGGGCAATACCGGCCGATCACATCGAGCGGATCGTGGTGTTCAAAGGCTCGAACCCCACCGGCGCTGGCGGCACGCAGCCCAGCGACCAGGTGCCGAGCGCCTGCAAGGCAGGTACGCCGGTGACGGGATCCTGCAATGTGTACAACGACCCGGAGGCCGCGATCCTCGCCGTCGAATCGGGGGACGCCGGCTACTTCGCGTGTCCTGGGAGCCCGGTGTCATGTTCGTGGCCCTCGTCGACCAGGAAGGACGGTCCGACGGTTGCCGCGATCGAGTTCGTGGGTGTCTGGATCCGCCTCGAACGGCCCTACGTGACGGGGTTGTTCGGTAGCAAGCTCACGATCGAGGACGCCTCGGTGAGCCGCATCGAAGTGGGAGCACTCACGGGATGAGGCGCTCCCGTGGTGACAGGGGGGCAGTGGTGGTCGAAGGGGCCATCGCGATGTCCTTTCTGGCGCTCGTACTCGTCGGGATCGTGGAGTACGGCTACGCGTGGCGCCAGACCACGATCGTGGAGCGAGCGGTGCAACAGTCGGGACGATCAGCGGCGAATCTGGCCGACGAGCCGCTCGCGGACTTCGAGGGCCTACAGGCCCTGAGGACCACGCTGTCGGGGGCGCGAAACCTGACCCTGGACTACGTGGTCGTCTACCGCTCCACGACAGCGGACGGAGCGGTTCCCGCCGACTGTCGAACAGCGTCGGTGGCGGGGCTGTGCAACCGTTACGTTGCCTCGGACCTGGCGCGCCCGTCGGGAGACTTCGGGTCGTGCGCGGCCCCGTCGCCGGATCGGTTCTGGTGTCCCTCCACGCGCAATCGGGATCGCGCCCCGCGCCCGACTACGTGGGGGTGCTCGCCCGCGTGCGCTACTCGGGTGTGGCGGGGGCGATCCCGGCCGGAGGGCTCACCATCGATCGTCGAGCTGTGTACTCGCTCGAGCCCTGTGCCTTCGGGTTGCCCGGATGCTGATCCACCGCAGGATCCACCGGCCTCGCGGCCTAGGCGAGGACGGTTTCATCCTGGTGTTCCTGGCCCTGGTGCTGGTCGTGCTGATGGCCGCGGCTGCGGTCGCGATCGACATCGGAAGCCGCTACACCGAGGCTGCCAAGATCCAGCGTGCGGCCGATGCGGCCGCGCTCGCCGGGGTGGCCGTGCTGCCGAAGGGGCTCCCGGCCGCACGCGCCGAAGCGCTGCAGGTCGCGGCGCGCAACGGCTATGCCGAGGGGGTGGACGGCGTGACCGTGTCGGTCGTCCAGCTTGGCGCCGAGGAGATCCAGGTTCGGATCACCGACCCGGACGTGCCGCAGTACTTCGCCTCGCTGTTCGCTGGCCCGAGCCGAGTGGCGCGCACGGCGACCGCTCGCTTCGTGCGCGCGGTCTCGCTGGGCAGCCCGCGGAATTTTCTGGGCACGGGCGACCTCCTGGGGTCTTCCAGCGGCGGTGACATGAGACAGCTCGTCGGCCGCAGTGTCGCCCAGTCGGCCGGCCTGAGGGAGAACTACTGGTTGGCGATCTCCGGTGAGTGCAGCTCCAAGGAGAACGGTGACCGTTTCAACACTTTGACCGATGCGAACTATCAGAACGCAACGAACCCGCGTGCGCTGAGCGACTCCGGCGCCTGGGCCTCCTGTGAGGCAGGGACGACCACGGTCAACCCGGATTACCGGTCGTACGGCTACCTGTTCGCCGTCAGCGTCCCAGCCGGGGCCCTTGGTGCTGTGCAGATCCAGGCCTTCGATCCCGCCGTGTGCAACAGGTCCCGGCCGGGAGACCCGAACAACTCGTCCACCGACGGGATGCGAACCGATTTCACCGTGCGGACGGGGTCCACCGATCCGCTCGGCGGCACGCTGGTCGGGAACCCCGTACAGCCGCGGACCTTCTCGCCGGGGACGACCGGCTGCAACGCTTGGACGACGATAGCGAACGTGACACCCCCGCCAGGAGGAGCCACGTACTTCATCCAGGTCGATGCTGGCCGCAACACCAATCAGGGGACGATGTCCAACGGCTTCGGGTTGCGGGCCAGCGTGACCGCCCGCAACCTCTCGGGTCGCTTCTGGGCGTGCTCGTCCGATCCGGTGGAGGCCAGCATCTACGACGCCTCGTGCCCGCAGGTGTACGCCCTCGGCGACATGGGCGTGTTCGCCTCGCTCACGGGCTCGAAGGCGGAGTTCTTCCTGGCCGAGGTCGGTCCCGAGTACAACGGCAGGAAGCTCGAGGTCACTCTGTTCGATCCCGGTGAGGGCGCCCAGTCGATCCGGATCAAGTCGCCCGACGGGGGCTATGCCACGTTCCGGTGGTCCGTCGACTGCGCCGGCGGAGCCACTGCACCGACCGGCGGCTGCAGCGGTGCCAGCTCGAATGTCCTAGATCTCGTGGGCATGACTGCGAGCTGTTCGGGCCCGGACGTCGATACGAATGGTGACGGCTCGGCCGATCGGTGCGTGTTCAACCCCCAGCCAGGGTCCCGGCGGTTGTCCAGATGGAAGTACAGCGACCGCTCGATAACTCTCACGATCGACCTGCCCGCCGACATCTCGTCAGCCTACGGGGGGGCCACGTGGTGGAAGGTCGAGTACACGACCAACATTTCACCTACGGATCGCACGACCTGGGCGGCGGAGGTCAAGGGCGATCCCGTGCGGTTGGTACCCAACCCCTAGCCCAAGCGCGGCTCGGATAGGGAACTTCGCCTGTCCTGGGGGCCCTGCGTGGCGAGGCCTCGGTCCGCCAGCGGCCGGTCCTCCAGGTGCGGTCGCAGAGGTAGGCCGCTGCGACCTCCGTCCGAGCGGGTGGCCAGAACCTGGTGGATCTGGATCCGGCCCTCCTCGAATCCCAGTGCCGAACCGGCCATGTAGAGGCGCCACACCCGCGCCCGCCCGGCACCCGCCTCGCTCACCGCGAGGTCCCAGTTCCGCTCCAGGTTGGCGACCCAGTGCCGCAGGGTGCGCCCGTAGTGCTCCCGCAGGTTCTCGGCGTGGCGTACCTCGAGCCCGGCCCGGTGGATGGCGCTGATCACGGTTCCCACCTCATGCAGCTCCCCGTCGGGGAACACGTACCGGTCGACGAAGCCCCTGCGCCCCAGCCGTGGCCGGCCGCCGCCGGGCCGGGTGATGCCGTGGTTGAGCAGCCGGCCACTCGGCGCCAGCAGGCTGTGGAGCCGGTCGAGGTACTCCCCGAGGCGGGATGCCCCGACGTGTTCGAACATGCCGATCGAGCTGATGGCGTCGTAGGGCCCGTCGGTCACGTCGCGGTAGTCGGCCAAGCGGATCTCCACCTGGCTGCCCAGGCCTGCCTCGGCGACGGCTCGCCGGGCGTAGTCGGCCTGCGCGGCCGACACGGTGACGCCTACGGCCTGCACGCCGTGGTGACGAGCGGCGTGCATGACCATGCCACCCCAGCCGCACCCGACGTCGAGCAGCCGCATCCCGGGACGTAGCCAGAGCTTGCGGCAGATGAGCTCGTACTTGGCCGCCTGTGCGTCCTCCAGGGTCGTCTCGGGCCGCTCGAACACCGCACACGAGTAGGTCATCGAGGGGCCCAGGATCGTCTCGTAGAACCGGTTCGAGACGTCGTAGTGGTGGGCTACGGCGGCGGCGTCGCGCCCTCGCGAGTGGCGGCGCCCGTGCAGGTGGGCTTCCTCGGCGGGTGGCGGAAGGTGCCGGAACCCCGCCTGCCGGGCGAGGCGGACGAGATCGACCAGGTGGGACGGGCGCAGGTGCAGGTCCGGGGTGCGCTCCGCGAGGCCCAGGACCGAGAAGACGTCACCCTCGAGGTCGAGGTCGCCCGCCACGTATGCGCGCGAGAACCCCAGCTCGCCGGGAGCGGTGAGGATGCGGTGGACGGCGTCGGGGGAGCGCACGACGATGCGAGCCGGGGCACCGGGAACCTCGATGCGGCTGCCGTCGTAGGCCTCGAGGCCGACCGGCAGGCCCGGTCCGAGCAGGGACCGCACGAAGTCGGCGATCGTTGTCGTTGGCATTGCCAACCATCGTGCCCATTGCCCGTCTGCGGGGCAACCCCGTTGCCGCTCCGCTGGTCTGCGTGCGGTCAGGGTTCACTCAGACGCTGCATGGCGATCGCCACCGCGGTGGCCACGTTCAGCGAGTCGACCCCCGGGGTCATCGGCACCCGCACCCGGCCCTTGACCCGCTCCGTCGTCCGGCGGGACAGCCCCGGCCCCTCGGCGCCCACCAGCAACGCCCAGCGCGACGGGCGTGCGGCGGCGAGCTCGGCGACGGGCACGGCGTCGGCGTCGGTCGTGAGGGCCCACACGTCGATGCCCGACGCTGCGAGCACCGCCAGGTCTCCCGGCCAGGAGGTGGCGCGTGCGGTGGGTAGGCGCAGAGCGTGACCCGACGACACCCTCACCACGCGGCGGGCCAGCGGGTCCGTCACCGTGGGGTCCAACAACACCGCTTCCACGCCGAAGGCGGCAGCGTTGCGGTACAGCGCTCCCAGGTTCTCCGCGTCGTTGACGCCCTCGACCGCCAGTATCCGCCCAGCCCGGCGCGCCAGCTCCTCGACGGGCACCGGCGCCGGCCGCTCGGCCACCGCCAGCAGGCCCCTGTGGAAGGCGAACCCGGTCACCTGCGCCATCAAGGACTTGGACGCCACCAGCACGGGAGCGTCCAGTGGCGGCAGGCGCTCGAGCCAGCGCCGCTCGGCGAGGACCGCGATTGGCATCCGCCCCCCGGCCAGCAGGGCCTCGAGCGCGTGCAAGCCCTCCAGCGTGCACACGCCGCGCCGGCGCTCCCAGGCGGCCCGGCGGACCGGCGCGCGCAGATCCGAGAAGTCGCTGAGTCGTGGGTCGAAGGGATCCACCACCTCGACCGCGCTGCGACCCCGGGGGGCGGGCGGGAACCCCGGGGTCGCAGCGACTCCATCACGGGTACCCGGGCTCGGCGAGATCAAACCAACCGACTCCGGGAATCTGGAACGAGCGCCCTGCCGCAAAGGCCGTGGGGCCTACAGGCGCTCGACGATCATGGCCATCCCCTGGCCGCCGCCGACGCACATCGACTCGAGGCCGTAGCGCTTGTCGCGGTCCTCGAGACCGTTCAACAGGGTGGTCATGATCCGAGCGCCGGTCATGCCGAACGGGTGGCCCAGGGCGATCGCCCCGCCGTTCACGTTGAGCTTGTCCCAGCTGATCCCGAGGTGCTTGGCCGACGGGATGACCTGGGCTGCGAACGCCTCGTTGATCTCCACCAGGTCGATGTCGTCGATCGTGAGCCCGGCCCGACCAAGGGCCTGGCGGCATGCCTCTACCGGGCCCATGCCCATCATCTCCGGGTTGAGGCCGGTCACCCCGGTGGACACCACGCGGGCCAAAGGGGTGATCCCCGCAGCCGCGGCCTTGGTGTCGCTCATGACCACCACGGCTGCGGCGCCGTCGTTGAGCGGGCAGGCGTTTCCTGCGGTCACCTCGCCGTCGGGCCGGAAGACCGGCTTGAGCTCGGCCAGCTTCTCCACTGTGGTTCCCGGCCGGGGGCCGTCGTCGACGCTGACCACCGTGCCGCTGGGGGTGGTCACCGGCGTGATCTCACGCTCGAAGAAGCCGCGCTGCTGGGCCTCCACGGCGAGCTGCTGGGAACGGGCCGCGAACTCGTCCATCTCCGCTCGCCCGACGTTCTCGGCCAGCCGGACGTTCTCGGCCGTCTGACCCATGGCGATGTAGATGTCGGGCAGCCCGACCGGGGGCTCCCACGAGCCCGCTCCCTGGCTGCGTTGCGCTGTGCGGGCCTCCGCGTCGGCGAAGGCCGGGTTGTGGGCGCCGGTGTCGGAGGCGCCGTAGGCGTAGCGGCTCACGGTCTCGACCCCGGCGCACACGAAGGCGTCTCCCTCGCCGGCGCGGATGGCGTGGGCGGCCATGCGGATCGCTTGCAGCGAGGACGAGCAGTAGCGGTTCACCGTCACACCGGGCACGTCGTCGAGCCCGGCGAGGATCGCCGCGACCCGAGCGACGTTGAAGCCCGACTCGCCTCCCGGCTGGCCACAGCCCAGGATCAGATCGTCGATCGAGGCGGGGTCCAGCTCGGGGACCTGGTCGAGGGCGGCTCGCACGATGAGGGCGCTCAGATCGTCGGGGCGGCACTCCACGAGGCTCCCCTTGTTGGCGCGTCCGATGGGCGTGCGTGCGGTGGCGACTATGACTGCTTCAGGCATGGTCGAAAGCTACCGCCTGCTCTGCTCGCCGTCTCGGGGCGGTGGGCGCTGGTCCAGCCAGCGGCGCAGGCCAGCGGCGTTGGAGTGGATCCCGTTGAGGGTCTCGAGGATCTCGAGCGCCTCGGCCGGTGCAGACGCCGGGTCCGGCGCGAAGGCGGCGTCGAGCGCCTCGGCGAGGTCCCGACCCTCGCGCCACGCCGCCACCGCGACCTCGCTCCAGCGGACCAGGGTCTCTGCGGCCTCGTCGAGGATCTCGGCGGGATCGGGCACCAGCCCGAAGTGGGCCAGCGCGATGCCGGTGGGGTGCCGGGCGCCGATGCGCGCCAGCGACGCCAGCGCGGCGTCGAGATCGAAGTCCGGTGGCGGTGTCGCCGGGCGCAGCACGCCGACGTCGGGCAGTCGCACCCCGACGGCATCGCCGGCGAAGAGCAGGCCCGAGCCCGAGTCGTGCAGTGCGAGGTGGTGCTTGGCGTGGCCCGGCGAGTCGACCGTGGTCAGCACCCGTCCCGGCGAGACGACGATCTCGTCGCCGTCCTCGAGGGCCACGACCCGACCGGCATCGGTGGGGGTCATCCGGCCGTAGAGGCTGTCGAGCAGGCCGCCGTAGACCATCGCCGCGCTGTCGACCAGACGGGTCGGGTCCACGAGGTGGCGCGCTCCTCTGGGGTGGACGTAGATGGTCGCGTCGGGGAACGCTCCGGCGACGTCGCCGATCCCGCCGGCGTGGTCGAGGTGGATGTGGGTCACGGCGACCCCGGCCAGGTCGTGGGGCCCGATCCCCAGCCCCGCCAGCGCCTCGAGCAGGACCGGCACCGAGCTCTGGCTGCCCGTCTCGACCAGCACCGGGGCGTCGCCGTCGACCAGGAAGCCGGCGGTCACCCGGGCCCAACCGCCCAGGCGGGTGTCGAGCTGGACCACGCCGGGAGCCAGCTCGATGGCGTCGACCCCCGCCGCCGGGCTCCGAGGCGGGCCGGGGTGGCCGTGGGCCGATCCCCCGTCATGGTCAGCTGCACTTCCCATCGATGTACCCCCGGCGCAGGCTATCGGCGGCTGCCGTCGTCGGCCCTGGGCAGGGTGCCCGAGCGCCGTCGCATCTCCACGCGGACGTAGAGGGACAGCCGTGGGACCCCCACCAGGCCGGCCAGGCGGATCGCGGTGCCCGGCAGGATCGCGGCGAGGCCGTCGAGGGCGTCGGGATCGGTGACACCGACGCTGGCCCGCAGCGCCGGGACCTGGCCCCAGGACTCGACGGCGCACCCGCCGGGACGCACCCCGTCCAGATCCCCGACCTCGACCGCCCAGGCGGTCTCGACGGCCGGCGGAGCCCAGACGGTGGTTCCGCGCGACGTCGGCGTGGGCCGCTCCGAGACCAGTGCGGGGCACGGAGCCGGTGGGTTCCGGGCGCGTCGCACGGGCCAGGCCGCCGATACGACGACGAACGCCGCGGTCACCACTGCTGCCGCCCACCACGCCGGGTGCGCGCCCGTCGTCGAGGCAAGGTCGCGGTAGCGAGCCCCGGGCTCGGTGCCGGCCAGCCCCGCCGCGCCCGCCAGCACCCTCGCACCCGCCCCGAGCGTCAGTGCCGCTGCCACGGCTCTGCGCCATTCGGCTCGCGGCCATGCAGGCGGGCGCACGGGGCGGTCCGCTGGGCCGCCGGGCTCGCCGCCAGCGGCGCGCACACGTAGCCGCAACGGGGGGAGTTGGACCCCGAGGCCATGGGCCGCGCGCACGAGGTCATGGCCCAGCCGAGCGCCCAGTCCGGCGTGGTCGCTCTCTCCCGGCCGAGCCTGCACCACCGCGACGGTGCGCAGGGCGCCGACCCGGACCGCTGCGTCGACCACGTCGGGATCGGCCAGCAGCCTCGAGACGAGGTGCTCCTCGACGCCCGAGCGGGCGAAGCGCATCACGACCTCGTCGGTACCGCTGTGGCGCCCGGCGAGGTCGCCGAGGGGGCCGCGCGCCCTGGCCAGCAGGGCGAGGCCGGCAACGCACAGCGCCACCCCGACCGCGACCAGGCGCGGCGAGGACCACTCCAGCCCGGCGAGCCCGCGAGCCCAGCGGTCGCGCGGCACCAGCCACGCTGCACGATCGGCCCCGACCAGGGTGGCCTCGATCGCGACGACCACGCCGGCGGCCACGACCCCTGCCCGGGCCACCAGGGCGCGGCGCCGCCTGAGCGATCCCGGTGCACAGGACGGCACGGCGGGCCCTGGACGGCGAGCCGTTCGCCCTAGACGACTCGGGCGCCCTGCGGCCCGCCGTCGAAGGCCAGGTCGATCACGGCGATGTTCACCTCGACGACCTCGAGTCCCGTCATCGCCTCGATCCGGTCGATGACGTTCTCACGCACTGCCTCGGTCACCTGGCGGATCGGGCTCGGGTAACGCACGGTGACGGCCAGGTCACAGGCCACCTGGCGGGTGCCGACCTCCACCCCGACCCCTTCGGGCCCGGTCCGGGCGGCGATCCGCCCCACCGTGGCCGCCATCGCCTCGGGCACCTCGCCCCCGAGGCGGGCCACGCCTTCGACCTCGTGGGCGGCGAGGGCGGCGATCCTGGCCACCACGTCCTGAGCTATCGAGGTCACGCCCCGCTCGGGCTCGTCGGGCAGCCAGGACCCCGGTGGCGGCTCAGTGCCGTTGCCGGCCCGGGTGGCCAGTTCAGGTTCGCTCATGGTCGCTCCGGTCGTCTGCGGTGGCGTGGGTGCGGCGGGGTGCGGCGCCCTCCAAAGCTACGCCGCGATCGGCCCCGACCTGGCTGCGTAGGCTCCAGCCGTGCTGTGGGAGGACCCTGACGTGGGGCGGCTGCCCGAGCCGACCTGGTCGGTGGGCGAGCTGGGCGACGCGCTCGACCACCTGCTGCGCCGGGCCATGCCCGACGAGGTATGGGTCCGGGGCGAGATCCACGACCTGACCCGGGCGCGCTCGGGCCACGTGTACTTCACGCTCGTGGAGGATCGGCTCGACGGATCGCGTGCCTCGTTGGCGGTGATGCTGGCTGCCCGCCACAAGCCGGCCGTGAACCGCACCCTGACCGCCGCCGGCGGGGCGGTGCGCATGACCGACGGCACCGAGGTGCGGGTGCGGGGCCGCATCGCCTGGTTCGCGCCCCGTGGCCAGGTCCAACTCGGGATGACCGCGATCGATCCGGCCCACACCCTGGGCCGGCTGGCCCTCGAGCGCGCTGGCGTGCTCGCCCGGCTCGGCGCCGAGGGGCTCCTGGCTGCGAACCGGTCAAGGCCCATGCCCGCCCTGCCGCTCGTGGTGGGGCTCGTCACGAGCCGGGGCAGCGCCGCCGAGGCAGACGTGCTCGCCGAGCTGTCGCGCTCGGGCATCGCCTTCGAGGTCGTGTCGGTCGATGCCCGCGTCCAGGGGCCGACGTCGCCCTCCTCGCTCGCCACGGCGATCGAGACCCTCGGGCGCCGGCGTGTCGACGTGGTGGTGATCGTCCGCGGCGGCGGAGCTCGGACCGACCTCGCGGCGTTCGACAGCGAGGCGGTCGCCCGTGCCATCGCCGCCTGCCCGCACCCGGTTGTGGTCGGGATCGGCCACGAGATCGACCGCAGCGTCGCCGACGAGGTCGCCCACACCAGCGCCAAGACCCCCACAGCGGCCGCCGCGGCCCTCGTGGCAGTGGTTCGTGAGCGCCTGGCCACGCTGGACCGCCGCTGGTCGACCGCCACGACGCGCGCCCGTGCCCGACTCGCCGACCACGACGAGCGGTCCCGGGTGACCGCGGCCGCCCTCGCCGCCGGCGTCCGGCGCCGCCTCGACACCGCCGACAGCGTCCTGGCGCTGTCATCCGAGCGACTCACCGTGCGCAGCGCGGCCCGCCTCGACAGCCTCGACGAACGAGCGTTCAGGGCTGGCGCCGGCCTGCTGGGGGCATCGCGCCGGTCGCTGTCGACCGCCACGTCGCGCGAGGTGAGCGCCGCGACCCGGTTCGGCCAACGCGCGCAGCGAGCGCTGGCAGCGACTTCTCGTGACCTGCGTGCCCACGAGGCTCGCCTCGCCGCCATGCATCCGCGCCGGGCGCTGGCGCGGGGCTGGTCGATCACGCGTGACCGGCAAGGCCGTGTCGTGCGCGAACCGGCCGCGCTCGTACCCGGCGACGAGCTCACCACGACCCTGGCCGGCGGCACGCTGCGCTCGCTCGTCGCCGACGGCGCTGGCCCTCCGCCAGCAGGTGGGACCGATGCCTGACCCGGACGCCCGAGAGCCGGCAGTGCCGACCGGCTACGCCGAGGCACTGGCCGAGCTCGAGGAGATCCTCGAGGAGTTGGAGGGCGACGGCATCGACGTCGACGTGCTGGCAGCAAAGGTGGAGCGGGGCGCCGCCCTGCTGCGCTTGTGCCGTGACCGGGTCGCGTCGGCGCGGTCACGGATCGAGGCCGTCGTCGCCGAGCTCGACTCCGAGCCGCGCGACTGACCTTCGGCGCGGCGGCTCCGAATCCGCCTCTGGCTACGCTCGCCCGGTGCCGACACCTGTGCGGGTTCGTGAACCGGACAGCCTGCTCGGCGTCGCCGCCCGGGTCGAGGCCCGCCTGTCGGGCCTGCTCGACGCCGAGACCGACCGTTGGGCCTCGCTGTCGGGCGAGCTCGTCGAGCCCTGGGACGCGCTGCGACGCCTGGTGATGGCCGGCGGCAAGCGGCTCCGGCCGGCCTTCTGCTATTGGGGCTTCGTCGCCGCCGGAGGCGACCCCGAGGATCCCGAGGTCGTCGATGCCGGCGCGGCGTTCGAGATGCTCCAGGCGTTCGCGCTCCTCCACGACGACGTGATGGACGGATCCGACCGCAGGCGAGGCGCGCGGACCGCTCACCTCGAGTTCGAGGACCGGCACCGCAACGAGCACTGGCGGGGCGAGGGCCGCCGCTTCGGGGAGGGCGTGGCCACGCTGGTCGGCGATCTCGCCCACGTCTATGCCGACCTGCTGCTTCCCTCCGACCGGCCCGAGGTGCGCGCCATCTGGAACGAGCTGCGCCTGGAGCTCAATGCCGGCCAGCTCCTCGACGTGCTTGCCACCGCCTCGGGCAGCACCGACGCCGTCGTCGCCCGCAGGATCTCCCGATACAAGTCGGGCAAGTACACCATCGAGCGGCCCCTGCACGTCGGCGCGGCCCTGGCCGGGGGAGGGTCCGAGCTCACCTCGGTCCTGTCAGCCTTCGGCGACCCGTTGGGCGAGGCGTTCCAGCTGCGCGACGACCTGCTGGGCGCCTTCGGCGACGCCACCGCCACGGGCAAGCCGGTTGGCGACGACCTGCGCGAGGGCAAGCCGACACCCCTGCTGGCCGCTGCGGCGGCAGCAGCCGACCCCCTCCAGTCCAGCGTGCTGGAGGCCGTGGGCGATGCCCGCCTCGACTCGGTCGCCGTGTTGGGCATCCAGCAGGTGCTCGTCGACACAGGGGCGGTGGCGGCGGTGGAGCAACGCATCGAAGCATTGACCGCCGAGGCCATCGTTGCCGTGACCAGTGCAGATCTCGGCGGCGGTGCGGCCGAGGCGTTGGTCGAGCTGGCCCGATACGTGGGTCACCGCCAGCGCTGAGAGCTCATGCCCCCGCGGAGCCGAACAGCTCGATCGCCTCCGCCAGGCCGCACTCGATGACCCCTGGCTCGTTGAGCACCGCGACCAGCCAGTCGGGCCTGTTGTGGCCGCACACCGCCACTGCGATCTCCAACTCGGAGCGCGTCGCCGCCGAACGGGCGAAGGTCGCGGCGTAGTCGGGCGGGCGCACATCGCGTGCGAGCTCGGCCAGCGCCCAAGGGTCCGGAGTGCCCCCCGGCGGGGGGGCGGGCACCACCGTCACTATGTAGGGGGCCAGCGGCGCCGGGCCGCCCCCGGCCAGGCCGGGCCCGTCGGTCAGGATGGCGCCGCGCACCAGGGCGGGCCGGCCACCGGCGATCAACAAGGCCACGTAGGCACCCAGGCCACGGCCGAACACGGTGGCCGGGCCGGTCTGGGCCAGCGCCAGGTCCACGTCGCCCATGAGGACCTCGCACGTGTAGCCGCCGCTGTCGGGGCAACCCGAACGGCCGTGCCCGGTGAGGTCCAGTGCCACGATCGGGCCGGGCCACGGCGCGAGGTGGTCGGGCACCGAGGCCGGGGGAGCTCTCGCCCAGCCCGTGGAGGTGCACCAGCAGGGGTCCATCTCCGCCACGCAACTCGTGCAGTGCGAGGTCGACCTTTCCGTGGTGCAACAGGGCAGGCTCGCTCATCGGGGCCTCCCCACGTGTTCGAGGGCCAGGGCGGCCACTGTCTCGGGGTGCTCGATGTGAACGAAGTGGCCCGAGTCGGCGACGCACTCGAGCCTGCCGCCCGGCGGCAGGAACTGCTCGACGTCTCGGGGGCGGGTTCCCCAGCTCATGGCCTCCGCCTCGGTGGCCATGATGGCAAGCACGGGGATGCCCAGATCCGGCAGGCGCATCATCGACCACTCCGGGCGCCAGGGCCCGAACCCGCCGAAGCGCATGCAGGGATCGATCTTCCAACGCCACCCGTCAGGATCGTGGCGGGCGCCGACGGTGACCAGGTAACGCAGCCAGTCACGCTCGAGCCGCGGGTTCATCCGGGCCCGGCGCTCGGCGAGCTCTTCGAGGGTGCCGGGCTTGCGTCGGTTGCCGACCAGCCGCCGGCGGAAGTCGAGCCAGCCGTCCAGCTCGGCCGCGAGCAGCTTGGTTCGCTCGTGGTCGGCCACGTCTGGGGTGGTGCGCCCCGACGGGAGGCCGTCGATGTTGACCAGGCTGGTCACCCGGTGGGGCATGGCGTCGGCGAGCTGCAGCGACAACGAACCGCCCTTGGAGTGGCCGATCACCGGGAGCGCGCCGTCGGTCACCGAGTCGATAACCGCCACCATGTCTCGCAGGTCGGCGTCCCAGCTGTAGAGCGCGGCGTGTTCCGAGTCGCCGTGGCCACGGTGGTCCCAGGCGACGACCCTCCAACCGGCGTCGGCCAGCAGCGGGGCGAAGCGGTCGAAGGTCCGTCCGAAGTCGAAGCCGCCGTGGGTCAACAGCAGCGGCGGCGCCTCCACGTCGCCCCACTCGTGCACGGCGATGCGCAGTCCCGCGCTGTCCACGTCGCGACGGCGGTCGGGGGATCGGGCACCGGGGTAGGTCGGCAGGTCCGTCGGCGCGGGCACCGGCACAGGATCGACCGGCCCGCTCCCGCCGGGCAACTTCGCCTTCGCGGCGCGTCGGCCGTCTGGGGCTCGGGCCGGCCTGTGGTGGCGGGGACCGTTCGGTCCCAGCCGGGCAGACCTACGATCCGACGGTGTCCCAGTCACCCGCGCCTTCCGTGGCGGCCCGGGGCGGTCCGGCCGGCGCTGTGCGCGCCCGGTTGGTGCGGCACCGGCACCTGGTGACGGGCTCGGCCCTGCTCGTTCTCACCGTGGCGGTCAACGCGGTGTCCGGGGCGCTGTTCTGGTTGTTGGCCGCCCGTCGCGACTCGCAGACCGAGGTCGGCCACGCGACGGCGCTGTTCACCTCGCTGCAGTTCGTGGCCTTCATCGCCGGACTGGGCCTGCTGGTGGCGCTCGCCCGGTACGCATCGGGATCCGAGCGCGACGACGAGGTGTACTTCAGCTGGGCGTGCGTGGCCACCGCGGCTGCCGCTGTGGTGGTGGGCATCGCCTACCTCGAGCTGGCCGCACCTGCGGCCGCCGATGAGCTGCGCGACTGGCACGGCGCGACCGGTCCTGCCCTGTTCGCCGCCCTGGCGGTGGGCACGGCGCTGTCCCTGCTCGTCGACGTGCGGTTCATGACACAGCGTCGTTGGGGCCTCGTCGTGGCCCGGTCGGCCCTGGCCGCCCTCGCTCGCTTCCCGCTGCTCGCCTACGGGGGCGGCACCCGCGCGGTCTGGCTGCTGGTGGCGGTGGCCGCCCCGGGTGCGGTGAGCGGGCTGGTGGCGGCCCTTTGGGGCCCGCGCCTGCTCGGTGGGCGGCACAGCTTCGCTCCACGACCGGCGTCCACCTCGGCGATGGTGCGCTACTCGGCTGTGAACTGGCTGTCGACTGTCACCTACCAGGCGCCCTCGTTCGTCGTGCCCGTCATCGTGCTGCTCGACGTCGACGCCGACACCAACGCCAGCTTCTACGTGGCTTGGGGGGTGGCGAACCTGGCGTGCTTCGTACCCACGGCCATCGGCCAGGCGCTGCTCGCCGAGGGCGGGCGCGACGGGGCGCACGTGCGCGCCCAGGTCCGCCTGGCGGTGGTGGCCGCGGGTTCGCTCATGGCGGCCGGCGCGGTGGTGGCAACCGCCGGCAAGGGCCTGATCACCACCGCCTACGGCGAGGACTACGCCGAGGCGGCCCGCATCCTGCCCGCCCTGGTCGTGGCCGCCGTGCCGTGGGCGGTCACGTCCGTCTACCTAACTGAGGCACGGGTCCGCCACCAGAGCGCGGCCACCGTGGCCATCACGGTGGCGCTGTCGGCGAGCATCCTGGGCCTCACCGCCGTCCTGGTGCCAGACCGGGGGCTCGACGGAGCTGCGACAGGGTTCCTGGTCGGGAACCTGGTCACCGCGGTGGTGGCCGTCGTCGCTCACCTGAGGATGCGCCAGGGCCCGACGCCTCCGGCCGGTCCCGAGCTGCTGGCAGAGTCCGTGCTGCCCGCAGGTCACGGCCCGTGAGATCCCCGAGGACCCGTGCGATGCGCCTGGCGTTGGCCGGACTGGCGCTGGGCGGCGCCACCTGGGCGGTGTCCACCGGAGGCGGTGGGTCCGCGCACCCAGATCGTTGGGACCCGCGGGTGGCACCCCTCGTCGCTTTCGTCGAGGACCATCGCGGGCTGCGCTTCGACCACCCGGTCGCGGTGGACTTCCTCGAAGCGAACGCCTACTCGGACCTGGTTCGCGAGGAGGACACACACGAGCGTCGGGTCGATCTCGAGCGAGCGGGGCGCGTGCAGCGGGCGCTCGGGTTGGTGCAGGGCGACGTCGACCTCTCCGGGGCTCTCAACAAGGTGGCCGACGACGGCACGCTGGCCTTCTACGACCCGCTGGAACGCCGTATCCGGGCCCGCGGGTCGCAGCTCACGCCCGCCCTGCGGGTCACCCTCGTCCACGAGCTGACCCACGCCCTCGCCGACCAGGCCCTCGACCTGGGTCGCATCGACGCGGACATAGACGACGAGGGTGCAGCCACGGGCCTGAGGGCCCTGGCCGAAGGCGACGCGATCGCGCTCGAGGACGAGTACATCGACGGGCTCGACGACCCCGAGCGCGATCGCTACCTGCAAGAGACGGCCCAGGTGTCCTCGAGCGCCGACCAGCAGCTCGACGAGGTACCGGACGTGGTCACGGCGATCTTCTCCGCGCCCTACGACCTGGGCACACCGTTGGTGGCTGCACTGCTCGGCGTCGGCGGCTGGAGGCTCGTGAACCAGGCCTACGGCTCCCCGCCCGCCAGCGAGGTGGAGCTGTTCGACCCCGCTGGCTACGTCGAGCGCCTCATCGCCGGTTCCGACGCGGCCGAGCCGCTCGAGGTCGAGCCCGGCGCCGAGCGGGGCGACGAGGACGACGTCGAGGACGGAACGCTGGGCGTGGTGACCTGGTACCTGCTGCTGGTCGAACGCATCGACCCCTCGCTGGCCTTGGCCGCTGTCGACGGCTGGGCCGGCGACCGGTACGTGGTGACCGACGACGGGGGCACCACCTGTGTGCGGGCCGTGTTCGCCGGCGCCACGCGCCGCGACGACTCGGAGATGAGCCGTGCGCTCGCCGAGTGGGCCCGCGCCATGCCAGGGGCCCGGTCCGAGGCCGAGCGCTTCGCGTCGCGCCCCGGTCTGCGCAGCTGCGATCCGGGGCCCGGTGCAGACCTGGCGCTGACCGGGCGAGCCGGACGTGGGATGGCCGTGCCCGCCTTGCGGGCCACCCTGCAGGCTCAGGCGATCGGCGCGGCTGGACCCGACGTCGCCCGATGCTTCGGGCAGGCGGTGGTGGACGAGTTCGACTTCGAGGCGCTCAGCGACCCTTCCGGGGCGCTCTTCGACGATCCCGAGCTGGAAAGAGCGGCCGACTCGGCCGCTCGCTCCTGCTCCTGAGCTTCGGTCCAGGCCCTGCCCCGGCGCGCGCTCGGCCACGCCCGGTCGGGGCCTAGCCTGGGGGCGTGATCCCGCTTGCCACCGACGCGGGTGGTGCAACCGTGCCCCGGCCGCTGCTGCGGGGGTGGATGCACCTGTGCTGCTTCTTCCTGGCCGTCCCCGCCGGAGTGGCCGTCGTGGCCCTGGCCGACACCGCCCGGGCCCGGGTCGGCGCGGCCGTCTACGCGTTCGGCCTCGTCGCCCTGTTCGGTGTCAGCGGCGCGTACCACCGCGGCCCGTGGTCACCCCGGTGGCGAGTGCGCATGCAACGCCTGGACCACACGACGATCTTCGTGATGATCGCCGGGAGCTACACGCCGCTGTGCCTGCTGGTGCTCGACGGCTGGCTGGGGGTGACCCTGCTCGGCGTCGTGTGGTCCGGAGCGGTCTTGGGCGGGATCCTGGCCTTCGGGGGCCGGGGCCACGTCAGCAGAACGCTGCGCAGCGGGCTCTACCTGGCGATGGGGTGGGTGGCGGTGGTGTCGCTGCCCGAGCTGGCAAGCACCCTCGGCACGGCCGAGCTGGTGCTGATCCTGGTCGGTGGCGTGCTGTTCACGGTTGGGGCGGTCTTCCTGGCCACCCGGTGGCCGGACCCGTTCCCGAGGGTGTTCGGCTACCACGAGGTGTGGCACACGCTCGTCGTGGCCGCCGTGGTGTGTCACTTGGTGGCCATCGCCTCGGTCGTACGGGCCGCTCCGCTCACCGCCTGAAGCGGCTCTCGGCCAAGTCCTGCGTGGGTGCGCCGGCCTAGGGTCGGTCCATGGAGCTTCTCGAAACAGCGCTCGCCACCGCCGACGGGATCCGTGGGATCGCCTCGCGCTTCATGGTCGACGGAGCCACCTACCAGCGTGGAGCCGAGATCGGCTTCTCGGGGCTCGACTTCTACGTCGTGGGGCGCGGCGGCGCGCTCGGCGACGTCGACGCCGACGTGGTCAGCGCGGCGTTCGTCTTCTTCGAGCCGGCCGCCGTGCGGACCATGTGGGACGAAGGTCGCAAGGTGATGCCGGGGGTCGAGGCATCCCAGGAGTTCCTCGGTTGCGGGCACGCCTGGGCCGAATCGCACTTCGGGGACGACCTCGACGTCTCCCGACTGGCGGATCTCGCGGGGCGGGTGGCCGCCGGCGCCAGCCCCGCCGGGGCGCCGCTGTTCGCCGCCACCCGCGCGCTCGAGGGGCCGACGTCTCCCCGGGCGAGGGCCCTCCACCAGCTCGACCTGCTGCGCGAGCTGCGCAATGCGATGCACGGCGCGGCCGTGCTCGCTGCCGGGTTGGCGCCGCTGCAGGCCATGGCCGTGCGCTCGCCGGGGATGATCCCGATGTTCGGCTGGACCCAGGAGGCTCCGGACCCCGAGCCCCTGCGCGCCCGCTGGGAGGCGGCCGAGGCCGCGACCGACCTCGCCGTGTCTCCGGCCTTCGCGGTGCTCGAGCCCGTCGAGCGGGCCGAGCTGGTCGAGCTGATCGCAGCCGCCGACGCCGCTACGGCCTGACCCGGGACGCCCGCGGAGGGCGCAGCAGCACCTCCTGGGCGACTGAGGCCACCAACGTGCCGTCGGGCGCCCAGATCCGGCCGGTGCACAGCCCCCGCGCCGAGGAGAAGACCTCGCTGCGCAGGTCGTGCAGGAGCCACTCGTCGGCCGGCGCCGGGCGGTGGAACCACACGGCATGGTCCAGGCTGGCGCCGGAGAAGGCACGGGCCGGGTCCGTCCCCGCCTCGAGGTGGGGCGGGCGGTCCGGGTGCAGCGAGATGACGGCGTCGGTCGGCAGGTCGTCGGAGCAGAACACCAGGGCGCACGCGTGGGCCACAGGGTCCGGCCCCAGCGGCTCGGTCATCCGGAACCACCCGCGGGCGCGGCCCGGGTGCGCCAGCCGGGCCTCCGCGAAGCGGCGGTCGAACATCGGGGTCCAGGTGTCGGCGGGCGAGTCCTGCGGCGCTGACACCGCCCTGGGCGGCTCGGTGGCGATGACCTCGGGGCTGGCCTCGGGCGCTTGGAACGCGGCCACCGCCGTGGCCAGCTCGGTCGTGCCCTGGCGCGCCCGCACCAGTCGGGTCGTCAGGCCGCGGCCGTCCCGCAGCGCCTCGACGTCGTAGCGGACCGCCTCGCCCGCATGCCCCCGACGCAGGAAGCTCACGTGGAGCGATTGCGCGGCCCGACCGTGCTCGACGGTGGCCGCGGCCGCCCGCAACGCCTGGGCGGCGACCTGGCCCCCGTAGAGCCCGCCCCAGGGGTAGTCGGGACCCACCGCCGTCCATGCGGTACCCGACCCGTCGACCGGCTCGAGCTGCAACAGGTCCGAGAAGTCCACGCCCGATGCTCGCTGGCGCGGGCGAGCGCCGCCAGCGACCGGGCCAGCCCCTTAGCGTGGGCCGATGGACGGGCCGCTGGTGGTGGGGGTGCCCACCGAGGTCAAGCAGGACGAGCGTCGGGTGTCGCTGACCCCCGACGGCGTGCGCGAGCTCGTCACGCGTGACGTGCGCGTGCTCGTCGAGGCGGGGGCCGGGCAGGGGGCGGCCATCGCCGACGACGAGTACCGCACGGCCGGCGCCGAGGTCATCGCCGAGGCCGCCGAGGTGTGGGCCCGTGCCGGCCTGGTGGTCAAGGTCAAAGAGCCCCAGCCCGCAGAGGCTCGGCTGGTTGCGCGACGACCTCACCCTCTTCACGTTCCTGCACCTGGCGGCGTATCCCCAGGTTGCAGCCGCACTCGTCGAGGCCGGGACCGCGGCCGTTGCCTACGAGACCGTGATGCGGCCCGACGGGTCCCTGCCGCTGCTGGCCCCGATGAGCGAGGTGGCCGGCCGCCTCGCCGTGCAGGCCGGGGCCCGGTTCCTCGAGGCCCCCCAGGGCGGGCGCGGCGTCCTGCTGGGTGGAGCACCCGGGGTGCAGCCGGGCCGCGTGTCCGTGATCGGGGCCGGCAACGTCGGCTGGAACGCAGCATGGATCGCGGCCGGCATGGAGGCGGAGGTGAACCTGCTCGACAGCGAACTCGGCCGCCTGCGCGCCGTTGACCGGATCCACAAGGGTCGCATCACCACCCTGGCGTCCAACCGGGGCACCCTGGAGCGTTGTGTCGCCGAGTCCGATCTGGTGATCGGCGCGGTGCTCGTCGCGGGAGGCCGGGCGCCGGTGGTGCTCGACGAGTCGATGGTCGCCTCGATGCGGCCCGGGTCGGTGATCGTCGACGTCGCCATCGACCAGGGGGGCTGTGTGGCCACCTCGCGCGAGACGTCCCACCACGACCCGACCTTCGTGACGCACGGGGTTGTCCACTACGCCGTGGGCAACATGCCCGGAGCGGTCCCGCGCACCTCCACCCATGCGCTGACCAACGTCACGCTGCCCTACGTGCTGGCCCTGGCCCTCGAGGGTGTCACGGCGGCGGCGGGCGGCGATCCGGTCCTGGCCGGCGGTGTCAACGTCGAGCACCACGAGGTGGTCCACCCTCGCGTCGCCGAGGCGCTCGGGTTGCCCTGTGGCACCCCGAGCTGGGTCTGAGCAGGCCCGGGTCGGCTCGGGGCTTCGCGGACCTGTCAGGTCCGGCCGGCCGCTGTGCTGGCGAGGGCCCCGAGGTCGGTCGTCACCCGCAGTCCGAGCCTGTCGGCCAGCCAGTCCCGGTTGCGACGGTGCAGCTCCACGGCGGGCTCGAACCGGTTGAGGTGCACGACCAGCTCCGGTGTGTCCAGCACCGAGGTCGCGAGGGTGACGTCGTTGATCGTGCCCAGCCCTGCATGGGCCACGAGCACGACCAGATCCGGGTTCAGCGCCGCCACCAGGGCCACCCCGTCGCCGTCGGCGGCGAGAGGGGACCGGACACCGCCGGCGGTCTCGACCAGCCCGACGTCGGCAGTCGGCTCGTCCCAGGTGAGCTCCGCGACCAGCTCGGCCATGGTCGGCACGGGCCGCCCGAGCGCCTCGGCGGCCATGGGAGGCGCCATCGGCACTGCAAGCCACCGGTGCGAGGGGCACACCCTCTCGGGGGCCTCGCCGGTCGCCTCGGCGAGGCGGTGGGCATCGGTCCTGCCGGCCTCGCTCGGGTCGAACGACTGGGCCGTCTTGCGGGCGGTCACCCGGAGGCCCTGCTGGCCCAGTAGACGGGCCAGAGCCGAACCCACCCAGGTCTTGCCCACCTCGGTGGCGGTGCCGGCCACCACGACCAGCCGGGTCGGGCGCCCGGCGCGGGCCCCGAGCGCGGGACCGACCGGCGTGCTCACGCCGGAGCCGGCACGCCGGGCGTCAGGCCTAGGTCGTCCAGGGCAGTGACGAGCGCGCCCATCTCGTCGTCGGAGTGCGCCGCCGACACGCAGACGCGCAACCGCGACGTGCCGGCGGGAACGGTCGGCGGCCGGATCGCGGGCACCAGGAGCCCCCGCCGGGCGAGGGCATCGGCCGCGGCGAGGGCGGCATGCTCGGTGCCCAGCACGAACGGCACGATCGGGGTGGTGGCTACAGGGTCCAGGCATCGGAGGAGGGCGGCCAGGCGTGCGACCAGCGCAGCACCCTCGCTCCCGGTGCGCACCTCGAGGGCGGCCAGGGCGGCCGCCGCGTCGGCGGGGGGCAACGCCGTCGAGTAGATGCCCGGGCGCACCAGGCTCACCAGCAGCTCTGTCCAGGCCCGGTCGGCCACGACGAACCCGCCCAACGACCCGAGCGCCTTGGACAACGTGCCGATCCGCAACACGTCGAGGTCCCGAAGGTCGTCGACCTCGTCGAGGTCGGGACCTAGTACGGCGTGGGCCTCGTCGAGCACGAGCAGCGCCCGGTGGCGCCGGGCCACGCCCGCGAGCCCGGCGAGATCGGCGCGGTCGCCGTCCATGGAGAACACCGTGTCGGAGACCACGATGCGCCGCGGGGCGCGAGTAGCGCCCAGGGCCGCGTCCAACGCCTCGAGGTCGCCGTGGGGGTACACGACCACCTCTGCCCGTGACAGCCGGCAGCCGTCGACGATCGAGGCGTGGTTGAGCTCGTCGCTGCAGATCACCAGGTCGGGGCCGCCCAGAGCGGCCAGTACACCCGTGTTGGTCGCATAGCCCGAGGGCAGGACCAGGGACGCCTCGGCGTGCTTCCACTCCGCCAGCGCCACCTCGAGATCGCGGTGCACGGGCCGCGCCCCCACCACCAGACGCGAGGCGCCCGAGCCGGTCCCCCAACGGTCGAGCGCCTCGTGGGCAGCGCGCAGCACGGCAGGGTGAGCGCTCAGCCCGAGGTAGTCGTTGGACGCGAACGACACCACGGCTCGCCCGTCGAGGGTCCCTCGGGGTCCCAGGGTGTCGAGAGCCCGGATCGTGCGGGTCCGGTCTGCTGCGGCCAGCGCGGCGCGGCGATCGTCGCGCCAGCGCGACCAGGGGCTCGGCGCGAGCTCCCCCGGCGGGACCGCGTCGTTCACGCGCCCAGCTCCTCCACCGAGGCTGCCACGACCTCGACGATGCGGTCGATCTCGGTCTCGGTCGTGGTGAGCGGGGGGACGATGGTCACGACGTCGCCCAGAGGACGGATCAGGACCCCCCGGTCGACGCAGCCGGCGGCGACACGCCGACCCCACCGGAGCCCGGGGCCAGGTGGTGCCAGCTCCACGCCGCCCATCAGACCGCACAGGCGGATCTCGGCGACCGCCGGTGAGGCCCCCAGCGCTTGGTCGAGCCCGACGCGCAACTGGTGGGAGCGGGCGGCCACGTTTGCCAGCACGTCCCACTCGTCGATCAGTTCGAGGTGGCGGGTGGCGACGGCCGCCGCCAGCGCGTTGCCGCCGTAGGAGTGACCGTGGTACAGGGTGCGGTGACCCAGGTCCTCGCCCAGGAACGACCGGTAGACGTGGTCGGCGACCGCGGTGGCCGACATGGGCAGGTAGCCGCCCGTGAGCCCCTTGCCGATGCAGAGCAGGTCCGGGCGCACCCCGGCCGCCTCGCACGCGAAGAGTGTTCCGGTGCGGCCGAACCCCGTCGCCACCTCGTCCACGACCAGGAGGGTCCCGGTGTGGGCGCACGCTGTGGCGAGGCGGGCGAAGGGGGCGGGGGCGGCGACGCGCATGCCGCTGGCACCCTGCACCCGCACCTCGGTGACCACGGCGGCGAGCCGGTCGCCGGCGGCGAGGACCATCTCGCACAGCGCGTCCGCCGCGGCTTCGCTGTCGGGCCAGGGACCCCTGTCGACCCCGAAGCGCAGGGGATCGAACTGGTCGACGCCGAAGCCGTCGTCGCCTACCGAGATCGATCCGATGGTGTCGCCGTGGTAGGCGCCGGTGACAGAGAGGAACCGGTCGCGGCGGGCTGCGCCCAGGTTGCGCCAGTACTGGAACGCGATCTTGAGGGCCTGCTCGACGCCGACGGCTCCGTCGGAGGCGAACAGCAGGTGCGGGCGGTCCAGTGGGAGTCGCGGCGCCAGTGCCTCGGCCAGCTCGATGGTGGCCCGGTTCCCATGGCCCAGCATCGTGGTGTGCGCCACGCGGCCGAGCTGGTCGACGATCGCAGCGTCGAGCTCGGCGACGCGGTGGCCCAGGGTGGTGACCCACAGCGACGAGATGGCGTCGAGGTAGCGACGGCCGTCGACGCCGACGAGCTCCCGACCCTCCGCCCGCTCGACCACTATCGGGGCGTTGTCGGCGTAGGCGGCCATCTGGGTGAACCCGTGCCAGACCACCGCCGCGTCGCGCTCCACCCAGTGGGCGGCGACAGCGGCGCTGTCGCCCCCTGGAGTGCTTGCGGCAGCGGGGCCCATGCCTGCGAAGGTACCGGGCCGGCACGGGCCCGCCCCACCGGTCTCGCGTCGGGTTCAGGCGGCCTTGCGGTGTATCGACACGGCGTAGTCGCCTCCTTCGTAGGGCTCTCCCTCCCAGGTGGCCAGGCGCCGCTCGAGCTTCCAGGCCCTCTATGGCTGCGGCGCGGTCGAGGTCTGCGAGCGAGACGCCGCGCCCGAGCGAGAACCCGGTGACCAGCGCCCCCCGTGGACCCACGTGACGTGCTGCGCCGCGCAGCACCGACCCTTCGGTGCCGGGTTCGCAGAACAGCACCACGTTGCCTGCCATCAACACGACGTCGAAGCCGGTCGCCAGGACCACCTCGGCCAGGTCGGCGCGCACCAGAGCGAGCGCGGGGTGGCTCCTGCGCGCCTCGGCGAGCATCGACGCGTCCAGGTCGACGCCGACGACCTCGAGACCACGACGGGCGAGCTCGGCGGCCACCCGTCCCGTGCCGCAGCCGGCGTCGAGCACGCGGCGGGGAGCGAGCGAAGCGACGAGGTCGGCTTCGCCGTGCACGGGGTGGCCGCTGCGGGCCAGCTCGTCGAAGCGAGCCTGGTAGGAGGCTCCGTCCCAGGCGTGGCGAGCGGGGGGCACGGGTCGAGTCTGGCGTGTGGCCGCGTGCGACGTCGGCAATACTGTGCCGTGGCGGGCCTGCCGGCCGGGGGGCGTCCGCCCGGCGGCATGCCCCGGCCCGAGGCTTCGAGGAACCCGCCCTCCGTGCCGGACCGACCACCGCTCTCGACGCTGCTCGACGCCGAGGTGCTAGCCGAGATCGTCGAGGACGGCGCCGTCCCGTTCCTGATCCTGGATCCCCGTGGCGTGGTGCGCTGGGCCGGGCGCTCGATCGAGCGGGTCTATGGGGTGGCCGCGGCGGTGCTGGTCGGGCGCCGGCTCGGCGAGTTCGTGGCCGACTCGGAGGTGCCGGTCGCCCTGGAGGCCCTCGCCGAGCTGGCCGCGCCCGGAGCGGGCTCCGGTCACCCGCTGCTGGTGGGGTTGCAGCGACCCGACGGCGTGGTGCGATGGACCGAGGTCTCAGGGACCGCACTGGCCAGCGGAGCTGGCGCCGGGGGCATCCTGGTGCGCCTGCGCCCACATGACGGCGAGCGCCACTTCGACTTGTCGATGGCTGCCCTGGTCGGCGACGAGTCGCTGTCGGTCGTGTTCGCCCACCTGGCCCGCTCGGCGGAGGCGACCCTGGAGGTGCCCGCAGCGGTCATCCACCACGGGTTCGACCGTGAGTGCTTCGGCCACGTCGACGGGGCCGACGTGGCCGAGGCCTGCCGGAGCCTGGAGCACGGGCCCTGGATCGACGCGGCGCGCGTGGGGCAGCGTGTCTGCGTCGAGTTGGACGCGCTGCCCACGTCGGTCGCCGGCGCCGCGAGAGCGGCCGGCTACAGAGCCTGCTGGTCGACGCCGATCCCGCGCCGCGTCGGCCTCGCTCCGGCGGTGCTCAGCGTTTGGAGCGACGCCGGCGCCTCCCCACAGGTCGGTCAGCGCCAGGCGCTCGACCGCCTGGTTCGCTACATCCAACTGGCGCTGGTGCGCACCGCCGAGCATGACCACCTCCGGCACCGGGCCGGGCACGACTCGTTGACCGGGTTGGCCAACAGGGCGACGTTCCACGAGGCCGTGTCGACGGCGATGGCCAGCCGCGCCGACGGTGTCGCCGTGGTCTACGGCGACCTGGACGGCTTCAAGGCGGTGAACGATCGCTTGGGTCACCTGGTCGGCGATGCGTTGCTCGCCGAGTGCGCCCGGCGGCTGCGTGCCCGCCTTCGCGACGGCGACGTCGCCGGCCGTGTCGGCGGCGACGAGTTCACCTTCCTGCTCCACGGAGTGCACGACCAGCGGGCGGTCGCTGCTGTGACGGCCCGGCTGTCGGGCTGCCTGGCCGAACCGTTCGTCATCGAAGGCGAGACCGTGACGATGTCGCTTTCGATGGGCGTGGCGCGGGTCCGTCACGGCGAGGGCCCCGAGGCCCTGCTGGGCCGAGCCGACCGTGCGCTCTACACGGCCAAGGCGACCGGCAGCGGCGTCGCGTTCGACGACTGACCCACGAGCCGGGCTGTGGCCACAGAGACAGGGGGACGGCCCCCCGGGCCGTCCCCCTGTCAGGCCGTGGCTTCAGCCGCGGCTGGCGTTCGATCGCTACCCGTCGGCTCAGAGCGCCTCGGTTGCCATCTCGTCGAGGCAACGCCGGATCTCGGAGGCCTTGAAGCGACGGTGCCCGCCGAGCGTGCGGATGGCGGTCAACTTGCCCGAGCGCGCCCAGCGGGTCACGGTCTTGGGATTGACCCGGAACAGCGCGGCCACCTCACTGGGGGTGAGGAGGGTCTCGGGTGCGTCGATGTTGTCGTTGGTCGGCATGTGCGATCCTTGCTTCGTGCTCTGACCACCTCGTCCGCTGCTGTCGGAGAGGTGCCGGGCTGTCCGGTTCCTGATGGACCGTACGGATCGGACCCGCCGTGGTCGATGGCACGTTCGGGTCATTTCCGCCCATTGACTGACTAGACCGCAGGTGTGGTCCGTGTCGGCACGACCGGCCGTTCGGCGGATGATCCGTCCGGGGAATCAGTCGTCCCAACCGAATCCCAGCTCGGGGGCGGTGACCAGTGCGCGGGCCTCGAAGCCCCTCTCGGTGGCGAGGTCGGCGACGGTGCCCTGTCGGTCGACGACGGCCAGCAGCATCTCGACGTGGGCTCCGGCGGCAACGGCAGCGTCGGCCGCTTCGAGCATCGACACTCCGCGGGTCACCGCGTCCTCGACGATCACGACCCGGTCGCCCGGTTCGAGGGCGCCCGCGATCCGCCCCCCTGCTCCGTGCCCCTTTTCCTGCTTGCGCACGCTGAAGCTGCGCAGGGCGAGTCCCCGCGTGGCCGCGATCGCTGCGACCGAGAACGCGACGGCGTCAGCGCCCATGGTCAGCCCGCCGATCGCGGTGGGTCGTCGACCGGCTCGGCTGAGGTCGTCGAGCTCTGCGAGCACGGCGTCGGCCACCAGGAGCATGCCGTCGGGCCTGCACGTCGTCTGCTTGGCGTCCACGAACCAGCGCGACCGTCGCCCCGACTTCAACGTGAAGTCGCCCTCGCGCACGCTGTGGGCGCGCAGGTGTGCCACAAGTGCGCTGTGGCCGACCCGGGCGGCCGGGCGGTCGGTGGTGCTCATGGCGCGCCGACCGGCGCCGGCCGGCCTCCCCCGCCCGGGGCCCGGCGCAGAGCGGGGTCTCGGGCGAGCCCGAGCGCGACCCCGACGACGGCCGCCGCCGCCACCGTCGACCACTGGTCCCGCCGCTGGCGGCGGTCGCGGGCGGGGTTGGCGTGGAAGCCGTCGAGGCGGTCGAACTGGTCGTCTCGGAGCAGGCGTAGCCGACCGGTGTCGTCGCGGTCGTCGAGGTGCACCAGAGCGCCCGTCGACCGATCGACCGACAGCTCCACCCTGCCGTCGAAGCCGGGCGCCGCCGTCGAGGTGAGCCAGACCGCTCGGCGTGACCCATCGGGAGCGGTCCGCTCACCGGCGTCGACCCGGGTGGCGGTGCGGGGAGCGTCGACGCCCATGCGGGCGAACGCGGCGGCCGCGACGGCGCGTGCGTCGCCCCGGTCGAGGGTCGGCTCGTCGGAGGACCAGCCAGCGGCCACCGAGCACACAGCGGCGACGGTCACCGTGGCGCAGCCCGCGGCGAGCGCCCGGCGGGGCGCGGCCATGGCTTCGCAGCGTAGCGGTCGGGCCGGGCGCAACGGGGCACCCCGGAGCTGGTCATCCGAGCTCCGCCAAGCGAACGCGCCGCCACCGCTCCACCTGGGCGGGGGTCAGGCCGGCGAGCTCCGCGCAGAGCGCCAGGAGGTGCGAGGGATCGAAGGGCTTGGCGATCACGTCGACCGCTCCGGCTCGGAGCAGGTCGACGACGTGGCTGCCGCCGCGAGATCCCAGTGCTGTGACCGCGACGACCGGGGGGTCCTGCGCGTCGAGGGCAGCGAGCACCCCCCAACCGTCGAGCACCGGCATCATCACGTCCAGCAGGACCAGGTCGAACTGGGCGGCTCTGAGCAGCTCGACGGCGCTCGCCCCGTCGGAGGCCTCGCGCACCTCGTGACCCTCGGGTGCCAGCTCGATGCGCAGGAGCAGCCTGATGTCGTCGTCGTCGTCGACGACGAGGATGCGGCTCATCCCGTTCGGGGTTCGACGTGGGTCGACCCCCGCCCCGGCACGATCCGGCCTATCTCGACCGCCTCGTGACCATACGAGTCCAAGGCGTGCAGCGTCGGGTGGACGTCTTCGGGAGCGACCACGGCGACCATGCCGATGCCCATGTTGAACACCCGCCGCATCTCGGCGGGTTCCACCGCCCCCAAGCGCGCGATCTCGTCGAAGATCCGGGGCGGTTCCCAGCTCGACTCGTCGATGACGGCGTCGACGTCGCCGGGCAGCACCCGTGCCAGGTTGGCGGCCAGGCCGCCGCCGGTGACGTGCGCCAGCGCTCGGGGCGTGACCTCGCGACCCAACGCGGCCACGGCGGGTGCGTAGAGGACCGACGGCGCCAGGAGCTCGTCGGCGAGGCTGTGGTCGGCGCCCGGCCAGGCGGGGCCGTCCAGGGCGAGCGCGGCGTCGTCGAGCAGGACCTTGCGCGCCAGCGAGTAGCCGTTGGAGCGCAGGTTGGGCGACCGCAGACCGATGCAGCGGTCGCCGGCGCGAACCGCCCGACCGTCGATGACGCGATCTCGCTCCACCACCCCCACGGCGAAGCCCACGAGGTCGAACTCACCGGGTTCCATCGCGCCGGGGTGCTCGGCCATCTCACCGCCGACGAGGGCGCAGCCCGCTTGGCGGCAGCCCGCGGCGACACCGTCGACGAGGTCTTCGATCTGGTGGGGGTCGAGGTGGCCCACCGCGATGTAGTCGAGGAAGAACAGTGGCTCGGCGCCTCCGCAGACCAGGTCGTCGACGCACATCGCCACCAGGTCCAGGCCGATCGTGTCGAAGCGGGCGGCCGATCGGGCGACCAGCGCCTTGGTGCCCACGCCGTCGGTCGTCGAGACCAGCACCGGGCGGCGGTAGCGACCGGCGTCGAAGGCGAACAGGCCACCGAAGCCTCCGATGTCGCCGATCACCTCGGGTCGGAACGTCGAGCGCACCCTGGAGCGGATCAGCTCCACCGCCGCCTCACCCGCGGAGATGTCGACCCCTGCCTGCTCGTAGCTGCTGCCCACGGCTGTCCCTGCTGTTCTGCCGGCGCTCAGTCGATCGTGGTCTGCGCGGCCGCGGCCGGCTCGACGCTGGCCGCCTCGAGCACGTGCTTGCGCAACGTGACCGGCACCGGCACCGGGTAGAGGCCCGTGAAGCAAGCGTCGCAGAACCCGGCGCCCGTCGCGCCCGTCGCCGCCACGAGACGGTCCAGGCCGATGTAGGCGAGGCTGTCCGCGTCGAGGAACGCCCGGATCTCGTCGACGGTCAGGCTCGTGGCGAGCAGCTCGCTGCGGTCGCCGGTGTCGATGCCGTAGTGGCAGGACCACTTGACCGGCGGGGAGGTGATCCTGAGGTGGACCTCGACCGCCCCGGCCTCGCGCAGCATGCGGACCAGTTGCTTCTGGGTGGTTCCCCTCACTATCGAGTCATCGACGACCACCACCCGCTTGCCGGCGAGGTTCTCACGCAGCGGGTTGAGCTTCATGCGTACCGCCCGCGCCCGCAGCTCCTGGCTGGGGGCGATGAAGCTGCGTCCGATGTAGCGGTTCTTGACCAGTCCCTGACCGAAGGGGATGCCGCTTCGCCTCGCGAACCCCTCGGCCGCGGGGACGCCCGACTCGGGCACGCCCATGACCATGTCGGCCTCGACGGGAGCCTGCTCGGCGAGCTGCTCGCCCATGCGGATCCGGGCCTGGTGGATGCTGCGGCCGTACAGGCGACTGTCGGGTCGGGCGAAGTACACGAACTCGAACAGGCACAGCCGCGGGTCGATCGAATCGGCGGGGAAGGGGTGCAGCGAGCGGGGCCCGTCGCCGTCGAGCACCATGACCTCGCCGGGGTCGAGCTCTCGAACGAGGTGGGCCCCGACGATGTCGAGGGCCGGGGTCTCCGATGCCAGGACCCACCCCCCGTCGTCGAGGCGACCAAGGCACAGGGGCCGGAAGCCGTGCGGATCTCGAACGCCGATCACCCTGGTCTCGTCCATGGCCACCAGCGAGAAGGCACCTCGCAGCCGGGGCAACACGGCGACCAGGGCCCGTTCGAGGGCGCTGCCGGTGGCTGGCAGGGACTCGTCGTCGACGTCTCGCGCCCCGCCGAGCTCGGCCCCGATCAGCTCTGCTATCAGGTCGGTGTCGCTGGTGACGGTGCCCGGCAGCATCCCGGCCTCCACGGCCAGCTCGGCGGTGTTGGTGAGGTTGCCGTTGTGGCCCAGCGCGAACTGGTGGTCGCCGACGCCGCGGTAGACGGGCTGGGCGTTGCGCCACGTGGAGGAACCAGTCGTGGAGTACCGGCAGTGGCCGATGGCGAGGTCGCCCACCAGACCGGCGAGGGCCCGGTCGTCGAACACGGAGGCCACGAGTCCCTGGTCCTTGACGACGGTGAGCTGCACGCGGTCGCTCACCGCCATCCCAGCGGACTCCTGGCCTCGGTGCTGCAACGCGAACAGCCCCAGGTAGGTCAGCTGCGACACCGGCTGGCCCGGCGCGAACACGCCGAAGACCCCACAGGCCTCCTTGGGACCGTCGTCGCCCACGACATCGGTGCGGGCGGAGGGCACGGCCCCAGTCTGCCAGCACCCGGCCCACGTTCGGGCAGGGTCCGCGGTGGGCGCAGCCCACGCCGAGAGACCGGTGGGCGCAGCCCACGCCAGGGCAACGCTCAGTGGGCGGAGCCAACCCCGAAGGCTGCGGGGAGGCGTCGACGCCACGCGTCACGGACCGAGGTGAGGTCCAGGTCGACCAGGTCGCCGAAGCGGAGGCGGTCGCCGCCGGCGAGGCCGATCCGCGCCACCGGTACCGACGCGGCCTGCGCGGCGCGCTGCACGGCCGTCGCCGAGTCGGGAGCGGCTGCGACCACCACCCGGCTCGCCGACGAGGCGAACAGCCAACGGTGGTCGATCGGCCCGCCGTCGCCGGCCCCTGTGATGACAGCGCCGACTCCGCTGCCGAGCGCCATCTCGGCCAGGGCCACGCCGAGGCCGGCGTCGGCGTCGTGGACGGCGGCCACTAGATCTTCCTCGACGAGGCGCCGGACGACCTCGCACACGGCCTGGTGCACCACGAGGTCCAGCGTCGGCACCGGGCCGCGGCGGTGCCCGCGGGCCCATGCCCACGCCGATCCAGACAGCGAACGTGCCGCGGGGCCGAGCACCAGCAGGTCGGCGTCGGCGACCAGGCCGATGCCGGGCGGCGGGTCGGTGAGCCGGTCGATCGATCCGACCATGCCCACGACCGGGGTGGGGTCGATGTCGTGGCCGCGGCTCTCGTTGTAGAGGCTCACGTTTCCGCCCACCACCGGGACCTGAAGAGCGCGGCACGCCTCGGCCATTCCGTCGATGGCCTCGCTGAGCTGCCACATGACCTCGGGGTGCTCAGGGTTCCCGAAGTTCAGGCAGTTGACCAGGCCGAGTGGCTTCGCCCCCACGCACGCCAGGTTCAGCACCGCCTCGGCCACCACCAGGGCGGTGCCCTGATGCGGATCCTGCGCGCACCAGCGGTGGTTGCCGTCGGTGGTGAGAGCCAGACCCCTCCCGGTCTCGGCTCCGGTACGCGGGTCCTTGCAGCGCAGCACGGCCGCGTCGCCTCCCGGGCCCGCGACCGTGTTGAGGAACAGCTGGTGGTCGTACTGGCTCCACACCCATGTTGTGTCGACGAGCAGCTCGACGAGATCACCGGCGGGGTCGGTCGGCACCGCCAGAGCGTCCTCGGCCCGCTCGGTGACCCACGAACGCCACTGCGGCGGCTCCCGGCGCGGCCTGTCGTAGCGGGGGGCGTCCTCGTCGAGGGAGGCTGCGGGGAGATCGGCCAGGACCTCGCCGCCGGGGTGGTCGAGCACCCGTAGCCGGCCCGAGCCGGTGACCGTGCCGATCACGGACGCCGACACCTCCCAGCGGGCGCACACCGCCAGGACGGCGTCGAGCGCGTCGGGCTCGACGATGGCCAGCATGCGCTCCTGGCTCTCGCTGGTCATGATCTCGAACGGCTCCATGGCAGGCTCGCGCACGTGCACGGCGTCGAGGTGCACGTCCATGCCGGCGCCGCCTTTGGCAGCGGTCTCGCTGGTGGCCCCGGTGATGCCTGCCGCGCCGAGGTCCTGGATCCCCACGACGAGCCCCGCGTCGAGGATCTCCAGACACGCCTCTATCAGGCGCTTCTCCTCGTAGGGGTCGCCGACCTGGACGCTGGGGCGCTTGTCGGGCCCGCCGGCGTCGTCGTCGAAGCCCGCCGAGGCCAGGACGCTGGCTCCTCCGATCCCGTCGCGCCCGGTCGCCGAACCGAAGAGGACGGCGACGTTGCCCGGCCCCGACGCCCGGGCCAGCACGAGGCGGTCGACGGGCAGCAGCCCTAGGCAGAACACGTTCACCAGAGGGTTGTCCTGGTACGTGGGGTCGAACACGGTCTCGCCGGCCACGGTGGGCACTCCGACGGAGTTTCCGTAGCCGGAGACGCCCGATACCACGCCCTCGGCGATCCAGCGGCTGCGCGGGTCGTCCAGCGGGCCGAACCGCAGCGGGTCGGCCAGAGCGATCGGCCGGGCGCCGACGGAGAAGACGTCCCGAAGGATGCCACCCACCCCGGTCGCTGCTCCCTGGTAGGGCTCGATGGCCGAGGGGTGGTTGTGGCTCTCGATGCGAAAGGCCGCGGCGAGGCCGCCGCCCAGGTCGACCACGCCCGCGCCCTCACCGGGTCCGACCAGCACGTGGGCGCCCTCGCTGGGCAGGCGGGACAGGTGCCGGCGGGACGACTTGTACGAGCAGTGCTCCGACCACATCACGGCGTACATGGCCAGCTCTAGGTGGTTGGGCTCGCGCCCGAGCAGGCGCCGGATCTCGGCCGTCTCGTCGTCGGTCAGCCCGAGCGCCCGGTGCAACGGTTCGTCAGCCACCGGCGCATGGTAGGTGGGCACCTCGGTCGCCACGGGCGTGGCCGCCCGCGCCGACAGGCGATTTGGCAGTGTCCCTCGTGCAGCGCTTCTGGCGACGGGTGTGGCCTCGAGCCCTAATGGCATCCGGTGCCAACCGCAACATAGGATGGTGCGCATGCCCCCAAAGAAGTCCCGGAGCACGATGACCGACGAGCACAAGGCGGCCCTCGCCGAGGGCAGGAATCAGGGGCGGGCGGTGCGTGCATATCTGGAAGCTCTCGACGCTCACAAGCCCAAGCGCGGTCGCAAGCGAACCCCCGAGTCGATCGCCAATCGGCTCGAGCGGATCGAGTCCGAGCTGCTGTCGGCCGACCCCCTGAAGAGGCTTCAACTGGTCCAGGAGCGGCTCGACCTCGCCGCCGAGCTCGAATCCCTGCAGGCAGGGGTCGACCTGACCGAGCTGGAGGATGCCTACGTCGCTGCCGCAGGCCCCTATGGGGCGCGAAAGGGCATCAGCTATGCCGCTTGGAGAGCCCTGGGCGTGGAACCATCGGTGCTCAAGCGGGCCGGCATCTCCCGGGCCAGCTGAGCCCGTTGCCGGCGCTCACGCTGGTCCGCCGTCGACCTGGATCGCCGGGCCTTCAGCGCCCGGCGTCGATCCTGGTTCCGGCCGCGGCGAGCAGCGACCGCAGCAGCACGGAACCATCGGTCGAGCCCAGGAGCCGATCGCTGGCCCTTTCGGGATGCGGCATCAGCCCCACCACGTTGCGGGCTTCCGAGCAGATCCCGGCGATGTCGTCGACCGACCCGTTGGGGTTCTCCAGGTAGCGCAGCACCACCTGATCCTCCGCGCGCAGGCGTGCCAGCGTGTCGCTGTCACAGGTGTAATTGCCCTCGAAGTGGTTGATCGGGATCTGCAGCGTGGCACCCGGCTCGGCAGAGCCCGTGAGCACGGAATCAGTCGTCTCGACGCGCAGCGCGACCGTGGTGCAGATGAACTTGCAGCCTGCGTTCTTCTGGAGCGCACCGGGCAGCAGGCCGGCCTCGGTGAGCACCTGGAACCCGTTGCAGATGCCCACCACGGGCCCCCCGCCTGCGGCGAAGTCGACGACGGCTTCCATCACGGTGGCGAAGCGGGCGATGGCTCCGGGGCGAAGGTAGTCGCCATGGGCGAAACCTCCGGGTAGCACCACGGCATCGACGTCGCCGAGGCGACGGTCGCCGTGCCAGATCACCCGGGCCCGACCCCCGAGGGAGTCGACCGCTTCGACGACGTCGTGCTCGCAGTTGGAGCCCGGGAACACCACCACGCCGACCGACGCCGTCACGCCACCCCCGCCGAGTCGACCTCGTCGAGCGCCTCGAGGGTGGCGTGGTGGTCCTCGAGCACAGGGTTGGTGAGGAAGCGCCGGCACATCAGGTCGACCTGGTCGGCGGCCGCGGCCCGGTCGGTTGCGTCGATCGTGAAGCGGAAGGCCTTCCCCACCCGCATCCCGGCCACGGCTTCGAAGCCCAACGCCGGAAGGGAGCGTTCGATGGTGCCACCCTGGGGATCGGCGATGCCCGGTCGCAGGCTGGTCTCGACCAGGACCGAGAAGCGCATGGCCCGATGCTACCGAGCGCTGCCGGCGCTCCCCGGCGCCCAGTCCGTGAAGCGGCGGCCGGTGACCCGCTCGTAGGCCTCCACGTAGCGGGCCGAGGTGGCGGCCACCACCTCGGGCGGAAGCGGCGGCGGCGGCGGCTGCTTGTCCCAGTCGAGCCCGTCGAGGTAGTCGCGCACGGGCTGCTTGTCGAACGAGGGCGGAGTCGTTCCGGGCGCCCAGCCGTCGAGGGGCCAGAAGCGGCTCGAGTCCGGGGTGAGGACCTCGTCGCAGAGGATCAGCTCGCCATCGACCAGCCCGAGCTCGAACTTGGTGTCGGCGATGACGATGCCCCGCTCACGGGCCAGGGCCGCTCCCCGGCGATACAGCTCGAGCGAGACGTCACGGGCCCTGGTCGCCACAGCCGTGCCGACGAGATCGACGGCGGCGGCGAACGAGATGTTCTCGTCATGGCCCGAGTCCGCCTTGGTCGAGGGCGTGAACACCGGCTCGGGGAGTTGGTCCGACTCGCGAAGGCCCGAAGGCAGCACGGTTCCGTGCATGGTCCCGCACCGCTGGTACTCCTTCCACGCCGACCCCGACAGGTAGCCCCGCACGATGCACTCGACGGGCAGCATCTCCGCGCGGCGGCAGATCATGATGCGCCCTCGCAGGTCGTCGCCGCCGGCGGCGCTCACCTCGGGGGACAGGTCGTCGACCGAGCTCGAGATGAGGTGGTGGCCGACCACTTCGCCGAGGACCTCGAACCAGAACGCAGACATGGCGGTCAGCACGCGTCCCTTGTCGGCGATGGGCTCGGCCATCACCACATCGAACGCGGACAGACGGTCCGAGGTCACCATCAGGAGTCGGTCGGCACCCAGGTCGTAGATGTCGCGGACCTTGCCAGAGTTGAGGTGCGGCAGCGGCAGCGTCACGGGCTCCGAACCTACCGTGCGGCCGCGATGGGCCGGCCGCCCCGTCGCCCGCCGCTACCTGATCGGGCCCGGCCGGTGGGTGGCGGCTGCGGGGTGACGCTGGACCAGACCCGCCACGGCCGCCACGAACGCGTCCACCTGCTCGGTGGCACGGCCGGTGAAGCTCGCGGGGTCCGCTACCAGCGCGGCGAGCTCGTCCCCCCCAGGGGCAGGCGAGAGTCCTGGGCGAGGCGCTCGAGCAGGTCGTTCCCGCCGGCACCCGTCTGGCGCATCTCCAGCGCCACGGCCACGGCGTGCTCTCTGATCACCTCGTGCGCGGCCTCGCGACCCATCCCGGCACGCACCGCGGCCACCAGCACCCGGGTGGTGGCCAGGAACGGCAGGTAGCGCTCGAGCTCGGCTTCGACCACCGCCGGGTAGGCGCCCAACTCGTCGAGTACCGAAAGGGTCGTCTCGAGCAGTCCGTCGGTGGCCAGGAAGGCGTCGGGCAGCGCCACCCTGCGGACCACCGAGCAGGACACGTCGCCTTCGTTCCACTGGGTGCCGGCGAGCTCGGCGACCATCGACAGGTGTCCCCTCAGCACGACTGCCAGACCGCAGATCCGTTCGCAGGATCGGCTGTTCATCTTGTGGGGCATCGCCGACGAGCCCACCTGACCCTCCCGGAACCCCTCGGTCACCAGGTCGTGGCCGGCCATGAGCCGCAGCGTCGTCGCCAGGCTGGCCGGCCCGGCGACCAGTTGCACCAGCGCCGCCACCACGTCGAGGTCGAGGGAGCGGGGGTAGACCTGCCCGACGCTGCCGAGTACGGCCGAGAAACCCAGGTGGTCGGCCACCGTGGCCTCGAGGCGGTCCACGGCGGCGGTGTCGCCGAGCAGGGCCACCATGTCGGCCTGGGTGCCGACCGGGCCCTTGATCCCGCGCAGGGGGTAGCGAGCCAGCAGCTCCTCGACGCGGGTCAGCGCCGCGAGCAGCTCCGTGCCGGCGTTGGCGAAGCGCTTGCCCAACGTCGTGGCCTGGGCGGCGACGTTGTGGGTGCGGGCGGTGAGCACGAGGTCGCGATACTCGTGTGCTCGCTGCGCCAGGCGGGCGGCGACAGCAACGGCACGGTCGCGGACGATCCCCAGGGACTCGCGGACCTGGAGTTGCTCGACGTTCTCGGTCAGGTCGCGCGAGGTCATCGCCGCGTGCGCCTGCTCGTGTCCGGCCAGGGCGGCGAACTCGTCGAGACGGGCCTTGACGTCGTGGCGGGTCACCTGCTCGCGCGCATCGATGCTGGCCAGGTCAACGGTGTCGACCACGGCCCGGTAGTCGGCGATCACCGACTGGTCGATGTCGACCCCGGCCTCGGCCTGGGCCTGCATCACGGCGATCCACAGCCGGCGCTCCAGGACGACCTTGCGCTCGGGCGACCACGACTCGACCATGGATTCGCTGGCGTAGCGGGCGGCTAGGACGTTGGGCAGCACCACGCTGCGATCCTCCCACCGTCGCCGGGCTCCGGGCACCCCGGGCGCTCGGCGTGGCCGGATGGCCCCCCGTGATGGGCCGGATGGCCCCTTTCAGGGCGGGCCTCGGCGTAGCAGCATCCTGACGGGCCTTCCGGCCGATGACCCTCAAGCGGGTACAGGACTCGGCCGACACCAGCAGGGCCGAGCGCGACCGCGGAGGGCGGCACAGATGGACACATGCATGAAGCACCCCCATGAGCGAGCTACCGGGATCTGCCGCCGGTGCGGGATCGCCTGGTGCGGGGACTGCCTCGTGTACGTCTACGGCCCCAGCAAGCCGCCCTACTGCGTGTCGTGCGCCATGTTCGCCGCGGGCGTGCGGACCGGTGGGGTGCGCCCGGCCCTGTCACGACGCGACCTGCGCGCACGGCGCAAGGCCGAGCGCGCGGCCCGCCGCGCCGGCTCGGAGCCGGCGCAGGCCAGAACCCAGGAGGCCATCGACGAGTCAACGGCTCCTGGTGCCGCACCGGTGTCCGCTCCTGCTCCGGCCACGTCGGCTGCGACCGGCCGAGACGATCCCGCGGAGGACTGGACCGCCGCGTGGTGGGAGCACGACCCCAGCCCCAGCCTGTCGGACTGAGGCCTCCCGGTCCGCCCGGGCAGCCGATGTCGGCTGTCTCGAGGCGTGGCCTCAGCCGCCGGCGATCTCCGCGCGGTGCGCGGCCAGCTGGCCCGCCAGCTCGGGGTCGGTCACCGCCAGCATCTGGACCACCAGCAGCGCGGCGTTCATGGCGCCGTCGATCGCGACGGTGGCCACGGGGATGCCCCTGGGCATCTGGACGGTGGCGTAGAGGGCGTCGACCCCCCCGAGGGCGCCCCCCGACAGGGGCACGCCGACGACGGGCAGGGTGGTCTGGGCGGCGACCGCGCCGGCCAGGTGCGCTGCCATCCCGGCACCGCAGATGAAGGCGGCGTAACCGGCCTCCCGGGCTCCGGCGGCCATCTCCGCGACCCGGGCCGGGGTGCGGTGCGCCGAGAGCACCCGCACGTCTGCGGTGAGCCCGAAGCGCTCGAGCGTGTCGACTGCGGGCTGCATCTTCTCGCGGTCGTTGGGTGAGCCCATGAGCACGGCCACGGCGCGGGGCGGGGCGGTTGTCATCGGTGTGGTTCCTCCGAGTCGTCGGCGATGTCGCAGCGATAGGTGATCCCGGGCCAGCTCAGGCCGGAGAGCGCTTCGTAGGCGCGGCGTCGGGCATCGGCCAGCTCGGCGGCGGTGGCGACCACGTCGAGGACACGCCCGCCGGCGGTCACGAGCGAGCCGTCGGGCCCGGCCGCGACACCGGCGCAGAGCACGTCCACCCCTTCGACCGAGCGGGCACGGTCGAGGCCTTCGATCACGTCGCCACCGCGGGGTGCGCCGGGGTAGCCGTCGGCAGCGGCCACCACGAGCACTGTCGAGCCCGAGGCTTCGGGTGGAGTCCCGCGCAGAGCGATCGCGGCCCCCGGCTCGAGCCGGCCGGCCGCGGCCTGGGCCAGCACCTCGGCGAGCCCGGGACCCGCCCGCAGCACGACCACCTGGCTGTCGGGATCGCCGAAGCGCACGTTGTACTCGAGCAGCTTGGGTCCCTCGGGGGTGAGCATGCAGCCCGCGTACAGCACGCCCCGGTAGTCGATCCCCCGTCGGCGCAACTCGGCCAGGGTGGGCTCCACGAAGCGCTCCACGACGTCGTCGGCGAAGCCTTCGGGCAGCCAGGCGATCGGCGAGTAGGCGCCCATGCCGCCGGTGTTGGGCCCGGTGTCGCCGTCGCCGAGCCGCTTGAAGTCCTGTGCCGGGGGCAGCGGCACGGCATGGTGCCCGTCGCACAGGGCGAAGATCGAGACCTCCGGGCCGGTGAGCCCCTCCTCTATCACCACCGTGGAACCGGCCTGTCCGAACGCCTCGCCGGCGAGCTTGGCTCGCACGTCATGCTCGGCTTCGGTGAGGTCCTCGGTGACGAGGACCCCCTTGCCGCCCGCGAGGCCGTCGGTCTTGACCACCCAGGGCGGCCCGAGCGAGCGGAGGAATGCGAGCGCGGGCTCGACCGCGCTGAACGCCCCGTGGGCGGCGGTGGGCACCCCGGCGCAGGTCACGACCTCCTTCATCCAGGCCTTCGAGCCCTCCAGTCGGGCCCCGTCGGCACCGGGGCCCAGCACCAGGCGCCCCGCGGCGCGCAGGCGGTCGGCCAAGCCGTCCACGAGAGGCTGCTCGGGGCCCACGACGGTCAGGTCGGCATCCAGCAGGGCGGCCGGTGACGGGCTCGATCCGGGGATCCCCGGGTTGCCGGGCGCCACCACGACCTCGTGACCGGCGCGGGTGAACGCCAGGGCCAGAGCGGCCTCGCGGCCGCCCGACCCGATCACGCAGATCCTCACGGCACTCGTTGGAGGTACTGGTCCCGACCGGGCCCGACCCCGACGAGGGTCACCGGCACCCCGACGTGGTGCTCGAGAGCGTCGAGGTAGGCGGCAGCCGCGGTCGGCAGCTGGCCGGGCTCGGTGCAGTCGGAGAGGTCGCTGACCCATCCCGGGTGGTCCTCGTAGACGGGCCGGACGTGGTGCAGCTCGCTCTGGTTATCGGGGAGCTGGGTCAGGCGGCGCCCGTCGAGCTCGTAGGCGGTGCAGATGCGCACCTTCTCGAAGGCGTCGAGGACGTCGAGCTTGGTCACCGCCAACTCCGACAGCGAGTTGACGCGAACCGCGTGGCGCAGCATCACGGCATCGATCCAGCCGGGCCGACGGCGGCGGCCGGTGTTGGTGCCGAACTCGTGGCCACGTTCGACGATCGCATCGCCCACCTCGTCGAAGAGCTCGGTGGGGAACGGGCCGGCGCCGACCCGGGTGACGTAGGCCTTGGCCACGCCGATGACCCGGGTGATGTGACGAGGGCCGATGCCGGCGCCGGTGCAGGCGCCCCCGGCCACCGGGTTGGAGGATGTGACGAAGGGATAGGTGCCCTGGTCGAGGTCGAGGAAGGTGGCCTGAGCCCCTTCGAACAGGACGTGCTGGCCGGCTTCGAGAGCGTCGTGGATGAGGTTCACCGTGTCTGCCACGTACGGCTCGAGGCGGGGCGCGAGCTCGCCCAGGTAGTGGTCGGCGATCTCGTCGAGGTCCGGTCCGAGCTGGTTGTACACCTTCGCCAGGAGCGCGGACTTCTCGGCGAGCACGAGCCCGAGCTTCTCGCGGAAGATCTTGGCGTCGTAGAGGTCCTGGACCCGCAAGCCCACCCGCGAGGCCTTGTCGGCGTAGGCGGGGCCGATCCCTCTGCGGGTCGTGCCCAGCGCGTTGCGCCCCAGGAAGCGCTCGCTCACCCGGTCGAGGAGCTGGTGGTAGGGCAGGATGAGGTGGGCGCTACCGGACAGTCGGAGGCGCTCGCACGAGATCCCCCTCGATTCGAGGGCATCGATCTCGGCCAGCAGCACGGAGGGCTCGACGACGACCCCGTTGGCGATCACGGGCACGATGTGGTCGTAGAGCACTCCCGAGGGGATGAGCTGCAGGGCGAACGTCTCGCCGTCGACTACGAGCGTGTGGCCGGCGTTGTGTCCACCCTGGTACCGAACGACGAGGTGCATCTCCTTGGCCAACAGGTCGGTGTAGCGACCTTTGCCCTCGTCGCCCCATTGCGTTCCGACTATGACCGTGGCGGGCACGTGGCCAGTCTCCCTGAGTCGAACCAGCCGGGAACGCTACCCGCCTCCGCCCGCTGCCCTGCCACGCCGGGCCGGGCCCGGCGTGGCAGGGACGGCTACCTCGCTCAGCGTCGCGCGAACGGGCGGCGCAGACCGACCAGCAGCGCTCCTGCGGCCATCAGGATCGCTCCCATCGCAGCCAGCGGTCCGGTCTCGGCTCCAGTGCGGGGCAACGCCGTGCCAGCCACCTGCGCTGCCGGGGTCCCGGGAGTGCGTGTCACGCTCACGCCCTGGACCTCGGTGCAGTCGCGGGTCACCACTCGCTGCGAGACCATCTTGCCGTCGGCGAGTACGGACAGCGCAGCGGAGGCGTCCTCGTCGAGAGGCAGGAGGACCTTGCCGGTCTCACCGGCGCCCACTTCGACCTGGGTGGATCCGCCGGCAAAGGCAGTCGAGACCAGGGTGAACGTGGTGGCCTGGCCGCCGGTGTTGGTCAGGCTGACCGTCAGCCCGCCGGTTGCGCACTCGAGCTCCTCGCCGACACCCGGGTTGGGTTGGGTGCAGTCGATGGTGGTGGTGACGGGTGCGGGGTCGGTGCCACTGGCGAAGTCGACCGTGATGGTCACGGTGGTGTCTTCCCAGCTGGGGTCGAGCGCGACGGGCACCTGGGTGCCGCCGGGGGGCACGGCCACGTTTGTTGCCACGGGGCTGCCGTTGACGCTGACCGTGGCCGTGGTGGCCTGGTCGCCGCTGTTGGTCAGCTCGACGACGAGCTGGTCCTGGGTGCATTCCACGTTGATGTCACCGACACCGGGTTTGGGTTGGGTGCAGTCGATGGTGGTGGTGACGGGTGCGGGGTCGGTGCCACTGGCGAAGTCGACCGTGATGGTCACGGTGGTGTCTTCCCAGCTGGGGTCGAGCGCGACGGGCACCTGGGTGCCGCCGGGGGGCACGGCCACGTTGGTTGCCACGGGGCTGCCGTTGACGCTGACCGTGGCCGTGGTGGCCTGGTCGCCGCTGTTGGTCAGCTCGACGACGAGCTGGTCCTGGGTGCATTCCACGTTGATGTCACCGACACCGGGTTTGGGTTGGGTGCAGTCGATGGTGGTGGTGACGGGTGCGGGGTCGGTGCCACTGGCGAAGTCGACCGTGATGGTCACGGTGGTGTCTTCCCAGCTGGGGTCGAGCGCGACGGGCACCTGGGTGCCGCCGGGGGGCACGGCCACGTTGGTTGCCACGGGGCTGCCGTTGACGCTGACCGTGGCCGTGGTGGCCTGGTCGCCGCTGTTGGTCAGCTCGACGACGAGCTGGTCCTGGGTGCATTCCACGTTGATGTCACCGACACCGGGGTTGGGTGGCGTCTGGCAGTCGTCGGGGAGGAGCACCGTCGCCGTGCGCACCTGACCGCCGGCGTTGCCGTTGCTCCAAGGCCCCCGGGCGTAGGCCGCCACTTCGAGCTCGTCGCCGCCCTGGCCCGCCACGTCGAACGTGCCGCCGAAGCTGCGGGCGCTCATGAAGTCGCCCTGGGCACGTAGGGTCGATCCGGCCGGGCCCGTGTCGTTCGTCGACGGGAACGTGTCCCAGTTCGTGGTCGTGGGTCCCGAGAAGATCTCGATGTCGGGGTGCTTGCCGTTGTCGTCCTGGCTCCAGGATGTCGCCGTGAACGAAACCGAGAAGGTGCCTTGCGAGGCTCCGCAGCTGGCTTCGGCCACCACGTCGGCATGGTGTGCCGAGGCCGGCGCGGCCAGCGCAAGGGTGGCGGCCGCGGCGACCAGTCCCGCCACACCCGCCCTGGTGGCGCGTCGCCCGAGGGGCGCGCGCCGTCGAATCGTTCTCTCCGCCTTGTTGGTCACTTGCCGGTCCCTTCTGAGGAGCAGTCGCTCAGTCCGCCGGGGCCGGGTTCGCTGTGGCTCGCCGCCGGCGCAGCGACCAGTTCAGCCGGCGGGTCTGGACCTCCCCATTTGCAACGACGGCCCTGCCGGCCGAACTCGAACCGGGCCCATCGACCACGTTGCGTGGCCGATCGTGCAGCAATTGGGGTGACCGCGTCAACCCCATCACGCGGCGCGGTGGGCTCTCCCGCCATCTTGGTATTCTCTGTGGTCACATGACCACGCAAAGTGAGATGTCTAGGGGATCAGCCGAGTCGGGCTGCCCGGTCCCGCCGGCATCTGGTGAGCGCCCCGGGCGCCCGCTGGCGCTGCTCGTGGACGACGAGGTGGCCCAGCGTCGCCTGCTGCGCACCGCCTTCGAGCCTCGACGGTTGGAGCGTCGAGGAGGCTGGCAACGGCTACTCGGGCGCCGTGATGGGCGCGGCGCTGCTGCCCGAGCTGCTGGTGCTCGACCTGATGATGCCCGTCCTGGGCGGTTTCGCCTCGCTGGAGGTCCTCCGCTCCCTCGGAGTGCTCGACGACGTGACCGTGGTGGTCCTGTCGGGGGTGGACGACGGGCCGATCCTGCGGCGCGCCCGGCGCAGCTTCGGCGTGCGCGACGTGGTCACCAAGCCCGTGGTTCCCGACGACTTCGTCCGCCGCTGCGCGGCGCTCACCGCCCGCGACGTCCTGCTGGCTCGCTGAGCACCCCGTCGCGCTCGGGCGTTGTCCGCGCGCCTAGCGATCCGCCGAGACGATGCTGCCCGCGCCGCCCGGGCGCCCCTCGACGCTGAGCTTCTCCGTCGGTCACGTCCACGACCACGCTGTCCCCGTCGCCGACGATGCCTACGAGCAGATCGCTGGCCAAGCGGTCGACCAGCTCGCGTTGGATGACCCGCTTGAGCGGCCGAGCGCCGAACGCCTCGTCGTAGCCGTGCTCCGCGAGCAGGGCGACGGCCTGTGGGCTCACCTCCAGGGCGATCCGTCGCTCCGCCAAGCGGTGCCGCAGGGCGGCCAGCTGGATCTCCACGATCGGGCCGAGGTCGTCGGGGCCGAGGTGGGCGAAGCGCACGATCTCGTCGATGCGGTTGACGAACTCGGGCCGGAAGTGGTCCCTCGGGTCGCCGGGCAGGTTCGAGGTCATGATCAGCACCGTGTTGGTGAAGTCGACCGTGCGGCCGTGCCCGTCGGTCAGGCGCCCGTCGTCGAGCACTTGCAGCAGCACGTTGAACACGTCTGGGTGGGCCTTCTCGAGCTCGTCGAGCAGCACGACCCCGTAAGGCCGGCGGCGCACGGCCTCTGTGAGCTGGCCGCCCTCGTCGTAGCCGACGTAGCCCGGAGGGGCACCCACCAGGCGGCTGACGGTGTGCTTCTCCTGGTACTCGGACATGTCGATGCGGACCATCGCCCGTTCGTCGTCGAAGAGGAAGTCGGCCAGGGATCGGGCCAGCTCGGTCTTGCCGACACCGGTGGGACCCAGGAACAGGAAGGACCCGATCGGGCGGTGCGGGTCCGAGAGGCCGGCCCTGCTGCGACGGATGGCGTTGGCAACGGCGCGCACCGCCTCGTCCTGGCCGACCACCCGTTCGTGGAGGACCTCCTCCATGCGCACCAGCTTCGCCACCTCGCCCTCGAGCAGGCGTGTGACCGGCACCCCGGTCCAGGCCGCGACCACCTCGGCCACGTCGGTGTCGTCGACCTCCTCCTTCAGCATGCCGCCCCCGGCCTGGAGCTCGGCGAGCTCGCTCGTGGCGGCCTCCACGGCCCGCTCGAGCTCGGGGATGCGCCCGTAGCGGATCTCGGCGGCCCGCTCGAGGTCCGATTCGCGCTCGAGGTCGCCGCGCAGCGACTCGAGCTGCTCCTTGAGCTCGCGGATCCGCGAGATGGCCTGCTTCTCGTTGTCCCACTGCGCCAGCATCGAGGCGCGCTGCTCGACCAGGTCGGCCAGCTCACGCTCGAGGGACCCCAGCCGCTCGGCGCTGGCAGCGTCGGTCTCCTTGGCGAGCGCCACCCGCTCGATCTCGAGCTGACGGACCCTTCGCTCGACGACGTCGATCTCGGTGGGCAGCGAGTCGATCTCGATGCGGAGCTTGGAGGCCGCCTCGTCGACCAGGTCGATCGCCTTGTCGGGCAGGAAGCGGCCGGTTAGGTAGCGGTCCGACAGGACCGCTGCTGCCACCAGGGCCGCGTCCTGGATGCGCACGCCATGGTGCACCTCGTAGCGCTCCTTGAGGCCGCGCAGGATGGCGATCGTGTCCTGCACCGTGGGCTGGTCGACGAAGACCTGCTGGAAGCGCCGCTCGAGCGCCGCGTCCTTCTCTATGTGGGTGCGGTACTCGTCGAGCGTCGTCGCGCCCACCATGCGCAGCTGGCCCCGCGCCAGCAGGGGCTTGAGCATGTTGGAGGCGTCCATCGCACCGTCGGCCTTGCCTGCGCCCACCACGGTGTGGAGCTCGTCGATGAAGGTGATGACCTCGCCCTCGGCGTCGGTGATCTCCTTGAGCACGGCCTTGAGCCGCTCCTCGAACTCGCCTCGGTACTTGGCGCCGGCCACCATCGATCCCAGGTCGAGGCTGATGAGGCGCTTGTGCTTGAGCGACTCGGGGACGTCGCCTTCGACTATGCGCCGGGCGAGGCCCTCGACGATGGCGGTCTTGCCGACGCCAGGCTCGCCGATCAGCACCGGGTTGTTCTTGGTCCGCCGGGACAAGACCTGGATGACCCGGCGGATCTCGTCGTCGCGACCTATCACCGGGTCGATGCGCCCGGCGCGGGCGTCTTCGGTGAGGTCGCGGCCGTACTTCTCGAGGGCCTGGTAGGTGTCCTCGGGGCTCTGGCTCGTGACGCGCTGGCTCCCGCGGACCGACGCCAGAGCCGAGAGCAGCCCCTCGCGGTCCAGCGCCAACCGGTCGACCAGCGCGAGCAGGAGGTGCTCGGTCGACAGGTACTCGTCACCGAGGTCGCCGCGCGCGGCGTCGGCGGCGTCGAGCACCGAGGTGAGCTCACGGCTCAGCCGAGGTTCGGCTCCGCCGTAGGCGGAGGGAAGCCCGGCCACGGCCTCGTCGGCAGCGTTGCGGAGGGTGACCACGTTGGCCCCCACGCGTTGCAGCACCGGGAGCACCACACCCCCGTCCTGGCGCAGCAGAGCGGCCACCAGGTGCTCGGGGGTCACCTCCGGGTTGCTGCGGGCGCGGGCCGCCTCGACGGCGGCGTTCACGGCCTCCTGGGTCTTCAGCGTCCAGCGTCGTGGGTCGATCGGCACATCGCAAGTGTAGGACGGCTCAATAAAGTTGACAACTGAGATGTCAACTCTGACGGACTAGCCTGCCCGTGCCGGCGTCCAGGGGGGTCCCGGGGGAGGAGCGAGCCGACCGTGGCCACCCGATTGCCCAAGGATCGAGTCGTAGCTGCCGTCGCCCATCAGTTCAGGGCGCTGGACACCCTGCTCGAGGCGCTCGACGAGGCCGACTGGTCCCTGCCCACCGCCTGCCCCGGCTGGGACGTGCACTCCAACGTCGCTCACATCTACGGGACCGAGGCGATGCTCGACGGTCAGCCCAACCCCGAGGTCGACCTCGACGTCTCGGCGCTCGACCACGTGCGCAACGACATAGGGGCCTTCAACGAGGCCTGGGTTCAGGCCCTGGCTCCGGTCCCGCCCGCCGAGCTGACCGCCCGGCTGCGCGCCCTGGTCGCCCGACGGCTCGCGGCGCTCGGCGAGATGGACCAGCAGACGTGGGACACCGAGGGCTTCACGCCCGCCGGGCCCGACTCCTACGGCCGGTTCATGCGCATCCGGGTCTTCGACTGCTGGATGCACGAACAGGACATCCGGGTGGCGACCGGCCGGCCCGGCCACGACGGGGGACCCGCCGTCGAGGAATGCCTCGACGAGATCGCGGCGTCGTTGGGATTCGTGGTCGGCAAGAAGGCCGCCGCGCCGCGGGGCTCGTCGGTGACCTTCGACCTGACCGGACCCGCGCCACGGCGGATCCACGTCCTGGTGGGCGACCGCGCCCGCACCGTCGACGCCCTGGCAGGCGACGCCACCACGACGTTGCGCCTGCCGGTGCTGGCACTGGCCAGACGCGTGGGCGGCCGCGCCGACGCGCCGCGCGCCGGCGAGGTCGAGATCGAGGGCGACCCCTCACTGGGCCGCGCGGTGCTCGACAACCTCGCCTACATGATCTGAGGTCCGCCACCTAGGAGGCGGCCACCGCCCGCGCGATCTCGCCCCAACGCCCGAGGTTGGCGGCATCGCCACGGATGGACTCCTCCGCCAGGTAGGACACGAGACGGTGCGCGACGCCCCCGTAGCGGGCCACCAGGGCGTCCGCCAGGTCGTCCCAGCGGGCCACGACGGCGAAGTGCTCGAGCATCTCGTCGGTGATCGCGGCCGCCATGCCCGCCATGTCACCGGCCTTGAGGAGCTCGTTCAACCGCGCCGAGGTGCCTGCGAAGCCCAGGTCCTCGAACTGGAACGCGTAGTTGCGCGTCGACCCGTAGAACGCGATCTGCATCCGCGCCCGCTCGACCAGCGGCGCCCGTTCCTCGGGCGAATCGCCGGGCACTGCGAACACCGGGATGATCAGGTCGACCGATCCCGGCTCGCGCCCGGCGCGGGCCTCGCCCTCGGCCACCTTGGGCAGCAGCCGTTCGGCGAGGTAGGTGGGTGAGTGCAGCGGGTGCACGTGCACCCCGTCGGCCTCCTCTCCGGCCATCCGGCACATCCAGGGCCCCACCGCGGAGATGTCGACCTTCACGTCGCTGTAGTCGTGGGACCGCGGCGCCCACATGGCCGGCAGCAGGCTCAGCTCGTAGTAGGGCCCGTGGTGGTCGAGCGGCGCGGTCCCGGCGAAGGCGGCCAGGCATGCCCGCACCGCACGGACGTAGTCGCGCATTCGAGGCCCGGGCGGGTCGAACTGCGACGCGTACCGACGCTCCACGTGGGCACGGACCTGGCTGCCGATCCCCAGGCGGAACCGGCCGCGGGTGTTCTCGGCCAGCTCCCAGGCCAGGCCGGCGGTCACCATCGGGCTGCGCGGGAAGGCCACTGCCACGCCCGTCGACAAGGCCAGCGACGGAGCCGCCGTGGCCGCCGCCGCGATCGACATCCACGGCGTCTGGCTGGTCTCGGTGAAGAGCATCCCACCGAAGCCGGCCGCCTCCACATCGGCGGCGAGGCGCGCCGCCTCTGCCCAGGTCTTCGGTCCCACCATCAGGTCGAGCTCCATCCGGGCGTTCTAGTCGCGCCGGCCGACCGGGTGCTCGCACGCGCCCACCGCTACCATCTCGAGCCTCAGCTCTCCGTCGCTCGCGCCGTTGACGAGGGATCCTGGCCCCCCGCCCATGACAGAAGCCCATCCCGTGGTAGCCGCGGCGCGTCGAGCCCGTCGTGTCGGGCGCATCTTCTGCTCCCAGCCCGGCGGGGGCTGGGCCGCTCTGCGGCGGATCTCGCTCGGGCTGGTCTTCGTGGTCGCCCTGGGGAACCTCGGGATCCTCGGCCTGTCCATGTGGGCCCGCCACCGGCTCGACGACGGACCGGTCCGGGTGCCAGCGGCGGTGGCGGCCATCCACAACTTCGAGGCGGTCGACGAGGTCCTTTGGCGCGGCGGCGCGCCCTCGGAGGAGGATCTGGCGGCGCTGGCCAGCGCTGGGGTCACCACCGTGGTCGACCTGCGCGCCGAGGATGACCTCGACGTCGCCTCCGAGGCGCTCGAGGCCGACGGGCTGACCCGTGTGGCGATACCGGTTCGAGATGGCCAGGCGCCCTCTCCGGCCAAGGTCGCACGCTTCTTGGAGGTCGTGCGGCACGCGCAGGGCCGGGTCTACGTGCACTGCGGCGCGGGCGTGGGACGGACCGGGACCATGGTCGCCGCCTACCGCGTGGCCCACGGCCAGAGCGGGCGTCACGCCCTGATCGCCAACCTGGCCGTAGGTCCTCCCTCGCTCGAGCAGCTCGCGTTCGCGGCCTCGCTGTCGCCCGGCGGCACCGTCCGGCGCCCCGACCTGGTCGTCGTCGCAGCCAGCCGCGTCCTCGACGCGCCCCGCCGTGGCTGGAAGGTGCTCGAAGGCCTCTTCTGAGCGGGGAGCCCGGACCGACGCGGCCGTTCAGGGTTCGACGGAGTCGCCGTCGGGCCGAGTGGTGGTGTGGATCGACACGACCCGGGCCTGGACCTTGTCCACCAGAGCGTCCTGCAGGCAGCCGCGGACGCGGGCCTCGCCGTGGCCACCCACCGATGTGGGGACCACCACCGAGACGCGGCCAGCGCCGAGCTGCTCGATGGTCGCTCCGGCCCCTCGGTTGTGCAGGACGTGGCTGCACGATCCCCAAAGCTCGGTCGCACGTCGCTGCGGGTTGCGAAGCGCTGGCTCGCCCAGCAGCTGGAGCTCGATCGTGGTCTGCACCGAGTCGTCGACAGGGTCGGGCCGGGTCTGGATGGCGTCCGCCACGGCGTCGAGGGCCCCGGTCGCCGCCACGGTCGCGCCCAGCACGCCGAGCACGGCCACCGCCGTGGCCAGCCGATGGCTGGGCACGGCGGGCGTCGGCGGCGGCACCGGTCCGACCAGCCCGCCAGCAGGCGGAGCCAACGGTACGAGCGACTCGGCGATGCGACGTTCCAGCACCGGAAGGGCGGTCCGGCGGGCGACCTGCTCGACGACCCATGCCGTGGCGGAAGCGACCGCCCCCACCCCGAGCAGGAAGGGCAGGAACACGTTGGTGGCACCCTCCGACGGGTCCAACCAGCGAAAGCGCGGCGTCGGTTCTGGGGCGCCCTCACGCAGGCGGGCGAGCGCCACGTCACGTGCAGCCTCGGCATCGGGTCCCGTGGCGGCGCCGATCTGGTCGAGGCGCACTTCGATCGCGGCCAGCCGGCGCAACAGGATCATCGCCACCAAGCCGAGCTCGGCGGCCACGAAGAAGAGCCCGGTGATGATCGCCCGGTGCCACTCCCAGCGAAAGAGGTACACGAGCACGTAGCTGCCGGTGACCGCCATCATCAGCGCCAGAGAGGCCAGTACGAGCCGGCGGGTCACGAGGCGCGGCCTCCTGCCGTCGGCCCCTTCGTCGGCATGGGGGTCACCTCGCCGCTCGCGCCGTCGACGACGACCCTGGTCCCCGGGGGAAACTCGGCCATGGCGCCTGCGAGGCCCACCACGGTCGCCACCGAGTGCTCCCGGGCCAGGATCGCCAGGTGCGACAGTGGGCTCCCCGTCTCGGAGACCACAGCCGCCACCCGTGCCAGTTCGGCCGCGAGGCGTGGGTCCAGCGTCGGCACGACCAGCACCACCGCCTCGCCGGCAGCGAGAGCTGCCCGAGCCTCGACGCTGTCGAGGTCCTGCGCGACGACTCCCGCCGCGCGCCCGCCTCCGGCACCTGTTCCGCCGGGGCCACCGGGGGCCGACCGCTCGGCCACGACGGTCCCGTCAGCGGCCCGCCGGAAGCGAGCGGGCAGCGGCGGCGAAGGCGGGGTCGGCTCGGCGACGGGCGGGACTCCCTGGGTGGCCGCCGCCGCCGCCAGGTCCTCGTAGCGGACCCGGGAGATCTCCTCGGGGGCGCCCAGGCGTCCCTGGGCGGCGAGGCGGCGGCCCAGCGTGCGCGCCGCTGCAGCACCGAGTTCCTGGAGCCATCGGGCCCGGAGCCGCAACGCCTCGCGGGGCCCGAGGAGGTCCGGTCCCAGCGGTTGTCCACCACCAAGGGTCGTCACCTCGGGGGGCAGAGACGGGGGCGAGGCGATCCGGGGGACGGTCAGGGCCAGGACCTCCGGGCGCTGCACCACCAGCTCTTCGTCGGACAGGCCGAGCACGCGCCCTGAGTGCAGGGCACTCAGGGCAACCTCCGGTCCTGTCGGCCCGTCGTCGCTGGCCAGGGCTCCGGCGAGCAGCTCGTAGCCGTGGGCGCAGCGCAGCGCCACGCGGGTCCGGGCCAGGAGGCCGACCAGTTCGGTGTCGTCGAGCCCGTCGAGCGGGCCGACCCGGGTGAGAGCATCGTCCAGCTCGGCCACGGTGCCCTCGGCGAGGTTGGCCAGGGCCGCTCGCAACCGTCCGACCCGCCAGGCCACCCGGACCTGACGCAGCCCGGGGCGCGGGTCGAGCACGGCGAGGCCGCGGCGCCTGGGGGCCGGTTCGAACAGGTCGAGGTCCACAGCTGGTCGCCCGTCGATGACCTCGAGCACCGGCGATGCGCGCAGCGCACGCGGCGACGCCTTGCCGGTGAGGGGCAACACCAGCGCCAGGGCCTCGCGCAGCGGCTCCACCCAGAGGTCGACCTCGAGCGGGGCGAGGGCGTCGGGAAAGGTCTCGGCGACGGGACCGGGTCCCAGCAGGGGCCCCTCCCCGGGCTTGCCTATGGCCGTCACCGGGCGGCTCTGGAGCAGGAGCAGGGTGCCGTCGGCGCAGCGTGCCCACTCGATGTCCTGTGGCCCGCCGAAGAGCTCGGCTGCGCGGGCGGCCAAGCGCGCGAGGCGCACGAGGGTCCGGCGGTCGAGGGCCCCGCTACCGCCCCGCCCCTCGATGCGGCGGCCCCGTCGATCGAGGACCGCGCGCTCGCCGTCGACCTGGCCCGACACGAGGGCCTGGGGCCCGCCGCGCACCGAGGCGACCACGAGTCGGTCGTGGCGGCCGGTAACGGGGTCGACCCCGAAGAGCACCCCCGCTCGGTCCGGCTCGACGTGTCGTTGCACCAGCACGGCCAGCTCCTCGGGGGCATCCAGCTCGACACCGCGTCCCCCCGGAGGCGTTGGCCGGAGGCCACCACCACCGCGACGGCGTCGAGGAAGGCGTCCCACCCGCGAACGTCGACGACAGAGTCGAACACGCCGGCCGCAGACGAGGCGGACTGGTCCTCCAGCGCAGAGGAGGACCGCACCACGACCGGGTCGCTACCGCCCCTGCTCAGCTCCACCCACGCTGTTCGCGTCGCCTCCACCGCCGCGCTGTCCGCGCCGGTGAGGGCCTCATCGGCCGGCTGCTCGACGCGGCGGTCCCCGGCCAGGGTGGCGGCGAGGCTCGGCGAGAGCACGAACCCGTCCACCACGTCGAGGCCCGCCTGGCGGGCGAGGGCCAGGTTCGAGGCCTTGCCTCCCCAGCGCGGATCGGCTGCCGCCGGAGCGTCCAGGGAGATCAGCCCGGCGTCTCCGGAACCGACGAGCGATGTGTCCATCTCCGAGCCACCTCCCCTCCACCGGCGCGCCACCAGGGTGCCCGGATGTGGCCCAGGTGACAATCATTGCCGATCCGCGGCGGGATCCTCGACGCCGTTGTTGCTGCCTCATCGCCAGGCTCTTCCCGCGCTCTCGAGAGCGACAGCGCTCGATATACATCGAGATGTACTGAGGGCCTCGAGGACATTCGCAGCGAACCCCCAGCCAACCCGCGGCCCATGCCCATCCGGGCGCTGTGTGCTGTGGACTCCCGACCCGAGGAGGTACCCCATGGACGGAGAGCCCCTGTGGCCGATGGTGGCGGCGGTCCCGACCAGGGCCCTTGGACCGGGGAGCGCCCCGGGCTGGCCCCGGGCCGGTGCCGGGAGGACCTCGCCGTGACGCTCAACGTCGATCCGGACCCCGTCCCCGCTGCCTTCTCGTCGAGCACGGGGCCCGCCCGAGCCGCCGCCGAGCTGCTCGAGACGGCCCTGTTCGAGGCCAAGGCGGTCCTCGTGGGGCAGGACCGCATGATCGAGCGACTCTTCGTGTCCTGGCTGGCGCGGGGCCACTGCCTGCTCGAGGGACCGCCCGGCGTGGCCAAGACGCTGGCGGCGCGCACCGTCGCGACGATCCTGGGAGGCTCGTTCCGAAGGCTCCAGTTCACACCCGACCTCGTGCCGGCCGATCTGGTGGGCACCAGGATCTACAGGCCCTCGGCCGAGGCCTTCGACGTGGAGCTGGGACCCGTGTTCGCCAACATCGTGCTAGCCGACGAGATCAACCGGGCGCCCGCCAAGGTGCAGTCGGCGTTGCTGGAGGTGATGGCCGAGGGCCATGTGAGCATCGGCGGGGTCACCTACCCGGTCCCGGAACCCTTCTTGGTCCTGGCCACCCAGAACCCGATCGAGCACGAGGGCGTGTACCCCCTGCCCGAAGCCCAGCGGGACCGCTTCCTGCTCAAGGTCCTCGTGGCCCACCCGGACGCCCGGCAGGAGGCGGAGATCGTGCGCCGGATGGGCACCGCAGCACCCGAGGCCCGCCCAGTGCTCGACCTGGCCGGGATGCGGGCCCTGCAACGAGCATCCGATGGCGTGTTCCTGCACGACGCCGTGGTCGACTACGCCGTGCGCCTCGTGCAGGCGACGAGGCTTCCCGCCGCTCACGGCCTGCCGGACCTCGCCGGTGCGATCGCCCATGGAGCCGGCCCGCGCGCAACCCTCGGCCTCTGCGCCGCAGGCCGCGCCCTGGCCCTGCTACGGGGTCGCGACTACGTGCTGCCCCAGGACGTGTACGACGTGGCCCGTGACGTACTGCGACACCGGGTTCTGCTGGCCTACGAGGCGATCGCCGCAGGGCGCTCGCCCGACGAGGTCGTGGAACGGGTCGTGACGACCGTGGTGGCGCCCCGAATAGCTCCCAGCCAGGACGGCCCGGTGCTGGTCGCCTCCGCCGCTCCGCCCGGGGCGCTGGGAGCAGACTCGGCGTGAGCGGGACGGCCGGGGGGCTCGCCGGGGGGCCCGGAGGGGGGCCTTCGCCCTCCGATCTCGCCGACGCGGCGCGTACTCTGCGCCAGCTGGAGCTGACCGTCACCCGGCGTCTCGACGGCCTCCTCCACGGTGACCACAGCGGTCTGGTGCTCGGAGCGGGGTCCGAAGCGGGCGACAGCCGGCGCTACGAGCCGGGCGACGACGTCCGGCGCATCGACTGGAACCTCACGGCACGCACCGGCGAGCCCCACGTGCGCGAGACGATCGCCGACCGAGAAGCTCGAGACATGGATGGTCGTGGATGCCACCGCCAGCGCGGACTTCGGCACGGCGCGCCGGGAGAAGCGCGATCTGACCCAGGCCGTCCTGGCCGCCTTCGGGTTCCTTGCCGCCAGGGCCGGCAACCGCGTGGGGGCGGTCGTGTTCGACGGGCGTCGCCTCGAGATCGTGCCACCCGCGACCGGGCGCGACCCCCTGCTGGGGCTCCTGGCCCGTCTGCGCCGCCACCCACGCGTCGAGCCGGGCCTCGGAGGCGGTCCCACCCTCGCCGATGCTCTGGTCCGGACGCGGATGGTCGCCCGCCGGCGGGGCATGGTGGTCGTCGTGTCCGACCTGCTCGACCCCTCCGCCTGGGTGGAGCCGCTCAAGGTGCTCGGCACGCGCCACGACCTGGTCGTGGCGCGGGTCAGCGACCCCCGCGAACGTGAGCTGCCCCCGGTCGGCCTGGTCACCTACGTGGACCCCGAGACGGGCCGTCGCCACGAGGTGCAGACCTCCGACCGCCGCCTGCGCGAGCGCTACGCCGGTGCGGCGGCCGAGCGCGACGTGGCGATCGCCACCGCTGTGCGCTCGGCTCGCGCGGGCTTCCTCGAGGTCGGCACCGATCGCGACTGGCTGCTCGACGTGGTGGGCTATGTCGTCGCCCGGAGGCGCCGACGGTGAGCGACTTCGCCCACCCCGGTCGACTGTGGCTGCTCGTCGGCGTCGTGGCGTTGGCCGCGCTGCCCGGCCTGGTCGAGCGCCAGCGGGCCAGATCCCGCGCCGCCTACGCGGATGCGCAGCTGCTGGACTCGGTGGCGCCCCGCCGGGCGCCCCTGCGCCGGGTAGCGCCCGTGGCCGTCTCGCTGGCGGCGCTGGCGGTTCTGGTGGTGGCCACCGCCCAGCCCACCCGTGACGAGGTCGTGCCCCGCCGCCAGGGCGTCGTGGTGCTCGCGGTGGACGTCTCGGCATCGATGGCGGCCACCGACGTGGCCCCCGACCGTCTGGCAGCGGCCAGCGCCGGTGGCGTCGACTTCGTGGCCGACGTCCCCGAGGGCATCCACGTCGGGCTCGTGGCCTTCGATGGGGAGGCCCGCCTGATCACGCCTCCGACCACGGACCACGAAGAGGTCGCCCGCGCCATCCGCGCCCTGCGCACCGGTCCGGGCACGGCTGCCGGCGACGGCATCGCCGCGTCGCTGTCGGCCATCGAGGCTTCGCTCAGCCCCGATCTCCTCGGCTCCGGCGAGGACCTGCCGGCAGCCGTGGTGCTGCTCTCCGACGGGGTGACCACCGTGGGACGTCCCGTGGACGTGGCCGCCGCCGCCGCCGCCGACCTGGGAGTGCCCATCACGACGATCGCCTTCGGTACGCCCGAGGGAACCGTCCGGGTCCAGGGCGAGGTGGTCCCCGTGCCTGCCGACACCGCCACGATGCGGATGGTCGCGCAGCGAACCGGAGGCTCCTACCACGAGGCCACCACCGCCGGTGAGCTCGTCGACGTCTACGCCGACATCCGCTCGGCGGTGGGCACCACGACCGAGCAGCGGGAGATCACCGTCTGGCTCCTCGGGGGCGGTCTGGTGCTGGCGGCGCTGGCCGCGGCCCTCACGATCGGATGGAGTCGATGACACTTCAGGCGCCCGGTCGGTTGTGGCTGCTCGTGGCGGTGCTGGGGGCGGTCGCGGCCTACGCCGTGGCAGGGCGCCGCTCCCGTCACCACGCCGTGCGTCACCCGGACCTGGACCTCCTCGTGGCGGTCGCCCCCCGTAGCGGGGCCTGGCGGCGCCACCTGGTGTTGGCGACGATGCTCGCCGCGGTGGCCGTGATGGTCGTGGGCCTGGCCCGCCCGGCGCGAAGCGACGAGGTCGAGCGCCGCGAGGCGACGGTGGTGCTCGCCATCGACGTGTCGGGGTCGATGAGCGCCACCGACGTTGCGCCGAGCCGGCTGCGCGCCGCCGTGGCAGCAGCACGGGAGTTCGTGTCGTCCGCCCCCGAGGGCTACCAGATCGGGCTGGTCTCCTTCGACGTGGCCGGGCACCTCCTGGCCGCCCCCACCACCGACCGCTCGAGCGTCGTGGCGGCCCTGGGTCGGCTCGAGCGTGGTCCGGGCACCGCGGCCGGGGACGGGCTGCTCGCCGCGCTCGACGCGGTCGAGGCGGCCCGCCGCGAGGATCCGGCCGTCGTGGTCGACGAGGTTCCGGACGCGTCGATCATCCTGCTCGCGGACGGCGAGTCCACCGTCGGGATCCCGCTCGACGAGGCTGCGGCCCGAGCAGCCGACGCGGGGGTAGCGGTGCACACGGTCGCCTACGGGACCGACCAGGGTGTCGCGGAGGTGGCTGGACGGCTGCAGCGCGTCCCGGCGGACCCCGCCGCCATGGCCGCGGTCGCCGACGCGACCGGGGGGCAGACCTACACCGCCACCAGCGGGGACGAGCTGCGCCAGGTCTACGGCCAGATCGCCAGCCGCATGGGTACGGTCGAGGTGGACCGGGACCTGACCGTGGTTGCCGCCGGCGCCGGCGCCTTGCTGATGGCGCTGGCCGTGGTGTCCGCCTCCGTCTGGGCGCCCCGGCTGACGTGAGCGGCCCGCCCGCCGAGGTCGACCTCCCGGTCGACGGGCCGCCATCGGCGTCAGGTCGAATAGGCGGTCTCGGCGTGCTGGCTCAGGTCCAGCCCCGAGTCCTCGTCGGACTCGTCCACGCGCAGCCCGAACACCGCGTCCACGGCCTTGGCGATGACGAAGGTCGCAGCAGCCGAGAAACCGATGGCGGCGCCAACGGCGACGAGTTGGTCGGCGAGCAGGTCCGTTCCACCACCGAAGAAGGCGCCGTCGGTGCCCACGCCCGTCGCCGAGGCGTCCGCGAACAGGCCGAGGAGCAAGGACCCGACGATGCCCCCCACGAGGTGCACGGCGATCACGTCGAGGCTGTCGTCGAGGCGCAGTGACCGCTTCACGGCGATGGCCAGATAGCACACGATCCCGGCGATCGTGCCGATGATGACGGGGGCCATGCCCCCGACGAAGCCGGCGCAGGGGGTTATGGCCACGAGGCCCGCGACCGCGCCCGAGGCGCCGCCGAGGGTGGTCGCGTGCCCGTCCTTGATCCGCTCGACGGCGAGCCAGCCGAGCATGGCGGCGGAGGCCGCCAGGCCGGTGTTGACCAGCGCCTGGGCGGCCTGGGCGTTGGCGGCTCCCGCCGATCCGGCGTTGAACCCGAACCAGCCGAACCACAATATGCCGGTGCCCAGCACCGTGAAGGGAAGGTTGTGGGGCGGCATGGGCTGGTTGGGGTAGCCCTTCCTGGGACCGATCATGGCGACGAGGACCAGGGCGGCGACGCCGGCGTTGACGTGGATGGCGGTCCCGCCGGCGAAGTCGAGGGCGCCCCGCTCGAACAGCCACCCGGTGGGGCTGAAGACCCAGTGTGCGATGGGCGAGTACACCAGGACCGACCACAAGCCGATGAACACCGCGTATGAGCGGAACTTCAGGCGGTCGGCGGCTGCCCCGGTGATCAAGGCGGGGGTGATGATGGCGAACATCATCTGGAAGGCGAAGAAGGCGATCGGGGGGATCGTGAGGAAGTCCAGGCCGGGCAGCAGGTTGACGACCTGACCGTCTCCGTCGAACTTCATGACGTCTCGCAGCAGGGCGAAGTCGAAGTTGCCGACGAGGCCTCCGCCGTCGCCGAAGGCGAGTGAGAAGCCGACGACCGCCCAGAGGACGCCTATGAGGCCCATGGCGAAGATGTTCTGCATGAGCATCCCCAGGACGTTCTTGCCCCGGACCATGCCGCCGTAGAAGAAGGCCAGGCCTGGGGTCATGAAGAGCACGAGCGCCGCCGAGGTCAGCACCCACGCGGTGTCACCGGTGTTCACGGGTGGCTCCTGTCATCCAGAGGTCAGATTTTCGACACCTTTGAGGCATGACGTTTCGGGAGCGTTTCTTGGTCACGACGCGCTCGTGAACTGCGTTCCACCCGGTCCGAGGTTCTCTCCCGCGCCGGGCCTGCGAGCGGGCTCCGGCGACGGTGGTCTCAGCGACAGGCCGCGCAGCGACCGCTGACCGCCAGGCGGTGCCCGCTGGTGTCGAACCCGTACCGCTGGGCCAGGGGGTCCAGCAGCGGAGCCAGGTCGGCCTCTGGTACCTCCACGACCCTGCCGCAGCCGGTGCACACGAGGTGGTGGTGGGCGTGGTCGTGCAGGTGGTACACGGCCCCGCGGGCGCTCAGCACGATGCGCTCCACCACACCGAGCTCGGCCAGCGCGTCGAGCGTTCTGTAGACGGTGGACAGGTGGAGGTCGGGGTGATCGGTGGCCACGGCGTGGGCGAGGTCCTCGGCGGTCACGTGGTGGTCGGGGCCGCCGACCAGCGCCCGGACGATGGCCCGGCGCCCCTCGGTGACCCGACCGCCGTCGGCCCGCAGCCGTTCGAGGATCGCCGCCTCGCGCTCATCGATGTCGTCGTGCACGTGGGGCGGGCGGTGGTGGGCACCGGGCACCTGCCCATCTTGGCCCACTCGGGCCCGGCGTCCTCGGGCCCTCCCAGCGACAATGGCGAACCGTTCGCACTAACGTTCGCCCGGTGCACATCCCGGACGGCTTCGTGGATGTGCCGACGTCCCTGGGAGCGGGAGGGCTCGCGGTGGTCGGCTCGGCGTGTGCCGTGCAGCGCGCCTCGGCGACCCTCGAGGAGCGCCAGGTACCGCTGGCGGGCCTGGTCGCGGCGTTCGTCTTCGCCGCCCAGCTCGTCAACTTCCCGGTCCTCAACGGCACCAGCGGTCACCTCGTCGGTGCGGGTCTCGCCGTCGCCCTGGTAGGGCCCTGGGTGGGCGCGACCTGCGTCGCGGTCGTGGTCTGCGTGCAGGCCCTGGTCCTCGCCGACGGGGGGTTGAGCGCGATCGGCCTCAACGTGGTCAACCTGGCGCTCGTGGCCTGCCTCGCCGCTGGTGTCGTGATCCGGGCGATTCTGGCGGTGGCGCCTCGCCGGCCCTGGTCGGCGCCTGCAGCCGCCGGTGTCGGTGCCGGCGCGGGGCTGCTGCTGGCCGCGGCCGCGTTCGTGGTCGAGTACGCGTTGGGCGGCACGGCGCCGGTTCCGCTGGGGTCGCTGGCCGCATCGATGATGGGTGTGCACGCCGTGATCGCCGTGGTCGAGGCGGTGATCACGGCGATGACCGTCTCGGCCGTGATGGCCACCCGCCCGGACCTGGTCTGGGCGGCGCGCCTCGGGCGCGATCCTGCGTCGTCGGTGCCCGGGTCGCGCCCGGTCGGCATCGCCGACGCGGCTTGCGCGGTCGATCCCGCGGGGGCGCGCCGTGACTGGGCGGGTTCGATGGATGGCGTTCGTGGCCGCGACCGGGGCGTTGATCTTGGCCGTGGTCGTGGCTAGCCCGCTGTCGAGCGACCGGCCAGACGGACTCCAGACCGTCGCCGGCAGGGAGGGGTTCGCCGGGCGCGAGCAGACCCACGCCCTCGCCGACACGGCGACGGCTCGCGCGACGTCGGGCGATGACGGCGCGCTTCCCCGCGTGCTGGCCGGGCTTGCCGGCGCCGGGCTGGCCTGCGGTGTGGTCGCCGGCTCTCTCGCGCTGGCGAGGCGTCGAGGCCCCCGCTCGGGTCCGCCGGGATCGGCGACCTGAGTGGGTGGCGGTCACGCCAGGGGCCAGCAGCCGACGTCGGCATCCCCGGTCGCCGCGCACGTCGCGATCGTGGCCACGCTCGGGTTCGTCGGCGCGGTCGTGTCCGCCCCTCGAGGGGCCTGGGCCGCGTACCTGTTCGACGCCGGGTTGCTTGCCGGCGCTGTCGTGGCCCTCGACGTGCCCCGTGGTTGGCTGCTGCACCGCACGCCGGTGCTGGTGCCGGTGGCGATGTTCGCGCTGTGGGCCGCGGTTGTCGGGCCCCCGCCTCGTCTCGACCTTCTCGGCCTGCAGGTCTCGCGCGAGGGCCTCGCTTCGGGCACGACGGTCCTGGCAAAGGCGTCGCTCGGGCTGGTGGCTGCGTCGGCACTCACGGTGACCGTGGCGCCGGCCGACCTGCTCGCCGGCCTCGACCGCTTGCGGTTCCCTCGGCTGCTCACGGCCGTGGCCGGGTTCATGGTTCGCTATCTCGAGGTGATCGGTGCCCAGGCAGCCCGCATGCGGGTGGCCAGGCTCTCCAGAGCCGATGATCCGCGCTGGCTCTGGCAGGCCCGCGCCACGGCCGGGTCGCTGGGGGTCCTGTTCGTGCGCAGCTACGAACGTGGCGAGCGGGTGCAGCTAGCCATGCTGGCGCGGGGCTACACGGGCCAGATGCCGGCGCCGTGGCACCCCGTGGTCCGGCGCTCGGCGCGCGGGACGGCCTCGGCGGCGTGCGTGGTCGCGGCCTCGGCGACGGCGACCGTGCTGGCGTGGGTGCTGGGATGACAGCCGCCTCCGGCGCTGTAGAGGTGGACGCTGTGGAGTACGCGTACCCGGGTGGCGGCCCCGTGCTCAGCGGCATCGACCTGTCGATCCAGTCGGGCGAACGTGTAGCAGTGCTCGGACCGAACGGAGCCGGCAAGACGACGCTGGTCCTGCACCTCAACGGCATCCTGTCGCCTGACGCTGGCCGCGTTCGCATCGGCGGTCTCGAGGTCTCCCGACGATCGCTGCGCGAGGTACGTCGCCGTGTGGGAGTGGTGTTCCAGGATCCCGACGACCAGCTGTTCATGCCCACGGTGGGCGCCGATGTCGCCTTCGGACCGTCGAACCTGGGGGTCACAGGCGATGACCTCGCCGAACGCGTGCGGTCGGCGCTGACGGCAGTCGGGATGGCGGCAGCGGTCGGGGAGGCTCCCCATCGGCTCAGCCTCGGCCAGAGGCGGAGGGTGGCGGTCGCCACGGTGCTGGCGATGGGGCCCGAGGTCCTGGTGCTCGACGAGCCCACGGCCAACCTCGATCCTCGAGCCCGGCGCGAGCTGTCCGGCGTGCTGGCATCGCTGGCGGTGACCACGGTGGTGGTCACCCATGACCTGCCCTACGCGCTGGAGCTGTGCGAGCGGGCGGTGATCCTCGACGGGGGCCGGATCGTCGCCGACGGCCCGACGCCGGCCCTGCTGGCCGACGGCGACCTGCTGGCCGCCCACGATCTCGAGCTTCCCCCGGGCTTCGACCCCCGGTCCGTTCGAACCGGGCGCCGATCGGCGCCATGAGTCGCCGCGGCCCCGGTCACAGCGCGACCCGGCGGAGCTCCACGGCGTAGCGCAGACCGTGGCGCGAGCCGGTCTCCGCGGCGTTGGTGCGCAGGAAGGCGTCGGGGTCGAAGCCGGTGCCGAGGCCGTCGATGTAGGCGCGGTGCGCACGTAGGGAGGCCACTCCCACTTCGAGCGAGTCGGATACGTCGACCACGTGGGTGGGTTCGGAGCACCCCGCGAGGTACAGGGCCCGCACGCCGCCCCATGGCTCGCCGAGGTCCTCGAAGACCCACCGGTTCGCGGCGTCGCGCACGGCGTCGATGACCGCCATGCCCACGATCCTGTGGTCGCGGTGGTTCACCGGACCACCCGGGCCCCAGGTCAGCTCGTGGTTCAGCGCCAGCACGACTTCGGGTCGCAGGTCCCGCAGGGCGCCGGCGAGGGCGCGGCGCAGCTCGGGACCGTCGGACAGCAGGCCGTCGGGCAGTCCGAGGAAGTCGACCCTGTCGACGCCCACGGCAGCGGCGCCCCGGCGTTCCTCCTCTTCGCGGAGCCGGGCGCACTCGGCCGGCGCGATCGAGTCGATTCCAGCTTCCCCGCTCGTGGCCAGCACGTAGGAAACGGAGCGCCCCTGCCCGGTCCAACGGGCCACCGCCGATGCCAGGCCGTACTCGAGGTCATCGGGGTGGGCGGCGATGGCGACGGCGCGCTCCCAGTCCTCGTCCACTCGCTCCATCGACCCATGGTGGCATCGCAGCGGCGGCGCAGCCTGCCGGACAGGTCCGCCGGGCCCCGAGACGAATGAAGCACACACCCGATAGGCTCGTGGACGAATCAATCGCACACGATTAGAAGATCCTAGAGGGAGTGACCATGGAAGCCATCTACACAGCCATTGCAACGGCATTCGGCGACGGCCGCAACGGGCGCACCGAGAGCGAGGACGGCCTCCTCGCCGTCGAGGTGAGGATCCCCAAGGAGATGGGTGGGCCGGGTGGTGCCACCAACCCCGAACAGCTCTTCGCAGCCGGGTACGCCGCGTGCTTCCACTCGGCGCTCAAGCACGTGGGTACGGAGTCGGGCGCGGACCTCGAGGGCTCGCAGGTCTCCGCGAGCGTCTCGATAGGCACACTCGCCAACGGCGGCTTCGGTCTAGCGGTGGAGCTCGATGTCCACGCCCCGAACCTCGACGAGGATCGTGCTCTCGATTTGGTCGGCAAGGCCCACGAGGTGTGCCCGTACTCGAACGCCACCAGAGGCAACGTCGAGGTCGACCTCAAGGTGGTGTGACCCTGAGCTCGTCAGCGCGCGCGTGCGACGGATCCGAGCCCGAGAGGACCGCGGCTCAAGTTCTTCCGTGGTCGGGACCGGCGTCGATCCGGTGACCTTCCGCTTTTCAGGCGGACGCTCTGCCAACTGAGCTACCCGACCCTGCCTCACACACCGCAGCGGGCGAGTGTGGCGGTCCCGACGGGATTTGAACCCGCGACCTCCGGCTTGACAGGCCGGCGTGCACTCCAAACTGCACCACGGGACCTCGATGGGTTGTGCGCCCCCAACGGGATTCGAACCCGTGCTGCCGCCTTGAAAGGGCGGTGTCCTAGGCCGCTAGACGATGGGGGCCTGGGCCGTGCGACGGTCTCCGATCCCCACTCGGGGCGGAGCGAGACCCTAGCAGCGCGCCGCAGGTCCTCAAATCGCATCGACCCCTCATCCTGGGCTCCGGTGGTCCTCCTCCAGGGCTGCCAGCACGTGGGCCAGCACGTGGGTGAGCACGTCATAGGCGGCGAGCCCGGACGCCCTCGGATCACCCCGCCTGACCCTCGGTTCGTCCTCGCGAACGTCGAGCACCGTGCCCAGCACGAGCCGCACGTCGTTCAAAGCGGTCATCCAGGCCGTGAGGCCCTCGACGTCGAGCTCGGTCGGCCCCGGCGAAGCCAGGCCCTCGTCGAGCACCTCGAGCGAGCTCAACCTGCGAGCGAGCAGCTCGTCGCGCACGAGCACCTGGTACTCGCGGTCCCGCTCGGCGTCGGTGCCGTAGCCGGGTGGGAACAGCCGGGCCAGGCGTGGGTCGTCGGTATCGGCAACCAGCAGCTCGCGCACCTGGGCGGTCAGCGACTTCACCATCTCGGCAAGGGGGGTTGCCACGGATGCCTCGAAGCGATGCGGTCCCGTCCGCTCGATGTGCACCTGCACCCGTCGTCGCCTCCTCACCGGTCGTGCTGCATGGTGGCCCACAGCCCGTGCTCGTGGAGGCGGAAGACGTCGAGGCTCGCACTTCTCGCGTGGGCCGTTCGACACCACGGCGCGGCCCTCCTGGTGGACCTGCAGCATGAGGCGGCGCGCATCCTCGAGCCCGTAGCCGAAGAGCTTCTGGAGGACGAAGGTGACGTAGTCCATCAAGTTGATGGGGTCGTTCCAAACGATGACGACCCACGGCGCGTCGCTGCCTGCAGTGGTGTCCTCCCCGGGCACCCGTTCGGTCACCTCGCCCGGGGACACCACCGGGGTCGTGGTCACCGGACCCCCTCCAGCCCTTCGACGCGGGCTCCGATCGCCGCCACGGGGGGCGAGCCACCCGTGGCGGTCGGCTCGACCGGTGCCCTCAGCCCGAGGTGGAACCACAGCGCGGCGGCCCACACGATCACCGAGCCGGCCACGTGGGCGCCTACGAGGAGCTCGGGGACGTCGTTGAGGTACTGCACGTAGCCGATGACGCCCTGAGCCGCCATCGCTGCGAGCAGCACCCGGCCGCGCCCCTCCACGGCCGGATCGGCGTCGCCGCGCCGGACCAGGCGAAGCGTGGCGAGCACCAGCGCCACGAGCACCCAGGCCGCCAGGCCATGGATCCGGGCGGCGCTGGAGACCGCCACGTCCAGGCGGTCCGCGGCCTCGTCCCCGCCGTGTGGCCCGGCGCCGGTCACCACCGTGCCCGCAGCGAGCACGGCGACGGCCGCTCCCACCATGGCGCCCGACGTCCGGCGCAGCGCCGGGGTGGCCGCGGCCCGGGTCGCCCCGGGCTCGCGCCCGGCATGGTGGTGGAGCAGCACGGCGTTGGCGACGAGTACCGCCGAGAGCAGGTAGTGGCCCATCACGGCAAGCGGTGCCACCTCGACCAGCACGACTATGCCGCCCAGCACCGCCTGGGCCATCACCCCAGCGACCAGTCCCAGGGCCCAGCGCAGCAGGTCGGGCCGGTACGGGACTCGCCACAGAGCGCCGAGCACCGCCACCGCCACCGCCACCGACACCGCGCCTGTGAAGCTTCGGTTCAAGAACTCGATCCATCCGTGGGCGCCTGTGGCACCCCGAGGCACGAGCGACCCGTCCTCGCAGTTGGGCCAGGTCGGGCAGCCCAGCCCGGATCCGCTGAGCCGCACGGCGGCACCGGTGACGATGATGGCCCCCAGTGCCACGACGGCCCCGGCGGTCATGGCCCGGTAGGCGGAGGGGCGGATGCGGGGCCGGCGCACCGCGTCAGGCTAGGCCGGTGTTCCGCACATGCTTGATCGCAGGTGTGTTGTGAGTGGGCGGGCCGTTGGCTGTTCAGCGTTGTGTTCGTGGGTCGGTGCCGAGGAGCTCGAGCAGGCGGAGTTGGGTGTCGGTCGGCCTTGGGATGACGGGCGGGCCGGTCGCGGTCGCGGGGATGAGTCTGATGCCGGCGAGGGCGGCGAAGATGAGTCGGCCGGTGGGCTTCATGGGCCGGTTCTCGGGGTAGATCCCGGTCATCTTGGTGGCGGGTGCGATGCCGTTGCGGACCTCGCGTTCGACGAGGCAGAAGATGAGCAGGGCGAGGCAGATGACGGCGACGAGGGCTTCGATGCGCCGGTTGTTCTTGAGGAACATGGGTGCGACGGCGAGAGGTCCTTTGAAGTCGCTGTAGCGGCGTTCGACGACTTCTTGGCCCTTGTAGCGGACCAACACCTCGCCGGTGTCGGCGTCGGTGGGGTCGAGGTTGGTGAGCAGCGCATACCAGCCGTCGAGTGCAGCTTCGGCGGCCAGGGTCTCTTCGTCGAAGTGCCAGTGCAGGGTCGGGTGGCCGGTGTCGTCGGTGCCGATCCTGAAGACGAGGTGGGCCTTGACGCGCCGGTCGCGGGCGATGGTCTCGACCTTGGTGCGGACCTTGTCGGGCGTGTCGTAGAAGCGGCTGCCCAGTCCCCGGCCCACTCGTTCGAGTTCCTCGGTCGCGCGGGTGAGCTTGCGGGCCCGGTTGGTCTCGGCGGCCTCGGCGTTGCCGGCGGACCACACGAACATCCGCCGACAGTGCACTTCCGGGTCGGACTTGCGGGGCCCGGGCAACACGATGGTGTCCTCGGTGACCAGGTAGTCGGGGCCGTCCCGCACCGGGGTCCGTCCCTGGCGGCGTTCGGGCACATAGTCCACTTCGACCGAGGTGGTCTTGTCGCAGCCGGCCAGCACGGTGGCGGGCACGACGTTCTTGGGTGCCGGGGCCACGAACGTCACGCCGGCTTGGTCCATCGCCGACAGGTTCTTGTAGGACACCAGCTTGGAGTCACCGACCAACAAGAACTCGCGAGGGCCGGCCATTCGGCGCAGGGCTTCCATGGCGTCGACGACCTGGGCGACCTCGGCGGCCCGGCCGTCGTAGGCCCGGTGGAAGATCGGGACGCCACCGTCGCCGGTCACGGCCAGACCGGTCTGGACCTGCTTGAGGTCCTTGCGGCCGTCTTTGGGCTTGCCGTAGCCCGGCTCCACGAACCCGGCCTCGGGATCGTCGTAGGCGCCACGCAAGCTGATCGAGGTCATGTCCCAGTGCAGGCGGGATACGTCGATCCCGAACCCGGCGATCGCGGCCGCGCCGACCGATCCGACGATCGCATCCAGCTGCGGGGCGATCGCATCGAGCGCTCGGCCGACCCGGTCATCGTTCAACGTCTCCGGCACGGCACCGAAGACGTCTTCGACCGCCCACTCCCGGGCCCAGTCCTCGACTCGCAGCAGCGGGGTCGGCGACGTCAGGCGGTTCGCGACCAGCGTCTCGATCACCTGCCCATGGGTCAGCTTCGCGACGCTGCGCACCGGGCACAGCCGGTCGATGGTGCCGGCCACGTCGAGACGCCGGCAGAACTCGGCCACCACCGGCAACGCCCCCAAGGTCTTCTCCACGCTCGGCGGCCCATAGATCCAACGCTGTCTCGGCACAGGAGCCCTTTCGCGCCCACCCGGGCGCGTTCCTGCACCATCAGACCAGAATCTTCAACGACCGACCCCTCCGCCATGTGCGGAAGACGGGGCTCGGCGTACACCTTGAACAGGTGCTTGATGCCTTCCATCGGCATGGGCGTGAACAGGCTCGTGTCGCCCAAACCCGCCGCGCCCATGAGCACCAGACGGTCCAACCGGTCGGGTTGCTCCAGCGCGAAGGTGAGCGCGGACGCTCCGCCCATGGAGTTGCCGACGAGGGTCGCCTTGTCGATGCCCAAGTGGTTCATGAGCCCGACCACCGCTCGCGTGTTGACCAGTCCGCGCGGTTCGTCGAGGACGAGCGCGTCGCTCTGCCCGAAGCCGGGGCAGTCGGGCAGGATCACCCGGAACCCCGCTTCGACGAACGGGCCGATGTTGCGGCTGTAGTTGCTCCAACCGCTCGCCCCCGGTCCCCCGCCGTGCAGCATGATCACCGCGGGGCCGTCGCCGGCGTCGTTGAAGTAGATGCGGCAGGCCAACGGGCCTTCCGACACGTCGGCCAACGATCCCGACGACTCGTCGGTGAGCTCTTCCATCTGTGTTCACTCCTCGTGAGGTGGGGACGTCATGTTCGGTCGTGCGGCGTCATGCGCCGGCCTGCGCCTCGAGGTCCCGCTGCCGGACCAGGTCCAGCGCGACGTCCACGATCATGTCCTCCTGGCCGCCGACCATCCGGCGACGGCCGACCTCGATGAGGATCGTCCGGGTGTCGAGCCCGTAGGTGGCCGCCGCCTTCTCGGCGTGGCGCAGGAAGCTCGAGTACACGCCGGCGTAGCCGAGGGTGAGGGTCTCGCGGTCCACTTGGACGGGACGGTCCTGCAGTGGGCGCACGAGATCGTCAGCCGCGTCCATCAGCCCGAAGAGGTCGCAGCCGTGCGGCCACCCCAGGACGTCGATGGCGGCGATGAACACCTCCAGGGGACAGTTGCCGGCACCGGCGCCCATGCCCGCCAGCGCACCGTCGACGCGCACCACCCCGTGCTCCACGGCGACGATCGAGTTGGCGACGGAGAGGCCGAGGTTCTGGTGGGCGTGGGTGTTCCACTCGAACGCAGCGCTGTGTCCAGCGCCCGGTTCTCGTTCGTCCGAGCACGCCCCGAAGGCCAGGCCGCTGAGCTGGGCTCCGATGCTCGCCACGTGGTGTCACTCGCCTGGCGAAGCGCGTCGTGGGGAATCATTGCTCACGACGGCCTTCCCCTCAGCGTGGTCTCCTGAGGCGATCCCCCCCCCGCCAAGGAGACCTGTGCGCACCTCGAAGAGCTTCTCGGAGCCGTTCCCGCAAGCCGGTCGCGCTGCGCGCCGCATTGGTGACCGCGGCGCTGGCCGCGGTCCTGGCTGCGCCGGCAACCGGCGCCCACGGCTACACGGTCGTCAACCAGATGACGTTGACGCCGACTCCGACGGCGCTCGGCGAGGCCTTCACCGCGTCGGGAGGTGGCTGCGTGAGCGGCACCATCAACCTCGTGGTCCAGAATCTCCTCACGCACGAGAACCTCCCAGGCGGTAGCCTGAGCGCACCTGTCGACGGAAGCGGGAACTGGACCGCGAACTTCGTCGCAGGGTGGGGCGGCACGCCGCAACCGGGTCCCTACCAGGTGCTCGGCTCGGGTTGTGGAGTGGGCGCCGGAGTTGCGCAGTCGGCCGCGTTCTTCATCGCCGGATCGTCGCCGACGGGAGTCGCTGCCCTCGGCCAGGGCGTCGGACCCGACGAGAGCCCCACGTCGACCTACCTCCATGGCACCGGCTGCGCGCTGGGCAGCTCGCTCGCCTTCATCGCGCTCGCGGCCGACGGCACCGAGGTCCAGCACCTCGGGATCACGAACCAGGACAGCGCCGGCAACTTCAGCGTTCTCGTGGCGCCACCGCTGCCGACGGCGGCAACCTGGTACGGAGCCTGCTTCGACGCTGCGGACGTCGTCTCGATGCTCTACTCCGTGAGCGGCGGGACCACGCCCGTCGTCCCGGTCGACCCCGACGCCCCGGCAGATCAACCCACCGCCCCGGTGGATCAACCCACCGCCGACCCCGCGACCGCGGTGTCGTCTCAGCCGAGGTTCACCGGCTGAGACGGAGCGCCTCGGCTCCGAAGAGCGTCGCGAGCTCCCCGCGACCGCTCACCCCGAGCTTGCCGTAGGCTCGGGCGAGCAGGTTGTCGACCGTCTTGCGGGTGATGCCGAGATCGGCCGCGATCCGCTTGCTCGGGTGGCCGGCAGCGGCCAACCGCGCCACCTCGTGCTCGCGGGCAGTGAGTGCAGGGGTGGCCGCGAGGTCGGCGAGAGTCTCCACCGAGAAGCCACCCGCGTGCGTCGCCTTCCGTCGAGCACGATGGACGAGCTGGGCCGCTCGTTGGGAGCTTCCGGCGCGCGTTGCGCACACCGCGGCCGCTCCGAAGGCCTCCGCCGCGGCAAGCCACGCGCCGAGGTGGCCGAATGCCTCGGCCACTGCCACGAGCGCGTCGAGGTCTCTGTCGGCGACCGCAGCAACGAACTCGAGCTTCGCGGTGAGCAGCGGACCCTGCACCTGGGGCACCAGATCGGCTGCCTGCACCGCAGCCACGTCGGCGAAGCCGAGCAGGGCGAGATCGTGCAGCGCGAGCACCGAGTTCGTACGGTTGCCGGCGGCGTCGGAGCTGGCGGCCGTGTCGAGGAGGATCGAGCGAGCTTCCCGCACCCGGCCCTCGCGCCAGGCCACCCATGCTCGCCCGGTCTCGGCGATGGCCTCGTTGAAGCGCAGCGACGACGGTGCCGACAGCTCGGTGAGCACGGCATGTGCGGCATCGATCCGGCCGAGCCGCGCCAGCACTCGCAGCAGGCTGCCCAGTGCCCAGGGACGCAGGTTCTCGAGCCCGAAGCTGCGGAAGTACTGGGCCGAGCGCGTGAACCACTCCGCTGCCTCGCTCAGGCGCCCGCGCTCGGCCTCGACCAGTCCGCGCCCGAGCGACGTCAGCGGGATGGCCATCGGGACCCCCAGCGCGAGGCTCACCTCGAAGAGCTGCGTGGCCACGGCGTCCGCGTCGGCGATCCGCCCTCCGTACAGGAGCCCGTACACAACGCGGATGAGATGCGCTTCGGCCTCGAACGGGAAGAACGTGTCGGCCTGCAGTTCCCGGTGCAGCTCGTAGGCGCGCTGGGAGCACTCGAGCGCGTCGAGGGCGCGTCCGTCGAACGCCAGTCCCACCGCTGCCGAGTAGCTGGCGACCACGAACACCCGCGGGTCGGTGCTCGAGAGCAACGGCTCGGCGACGGCCAACGAGGCACGCCCGTTGCCGCGCTCCAACTCGAGCGCAGCCCGTTGCGCGGCCAGCATCGCCGACCACACGGGATCGGCGATGGCGCCGTCGACGCACCGACACATCGCGATCGCATCGTCGGTCCGCAAGAGCCCCGAGGAGAGGTTGTCGCTGCGACTGATGGTGAGCAGCGTCCGTTCTTGATCGGTCGTCGCGTCGGCGAGGGCCTGACCGAGAACCTCGTCGGCGCGCGACGCCAGGCCATACGCCTTGGCCACGAATCCGAGGAGCTGGCCGGTGGTCGAGTTCGGCGCCTCCCGCCAGGCGATCTCGGCCAGACCCAACGCGCCACGGTAGTCACCGACGGCGACGAGGTCTGATGCGGCCTGTGCGACCGTGGCTGGCGACACCGCCGCGTCCGTCGCGAGCGACCACTGCACAGCCCGGACCCTGTCGGCGGCCGCGCACGTCGCGGGGTCGACACGAGCCGCCAGGAACTCGAGGCTCCGGCGGCGGCGCACCTCCGGCATGACCCGGAGCAGCACGTCACCCGACAGTGGGTGACCGAGCCACACGGCGGACCGATCGCCAGCGTCGGTTCGCACCTCCACGAGCCGCGCGTCGATCAGCTGCTGCACCACGTCGTCGTCGTACGCCTCGAGCAGCCAACCCAGCGGCAGCGGCTCCCCGAGGGTGACGAGCTCGAGCGCCTCACGCAGCGGTGATCCGAGCGCCTGCATCCGCGCCGTGACGAGATCGACGACGCGCTCGGGCACGTCGAGAGCCGCGACCTGCATCCAAGCGACCGGCGCCGGTGCGATCAAACCGCTCGTGGCGGCGCCCACGAGCAGCTCGCGCACGAAGAGTGGAAGCCCGCCGGTCAGCCTCGCGACTTCGGCCGCCAACACGGGATCCACCTCACCTCCCAGGACGTCTGCGCAGAGCAAGGTGACCGCGTCCTTGTCGAGCGGGGCGAGGTCGACACGGACCGTGCTTCCCCCGCTCAAGATCGCCATCAGCTCGTCGGGCATCGGGTCGCGACGCCGCACTGTCGCCACCAAGGAGATCCGGCTCTCGTCGGCGAGCTGCCACAGCACGAGGGCCGAGGGTCCGTCGAGATGTTGTGCATCGTCGACGAACACCACCATGTGACGCCCGCCGGCAGCATCGAGGATCGCTCGGCGAGCCGTCCCGAGCGAGGGCGAGCCGCCGACGTCGGTGACGCCGAGGCAAGCGAAGACCGCGAACGGCATTCCGCGGGCCGCGGGCGTGGCACTCAGCCAGACCGTGGCGAAGCCCCGGGCATCGGCCAGCGCTAGCGCTTCCCGGGCGAGCGTGGTCTTCCCCACACCCGAGACGCCGGAGATCACGGCGCCGAAGGGGTGCGCTGACTCGATCGCTCGCGCGAGCTGAGCGATCTCCGCTTCCCGCCCGATCAACGTCGCACGTCCCTCCTCTGTCCGTTGCCACGCTAGTCCGGTGATCAGACCGAACCACCGGCATGTGCGGAAGACGGGGCTAGGGAGCGGGCGTGGGTCCGTCAGATCGCCCGACGGGAGCGGTGTCGCTCGTGACCCGGGCCACGAGGATGGCGATGTCATCGCGCCAGTCGGTGCGCGACACGCCCACCGCGGTGTCGAGGATGACGCCGGCCACGGCGTCGGCGGTGACGGCCGTCAACTGGTTGCGTACCAGCCGGCCCAACTGGTCCTCGTCGAAGAGGTCCAGGGCTTGCCGGTGCTCGACGACGCCGTCGGTGTAGAGCACGAGGGTGTCGGACAGGCCTAGATCGATCTCCACCTCCCGACAGCGGGGATCCTCGAACGCCCCCAGGATCGTGCCCGGCGGGTGGATGCGGTCGACCCGCCCGTCGGGGTGCACGACCAACGGCAGCGGGTGCCCGGCCCGCCCGAGGACGGCTCGGGCCCCCCCGACCCGTCGGCGCACGCGGACCACCACGGCCGTGACGAAGCGCAACAGCGCGTCGGGGTCCGTTCGGGACCGCTCGGCCTCGTCGGCGCGGAGAGCCTGGTTCAACTGGGCGAGCATCCCCGCGGGCCCGAGCCCGGCGAAGGCGGCGCCGCGCAGGGTGTGCCGGGCCAGGGCGGTCAGCGTGGCGGCCTCGACGCCCTTGCCCTGCACGTCACCGACGATCAGCACCACCTCGTCGTCGCTGATGGGCAGCACGTCGTAGAAGTCACCCCCGACCCGGTGGCGGCCCTCGGCAGGCAGGTAGCGCGCCGCCACGTCGATGCCGTCAACGGTGGCGAGCGCCCGCGGCAGGAGGGACTGCTCGAGGATGTCGTTGGTCTGGACGAGGTCCCCGTAGAGCAGCGCGGTGTCCAGCGAGGACGCGACCCTTGCCGCCACCTCGGCGAGCAGTGCTCCGTCGCCGTCGTCGAAGCGACCCCGGGTGCGCCACGCCACCAGCTGGCCGATCTCGTCGTGGCGGGCCCGCAGCGCGAGCTGGGCGACGTCGCCGCTCGCCTCGCTGGGTCCCGAAGCGCCGTTCGCCAGGCGCAGCTCGAGTCCGTCGGCCAGGCGTGGCACGAGGACCTGGACGCAGCCCTGGGCCACCTCGCTGGCGTCGACGACCCCCACGAGCACCCGTGACAGGTCGACGAGCAGCTCGAGGTCCGCCCGGGCGCGGCGCTCGGCGTCGCGCAGCTCCAGGCTCCGGAGGGCCTCGGCACAGCGTTGGGCGATGGCGGCGTCGAAGGTGGCACGCGCGGGGGAGCGGCGCCGGTTGGCCCCCGTGGGCATGCGCAACACGAGCCAGCGGTACCGGCTGGTATCGCTCAGTGGCAGCACCGTGGCCGACGGGCCCCCGCTGCCCGGGTCCTGCGTACGTAGCTCGGCCCGAGAGGCGCCGGCGGCCTCCGCGGCCGCCGCGGCGATGCCGCCGAGGGGGTCCTCGAGCTCGTCGAAGCGCCCGAGGTCCTCGCCCAGGCGGGCCAGGCGGTCCAGCAGGCGGCTACGGGCCCTGGCACGCGCCCGCAGCTCCAAGCCGGCCCAGCTGAAGAAGGTCACGCCGGCGCCTCCGACGCCCAGCGCCAGAGCGAGGAGCCCCGGGGAGGTGTCACTCCGGTCCCGGAAACCGGCTGCGCTGCCCGCGAGCGCAGTCGTCGCGGCCAGCCCGGCCGGGAACCCGCCCCACACCGTGGCGGCGGCCACCACCAGGGCACCCCAAAGTGCCGTGCGCGCCTCGGGGTTGGAGCCCCCGGCCACTGCAGCCGCCACCGCGGCCGCCGCTGAGGCGCCCGCCAGCGCGGCGACGATCTGGCGCGGCGCCGGTAGCCGGAGCCGGTCGGTGCCACCCAGGTCGGCCTCGAGGGTCTCGTCGGGCAGGGGTCGGGCCACCTCGAACCACACCGTCTTGCCTCTTGCACCCGCCGCCGCAGTGCCCCAGCGCGTCGCGAGCCCCTCCACTATCAGCAGCCCTCGGCCAGTCGTGTCGAACGTGCCCGGCTGGCGGGGCAGCACGGCCCCGGAGGCGGAGTCGTCCACCTCTACGCGCACGCGATCGTCGTCGACGTCGACGCGGACCTCGACGATCCCACCGGCGTGGCGGATGGCGTTGGTCGCCAGCTCGCTGGCCCCGAGCACGACGTCGTCGAGGGGTTCGCCGTCGAGCCCGGCGGCCGCGAGCACGTCGCGCACGAAACTCCGCGCCCGGCCCGCGTCGGCGGCACTGCCCTGGGTGTCACGCCAGACCTCTATGCCACGCACGCTACCGGGGTGCGCGGGGGCGGCCGGGCCGGCGGCGCACACCGCTAGGGGAGGCCGTGCCGCTCGTGACCCTCACCGAGCGCGCGACCCGCGCGGGACCTCACCCGTGGCTCGGTCGGGCCCGATCGGCTCGGTTCGCCCGGTCCGCGGCGCCCGTCCTAACCTCCGCTCGTCATGGCCCTGACCCTCAGGTCTCCGCTGCGCTCGAGGGTTGCCGCGTACGTCGCGCTCACCAAGCCCCGCATCATCGAGCTGCTGCTGGTGACCACCGTGCCGACCATGGTCGTGGCCGAGGGCGGCATCCCGTCGTTGTGGCTCGTCGCGGCCACCGTGGTCGGTGGAGCCTTCGCCGCGGGGGGCGCCAACGCCGTCAACATGTACGTGGACCGCGACATCGACCGGCTGATGGCGCGGACCCAGCAGCGACCCCTGGTGACCGGAGCGGTCACGCCACAGGCTGCGCTCGTGTTCGCGGTGTCGCTCGAGGTCGTCGCCTTCGCGTTCCTGTGGGCGACGGTGAACCTGCTCAGCGCGGGGCTGGCCGTGGCTGCCTGCCTGTTCTACGTGTTCGTCTACACGCTGTGGCTCAAGCGCACATCGACCCACAACATCGTCATAGGCGGCGCGGCGGGAGCGGTACCTGTGCTGATCGGTTGGAGCGCCGTCACCGGGTCGCTGGGCTGGCCCCCGGTCCTGCTGTTCGCGGTCATCTTCTACTGGACCCCGCCCCACTTCTGGGCTCTGGCCATCCGTTACCGCGACGACTATGCCGTCGCCGACGTGCCGATGCTGCCCTCGGTGACCAGCATCCGGCGGACCGCGCAGCGGATCCTGGGCTACACGCTGCTGCTGTGGGCCCTGACCCTCGCCTTCGGGCCCGTGGCTGGCATGGGCGACCTGTACCTCGGAGCGGCCACCGTGCTGGGGGCGGTGTTCGTGGCTCTCGCCCTGCCGCTACTGCGCCGACCCGAGCCGATGACCCCGGTACTGGCGGGACCGGCGGGCGAGGTCGCCGAGACCGTGCTCAGGGCCGACGCCATGCGGTTGTTCGCCTGGTCGATCACCTACATCACGCTCCTGTTCGGGGCGATGGCCCTCGACACGCTGGTCCGGTCGTGATCCACGTTGCCTCGAGCAAGGCGTTTTCGAAGGGCCGACGGGGCCATGACTAGATTGCCCAACGCTGTGCCGCTGACCCGCCGACCGCTCCAGCAGGTGCCCCGATGACGATGACGGAGTCCGCCCCAACGACTGCGCGCGTCGACGAGCGACCCTTGCCCGATGGCGATGCAGGCGGCATGGCAGGCATCCTCGGCTCGGGTCACCACGTCGTGGTCGGGCGCACCTGGATCGTCGCGTCGGCGCTGGGCCTGGTGGCGGCGGGCGTCGCCGGGGTGGCCGTGTCGGCCGAGCGGCTCGACACGGCGAGCATCGACGTCGTCGACACCGACTGGTTCGCCCAGCTCTACGCCTTCCACCCCATCGTCGGGGTGTTCCTGTTCCTGTTGCCGCTCACCATCGGCGTGGCCAGCGTCGTCGTTCCCCCGCAGCTCGGAGCGCGGACGCTGGCGTTCCCCCGTGCGATGGCCTTCGCTGCCTGGGTCCACCTGCTGGGCGCAGCCGTGATGGTGGCCGGTTACCTGTCCGACGGCGGCCCGTTCGGCGACGACGCCGACGGCGTGGAGCTCTACCTGGTCGGGTTGGTCGTGGTCGTCGTCGCTCAGATGGCGGCGTGGATCTCGCTGGGCACCACCGTGCTGGCGATGCGACGAGCCGGCATGCGCCTCACCCGGGTGCCGCTGTTCTCCTGGTCGGTGCTGGTGTCGTCCCTGGTGTGGTTGCTCACCCTGCCGGTCCTGGCGGGGGTCACCGTCGTCGTGTTCGTCGCCTACCGCTACGGAGTGGACCTGCTGGGCGCGGCCGACGGCGCCTACGACTGGGTCGCCTGGGTCTTCGGCCAGCCTGCGGTCTACGCCTTGGGCATCGTCGTGCTCGGAGTGGTCGGCGACGTCGTGCCGGTCTTCTCCTCGACCCGCCACCGTCGTCACAAGGTGGCGATGGGGCTCATCGGTGCCTACGGCGTGCTGTCGATGGGCGCATGGGCGCTGCCCGGCATCGAAGGTGACCTGGTCCCCTTCCGCTACGAGGCGCCCTGGGTGGCGGTGAGCTTCGTGATCCTCGTCCCCGTCCTGGGCCTGCTGGGGCTATGGGCCGACACCGCCCGGCACGGCCGGCTGCGCCTGTCCAGCCCCCTGCTGTACGGCATGGGTGCAGCCACCATGCTGGCCACGGGCGTGGTCGCAGGCGCGATCGGCGCGATCGAGCCCATCAAGACCGTCGTCGACGGCGAGGGCACCACCCTCGCCGTCACCACCTGGTCGTCGGGGGTGTCCCACTACGTCGTCATGGCCGCGACCATCGCTCTGTTGGGAGCGGTGACCTTCTGGGCGCCGAGGATCCTCGGCGGCATCCTCGCCGAGGGCGCGTCCCGCGCGCTCGCCGGGCTGGTCCTGGTCGGCACGGTGCTCCTCGCGCTGAGCGACCTCGTGTCCGGGCTGCTCGGTCAGGGCTCGCGACTGACCGGTGTCGCCGACAACGTCGACGCCGTCGAGGCCTTCAACCTCGTCTCTCTCGTCGGAGGTGCCCTGGTCGGCCTGTCGCTGCTCGGCTGGCTGCTGCTGGTGATGCGCGCAGCGGCCTCGGGCGGCGAATCGCCCGCCGACCCATGGGGAGGGCACACCCTGGAGTGGGCGAGCGACCCCGACGTCGAGGTCGGTTCCGAGGCTCCCCTCTACGACGCCCGCCACCGGGTGGAGGTCCAGTGATGGCCGCGACGACCCAGGCGCTCGTCGACGCACCCATGGCCGACCTCGAGGTCGGCCATGGGCCGGGCACGCGCCGGCCCCGGGTGTTGCTGATCGGCTCGTCGCTGGCGGCCTGCGCTTCGGCCCTGGCGATCATGGCCGCGCTCGCCGTCTACCTACGCCAACGCTCCGAGGTCCTCACGGGGGGGGAGCCGTTCTTCCCCGAGGGCAGCGCGGTGCCGCTCGCCAACGCCAACATGAACGTGTTCACGCTGACGATGTCGCTGTTCTCGGCGTCGTGGATCGTCTACGCGTTGCGCCGCCGCGACCGGGGTCACGCCTACCTGGCGCTCGGGCTGACCCTGTTGTTCGGGCTGGCGTCGATGGTCGAGACCGCCTACCTGTTCCAGCAGACGGCGCTGCCCGTGCGATCCGAGACCGGCGTGCTCTTCTACGCCGTCACGGGCGGGCACATGGCCATGACGATCGCAGGGCTGGTCTTCCTCGTCGTGATGGGAGTCCAGGCCTTCGGTGGCCAGCTGACGGGCCGTGACGCCGAGGGCATGGGCGCCGCCACCTTCTATTGGTACGCGACCGTCGGCGTGTACTACGTCGTCTGGTACGCCGTCTACGTGACCAAGTAGGACCGCTCGGATGATCACCACCAGCGCAAAGTGGTTCATCGGCACGGCGGTGGTCGGCGCCGTGCTGGCCGCCGCCTACGGCTGGAGCACCGGGGGCGACGGCCTCGGCCCCGTCACGATGGGCTACAAGGGCGGAGTCGGGGACCACCTCGGCTACGGCGTCCTGGTCGCGACTGCCTTCATGTCGGCGCTGCTCGGGTCGGTTGCGGTCGCCACGCGTGACGCCGACTCCGAGGCGCTCGCCCAGGTGGCCGGACGCCCCGACATGCCGGCTCCCGACGTTCCGGCCGGGCCCGCCTACTGGCCGGCGATCGCCGCGTTCGGGGTGGGGCTCGCCGCCGTCGGCCTGGTGGTGAGCAACGTCCTGTTCGTCGGCGGCCTCATCGTGGCCGGCGTCAGCACGTTGGAGTGGGCCGTGCTGACCTGGGCCGACCGGGCCACCGGGGACCGCTCGGTCAACAGGGACCTGCGCAACCAGTTGATGTACCCCTTCGAGGTACCGCTGCTCGGGGCGCTCGGTGTCGCCGCGCTCGTCGCGTCGGTGTCGAGGATCCTGCTCGCCAGCTCCGCTGACGCTGCTGTGTGGGTGGCGATGGGGTTGGCCGTGTCCGTCCTCGGCCTTGGGACCCTGGTCGCGGTGCGCCCGGCGAGCAGTTCCAACCTCGCTGCCGCTGTGTTGACCGGCGCCGCTCTCGTCACCCTGGTGGGCGGCATCGTGTCCGGCGCGAGCGGCGAGCGCACCTTCCACTCCCTCGAGGAGGAGAAGGCCCACGAGGCGTCGGACCACGGCGGTGAGGCACCGAACCCGCCCCGGGTCCGGATCCCGGGCGCCACCGGCATCGGGGAGTCCTCGACCGGTGCCGGGCCCGTGGCTCCTCCCACGAGCCAGACCACCGAGGAGGACGCAGGCTGATGGCCCCCCGCGGATCACGGCGTCGGTTGGCGCTGCTGATCGTCCCGCTGGCACTGATCCTGTCCGCCTGCGCCGAGGACGCCCCGCTCGACACCCTGGAGCCCAAGGGCCCGGCTTCGCGCACGATCGACAACATCTCCGACCCGGTCTTCCTGGTCGCCGGCGTGGTGTTCCTCTTCGTCCAGGCCGGCTGCATCTACCTGGCGCTGCGCTTTCGCAAGCGACGTGACGACGACGGATCTCTGCCCGAGCAGGTTCACGGGAACTTCCGCCTCGAGATCGGCTGGACCATCCTGCCTGCGGTCGTGTTGGCCTTCGTCGCCTTCGCCACCGTCGTCGCGATCATCGACCTCGACGACAGCGAGCCCTCCGTGGTCGAGGCCAACGACCTCAACGGCCAGGTCGTGCGATTCGTCGACCACCCGAAGGGCGCGCTCGAGGTCACCGTCATCGGCCAGCAGTGGTGGTGGGAGTACCGCTACGACATGGACGGCGACGGCACCGACGACATAGTGACCGCAACCGACCTGGTAATCCCGGCCGGGTTCCCGGTGAACCTGACGATCACGTCGCGCGACGTGATCCACTCTTTCTGGATCCCCGCCCTCAACGGAAAGCGCGATGCCGTCCCGGGCCGCCGCCACCCTCTGACCCTCGAGGCCGACGAGCCCGGCGTGTTCGCCGGCCAGTGCACCGAGTTCTGCGGCCTGTCGCACGCATACATGCGCATGCGCGCCGTCGCACTGTCCCCGAGCGACTTCGACGCCTGGGTGGACAACCAGATGCAGCCGGCCGACCTGCCTCCGGAGGGTTCGCTCGCCGCCGATGGCCTGGCCCAGTTCCGCACCAACTGCTCGAGCTGCCACCTCGTCACCGGAGGCAACGACACTGGCGACCCCTCCTATGCCGGGTCTGCCCAGCAGGTCTCGGGTGCGGCCCCCAACCTCACCCACTTCGCCACCCGGGGCGCGTTCGCCGGCGGAACCCTCGAGCTGTGGAAGGACGCCGACGGCAACGGGACCATCGACACCGACGAGATCGGCGGGGAGCTGAACCGGGCCAACCTCGAGCGCTGGCTGCGCAATCCGGTGAGCCAGAAGCCGATGGCCCCTCCCAACCGTGGCATGCCGAACCTGGGGCTGAGCCCCGAGACCATCGACGCCATCGTCGCCTACCTCGAGACGCTGGACTAGGAGAGCCCCGCCGTGGCCATCATCGAGCGACCGGCCGACACCCTCGCGCTGCCACCGGGAGCATCTCGCCGATCGAACCCGCTCGGCGTCTTCGCCCGGCCAACCGCCACCACGGGGTGGCGGAGCTGGATCACAACCGTCGACCACAAGCGCATCGGCGTGATGTACGGCGTGACGGCGATGGTCTTCTTCGCGGTCGGCGGCGTCGAGGCTCTGATCATCCGGACGCAGTTGGCGGTCCCCGGCAACGACCTCGTCTCGGCCGACCTGTACAACCAGCTGTTCACCATGCACGGCGTGACGATGATCTTCCTGGTCGTGATGCCCATGGGCGCGGCCTTCATGAACTACCTCATGCCGTTGCAGATCGGTGCACGCGACGTGGCCTTCCCCCGGCTGAACGCCCTCAGCTACTGGACGTTCCTCTTCGGCGGGATCCTGCTCAACTCGTCCTGGTTCCTCGGCGGCGGCGCCGACGGCGGCTGGTTCAACTACGCCCCCAACAGCGGGGTCGTCTTCTCGCCGAGCCACGGCATCGACTTCTACGCCCTGGGACTTCAGATCACCGGCATCGCATCGCTGGTCGGTGCGATCAACCTGATCGTCACGGTGCTGAACATGCGCGCGCCGGGCATGTCGCTGATGAAGATGCCGGTGTTCACCTGGATGGGCTTCGTCACCCAGGTGCTGCTGCTGTTCGCGATGCCGGTGATCTCCGTGGCGCTCTTCCTGCTCACGTTCGACCGGCTCTTCGATGCGAACTTCTTCAACGTGAGCCAGGGGGCCGACCCGCTCCTCTGGGAGCACCTGTTCTGGATCTTCGGTCACCCGGAGGTCTACATCATGATCCTGCCCGCCTTCGGGATCGTCTCGGAGGTCATCCCCGTCTTCTCCCGGAAGCCGATCTTCGGCTACCCGTTCATGGTGTTCTCCGGGATCGCGATCGGGTTCATGGGCTGGGGCGTGTGGGCCCACCACATGTTCGCCTCTGGTCTAGGGCCTATCTCGGTGGCCGCCTTCAGCCTGTCGACCATGTTCATCGCCGTGCCGACGGGGGTGAAGATCCTCAACTGGATGGCCACGATGTGGGGCGGGAAGATCACCTTCAGCACGCCGATGCTGTTCTCGATCGGCTTGGTGGCGATGTTCACCATCGGGGGCCTGTCCGGCGTGACCCACGCCGTCGCCCCGGCGGACACCCAACAGACCGACACCTACTACATCGTCGCCCACTTCCACTACGTGCTCTTCGGTGGAGCGCTACTGGGCTTCATGGGCGGGTTCTACTACTGGTGGCCGAAGATCTTCGGATACGTGTTGAACGATCGGATCGGCAAGGTCCACTTCTGGACCATGCTGATCGGGTTCAACATGACCTTCGGCCCGATGCACATCCTGGGCCTTCAGGGCATGGCCCGCCGGACGCACTCCTACGCCGAGGGCTACGGCTTCGACGCCTGGAACATGGTGTCCACGGTCGGCGCGTTCGTCATCGCGGTCAGCGTCTTGGTGTTCCTCACCAACATGGTGCTGTCGCGCCGCGCGGCGAAGAACCTTCCCTCGCCGGGGCCCGACCCGTGGGACGGTCGCAGCCTGGAGTGGATGGTCCCCTCGCCGACGCCTGCGCACAACTTCGATGACGATGTCATCGTGACCCGCCTCGACGAGTTCTGGTACCGCAAGTACGAGGAGGACGAGCACGGACGTCTCGTCCCGGTGGCCACCGGCGCCGAGGTCGCGTTCCCGGGCGACGGCAGCCGAGCCCACCTGCCCAGCCCGTCGTACTGGCCGATCGTGTTCGCCGCCGGGTTCCCCCTGATCGCCTGGGGCCTGATCTTCAACCTGGCCTTCACGGCCGTGGGCGCCGCCTTGTCGCTGGCGGCCTTCGTCGGCTGGGCTCTCGAGCCGGCGGACGATCCGGCCGCTTCGGGTCATGGTCCCCACGGACCCGGCGAGCCCGAGGCTCCGGGCGGCCTCACCCCCACCTCGACCGCGGAGGTCGCCGGTGACTGATTCCACTGTCGCAGCGGGAACCGTGTCCGCCCCCGGCTCTGCTGGTCACGCCCACGCCACCTCCACCGGGCTGTCCAACGAGAAGCTGGCCATGTGGACCTACCTCGGCTCCGACTGCCTGCTCTTCGGTGCCCTGATCTCCACCTACCTGCTCCTGCGGCACCGCAGCGTCGACGGGGTCATGCCAGCGGACTACTACGACATCCCCTTCACGTCGGTCAGCTCGTTCGTGTTGCTCATGAGCTCGTTGACCATGGCGCTGGCCGTGGCGGCCATCAACCGAGGCGAGGTCAAGCGGAGCCAGACCTGGCTGGTCACCACGGCGCTGCTCGGCGCCACGTTCATCGCCGGACAGGTCTACGAGTTCACGACCTTCTACCGGGAGGGCCTGGGCTTCACGACCAACATCTTCGGCTCGGCCTTCTACACGCTCACGGGCTTCCACGGGATCCACGTGAGCGTCGGCATCGTGATGCTGATGTCGCTGGCCGTGCTGATGGCGCGGGGCAAGCTCGGCGCAGACCGAGCGGAGACCGTCGAGATCATCGGTCTGTACTGGCACTTCGTCGACATCGTGTGGATCCTGATCTTCACCGTCGTCTACCTCATCCCGTAGGACGTGACGCCGACATGAGCACCGCCACCGAGTCCCCCGCAGAGGTCGCCGAGCAGACCCACTCGGCCGGGCACGACCACCCTCGGGACAGCCAGTACGTGGTGATCGCCTTGATCCTGGGTGCGATAACCGCCGCCGAGGTCGGCACCTACTTCCTCGACGACCCGAGCACCACCTTTCTGGTGGTTGCGTTGTTCCCGATGATGATCGCCAAGTTCGCGATCGTCGCCGGGTTCTTCATGCACCTGCGCTACGACAGCCGGATCTTCCGCTGGCTGTTCGTGTCAGGGCTGGCGCTGGCAGTGGTGGTCTTCGGCGCCACGATGGCCTCATTGGAGTTCTTCTCCGACGACTTCCTCCGGTTCTTGCGCTAATGGGGCTCCTGCTCGCCGCCGCCTCGCCTAGTCCGTGGCGGTGGGTGCCGCACCCAGAGGTCTGGGTGCTGGTCGGCGGGCTGTCGTTGCTCTACCTCTACGCGGTTCGGGTCATCGGTCCCAAGGTGGTCCCCACCGGGGAGTCGGCGGTGAGCCGGGCCCAGGTGGCGTGGTTCGTGAGCGGGCTGGGCCTGTTGTGGATCGTGACCGACTGGCCCATCCACGACATCGGGGAGAACTACCTGTTCCTCGTGCACATGATCCAGCACCTCGTGCTGACCCTGGTCGTGCCCGGAGCGCTCCTGCTGGCCATGCCAGAGTGGCTGGCGCGGCTGCTACTGGGCACAGGACGCGTGGACCGTTGGGTCCACCAGCTGGCCCGGCCCGTCCCGGCCACCGTGCTGTTCAACGGCCTCGTGGTGTTGACCCACTGGCAGACGGTGGTCAACACGTCGGCCGACAACGGGCTCTTCCACTACGGCGTGCACACTGCCCTGGTGCTCTCCGCTCTGCTGTTCTGGATCCCGGTCTGTGGACCGCTGCCCGAGCTGCGAGTCTCGTTGCCGACCCGCATGGTCTACCTCTTCGTCACCTCCATCATCCCGACCGTGCCCGGTGCTTGGCTGACCTTCGCCGAGGGCCCCATCTACAGCGCCTACGAGGTTCGCACCCGACTGTTCGGGATCTCGGTCGTGTCCGATCAGCAGGCCGCGGGGCTGATCATGAAGCTCGGCGGAGCGGCATGGCTGTGGACCCTGATCACGATCACCTTCTTCCAGTGGTCGTCCCGTCACGAACGGGCGCAGGCGGCGGGGGTGCCGGCCAGTGAGCGAGACCTGTTGACCTGGGAGGCCGTTCGAGCGGAGTTCGACCGGCATCCCGCGCCTGCCGAGGTCCAGCGTCCCGGTGAGCGGGCCTGAGGGAGGTTACGACCTTGAGCGACCTGCCTCGCCGGACCCTGGGCGCCAGCGGCGTCGAGGTCGCCGCCGTCGGCCTGGGTGGGAACACCTTCGGCCCACCACGTCTCGACGCCGCCGCCACCGACCGTGTGGTCGGCGCCGCGCTCGACCTGGGGGTCGACTTCGTCGACACCGCCATCGTCTACGGCCAGGGCCGTTCAGAGGAGCTGCTCGGCGCCGCTCTCGGCGCCCGGCGCGACGAGATGACCATCGCGACCAAGGGCAACTTCTTCGCTCTGGGCGACGAGGCGCCCGCCGACAGGCTGCGGTCCCAGGCCGAGGAGAGCCTGCGGAAGCTCGGCACCGACCGCATCGACCTGTACCAGGTCCACTTCCCCGATGACTCGGTCCCCGTCGACGAGTTGGCCGCGGTGCTCGCCGAGCTCGTCGAGTCCGGCAAGGTCCGCGCCGTGGGGGTGTGCAACTACGCGGGGTGGCGCATCGCGGACACGGTCGCGGCGCTCGAGCGCGCCGGAGGACCGCCCCTGGCCACGGTTCAGGACTACCACCACCTGCTGGCGCGCCAAGTCGAGGCCGAAGTGCTTCCCGCCTGCCGTTCGGCGGGCTCGTCCCTCCTGCCGTACCACCCCTTGGCCGGCGGCTTCCTCACCGGCAAGTACCGGCCGGGCGAGCCCCCGCCCGAAGGCACCCGCGGCGCCGCGGGGAGCCCGATCATCACGGCCGTGTCGACCGAGCAGAACTGGGAACGCCTCGCAGCCCTGGAGGCGTTCGCGGCCGCCCGGGGCCGCAGCGTGGGCGCTCTGGCCGTGGCCTGGCTGCTGAGCCACCAGGAGGTCGCTTGTGTGATCGCCGGGGTCTCCAACCCCGAGCAGCTCGCCGCCAACGTCGCTGCCGCCTCCTGGACTCTCACACCCGACGAGCTCGCCGAGCTCGACGCCGTCAGCCCGCCGCCACCGAGCCCCGAGCGCCCCCCCTACGCGTGAGATCGGTCCCGCCGGCGGCCCGAACCTGCGTTCCGACCGATGGACCCGGGGGTCGACGACACCCCCGGGGACCGGCATGACTGGGTCGATGTCGAACGACCATGGGGTCGAGGCCACCTCGGGACCCACGCCCGAGCACAAGGCCGAAGCAGCCGCTCGATTGCGTGAGGCCCAGGCACGGCGCCAGCCGTGCCTGCCGGTGCGGGACGTGCTGGCGGGCGGCTCGGTCGCCGACGCCTACGCCGTCCAGCAGCTCAACACGGCCAGGGAGGCTCGCGGCGGGTCGTCGGGTGGCCGGGTGGAAGGTGGGCCTCACGGCCAAGGTCGTGCAGTCCCAGCTCGGCGTCGACCAGCCCGACTTCGGAGTGCTCTTCGCCGACCGCGGCTTCGGCGACGACGAGGAGGTCCCCCTGTCGGAGCTGCTCCAGCCCCGCGTCGAGGCCGAGGTCGCCTTCGTGCTCGAGCGAGATCTCCCGGATCGACAGATCACCGCCGTCGATGTCGTTCGTTCCACGGCGTTCGTGCTGCCCGCCATCGAGATCGTTGACTCGAGGGTCGCGGGCTGGGACATCTCGATCCTCGACACTGTGGCCGACAACGCCTCGTCCGCGATGCACGTCGTGGGGCCACGGCCCACACGCCTGCACGACGTCGACCTGCGGGAGGTGCAGATGACGCTGAGCACTGCTGGCGCGATCGTGTCGAAGGGCACCGGGGCGGCGTGCCTGTCGCACCCGGTGAACGCTGTGGTGTGGCTGGCCAACACGCTCGCCGGCGTCGGTTCGCCGCTGCGCGCGGGTGACCTCGTGCTGTCCGGGGCGCTCGGCCCTATGGTCGACGTCACAGGGCCGGCGAGCTACGAGGCCCTCATATCGGGTCTGGGGTCGGTCCGGGCCACCTTCGCCGGGACGCAGTCGACATGACCCGAGTCGCCATCGTCGGGTCTGGCAACATCGGCACCGACCTGATGTTCAAGGTGCTACGCACCTCCTCGGTGCTCGAGATGGGCGCGCTGGTGGGCATCGACCCCGACTCGGACGGTCTGCGCCGGGCGCAGCGCCTGGGCATCGCGACCACCTCGGAAGGGGTCGCAGGGCTGATCGAGATGGACGGCTTCGACGAGATCGACATCGTCTTCGACGCGACCTCGGCCAAGGCCCACCTGGCCAACGCCGAGCTGCTCGCCCCCCACGGCAAGCAGCTCGTCGACCTGACGCCGGCGGCCATCGGCCCCTACGTGGTGCCGGTCGTGAACCTCGACGAGCACCTCGACGCCGCCAACGTCAACATGGTCACCTGCGGTGGTCAGGCGACCATCCCGATGGTGGCGGCCATCTCGTCGGTAGCGCCGGTTGCCTACGGAGAGATCGTCGCCTCGATCGCGTCGCGGTCGGCTGGCCCCGGCACCCGTGCCAACATCGACGAGTTCACCGAGACCACCGCTGCCGCGATCTCGTCGGTCGGCGGAGCGCGGCGCGGCAAGGCGATCATCATCTTGAACCCTGCCGAGCCGCCGCTGCTGATGCGGGACACGGTCTTCTGCCTGGTGGAGGACGGTGACACCGCCGAGATAGCGGACGCGGTGGAGGAGATGGTGGCTCGGGTCCAGACCTACGTGCGCGGCTACCGCCTCAAGCAGCCGGTCCAGTTCGAGCGATTCACCGACGACGATCCGCTGGTGGCCCCCGAGCTGTCGTGGTCGGGTCGCGGGCTGAAGGTGAGCGTGTTCCTCGAGGTGGAGGGTGCTGCCCACTACCTGCCCGCCTACGCCGGGAACCTCGACATCATGACGGCTGCCGCGCTGCGCACCGGTGAGCGCCTGGCCGGGCTCCGCGCCGGGGTCCCGGCGTGACGGCAGCTCCTGACTTCACGCCCGCTTCGGCGTTGTACCTGCAAGACGTCACCCTGCGCGACGGGATGCACGCCATCCGCCACCAGTACCGGGTGGAGGACCTGGCCGCCATCTGTGCCGCGCTCGACGCTGCAGGCGTCGACGCCATCGAGGTCGCGCACGGCGACGGGCTCGGTGGGTCGAGCTTCACGTATGGCTTCGGGGCCCACACCGACGACGAGTGGATCGCTGCTGCTGCGGCCGCGCTGACCAACGCTCGCCTGACAACGCTGCTGCTGCCGGGTGTTGGCACGGTCCGCCACCTCGAGCGCGCCCATGAGCTCGGCGTGCGCAGCGTGCGGGTCGCCACCCATTGCACCGAGGCCGACATCGCCCCCCAGCACATCGCCCGGGCGCGGGAGCTGGGCATGGACGTTGCCGGGTTCTTGATGTTGTCGCACATGGCGCCGCCCGAGGAGCTGGCTCGCCAGGCGAAGCTGCTCGAGTCCTACGGCGCGCACTGCGTGTACGTGACCGATTCGGGTGGTCGTCTCACGATGCGCGACGTGATCGCCAGGGTCGAGGCCTATCGGGACGTTCTCGACCCCGGCACCGAGCTCGGGATCCACGCCCACCACAACCTCGGTCTGGCCGTTGCGAACTCCATAGTGGCCGTCGAGCACGGTGTCACCCGGGTCGACGGGGCGCTGGCGGGGATGGGTGCGGGGGCGGGCAACTGTCCCCTGGAGGTGTTCGTCGCGGCCATCGACGTCATGGGATGGCCGCACCATTGCGATCTGTTCGGGCTGATGGATGCCGCCGACGACCTGGTCCGTCCCCTGCAGGACCGGCCTGTGCAGGTCGACCGCGAGACGCTCACCCTGGGGTACGCGGGGGTGTACTCGAGCTTCCTGCGCCACGCCGAGAAGGCGGCGGCGACGTACGGCCTCGACACCCGGGCGATCCTGGTGGAGGTGGGCCGCCGCCGGATGGTCGGCGGTCAAGAGGACATGATCGTCGACGTGGCCCTCGACCTGGTTCGCCGGCGCGAGGAAGAAGCCGGCTCGGCCAACGGCGGCGTGCCGATCACCACCGAGCTTTGAGCGACCGCGGCCGGTCACTGCTGGCCGTCGTGGGAAGGACCAGCCGGGTCTCAGGCCCGGCCCGACATGCGTGGAGGCACGAATGACCGAGTTGACCGACGAAGGAACTGGCGCGTTCACGGAGGTGAGTGAGGGGCCCCTTTCCTGCCGCCTCTACTACAACGACGCCGGAGAGGGCCCGGCGGTGGTGATGTTGCACGGCGGTGGCCCGGGAGCGAGCGGTTGGACCAACTACAGCCGCAACGTCGGCGCCTTCGTCGAGGCAGGCTTCCGGGTGCTGCTGCTGGACTGCCCGGGATTCGGCCAGTCCGATCCCATCACGGCCAGCGAGCCACGCGGCATGCTGAACGCCCGAGCGGTTCGCGGTCTGCTGCGCAACCTGGGGATCGAGCAGGCTCACCTGGTGGGCAACTCGCTGGGTGGAGCGTCCGCTCTGACCTTCGCGCTGGAGTTCCCTGATCAGCTCGACAAGCTCGTGTTGATGGGCCCGGGGGGCCTTGGCGACTACAGCCTGTTCACGGCCTCGCCGCTCGAGGGGATCAAGCACCTGTTCAAGGTGTACATGGAGCCGTCGATGGAGTCGCTCAAGGCGATGCTCGACGTGTTCGTCTACGACCCCTCGCTCCTGACCGAAGAGCTGGCCGAGGGCCGCTACCGCAACATGATGCGCAACGACGGCGTGCACCTGAAGAACTTCATCGCGAGCGCCATGGCGAACCCTGCCGAGGTGCTCATCGATCTGTCGCCGAGGCTCAAGGAGATCAACGCGCCCACGCTGTGCACCTGGGGCGCCGACGATCGCTTCGTGCCGCTCGACCACGGCCTCAAGGTGGTCAAGGCGATGCCGAACGCCCGTCTCCACGTGTTCGGCAAGTGCGGCCACTGGGCTCAGTGGGAGCACGCCGACGAGTTCAACCGCCTCGTCACCGACTTCATGAAGCACTAGCCGGGATCGTGAGCCGGGGCGGGCGAGCCCGCGCCGGCTCACTCCCAGCGGAAGAGGCGGGCTGCAGCCAGCGGGCCGGCCACGGCCCACACGATCAGCACCGCCCACGAGCCTGCCGACGCAGGGTCACCGGGCGTCACCGCGCCCCGAACGGTCTCGGCCAGGGCGCCCGATGGCAGGATCCGGGCCACTGTGCGGGCTGCTCGGGGCAGCTGGTCGATCGGTACGACCATCCCCGACCCCAACAGCAGCACGAGGTACAGGCCGTTGGCGGCGGCCAGGGTGACCAGGGCGCGGAGCCGGCCGGCGAGGCACAGGCCCAGGCCGGCGCAACCGGCGGTCCCCGCCGCGAGCGCGACGGCCAGGGCCACCGCAGCCCCCGCACCGCCCCCCGGCTCCCATCCCAGCGCGAAGCCAACTCCGGCGAGCAAACCGACCTGGACCGTCTCGACGAGGCCGATGGCGGCGATCTTGGCCCCGAGCAGGCGTGAACGGCCCAGCGGCGTCGAGCCCAGGCGCTTCAGGACTCCGTACTCACGCTCGAAGCCGACGCCGATCGCAAGGTTGACCAGCGCCGTCGACAGCACCGCCAGTGCCAGGACGCCCGGAGCGAGGAAGTCGATCGGCTCACCATCGATGGGGAGAACATCGACGTTGGCGAAGAAGGCCAGAAGCAGGACCGGGATGCCCAGGGTGAGTAGGAGCGACTCCCCGTTGCGCACCATCAAGATCAACTCGACCCGGAGATGAGCGGCGAAGGCTCTCACCCCGCGCCCTCCTGCACGCCGATCAGCCGCAGGTACACGTCTTCGAGGCGCTGTGCGCCGGCTCGCAGGTCGTCGAGCGCGAGGTCGCGCTCGGCCAGCCAGGCGGTCAGCGCGGCCAGCAGTGCCGGGGTGCCCGGCGCCTCCACGAGGTAACGCTCGCCCGCCGACGCTCGCACGACGATTCCGCCCAGATGGGCCGACAGAGCGACGACGTCGAGGTCGTGCGGGCCGCCGAAGCTCACCTCGTCGCGTCCCTCGAGCAGCTCGCGCAGCGTGCCCGACGCCACCAGTCGCCCACGGTCGACGATGACCAGCGAGTCGGCCACGCGCTCCGCCTCGTCCAGGTCGTGGGTGGTGAGCACCACGGCGACGCCCGCGGCCCTCAGGTCGGCGATGACGGAGCGCACGATCAGCCGGCCCTGGGGATCGACACCGGAGGTCGGTTCGTCCAGGAAGGCCACCGCGGGGCGGCCGACGAGCGCCAGGGCCAGGCAGAGCCGCCGCTGCTCACCTCCCGACAGCTGTCGCCAGGTGCGGCCCTCGCGCCCGGTGAGGCCCACACGCTCGATCAGGCTCACCGGCTCGAGCGGGTCGTGGTAGAGGGCGGCGGCATGGCGAAGCACCTCGAGCGGACGCAATCCCGGATGGACGCCGCCAGCCTGCAGCATCACCCCGATTCGGGCGCTGAGCGCCCGGTGGTCGCGGACGGGATCGAGTCCGAGCACTCGCACGTTGCCGCGATCGGGCATCCGGTAGCCCTCGAGGACTTCGATGGTGGAGGTCTTGCCCGCACCATTGGGCCCCAGCACGACGGTCACCTGCGAGGCGCTGGCTTCGAGGTCGAGGCCGTCCACGGCGGTGACTGCTCCGTGGCGCACGACGAGGTCGTGAACCTCCACCGCGGCCATCGTCGGCCGACGCTAGTCCTGCCCACGCGGATGGACGCCACGTGGGCCGTACCGCCCCCCTGTGCGTAGGCCGAACGGCCCGGGTAGGAGTGCCCTTGACGACCGTGTCCGCCACTGAGCCCGCTACGCCCCTGCCCGCCTCCCGTCCTCGTCCTGCCGGTGAGCGAACTCGCGCGGGGGGAGCGGGTCCGCTGGCCAACCTGAGCATCGCGGCCTGCTGCTTCGTGGGCTTGGCCGTGGCTGGAACGCCGGGGGGGCGGTCGAGGGTGTCGGGGTGGGGATCGGCGAAACCGCGCACGTGGTCGTGATCTCGGCCGAGTCCGTGTTGTCGCTGCCCTCGATGGCGTTCGAGTCCGTGCACGACGTCCTAGGGGGCCCCCAGGTCCCTGTCGAGCGACGGGTCATGTCGCCGGTGGGCGCCAGCCGCCTGGCCGACCAGTCAGTCGCCCGTGGCGCGGACCTCGCGTTCGGGTTGCTAGCTGTGGTCAACACCTTCCTGGGCGTGCTCAACCTGGTGCCGGTACTGCCCTTCGACGGAGGCCACATCGCCATCGCTGGAGCCGACAGCGTCGCCTCCAGGGTGGCCCACCGGCGGGTCCGCCTGGATGCCGCTCGCTTCAAGCCCGTCGCGCTCGCGCTGGTGCTCGGGTTGCTGGTGATGGGCGCAGCGTCGCTGGGCCTGGACCTGAGCCGGCCCGTACCGGACCCCTTCGCCACATAGGCGGTAGCCCCGACGCCGACCGTGGTCGTCCGATTGGAGGGAGCCTTGGCGGTAGGTTGCCCGCCATGCTGGACCTGCGACGCCTGCGGGCCGAGCCCGACGCGGTCCGGGCAGACCTGGCGCGCCGCGGCCCCGATGCGGTCGTGCACTTGACCCGCATCGTCGAGTTGGACGCCCTCCAGCGTGCCCTCGGCGCCGAGCGTGACCAAGTGCGGGCGGCGGTCAAGGAGGCGTCGAGGGCCGTGGGGCGGCTCAGGTCGAAGGGTGAGCAGGACGCGGCCGCCGAGGAGATGCAGCGCAGCCGCGACCTCGGCCGGCTCGACGACGCCCTCAGCGAGCAGGTGGACCAGACCGAGACCGAGCTGCGCGACCTGTTGCTGCGTACACCGAACCCCCCCGCCCCCGATGCTCCCGACGGAGCGGGCGAGCGCGACAACGTCGTGCTTCGAACCGAGGGCCTCCACCCGGACGCGTTCGGGGAGCACCAGCGCGTGCCCCACTGGAAGATCGGCGCGGAGCTGGGCATCCTGGACCCGGAGCGGGCGGCGAAGATCGCCGGGTCGATGTTCACGATGTACCGCGGCTGGGGGGCGAGGTTGCTGCGGGCCATGGTGGCGCTCAGCCTGGACCGCAACGCCGACGCCTACGAGGAGGTTCGGCCGCCCACGCTGGTGCGAACCGAGACGATGGTCTCGACGGGGCACCTGCCCAAGTTCGCCGACGACGCCTACCATGTCGAGCGCGACGACCTGTGGGCGATCCCCACCGCGGAGGTTCCCCTCACCTCCATGCACCGCGACGAGGTGCTCGACGGCGACCGGCTCCCGTTGCGCTACAGCGCGTACACCTCCTGCTTCCGGCGCGAGGCGGGATCCGCCGGTCGCGACACCCGCGGCCTGCTGCGCGCGCACGAGTTCGACAAGGTCGAGCTGCTGGCCGTGGCCGCCGATGCCGAGCAGGCGCGGGCCTGTCAGCTCGACGTGCTGGCCCGCAGCGAGTCGTTGCTGCGCGACCTCGGCCTGGCCTACCGCGTAGTCGACCTGTGCGCCGGGGACCTGGGCGCCTCCGCTGCCCGCACATGGGATCTCGAGGCGTACGCACCGGGCTGTGACCAGTGGCTCGAGGTCTCCTCGGTCTCGTGGTTCGGGGACTACCAGGCCCGCCGGGCCGCGATCCGCCATCGGGTCCCCGGCAAGGCGACGGCGGTCTGCCACACCGTGAACGGCTCGTCGATGGGATGGCCGCGCACCGTGGCGGCGTACCTCGAGACCCATCGCTGCCCCGACGGGTCGATCGCGGTGGTCGAGGCGCTCCGGCCATACCTCGCAGGAGCGTCCAGCTTCCCCTGATCGGTCGATCTCCAGCCGGTTTCAGCTGGGTGGAACATTCGGTTGCTCCGGGAGCCGGCGACCGGGATACTTCCCCCGTCGTGCCCACGGCCCCATGGCCATGGGCGGCCACACGGGGGGATGACGATGACGCTCTCGCTCGGCTACTTGGGCTTCACGGTCACCGACATGGACGCCTGGCGGAGCTTCGCCGGCGATGTGATCGGCATGATGCCGGTCGAGGGGGACTCGCCCGACGTCGCTCGGTTCCGGATGGACGACCGTGCGTTCCGGCTCTCGGTCCACCGGGGAGAGGCCGATGGCCTCGCCTACGCCGGCTTCGACGCCGGCAGCGCCGACGGCCTGGCGGACCTCGTCGAACGCCTTCAAGCAGCGGGCTTCGCAACCAAGGCGCTCGACGGGCCGCTCGAGGCGCGGCGCGCCTCGGAGGTCGTGTGCCTGGAGGATCCCGCCGGGAACGCGATCGAGCTGTTCCACACCCCCGTGCTCGACCACCTCGCCGTGGTGTCCCCGGCCGGCACCTCCGGCTTCGTCACCGGGGCAGGCGGCATGGGTCATCTGGTGATGCTCGCCTCGCCGTTCGACGAGACGGTGCACTTCTACAAGGAACTGCTCGGGTTCCGCACCAGCGACATCATGCGCATGGGTCCGGCGCAGGTCGAGTTCTTGCACTGCAACCAGCGTCACCACAGCTTGGCCCTCGGCGATGCCGCCGGCATGAACATGCTGATCCACTTCATGGTGGAGATGGCCACCGTCGACGACGTCGGCTACGCGCTGGACCGCTGCCGCGACCGCGGCCTGGAGATCACGATGGGCCTTGGCCGCCACGCCAACGACTACATGACCTCGTTCTACGTCCGGACCCCGTCGGGCTTCGAGGTGGAGATCGGCTCGGGTGGGCGCCTCGTGGACGACGCGACCTGGACCGTCACCGAGATCGACGGACCGAGCCTGTGGGGCCACCGGCCCGAAGGAGCCAGCCGATGACCGACCTGTCCGTTCGCAGCATGGCGCCGCTGCCAAGCGACCTGGCCAAGGCCGACCGCGTGCACCGCCGCATCTACCTGGACGAGGACGTCTTCGAGCAGGAGATGGAGCGGATCTTCTCCCGCACCTGGATCTACGTGGGCCACGAGAGCGAGGTGGCGCACCCGGGCGACTACAAGACGACCTTCCTGGGCCGCCAGCCGGTCATCGTCAGCCGCGACGAGGCCGGCACCATCCACGTTCTGCTGAACCGCTGCACCCACCGGGCGGCGACGGTGTGCCAGGCGGCGTCGGGCAACTCCAACTTCTTCCGGTGCGAGTACCACGGCTGGATGTTCCGCAACAACGGCGAACTGATCGCCCCCACCTTCGGCGGTGGCTACGACTCGGCCGACTTCGACATCGCGGACTTCACGCTCGGGCGCGCCCCCGCGTGGACACGCACCGGGGCCTGATCTTCGCCAGCCTCGCCGAGCACGGCCCTTCGTTGCGAGAGCACCTCGGTCTGGCCGCTGACTACATAGACCTCGCTGTCGACATCGCCCCCGAGGGCCGGATCCGGCTGGGTGCCGGAACCCACAAGTACCGCTACGCCGGCAACTGGAAGCTCCAGAGCGAGAACGGGGTCGACGGCTACCACCCCAACTTCGTCCATCGTGCGTTCCTCGACACGAGCGGGGGCGAGGCGGCGCTGGCGATCTTCGGGGCGCGCTCGCAGGGGCGTGCCGGAACGCTCGGCCGGGGCCACGGCATCCTCGACAGTCGGCCGATGATGGCCCCGCTCGTCGAGATGAGCCTCAACACGCCTCAGGGCGCAGCGGCGCTGGATCGGCTCGCCGAGCGCCTCGGCGACCGGGATCGCGCCCGGGAGGTGCTGCGATCGGGGGGCGCGCAGGGCTTCAACCTGCTGGTGTTCCCGAACCTGCAGATGATCGGCTACCAGATCCGGGTCATCCACCCCCGAACCGTGCTCGAGACCGACGTGGAGCTGTACCCGTTCCTGCTCGAGGGTGCCGACGAGGAGACGAACGCCGCGCGGCTGCGTGGCCACGAGGCCTTCTACGGCCCGTCCGGCGGGGGTGGACCCGACGACGTGGAGATGTTCGCCCGGGTCTTCGAGGGCCTGAAGGTGACCGGGGTCGAGTGGTTGCCGATGGTGCGAGGCTTGCGCCGGGAGGTCGTCGAAGGCGAGGCGCGATGGGGCCACGTCACCGACGAGCAGCCCCAACGTGGCTTCTACGAGCGCTGGCTCGAGCTGATGGAGGACGTGTGAGCACCCTCGCGACCCACGCCGGCGCATCCCCCCTGGAGTCTGCCCCGAGAATGACCCGGGCCGAGGCGGAGGAGTTCGTCTACCACGAAGCGCGCCTGCTCGACGACGGGCTGCACCGCGAGTGGCTGGAACTGTTCGCTCCCGACGGCGTGTACTGGATCCCGTCCAACGGCGCGGACAACGACCCGCGCTCCCACGTGGCCATCGTCTTCGACAACGTCGATCAGCTCCGGGGGCGCATCTCTCGCTACGAGTCGGGCAGGGTGGTCCAGGAGCTGCCGTCGCGCACCGTCCACGTGGTCACGAACGTGGAGGTCGCGGGCGACTCTGCCCCCGACGAGGTGTCGGTGGAATGCGCCGTCGTCGTCCACGAGGTCCACGTGAGCCGCAAGTCGTACTACCCGGGCCGTTGCTCGTACCGGTTGCGGGACACGCCCGATGGCTGGCGCATCGTGTCCAAGAAGCTGGCCCTGATCGACAACGACCTGTTCTACGACGGCCTCGCGTTCATGTTCTGATGCCCCTCAACCTGGGCGCCGAGGCCTGCGACCTGCACAACGAGTTCGCTGCGGTTCGCCTCCGCGTCGACATCTCCGCCAACTCCGCCCGGCTCGAGATCACCGATCTGCGCAGCGGACGCCGCGGCTACCTCGATCCGCTCGAGGCTCGAGCGGATCGCCAACGTGAGCCATGCCGACCTGGCTGGCGTCATGTCACCGGCGGCGGGCGAGGCCCACGAGGACCTGGCTCGCATCTGAGATCCCGGTGACCCGAGCACAAGGGGGGAACTTGTCCAACCATCCAGCCCGGCCCGCCGGGCTCAGTCGCCGCCGCTTCCTCGCCGGATCGGGCACCGTCGCCGCCCTCGCCGCCCTCGGCGGCCTCGGCGCCCTCTCGGGGTGCTCCGACGACGACGACGAGGACGTCTCCTCGGGTTCGTCGAGCTCCTCGTCAGCTGCGCCGGCCAGGGGCGAGCCCGTCAAGGTCGCGGTCATGCTGCCCAGCTCGGGGCCCTACGCCCCGCTGGGCGAAATGCAGACCAAGGGGATCAAGCTTGCGCTGGGCGACCGCGTCGGCGACCGCCCCGTCGAGATCATGGCCATCGAGGAGCCCGTCCTCAGTCCGCAGGACGCCATCGCCCGGGCCAAGGGAGCCGCTGACGACGGAGCCCACATGCTCATCGGGATCATCAGCGGGGCCAGCGCTCTCGCCATCCGCGACGTGGTGCACGACGCCAAGTTGCCGACGCTGATCACCAACGCCGTCACCCGGGCGGTGACCGGCTCGCGGCGCAGCCCCTACCTGTACCGGGCGTCGACCACCGGCTACCAGGCCGGCATCAACTTCGGCCCATGGCTCTACAAGAACGTCGGCAAGACCGCGGTCACCGCGGCGCCCGACTACGCGTCGGGTCGCGAGCTGATCGAGTACCCGGCACGCTTCTTCACCAAGGCCGGTGGCAAGGTCGAGGGGCAGTACTGGCCCACGCTGGGTGCGTCGGACTACGCCTCCGTGCTCACCGAGATGGGGTCGAGCGACGCCGATCTGGCCTTCTGCTTCTTCGCCGGGACCGACGCCGTGCGCTTCGTCACCCAGTTCGACGAGTTCGAGCTGCACGACAAGCTCAAGCTCACCGGCCTCACCCTCGTCGACGACTTGACCCTCGAGGCCCAGAAGGAGGCAGCGCTGGGCACGATCCTGTTGGGGGGCTGGAACCGAGCCTTGACCAACGACGCCAACAAGGCATTCCTGGCGGACTTCGACGATGCCTACGGCGAGGCGCCCAACAGCTACGCCGTGGCCGGCTTCACCGGCGGAACCGTGCTGCGCATGGCAATCGAGGCCGTGGGAGGCGACGTCGAGGACGCCGACGGGTTCGCCAAGGCCATGGCGGGGGTGAGCTTCGTGACGCCTTCGGGTTCGGAGATCCGCTTCGACCCCGACACCCACAACGCGATCAGCGAGCAGACCGTGGAACGGGTTGTCGAGCTCGACGACGGCAAGCTCGGCTTCGAGCGAGTCGCCAAGTTGGGCGAGGCCGTCGACCCCGGCGACGACGTCGAGCCCTGAACCGTGAGCTGGAACCTCGACACCTTCCCGGTGCAGCTGCTCAACGGCCTGTCCTACGCGGCGCTGTTGTTCGTGGTCGCCGCCGGGTTCACCGTGGTGTTCGGGGTGATGCGAGTGCTCAACTTCGCCCACGGCGCGCTGTTCATGCTCGGCGCCTTCGTGACCTACGAGGCCCAGAGCCGGGACTGGAACTTCGCGGTCGCGACCCTGGCCGCCGTGGTCGTCTGCCTGGTCGTGTCGGGCCTGCTCGAGGTGTCCCTGATCGCCCGGCTCTACCGCCGGGACCACCTCGAGCAGGTCCTTCTCACCCTCGGGGTGAGCCTGGTGATAGCCGACGTCGTGCTCGAGACCTGGGGCGGCGACCCCCAACGGATCCACGGGCCGGAGTTCCTCGACGGCACCACAGAGGTGTTCTCGAACATCTACCCGACCTACCGCCTGGCGGTGATCGTGTTCGGCGTGGTCATGGCCGTCGCGCTCGAGGTGCTCCTGGCGCGGACCTCGTTCGGGGCCCGTCTCCGAGCTGCGGTGGCAGACGCCGAGATGGCCTCGGCGATGGGAATCGACACCCGCCGACTCTTCACGGCCGTGTTCGCCGGTGCCGGCGCGCTCGTCGGGCTCACTGCGGCGGTGGGCGGGCCAGTGCTGGGCGCGTCGGTCGGGATGGACCAGCCCCTGCTCATCGACGCGCTGATCGTCGTGGTGATCGGAGGTCCCGGCTCGGTGACGGGCGCGATGATCGGCGCCCTGTTCCTGGGCATGTCCAACACGATGGGGCAGGTCTTCCTGCCCGACTACGCCTCCTTCGTCGTCTACACGCTCATGGTCGCGGTCCTGCTGGTGCGCCCGAGCGGCCTGTTCGCCCGGCCTCAGGTCGTGAGGCTGTGACCTCCCTCGACGAGGACGTCGCACCACCCGTGCTGGGCGCCCCGCTGGTCCCGGCGCGGCGCAGACGCCGGCTGCCCGAGCTCAGCCCCCTGCGGGTCCTGCTCACGGTCGTGGTGATCGCCGCAGCGGTGGCTCCGGCGCTGGTCAGCGAGGATCTGCTGGGGACCCTGACCGCCATCGGGATCCTGGGCCTGTTCGCGATGTCCCTCGACCTGGTCCTCGGATACGGCGGCCTGCCGACGTTGGGTCACGCCATGTTCTTCGGCATCGGGGGATACGTCGCCGGGGTGACGGCCGTGCGCCAGACCTCCGAGGTGCTGGTGACCCTGCCGCTCGCCATGGCCGCCGGCGCGCTCGGCGGGTACCTCGTTGCCCGCCTCGCCCTGCGGACCCAGGCGCTGCAGTTCCTGATGATCACCTTTGCGATCAGCGGGGTGGTGCTCGCGGCGGTCGATCGCCTCGACGAGTACACGGGCGGGAACGACGGCCTGTCGGGCATCCCGGCCACCGAGGTGGCCGGCAGCACGCTCGACACCCCCGAGCGCGTGTACGCGCTGGTGCTCGTCGTCGTGTGCGCTTCGGCGTGGGTGATGCGCCGCCTGGTGTGCTCGGCCTTCGGCCGAGTCGTGGTCGGCATCCGGGACAACCCGGTGCGCGTACGCGCCCTCGGTATCGATCCCGACCAACGCCTCGCCGTCCTGTTCGCCCTCGGGGCGATGTTCGCCGCCGCGGCCGGCGTGCTCCACGTCGCCTACTACAAGTTCATGTCGCCGTCCTCGGCCGGGTTCGTGATGGCGGCCGACGGACTGTTCATGGTCATCATCGGCGGAGCCGGTTCCCTCGGGGGAGGCCTGCTCGGAGCGGGGGTCGTCCACTACGTGCGCGAGGAGCTGGTGGACGTCACCTCCCGGTCCAACCTCGTGCTCGGCGTCATCTTCGTCGTGTTCGTCCTCCTCGTGCAGGGCGGCCTGGTCGGCGTCGTCCGGCGTCTGACGCTGCGGATCCGTGCGGCGCGCAGCTCGGTGGCCTCCGCGAGAGCGGTCCCGCCCGCGGAGCCCGGCCCTTGAGCGTCGACGGCTCGGCGACCCGGGGCGGGTCTCCCGGCACCGCCGGTGACCCCGGTGAGGCCGTGGCCCTCGGCGTGCGCGACCTGGGCGTGAGCTTCGGCGGCGTGGTGGCGGTGACCGGTGTGAGCTTCGATGTCGCCGCGGGCGAGCGCGTCGGGCTGATCGGTCCCAACGGCGCGGGCAAGACGACCTTGTTCAACCTGGTGTCGGGCTGGGTGCGCCCGACGTCGGGCTCCGTCAGCCTGGGCGGGCGCGACGTGACCGCCATGGCTCCCCAGCGACTGGTCCGCCAGGGCCTGACACGGACCTTCCAACGCACTCAGCTGTGCGGCTCGCTCAGCGTCGTGGAGAACGTCGAGCTGGCCACCTTGGCCGCAGCCGGGGTGAGCGGGCGTGCCTGGCGCGCCGTGCGTGGCCACTCTGGGGCGTGCCGGGAGGCCGCTGCCCTGCTCGAGGAGCTCGGCCTGGGCGCCGTGGGACCGGCGCCCAGCGCCACGCTGTCCTACGGCGTCCAACGCCAGGCGGAGGTGGCGGTGGCCCTGGCGACGAGGCCGTCGGTGCTGTTGCTCGACGAACCGACCTCGGGCTTGTCGCCGGCAGAGACGACGGAGATGCTGCGCTTCCTCGACCGGGCGACCGGCGGGATAACCGTGCTGGTGATCGAGCACGACATGGATGTCCTGTTCGGCCTGGTCGGGCGGGTCCTGGTCATGCAGAGCGGTGCTCTGATCGCCGACGGCACGGCCGAGGAGATCCGCGCCGACGAGGCGGTCCGAGAGGCCTACCTGGGCCGGCCGGGAGACCGGGAGTGAGCGAACCCGTGCTGGAGGTGTCGGGCATCGTCGTGCGCCACGGCCGCAGCACGGTCGTGCACGGTGCCGACTTCGCTGTCCATGCCGGCCAGGTGGTGGCCCTGATGGGGCGCAACGGTGTGGGCAAGACGACCACCGTGCACGCGACGGCGGGCCTGCTGCCCGTCGCCGCGGGCCAGATCCGCCTCGGCGGGGCGGACGTGACCTCCACCCCGGCGCATCGGCGGGCCCGGGCCGGGATGGCCCTGGTCGCCCAGGGCCGCCGCCTGTTCGCGGGCCTCTCGGTCCACGAGCACCTGACCGTGGCCCGTTCGGTGGGTCGGGGTGGGCCCACCGCCTGGTCGGTGGCCGACGCCTACGAGCGCTTCCCTGCGCTGGCCGCCCGCCGGCGGATCGGCGCGACTCTGCTCAGCGGGGGCGAGCAGCAGATGCTCGCCATCGCCCGCGCCATGGTCACGGGCCCCAGCGTGGTGCTCATGGACGAGCCCTCCGAAGGCCTCGCCCCCTCCATCGTCGACCAGATCGGGGTCATCATCGGCGAGATCCGCGACGACGGGGGCACGGTCCTGGTCGTCGAGCAGAACCTCGGCCTCGGCCTGGGCGTGGCCGATCACGTGTACTTGATGAGCAAGGGGAGAATCGTCGCCGACGGCCCGCCCGAGCAGATCCGCGCCGACGAGGACCTCATGCACCGCTACCTGGGCGTGGGCGTATCCGCGCCCTGAGCCCCTCCCACCAGCGCCGACGACCTTCCAGAACTCAGGAGACACCTTGTCCGACACCACAAGCTCAGCGGTCCTCATGGCTCCCAGGCGCATCGAGGTGCAGGACTTCGCCCTGCCTCGCATCGGGGAGGACGACGCTCTCGTTCGCGTCCACGGCACGGGCATCTGCGGCAGCGACTGGGCTCCGTACGTGGGCAACTGGCCCATGGAGCTGCCCCCGCTCATCCTGGGCCACGAGGTCGTGGGCGAGGTCGTCGAGATCGGCGGCGTCGCGTCCGGGCGCTGGGGTGTTCAGGTCGGCGACCGCGTCGTGGTCGAGGAGTCCATCCCCTGCAACCACTGCCGGCTGTGCCGTACCGGCCGATACCACATGTGCGATCCCATGCACACAGCCGAGGGTCTGCGGTACGGCCTGACGCCGATCGAGCGCTCGCCCGGGATCTGGGGCGGTTTCGGCGAGTACGTCTACGTCCACCCCCGCTCGGTCGTGCACAAGATGTCATCGGCGGTCCCGACCGACCAGGCCCCCCTGTTCATACCGATATCCAACGGCATCCGCTGGGTCGAGCGCGACGGCGGTTGCCGGATCGGGGACACGGTCGTGATCCTGGGTCCCGGCCAACACGGACTGGGGTGCGTAATCGGAGCCAAGCTGGCGGGTGCCGGCACGGTGATCGTCGCCGGCACGCCGTCCGACGGCGTTCGCTTCGACGTCGCCCGGCGTCTCGGCGCCGACCACACCGTCGACGTGACCGAGGCCCCCCTGGGCGAGCAGGTGGCCGCACTGACCGGGGGCGAGGGCGCCCACGTGGTGCTCGACGTGACCGCGGGTGCGCCCGGGGCGCTTGCCAGTGCCGTCGACTCCGCTGGGATAGGCGCCACCGTCGTGGTCGCCGGGGCCCGGGAGTTCAAGCCCGCCGAGGGCTTCCTGCCCGACAAGCTGATGTTCGGAGAGCTCACCCTCAAGGGCGTGTACGGGCACGACTACACCTCTGTGCGGCGGGCGATCGGCGTCATCGAGTCCGGCACCCTGCCCCTCGACCTGCTCTGCACCCACACCTACGGGCTCGACGAGGTCGATCTGGCGCTGCGCACGTTGGGCGGCGAAGGCGACTCCGGAGCCATACACATCACCGTCGTGCCACGCTGAGAGAACCTGCGACGACATCGGCTATCATCCCCGCGGGTACGCGCTGCATGCGCTGGCCCGGGGGGAGAGATGTCCAGCGCGGTACGAGACGACCCCGACGCGATCGCCACCGACACCAGCGTCGGCAAGGCGCTGTCCCTGCTCGACTGCTTCGGGGACCACGATCACGCCGTAGGCGTCACCGAGATGGCGCGTCGGGTCGGCCTGCCGAAGTCGACGGTCCACCGCCTCGTGGCCTTGCTGGTCTCGGGTGGATACCTAGAGCGGCTCGACTCGGGTCGGTACCGGCTGGGGATCCGAGTCTTCGAGCTCGGTAGCCGTGCGGCGCACCCAGGCGAGATCCGCCGCAAGGCGTCGCCGGTGTTGCACGACCTGAGCCGCATCACCGGCGAGGTGTCACACCTCGCGGTGCTGGAGGGTGACGACGTGATCTACGTCGAAAAGGTCGAGTCGTCGGACTCGGTGTCGGTGCCGTCGATGGTGGGCCGTCGCAACCCGGCTGTGGCGACCGCCGTCGGCAAGGCCATGCTGGCGTGGAAGTCGCGCCATGACCTGCTGGCGCTGGCCGGGCGAGGTCTGCCCCTCTACACGCCTCGCAGCCTGAACTCCGCCGACGCGCTCCTGCGCGAGGTCGACGAGATCCGCCGGACCAACCTCGCCCTCGACGATGAGGAGCGCGCCAAGGGGCTGGTGTGCGTCGCGGCCCCGGTACGGGATCGGTCGCACCGGGTCGTGGCAGCGGTGAGCCTGGCCGGTTCGCGCGAGCGCATGAGCGACGCCCGCCGGGTCGAGCTGTCCGCTCGGCTGCAGGGTGCTGCCGCCGAGATCAGCAGGCGCCTGGGCTTCACGCCCCGGTCCTGATCCCCGGCGCGCGAACGAGGTCTCCGGGCGCGATGTCGTTCAGCGATGCTGAACGGCACTGGCCGGCGACGGTACCGGTTCCTAGGTTGGCCTGGACTCTGGCTGGCGACGACGGGGGATCAGGATGGCCGAGGACCGCTTCAGCTTCGAGGCCACCACCAGGCGCTCCAAGGCTGGCAGCATCGAGCTCCACTACAACGAAGCTGGTGAGGGGCCCGTGCTGGTCATGCTGCACGGGGGTGGCCCCGGAGCCTCGAGCTGGAGCAACTTCAACCAGAACCTGCCGGGCCTGGCGGAGCACTTCCGCGTCCTGCTCGTCGACCAACCCGGCTACGGCCGGTCCGACAAGCCGGAGTTCGACGAGTCGTTCTGGACCTACAGCGCCCGTGCCGTTCGGGACCTGCTCGACGAGCTTGGGATCGAGCGAGCCCACTTCGTGGGGAACTCGCTGGGAGGGGGCACCACATTGCGGTTCGCCCTCGACCACCCCGATCGCGCCGACCGGCTCGTGCTCATGGGGCCCGGCGGTGGCGCCCTGAACATCTTCTCGCCCGACCCGTCCGAGGGACTCAAGCTCCTGGCCGGCTACTACGCGCCTCCGGGGCCGAGCCGGGAGAAGATCGAGGCCTTCATCCGGATCATGCTGTTCGACCAGTCCCTCGTCACCGAGGAGCTCATCGACGAGCGCTACGCCACCTCGATCGATCCTGAGATCATGGGAGGGACCATCCGGGCCCTGGGCGGCCTCATGGCGGGCGACCCCGCCGACAGCGAGCTGTGGCGCCTCATCGACCGGATCGAGCACCGCACACTGCTCACCTGGGGTCGCGACGACCGGGTCCTTCCCCTCGACGGCGCCTTCTTCGCCCTCAAGCGCATGCGCGACGCACGCCTGCACGTGTTCCCCCGCTGCGGGCACTGGGCGCAGCTGGAGCACCGAGCCGAGTTCGACCGGCTCACCATCGACTTCCTGACCCTCGACTGACCGTCCCTTCGCCGACGCCGTACCCACGACCGGTAACGGTCCCGAACAGAACGACGAAACCCGATGCTTCGTGACAGCTACGTCCTCGATGACCGCGAGACGCCCCGTTTCCGCGTCCACCGCTCGAGCATGGTCGATCCCGAGGTCCTCGCCGAGGAGCGGCGACGCATCTTCGACCGCTCCTGGTTGTACGTGGGCCACGAGAGCGAGATCCCCGAGTCCCACGACTTCCGCACCCGCCGGGTCGGCGGTCGCCCGGTGATCTTCACCCGTGACGCCAGCGGCGCCGTGCGCGTGTTCGTGAACTCGTGTCCTCACAGGGGGATGGCGGTCGAGCTGCGCCCGGAAGGCCACGGCCGGTTCCTCAAGTGCTTCTACCACGGGTGGAGCTTCAACACCGGTGGCGAGCTGGTGGCGATGCCCGACGACGCCTCCTACGGGCCCAACTTCGACCGCCAGAACATGTGCCTGCCGAGCCCGCCCAAGGTCGATTCCTACCGAGGCTTCGTCTTCCTCAGCTGGACCGACGAGATCACCGACCTACGCACGTACCTGGCAGGGGCCACCGACTTCATCGACCTGATCGCCGACCAGTCCGAGACCGGCATGCGGATCCTCGGTGGAACCCACCTGTACTCGATGCGAGCCAACTGGAAGCTGCTCGTGGAGAACAGCATCGACGGCTACCACGCCCTCACCACCCACCAGCGGTACCTGGAGATGGTCAAGGCCTCCGGCGCAGACCTCATGTCCAGGTTCGCGGCTGGCGGCGTGGGCGGCGGGGGGCTCGATCTGGGCAACGGCCATGCCGTGGTCGGCGGGGCCGACGGCAGCGGCGGGCTGTCGCTCGGGCTGGGGCGCGAGTTCCCCTCCGAGTCGGCCAAGGCCAAGCACCTCGCCCGGCGCCAGCGCCTCGTCGAGCGCTACGGCGAGCCCTGGGCCAACCGCCTGCTCGGCAGCCGCAACCTGTTGATCTTCCCCAACCTGTTGATCATCGACCTGGTCATGGGCGCGACCGTGCGGACCTTCTATCCCGACGAGCCCGACTACATGGACATCACCGGGTGGCAGATCGTGCCCGACGACGAGGACGAGGAGCTGCGGGCGATGCGCCTGGACAACTTCCTCACGTTCTGGGGTCCGGCCGGCCTCGCCACGCCCGACGACGTCGAGGCGCTACAGAGATGCCAGAAGGGCTTCGAGGCCTACCAGGTGGCGCCCTGGAGCGACATCTCGCGGGGGATGGTTCGGGAGCACCCGGCCGGGATGGACGAGTTGCAGATGCGGGTGTTCTGGCGGCGTTGGGACGAGCTGATGACCGGCACCGCCCACGAGCCCGAGGCGGGAGCCATCTACGACCCCGAGCGCGAAGGCGTGCGCTCAGTGCCGGTGGCCGTCAGGAGCGATCGATGAGCCTCGCCGAGCGAGACGATCTGCTCGGGCCGGTGGGCTCCTCGGGCCTCGCCCTGCGAGGTGCGGTCGAGGACTTCCTCTACCTCGATGCAGAGCTGCTCGACGCCTGGCGCCTCGAGGAGTGGCTGGAGCTGTTCACCGACGAGTGCCGGTACCTCATCCCGTCGACCGATTGTCCCGACGGCGACCCCTTCCAGCACCTGTTCCTCATCCAGGACGACCGCTTCCTGCTCACCCAGCGGATCGAGTCGCTGCTGACCAAGACGGCGTGGGCGGAGTCGCCCCACTCGACCACACGACGCCTGGTGACCAACGTGCGGGCCGTGCACCTGGGCGACGGTGCGGTCGAGGCGAGGGCGAACTTCGTCGTCTACCGCTCCAGCGGGTCCGACGTGGACGTGTATCCGGGCCGGTACGAGATGCTCCTCGAGCGCGGTGGACCGGCCGGGTTCCGGATCCGCACCCGCAAGGCCATCCTTTCCCTCGAAGCCCTGCGCCCCCACGGCCGGGTCAGCATCATCCTGTGAGGCGACGATGATCTTCCGAGACAGAACCGCCGTGGTCACCGGGGCCGCTCAGGGCATCGGGCTCGCCATCGCCCGCCGCCTCGCCGCCGATGGGGTTGCCCTCGTTCTCGGCGACGTCGACGGCGCCAAGGCCAAGGAGGCTGCCGCCACGCTGGCTCATCCCGCGGGGGCGCCCGTCGTGGTCGTGGAAGGCGACCTCTCGCAGCGGGCCGGAGCCGAGGCCCTGGTTGCCGGCGCCCTCGAAGCCCGGGGCCGCATCGACATCCTCGTCAACAACGCCGGAGGAGGGGTGATCCTGCCGACCCTCGACCACACCGAGGAGACGCTGAGGACCACCATCGACCGGAACCTGTGGACCACCATCTACTGCACCCTGGCCGTGCTGCCCGCCATGCGGGAGCGGGGCTACGGGAGGGTGGTCAACGTGGGAGCGGAGTCGGTGCGCAACGGCCTGTACGACCACGCGATCTACAACGCCGCCAAGGGCGGGGTGCATGGCCTGACCACAGGCCTGGCCCGCGAGTTCGTGGGCGATGGGATCACCGTGAACACCGTCGCTCCGTGCATGGTCGCGACCGAGCAGGTGGCGCCGTACCTCGACGATCCGGCGATGGCGCCGCTGCTGGCCAAGATCACCGAGTCGATCCCGGCCAAGCGTCCGGCGACGATGGAAGAGGTCGCTGCGATGGTCGCGTTCGTCGCATCCGACGAGGCGTCGTTCGTGACCGGCCAGGTCATCAGCGTCAACGGCGGCAGCTCGATGCTTTGAGGCGTGGGCCCCGCGACCGTCCCGCTCGCGGGGCGGTTCGCGGACCTACGCCCGGTCCGTCCCCCCCCGATGCAGAGCTGGATTCCGGCCCACGGAACGGCGCGTTGTGGAAGTTGCGTGCCCTGCGTCACAGTCAGCCGACGCCGGCACCCGGAGTCGCCTCCGGGCGGGTGCTGCACCCGACCGGCCACCGCCGCGATCACACAGGAGCTCAGATGTCGCTTCGTACCCTTCGGCGCGTCACCGCCGTGCTGGCCGTTGCCGGGCTCGTCGCCGCCGGCTGCGGCGACGACGACGACGACGCAAAGGCCGATGCGCCGGCCTCCGCAGACTCGGCCGACGGCGCCTACAAGGGCGAGGTGGGAGTCACCGACGACACGATCACCCTGGGCATCCTGACCCCCAAGACGGGCCCCTACGCCATCGCCGGTCAGACCGGCGACGTCAACGAGCTGTTCCGGACCGCCGCCGAGGAGGTCAACGCCGACGGCGGGATCCAGGGGCGGATGATCGAGATCAAGGAGTACGACGACGGCAGCGGCAACCCCGCCACCACCCAGGCCAGCGTGCGCAAGGCAGCCGACGAGGTCTTCGGCCTGATCAGCATCATCGGCAACACGGCCACGGTTGCTGCGCCGCTGGCCGAGCAGGCCAAGGTCCCCCTGATCGTGGGCAACATCGACGGGCGAGTGGCTCGGCCGCTGAAGTACGTGTTCGGTGCCCTGCCGTTCTGGGACACCTCGGCGCGCGCCGGCGTCATTCCGCAAGTGGTCGACGTCGTGCTCGACAAGCGGCCGAAAGAGGCAAAACCTTATCACTTCCCGAAGAAATGCCCGTGCCCGCTGCATACCGACGTGGTGCGCGAGGAAACCGCAACCGGCGAGGAGGGATCGCGCGCCCGCTGCACCGGCGAGTTCGCCTGTCCCTACCAGAAGATCGAGCACCTGAAGCTGTTCGCCTCGCGCCGTGCCTTCGATATCGAGGGCCTCGGCGAGAAGCAGATCGAATTTTTCTTCGAGCAGGGATGGGTGAAGGAGCCGGCCGATATCTTCACGCTCGAAGCGCGCAACGCGAAGCTCAAGCTGGAGGAGATCGAAGGCTACGGCCAGACCTCGGTGCGCAATCTGTTCGCGGCGATCGAGGAGCGGCGGCGGATTTCGCTGGAGCGTTTTATCTTTGCGCTCGGCATGCGCCATGTCGGCGAGACCACGGCGCTGGCGCTGGCGCGCGGCTACGGCTCGTGGAAGGCCTTTCACGACGCCTGCCTCAAGGTCGCTCACGACGACGAGGAGGCCATCGCCGAGATGGATGCGCCGGAACCCACGGGCCGCCTCGCCGGTGCCGCTGGCCGCGGCCATCGCCTTGATCACCGGGGTCGACAGCGCCCGGTAGGCGAGCCGGGATCCGACGTCGACGGTGCCCGAGATCGACTCTGCCCGCTCCAGCACGCCGTCGAGACGGTGAGCTGGCCGTTGGCGGCCGCCACGGTAGGCGTCAGCTCGCCCGCGCCGATCGCCTCCTCGTGGAACAGCTCGACGGTGACCCGCACCGCTCGCAGCGTGCGGACCGAGCCGCGACCAGCGCCACCCGAACAGGGCGACTCCGGCCACGCTGGCCACCGCGACGACGACCGCGGCCAGCTCGGACCCGCTCATGGGTCGGTCCGCTCGGAGGTGTCGGAACCGGTTCGCCGGGCTGCCATCAGGGTGCGGATCTCCTGCTCGTAGCCGTTCGCGGATGGCTCGTAGTAGGTGCGGTCGCCCAGCTCATCGGGCAGGTACCGCTGGGCCACCCATCCCTCGGGATGGTCGTGAGGGTACTCGTAGCCCTGGCCGTGGCCGAGCGATGCCGCGCGCGGTAATGGGCGTCGCGCAGGTGCGGGGG
>CAVPEW010000029.1:0-8775 GCA_963703565.1 uncultured Microthrixaceae bacterium | reverse complement strand
CGGTCGAGCTGCGGGGAGCTGACGCCGAGGTCGAACAGCACGCCGGTCACCGGGCCCGGCGCGATCGCATCCGAACCCGACGCGGAGCCGGTGGAGGCGGGGTCACCCCGCCCGGGCAGTTGGCGCTGGGCGAGCGCGGCGAGGCTGTCGAAGCGGGCGACCCGCAGCTCCACGCGGTCGGCGAAGGGGGCGAGCCGGGCGCGGGCCGCCTCGATGGCGGTGGGGTCCTGGTCGAGTCCGAGCAGGTGCAGGTGCGGGGCACGCGCCAACAAGGCGGCGGCGTGTCCCCCGCCCCCCACCGTGGCGTCGATGACCCAGCCCGCCGGCACCTCGCAGAGCAGATCGACGACCTCGGAGACCATCACCGGGACGTGGACGAAGTCCCCCTGCCGTGCAGGTCCGGGCCCGCCCGGAGCCCCCTCGTCGGAGCCGCTCACCTGGGACCCTCCGGGCGACCGCCGCGCGCCGGGCTGTCGACCCCGGTCGCGCTCGATGGGCAGCGAGCGGAGAGTGGGCCTTCCACCGTGGCGTCCGGAGGATCCCAGGTGAGCGGCTCCGACCGGCGCGGACCGACGCCGGAGAGGGGTGGGAAGGAGGTGGGCACCGGGCATCGTCAGAACAGGGGGTGGGCGGCCAGGTGCTCGTCGAGCTCTTCGGCCCCGGCGTCGCGGGCCGCCACCCAACGTTGGGCGGCCCAGATCTCGGCATGGGTGATCACGCCCGAGGTGACGGCCTCGCGTTCGAGGCCCACGAGCCCGCGAAGGCGTAGCGGCACCACGATGCGACCCTGCTGATCGGGCACGACCTCCACGGCGTCGCCCACGAACGCTCGTAGGGCGTTCATGGACGTCTGCCGGTCCTCCACTCGTCGGGTCAGCTGGTCGGCCACCTCGTAGAAGCCCTCCTGCGTCCACAGCCCCAGGCAGGGACCCAGCTTGGAGACCACTCCGACCTCTCCGAGTTGGGCCCGGATCCTGGCCGGCAGCACCATCCGGCCCTTGTCGTCGAGACCGTGCTCATAGGTCCCGACGAACCGGGTCCGGCGCTGCTCCATCCCCTGCTGTGTCTCCTGGTGCCGTTCGCGCCGTCGCTCGTGCGCCGTCGTCGCTTGCCCGCTCGGGACCTGCTGGCCGGGACCACCGTGCCCTCCGGAGCGTGTGTGCCACCGTATGCCTCGATTCATCCACCGTCAACCACTCCGTGCCCCAGCATGCCGCCAGATGGGCATGATCGCCCATGCCCCTCCGGACTCGACTCCGGTTCGCAAGCGGCCGGGCCGCGGGGGCCACCCGACCGCGGGTCGCGGCCGCGCCCGGTCAGGCGGGCAGCGCGCCCGGTCAGGCGGGCAGCGCGCCCAGCAGGGCGGCGACGAGCTCGGCCGGGGCCAACCCGAGCCCCGATCCGGCACCTACCGCGACGCTGGCCAGCTCCGCCTCGGCCTGGCCGCGCTCGCCGGGGTCCATCCGCAGCAGGCCGAGCAGGTCACCCGGCGACCAGGATCCCGGGACCAGGCTCTGGTAGCGCACGCCCGACCGAGCCCGGCGGGCCGACAAGCCGACCAGCTTGGGCCCTGGGCCGGAACCGGGGCCGGCCACGGTCACCTCACCGGGGCCCAGGCCGGCGAAGCACACCAGCGGCGACCACCGGCTCTTGGTCGACGGACCCACATGGACCGCGCTGGCCACGCCGAGCCTGCCCAGCGCCGTCGCCCAGGCGTGGCCCACCCACTCGGCGGCTCTGGCCACGTCAGGCTGCCACAGCGGATCCGCGGCCGGCAGGAAGAGGTCGATCCACACGTCGCGGCCGGGGGTGAGCAGGACCGCGGCTCCCCCGCTGCGACGCCGGGCCACCTCGACCCCGGCCCGCCCGGCAGCCTCGAGGTCGACCGTGCCCGATGCCTGGGTCGAACCCAGCACCAATGCCGGCCTGACCACGTGGTGCACCCGGACGGTGCGCACCAGCGGTTCGGGCCAGGCCCGCCCGTGCAGCTCGCCGGCCCCCGCCGTGCACTCCTCGACCGACCACATCACCGCGGAGCCTGCCCGGTGGACCACGTCCGGGCCGGTCAGGGTGCCTCGGCGACCGGGACGTTCACGCCGAGAGCGCCGCGACCGGACCCACGGGATCGGTGGGCAGGTCCAGGCCGGTCAGGTACGGAGCCCATGCCGACGGCACGGAGCCCGCGGCCACCACCACCCAAGTTCCGGGCTGGGGCGGCGCGGGACGCCGACGCAGGCGCATCGAGGTCTCGGACAGCAGGCGGTCGCGCTTGCGGACGTTGCACGGGCGGCAGGCAGCCACGACGTTGGCCCACTCGTGACGCCCTCCGCGGCTGCGGGGAACGACGTGGTCGATGCTGTCGGCCGGGGAGTCGCAGTACTGGCAACGGTGGCCGTCTCGGGCGAACACGCCCCTGCGGTTCAGCGGAGCGAAACGGGCGAAGGGAACCCGGACCACGCTGCGCAGGCGGACCACGGACGGCACCGGCAGCGCCAGGCGCTCCGAGCGCAGGAGGTCACCGCTGTCGTGGAGCAGATCGGCCCGGCCCGCCAGCACCAGGACCGCTGCCCGCCGAGCGGCCACGACCGACAGCGGCTCGTAGGTGGCGTTGAGCACCAGCGCCCGGGACATTGCGCCGAAGGGTAACGCCGCGACAACCGGTGGAGCCGTCGATCCTGGGTCGGGCTCGGGCGCCGCGAGCGATCAGCCGGGATGGCGGCGGCACCATCGCAGGTAGTCCAGAAGGTCCTCGGGGGCCATCGGCGTGTCTCCCCGCCCCCCGTAAGCGGTCTCGAGGCGGAACCGCAGGTAGTCGCGGTCGGGCACCGGAAGGTGCGGTCGCCGGGACCACCAGCGGCGCGGCACCAGCCTGCTACCGGTTCGCACCGCCACCGGCCACAGCGACGGGTGCGCCGCAACTGCCGCCAGCGCCGCCACCCAGCCAGAACCGCGAGCCGGTCGCATCCTCAGCACCAGCCGGCGCCACCGTCGAGGTGGCGCCAGGCCACGGCGGCGGCTCCCACCAGGGGCCCGTGAGCACCCAACGCGCCAGGCACCAGCCGGGCTCCGCGAGCGTGGTCCAGTCGTGCGGAACGGCCCAACTCCTCGTTGGCCGCAGTGAGGAACGCCTCGCCGAAGCCCAGCGCCACGGACCCCGACACGATCGCCAAGCGCAGGTCGAGCAGGCTCGCCACCGAGGCGACGGCCCGTCCGACGAGGCGGCCGACCCCGAGGCGGACCTCCGTGGTCGCCTCGGCCGCGGGGCGCCCGGTTCGAGCTGCCACGGCGGTGCCGGAGGCCTCGGCCTCCAGGCAGCCCCGGGCGCCGCAGGCACAGAGCCGGCCGTCGGGCTCGACGATGACGTGGCCGATGTGGCCCGCGTTGCCCGCAGCGCCCTCGAGCAACCGTCCGTCGAGCACTATGCCGCCGCCGACCCCGGTGGACACGACCATGGCCAGGAAGTTCCGGCACCCCTGCGCCGCCCCCATCCAGCCCTCCGCCAGCGCCAGCGCCTTGGCATCGTTCTCCACGACGGTGACCAAGCCGGTGGTCTCGGCCAGTCGGGATCGCAACGCGAAGCCGGTGCGCCACCCGGCGATGTTGAGCGGCGATACGACCTCGCCGCCGCGAGCCATCGGCCCTCCGCAACCCACTCCCAGGGCCACCTCGTCTCCCCCGCGGACCTGTTCGAGCAGGTCGATCACGGCTGCCCAGACCGGGTCGGGCGACGCTGCGCCCGGCGTGGGGCACCGGGCGCTGGCGAGCACGTTGCCGGCACGGTCGACGCGGGCGGCAGCGATCTTGGTCCCACCCACGTCGAGAGCGAGCACGGTGTCCACCGAGTCGGCAAGCTACCGGGCCCGGCGCGGGCCGGGGTCGAGGTGGCGGTAGCTACAGTGACCCGACCCGCGCCGCCGAGGCAGGAGAGCGCACCGCCGTGGCCAGCACCGAGCGAGCGAGCGACTCCGGCTTCGCGGGGAGCTTCTCCCGGCTCGCCGACGCCGTGGAGCACGTGATCCAGGGCAAGCGTGAGGTGATCGAGCTGGTGCTGGTGTGCCTGGTCGCGCGCGGGCACCTGCTCATCGAGGACGTTCCCGGCGTCGGCAAGACCACCCTGGCCAAGTCCCTGGCGGCGGCGGTGGGCGGGTCGTTCGGGCGGATCCAGTTCACCCCGGACCTGCTGCCAACCGACGTGGTCGGCATGACGGTGTGGAACCGCACGGGGAACACCTTCGACTTCCACCCCGGCCCGGTGTTCAACAACGTCGTGCTCGCCGACGAGATCAACCGGGCGTCGCCCAAGACCCAGTCGGCACTGCTCGAGGCGATGGCCGAGCACCAGGTCACCGTCGATGGCACGACCTACGGCCTGCCCTCCCCCTTCCTGGTCATCGCCACGCAGAACCCCGTCGAGCATGAGGGCACCTATCCGCTGCCCGAGTCCCAGCTCGACCGCTTCTTCATGCTGGTCGCGATCGGCTACCCGACGCCCGGCGCCGAGCTCGCCATCCTCGATCGCCACGGGGGCCTCGAGGCCCCCCCACCCGTGCACGCTCTGGGCTCACCAGCCGAGCTCGAGGCACTCAGCGCCGCGGCGGCCGGAGTGCACGTGGCCGCGCCGCTGCGCCGCTACCTGGTCGACCTGGCCGGAGCCACCCGGCGCCACCCGAGCCTCGCGTTGGGAATGTCGCCCCGGGCCACCCTCGCCGTCCAGCGCGCCGGCCGGGTGCTCGCCGCCGCCAACGGGCGGGACTACGTGGTTCCAGACGACGTGCGCGCCCTGATCCAACCCGTGGTCGCGCACCGCCTCGCCGTCACGCCCGACGCCGCCATGGCTGGCGAGACCACCCGCTCGGTCCTCGACGAGATCCTGGCCGCGGTACCGATCCCCTCGGCGCCCGAGCAGCCGCGGCGCTGACGTGCGGCCGCCGTGCTGACCCGCGACGGGTGGCTGGTCGTGGCCGGGGCGGTGGCCCTGGTCGCGGCCGGGCGCGTGTTCGGCCTGCCCGAGCTGCTACGCGCTCGGCGCGACCGCGGCGGCGCTGGTCGCGACCAGCCTGGTGCGCGCTGCCACCACCCGGCTCGATCTCACCGTGGCGCGCACCGTGACACCCGGGCGTCTGACGGTAGGCACCCCCGGCAGGGTCGAGCTCGAGGTGCGCAACGGTCGCGGGGCCCACACCGGAGTCCTGCGCCTGCACGACGCCGTGTCGGGAACCGCCGGGGCGTCGATGCTGGTCGACCCCCTGCCCCCCGGCGGCACCGGTGAGGCGAGCTACCGGCTGCCCACCCAGCGTCGGGGCACACTACGGATCGGGCCGCTACGGATCGACGTGGTCGACCCCTTCGGGCTGGCCACCGCCTCGCTGACGGGCGCCCCCGCGGTCGATGTGACGGTGTACCCCCACGTCGACGACGTCGCCGCCCCGCCGCGGGGGCCGGCACGGGGCGCTCTCTCGGCGCGCCAGCTCCCCAACGCCGCCCGCTCCGCCAGCGAGGACTTCTACGCGCTCCGCCCCTACGAGGTGGGCGACGACCTACGGCGGGTGCACTGGCGCTCCTCGGCGCGCCACGACGAGCTGTTGGTGCGACAGGCCGACGAGCGGTGGCAGGCCCGGACGACGGTCGTGCTCGACGTCCGGGTGGCCTCCTACGAAGGAGACTCGTTCGAGCGGGCCGTGTCAGCCGCGGCCAGCGTGCTCACCGCGGCCGCCCGGCGCGACGACCTGGTCCGCCTGATCACCACCGACGGGACCGACAGCGGGTTCGGGCCCGGCACCTCGCAGCTCGACCGACTGATGGAGCACCTCGCCCTGGTCGACGTGACCGCCCGGGCACGGTTGTCAGCTGCACTGACCCGGCTCTCGGCTCGGCCGGCGGCCGGCTCGCTGGTGAGCGTGGTGGGCCTGGTTCCCTCCGGCGACCTGGCGGCGCTGGTGGGGCTCCGGGCGCGCGAACCCGAGGCGGTCGTGGTCCGCTTCGAGGGTGCACGAAGCGCCGCGGTACCGGCGAACGCGACGGCGGTCGAGGGTCGCGGCGTGGCGGTCTGCCCAGACGGGTCGCCGTTTCCGGTGGCCTGGTCCAAGCACCTCGGCGCCCGGGTCAGGGCGAGGCTGTGAGCGCGACCAGGCCCACGGGTCCGGCCCCGGCCCGGGCGCCGGATCGGGCGCGGGCGGGACCCCAGCCGGCGGCCCTGCTAGCCGCCGAGGTGGCTCTGGCGCTGGTGACCGTGGCGGCGGTCGCCGGGATCGCCCGGCTCTTCGACGGGGCGGGTTGGGTGGGACCGTGCCTGGCCAACGCGATCGCCGCGCACCTGTTCGCCTCGCTCGCGCGGCGACGAGGGCTGACCATCGGCGAGACGATGCCCGCGGCGCTGGTGGCGGCGGCACTGGGCACCGTGTGGACGGTGTACCCGGCCACCACGATCGCCGGGCTGCCGACCTCGAGCACCGTCTCGACGCTGGTCGACGACCTGGCCGCCGCTTGGGACGGCTTCGGTGTGCTCGTGGCGCCCGCCCCGCTGCTGGTGGGCTTCGTCGCCGCCTGCGTCTTGGCCGTCTGGGTGATCGCTATGGCGGCCGACTGGCTCGCGTTCCGGGCGCGAATGGCAATCGAGGCGGTGCTACCGGCCGGCACAATGTTCGTGTTCGTCGCCCTGCTCGGCACCGGCCGGGGACGGGTCTGGACCACGGTCGCGTTCGCGGCGGCGACGCTCGCGTTCGTGCTGGTGCACCGCACCGGCCGCCAAGTGGCCGCCACCGGGGCCTGGGTGGCGGGCACCGGCGAGCGGGGGCGGCGTTGGCTGGTCGGGGCTGGCGCAGCGAGCGGCGCCCTTGCGATCCTGGCCGGCAGCGTCGTTGGGCCGAACCTTCCCGGTGCGAACGCCGATGCGCTGGTCGAGACCCGCGGCGACAACGACGCTCGGCGGGTGACGGTCAGCCCTCTCGTCGAGGTCAAGGCCCGCCTGGTCGAGCAGTCCGACGTCGAGGCGTTCCGGGTTCGGGCCACCGAACCCTCCTACTGGCGCCTCACCGCCCTGGACGACTTCGACGGCCGGAGCTGGACCCGTGACGGCAGCTACCGCGAGGCGCAAGCGCGCCTGGCCAGTGCCGAGCGCGACGACCCGCCCACCCGCACCGTGCGGCAGCGGTTCCAGGTCACCGGGCTGGCGGCCATCTGGCTGCCCGCCGCCTTCGAGGCCCGGGGCTTCTCGTCGAGCACCACCGACGCCCGCTTCGACGCCGAGTCCTCCACGCTGATCGTCCCCGGAGAGCGTGAGACCGGTGACGGCTCCGACTACCAGGTCGTCTCGGCTGTCCCCGTGCTCGATCCCGACACGCTGCGGGCCACGGCGACCGAGCCGGACCGGGACGAGCTGGGTCGCTACCGCAGGTTGCCCGAGGGCTTCAGCGAGAGGATCCTTGCCGAGGCCCGGCGGGTCACCGCAGGCGCCCCGAGCGACTACGACCGCGCGCTGGCCCTGCAGGACCACCTGCGGACCTTCGCCTACGACCTCGACGTAGCCGCCGGATCGGGCATCCGCGACATGGAGGAGTTCCTCTTCGTGCGGCGCCGCGGCTACTGCGAGCAGTTCGCCGCGACCTTCGCGGCGATGGCGCGCGCCGTGGGGCTGCCCGCCCGAGTGGCGGTGGGGTTCACCCCCGGCGAGCTCGACGGCTCGTCCCCCGATGCCAGCGTCGACGGTGCGGCCACCTACATCGTCCGCGGCGAGAACGCCCACGCCTGGCCCGAGGTGCACCTGCCCGGCGCCGGCTGGGTGGCCTTCGAGCCGACCCCGGGCCGCGGCGCGCCGGGAGACCAGAGCTACACGGGCGTCGCCCCAGCGCAGGCGGTCCCAGGCCAACCGACCCGATCCGAACCCCCGACCGCCCCTTCCGCCAGCCCGACGACCGAGCCCGAGGGCGCTACGACGACCAACGCGCCCGACCGGGTGCGGATCACCTCCCCCGACGAGCTCGGCGACCCCTCGCCCTCCGAGAGCGAGCGCAGCGCCGTAGACCGCTACGTCGTCGACCCGTTGGGCTGGATCGCCGTGGCTGCGGGGACAGCGGTGGCGATCGCCGCGGTGGCCACTCCCGCGACGATCGCGGTGGGTCTGGCCCGGCGGCGGCGGCGCGCCGGCCAGGAACCGGGAGCGAGGGTGCGCCTCGCCGAGCGCGAGCTGGCAGAGGCCCTCGCCGCACTGGGCTTGCCCGCAGACCCGGCATCGTCCGCGGCGCAGCGTGCGGAGCGGATCGCATCGGTGCTGCCCGGGTCCGGCGAACCGGCGGCAACGGTGACGGCTGCGGGTGACGCGGCCCGTTTCTCAGCCGCCGGCATCTCGTCCGATGACGCCGACAGCGCCGTGGCGGCAGCTTCGGCCCTCGTCGCTGCCGCCCGTGCTCGCCTGCCCCGCTGGCGCCGGATCGCGGCCTGGTTCGATCTCCGCCGGGCCGTGCGACTGACGCTGGGCGGCCCGCCGCGTTCGACCCGCGCGGCGCGGCGGCGGGTCGAGACGGCCGTGCGAGGCGCCTAGTGCGCGAAGGCTCAGCGCGGCGCTCTCGCCGGCGAGCCCTGTGTGACCGAAGCCCTGTGTGACCGAGGGGCCCCGGGCCCGGTCTTCAGGACTGGTCGTCGCGGTGCAGGCGGTCGCGCAGACGGCGACGGGCTCCGCCGAGGGCGTCGCGAACCGACGAGACGCGGGTCGACCGCGCCAGCTGGTCGAGACCGGCCTTGCCCATGACCCTGAGGTAGTGCTCGAAGAGCAGGGCGCTG
>CAVPEW010000028.1:0-7980 GCA_963703565.1 uncultured Microthrixaceae bacterium | reverse complement strand
CGATCGATTTCTTCGGTCGGTTACACGGCGGCTTCCTGATCGGCCTGTTCCCGTTCGACGATCACCCCCTTTTCGAAGCGTGCTCCGGCGCGGACGAGGGCGACGAGCTGCGGTCCGTTGACGGCCCGCCAGCGGGCCTGGGCGGACTCGATCAGCTTGAACGCCATCGCGAGGCCGGCCGCTTTCGAGCCCGGTCCCTTGGTCACCTTGGTGCGCAATCTGACGGTCGAGAACGTCGACTCGATTAACCGGCCATCGGGCCTGGGGCAAGTGGCGGTGGCGGGTTGGCGGTCATCGTTGGAGTCGTTGGAGGTGGCGGTCGAGGGCGTCAATGGCACGCGTCCGTGTCGAGCGGTCTCGCTGGTCCAGCCGCGGTGTTCGGCGTCGGTGCGCAGCGCGCGGATGTCGTCGAGCTGTGCTTGGAGGGCGGGGACGAACTCGTGGCTGGGAACGAAGTTGTCGCAGGTCTCGCAGACGTTGGCGTAGGCTTCGGCTGCGAGGTGGCGTGAGCAGTAGCCGCCGGTGAGGCGTGTCTTGAGGAACTCCGAAGCGATCCAGTCGACCTTGGCGGGCACTGTTGGGCGCCCGGCGGGCGCGACGGGGATGAGTTTGCGGACCTTGCCGATGGCTTCGTCGTAGGCGGCACGCAGGGTCGGTGAGGCGAGCGTCGCGTAGCGCAACGTCATCTCTGGTGTGACGTGTCCGAGCAGGGCCATGAGTGCTTGCAGGCTCATGCCGGCATTGGCCAGTTCGGTGGCGTAGGTGTGTCGGAGCATGTGAGGCGTGACCCGCAGCGGCGCGTTGTCCGGTCCGGTGAGACCGGCGATGTCGACGGCGTTGTGTAACCCGTTGCGGATGCGCCACGATTTGAGCCGGCGGCCGTGCTCGGCGAACAGGAAGTCGGCTGGTGCGCCGGTGCGGGGATGTGGGTGGGCGCGCTGTGTTCCTCGTTGCGCAACCCAGTTGTCGAGCGCGGTGACGGTGTCGGCGTCGAGGGGGACGGAGCGTTCGGTGCCGAGTTTGCCGAGCGGGACGCGCAGCCAGGTTCCGGTGGGCCCGTAGTCGACGACACAGCCGAGTTCGAGGTCGAGGCACTCACCGAGGCGCAGCCCGGCGCGTCGCAGCAGCAGGATCGCCGAGCGGGCGAACAGGTCATCGAGTTGGCCGACCGCGTCGATGAGCGCAGCGTCGACGGAAGGGGCGAGCGCCCGTGGCAACGGTCGGGGGAGGCGGGGCACGTCGGTGGCGAACACGACTCGGCGGGCTGGCCGGTCGGCCCATCCCCACAAGGTGATGTCGTCGAGGAAGTTCCGCACCGACAGCACGGTGCTGTGTGCGACCGACGCCGACACGGGCTGGTCTCGGGCCTTTCGCCCTCGCCAGCCGCGGGTGCGGTTCCAGGCCAGGAACTCTTCGATGTGGTGACGTTCCAGCTGGGCGAGCCGGGTCACGTCGGGGTGGTGTTCGCCGAGGAACATCCCGAACGGGATCAGGTCGTTGACCAGACCATCGATCGACGACCGCGCCAGCACAGCGGAGCGGGCGGTCACGTAGTGCTCCATGGCATCACGGATGCCGTCGGCGGGAACGGCCCCGAGCCGGTCAGCCAGGGTTGCGCCGCGCCGTCCTCGTTGCGGCGGGACGGTGATCTGGCCGTGTTCGAACAGGAGTTGTCGTAGTCCGAACAGTCGGCCATGCCACTGGCGGCGGGTTGTCACCGACACGCTGGTGACACCGGTGAGCGCGCTCCCGAGCACGTCGAGATGGCCACCGTCAAGCTGATCGATCGGCGTCGACGACCAGGCAAGCACCGCGGGCACGAACTGGTCGATGACGCTGCGCGACCAGTGGTAACAGCTTCCAGCCGAGCCGACCCGCTGTCGCCCACAGCTGGTCGAACTCGGCCGGCCACAACTGGCGGACTGTCGCCGCTCATCCCGCCGACGTCCTTGGCCGTCCACAGATCCAAATCGATGCTCACCCGGCCGGTCAACGCCGCCCACGACACCAGCGGCCATGCCTTGATCCGTTGCAGATCCGCGAGGCGGGTGCGAGTCGGCCGACCCATCCACGCCTGCAGGTCGTCGTGGCGGTCGAGGAACGTTCGGGCCACGCGCAGCCGGTCGCGCGGAGCGCGCGATCGGTGACCCCGAGGTGGTGTTCGGCGGCTTCGCAGGTACTACGGGGTTGTCAGACTTCCCGCGCTCGTGCATCTCAGGCGTGCGGCCTCAGCCTTCCCTGAGCGGCCTGCCCGGTGATCGGCCGGACGGGCGAGCGCGGGACCTCCCGGTTCTCGCGCGGGTCGAAGTCCGTAGCATGCACAGGGTCTCTGACCGCGCGGGGCCCACCCGCACCTCGCGATAACGCTGCGGGCGGTGTTGCCTTCCGATCTTGTAGACGACGTCGGCGCCGAGGTTGTCCCGGAGTCTCAGACCTCCGGTCTGACGTTCCGCACTTCTGGTGGGGCTTATCGTCCCCCAGTTGTCGCCCGCCAGTGGCATGGGACCGCCTTGAGGTGAGTTTCGCCAGGAGGATGGGACCACTGTTTCGCCAGTGATGGGACCAATCTCGGGGTCCACCAGCGGCGGCACCGCTGCCGGTGGACTTGTCGCTTTCCGACCAGCGGTCCAGGAAGGGCGGCGATGTCATACCGGGAGGTTCCAGTGTTCGAGGTTCGAGAGGTGCTGCGGTTGTGGCTGCGGGGCGAGGGGTTGCGGTCGGTGGAGCGGTTGGCGGGGGTGGACCGCAAGACGGTCCGCCGTTATGTCACCACCGCCGAGGGGCTCGGTCTGGTCCGTGACGGCGGTGAGGACCAGTTGGGCGATGTGTTCATCGGGTCGGTCGTCGAGGCGGTCCGTCCGCACCGCTGCGACGGCCATGGCGAGGCGTGGCGTCAGCTGGTCGCCCGCCACGACCGGATCGAGAAGTGGTTGAAGAAGGACGGGTTGACGGTGGTGAAGGTCCGTGACCTGCTCGCCCGTGAGGGCGTTGCGGTCCCGGAACGGACCCTGCACCGCTACGCGGATGAGGTGTGCGACGTGGGCCGGGGCCGGCGGGGCAGCACGGTGCGGGTGAACGACGGCGAGCCGGGCGACGAGCTGCAGGTCGACTTCGGGAAGATGGGTCGCCTGCTCGACTCGGACACGGGCCGACAGCGGGACTGCCACGCGTTGATCTTCACGCCGGTGGTGTCGCGTTACAGCTTCGTGTGGCTCACCCACGGTCAGAGTCTCGACGACGTGATCGCCGGGTTCGAGGCGGCGTGGGTGTTCTACGGCGGCGTCTTCAAGACGGTCATTCCCGACAACATGAAGACGGTCGTCGACAAGGCCAATCCGCTCGAGCCGCGGTTGAACCAGGCGTTCGTCGAGTACGCCCAGTCCCGCGGGTTCGTCGTCGACCCGGCCCGGGTGCGCTCCCCACAGGACAAGCCTCGCGTCGAGCGGACCGTGCCGTTCGTGCGCCAGTCGTTCTTCGCCGGTGAGGCGTTCATCGACTTGGCTGACGCACAGCGCCGGGCTGAGGAGTGGTGTCGGGTCAGGGCCGGGATGCGGGTCCATGGCACCATCCAGGCTCGACCCGCCGAGGTGTTCCGGACCGGGGAGGCCCCGGTGCTGGCCCCGGCGCCGATCGAGCGCTACGACCTGCCGATCTACGCGACGGCGAAGGTCCACCGGGACCATCACATCGAGGTGGCCAAGGCGCTCTACTCGGTGCCCGGCAACCTGATCGGCTCCCAAGTCGACGTGCGCGCCGACCGGGCGTTGGTGCGGATCTATGCCCGGGGCCAGCTCGTGAAGGTCCACCCCCGCCAGGCCCCCGGCCGCCGCGTCACTGACCCCGAAGACCTCCCGTCGGAGCGGACCGCGTACGCGATGCGCGACCTCGACGCCCTGCGCCGTCTCGCTGCCGGGCACGGCCCTGCCATCGGCACGTTCACCGCCGCGCTGCTCGAGCACCCGTTGCCGTGGACCAAGATGCGACAGGTCTACGCCCTGCTCGGCCTGGTCAAGAAGTGGGGTCCCGAGCGAGTCGAAGTGGCGTGTTCCAGCGCCCTCGCCCACGAAGCGATCAACGTCGGGCTGATCGGCCGGATGCTCGAGCGGGCCACCGAGAACATCCACGCCAGCGCCGCGACGTCGCCAGCCCCTGCCGGCAAGGTGATCACACCACGCTTCACCCGGGATCCCCAGCATTTCGCCGTGGAACGCCCGGCGACCGGCACCGAAGGCGGTCAGCGATGACCGCTCCAGCACCCACGGTCAGTTCTGAGCTGCGGGCACTGCTGCGTCGGGTGAAGCTCGGCAAGCTCCTCGACACGCTCCCCGAACGCCTCGCCCTCGCCCACACCAACGGGCTCGGACACGGCGAGTTCCTCGAACTCATCCTCGCCGACGAGGTCACCCGCCGCGACACCACCAGCGCCACGCTCCGGGCCCGCAGCGCCGGGCTCGACCCGACCATGACGATGGAACGCTGGGACCCCACCACGACAGTCACCTACGACCACGCCACCTGGGCCGAGCTCGGGTCGCTGCGCTTCATCGACAACGCCCACAACGTCGTGATCATGGGACCCGTCGGAGTCGGCAAGACCTTCTTGGCCACTGCGCTCGGTCACGCCGCCGTGCGGCGCCGCTACCGCGTCCACTTCGAACGCACCGACACCATGCTCCGCCGGCTCAAGGCATCCCGGCTCGACAACAGCCACGACGCCGAAGTCCGCAAGCTCCTGCGCGTCGATCTGCTCATCTTGGATGACTTCGCCCTCTCAGCGCTCGACGCGATCGACACCGCCGAGATCTACGAACTCATCGTCGAACGACATCGCAGGGCCGCCACGATCGTGACCAGCAACAGGGACCCGATGGAGTGGCTGGCGCTGATGGCCGACCCGCTCCTGGCCCAATCCGCCATCGACCGGCTCCAATCCGCAGCCCACGAACTGGTCCTCGACGGCGAGTCCTACCGGCGCCGCCAGAAGCCCGGAAACCTCAACGACCACAATGCGTGACGCTTCGGACGAACCCAACCAGAACGAGTTCACCTGCCCGGTGTGCGGACGCCTCATCACCACCGCGGCCGTCGGGCTATTCACCAACCCAGCCGTCGGGTCGCCTCGGCGGTTCTGCACGCCGGGCTGCCGCCAAGCCGCGTACCGACGACGCCGCGCCGGCGTCGAAGAGACCGCCCCACTCCAACATCGCGGTGGCCGCGGTCGCAACCTCAACCCCGACAAACCACCCGACACTCGCCCCAACCCGACCGACCATCCTTGACCCCCACCACCGCGATCCGCCATACTCACCGAGCCGACGCTCCACAACCCCGGACCCGGTCCCATGCCACTGGCGAAACAGTGGTCCCATACTGCTGGCGAGCGACACCCAGTTTGTCAGCTGATCGGGCCGGGTGTTGTGGGGGTGGTGTAGGTGTCGGTTGGGATGTTGAGCAGGTCGAGGATCTGGTGTTGTAGCGGGGTGAGGGTGGGCTCGAAGATCTGGACGACCGGTTGTTGCTGATCAGGTGGTGGCGGGCGATGCCGTTGAAGATCTCGAGGATGCGGGGGGCGCTGGGGGCGGGGCAGGATCGCAGTTCGGGGTAGAGCGGGATGCTGTCGAGTGCTGCGGTTTTCATCGCGGTGCGGATCTCGCGTTCGATGAGCGCTTCGGTGAGCAGGGCGAGGAACTGGCAGAGCAGGAGTGCTTCGATGCGGTGCGGGGTGTGGAGGAACACGGGGGCGAGTTGTTGGGGGCCTTTGAGCATGTGGTTGCGGCGTTCGAGGTTGGGTTGGTAGCGGTAGGCGGCGAGGACCTCGGCGGGGGTGATGGTGTTGTCGCAGGTGATGAGCGGGAACATCCCGTCGGAGGCGGCGTCGCGGGCGACGATGTTCTCGTTGACCGTGCCAGGCGACGCGGTGGTGGGTGCGGGTGTGTTTGCGGTAGCGGGTGTTCGTGCCGGGCCGGCCGCGTTTTTCTTGGCGGACGGTCTCGACTGGTGGTCTCGGTGATCTGGAAGCTGATCCAGCGTGTGCCGCCGGTGGCGGTCGAGCGCGGCGGTCGCGGCGGCCTCGACCGCGACGGTGGTGCGCAGCCGGGTGCGCGGTGAGGCGAGTCGCTGGTTGAGATCGTCGAGCGCGGTGATGCCTTTGGCGATGCGGGCCCGGCGGGCTTCGGCGTCATGGTCGGTCTTGGCTGATGAGCGGACCCAGATGATCGGGTAGCCCTCCGCTGATGGTGCCGGGGCGGGGGTGGTGTGCCACACGTCGTCGGGCTCACCGTGACGGCCGCCCGGGCGGCGGTGGGCCTCGGTCCAGTCCGGGTTGTTGTGCCAGATCCAGTCGCGGAACTCGGTGTCTTCTTTGCGGGAGCGGGGCAGGATCGTCACGAACCGGCCGCCGTTGTGGGCGATGTGGTCCATCGCCGCCCGGTTGGCGAGCTTGCAATCGGCGACGTACAAGAAGTCGGCCCGCCCGACCAGCGTCGACGCAGCTCGTCCCAGGTCGGGATGTGGGTGACGTCGTCGGCGGTGTTGCCGTCCTCGACCCGGAACGCGATCGGCACCGCCCCATCGGCACAGATCGTCAACACGCACAGCAACTGCTTCAGGTCGGGGCGGTGGTCCTTGTTGTGCCCGTAGGTGATCACCGGAGTCGCCTTGCCGCCACGCACCGTCCCGGTCGCGCCGTGGTAGCCGCCGGAGAAGGTGACCGTCGTCGAGTCGTTGTGCAACTGGCCGAGGTCGAGGTCGAACTCGCGCACCGCGTGCAAGCACCACCTCGGTGATCACAGTCGCCCGGTCGGCGTCGAACAGACGATCCAGCGTCCGCCCACCCGGTCATCGTTGAGCGCGGCGGCGTCGCCGCCCGTAACGCCGAGCAGACCGGGCCGATAAGGGGCGGCCCACTCGCCGAGCGCGTAGACCGGCTGATGGGACACGATCAGGTTGCGCACCACCAGCCCGATCACCACCGCGGGGGCGAGGCGCAACCGGGCGTCGTCGTGCGGGCAGATGCCGTGCCAACAACTCGCCGACCCCGATCCGGGCCAGGAAGTGGTTGATGATCGGCAACGCACCGACGGCCTCGCTGCCCAACTCGAACTGTCCTGTGTCCACGACATCGGCGTCCTCCTTGACATCGGTCGCTGTCATCGGTCAGCATAAACGCTGACAGATCATCGAACGCGGATACCCGCTGCTCAAGGAACGAACGATCGTGGCCACCCGACTCGAAACCTACGAACGCCGCTACCGGGCCCTCACCGCCGAACTCGCCGAGATCGGCTTCATCAGCCCCGGCAGCCTCGTCGTGCGCACCACCTCATGCGGCAAACCGAACTGCCGCTGCCAAGCCGACCCGCCCCAACGCCACGGCCCCTACTACCAATGGAGCCGCGCCATCGCCGGCAAGACCGAAAGCCGACGACTCAACGAACCCGAAGCCGACCTCTACCGGCAGTGGATCGCCAACCGGCGACACCTCGAACAGATCATCACCAAGATGGAAACGCTCTCCGCCAGCAGCAGGCGAGATCCTGCTCCGCCAAGCGAACCAGCCGACGCCCACCCGACACCCGACACCCTGACCAGCACACAGAAAGTGGGGGGCCGAAAGGTCACCGAGAAGTGCGGAACGTCAGTCCGGTAGTTGGCGATCTTCAATTGTTGAAGTTCCTCGCCATCACTCGGCGATCTGGTACGTGATCGGTCTTCGGTTACTGGGGAGGTGGCTGGGGGCCCCTGGTGTTGGTGAGCCCGACGGTCGCCAGGTTCGGCACCCCAGGGTCGTCGTCGTCGCAGGGCGATCAGGCGAGGGCTGCGGGACTCGAATGCCTGCCAGCCGGCTTCGACCCGCTGCAGGCGGCATGAGGTGGGCGGAGGGGACGCAGAGAGGTGGCGGGATGGCCGAGTATCCGGCCACGCCGCCGGCCGAAATTTGAAACTATTTCCGCGATCTCGTGTCGAAAGAAACCTGGCTGT
>CAVPEW010000027.1:0-17250 GCA_963703565.1 uncultured Microthrixaceae bacterium | reverse complement strand
GGGCACGGGAGATGGGTTGCTTGTAGGCCACGATGGCCAAGGTCTCGAGCGCGGCCGCCGACAGCCGGGCCGAGCGACCCTCGAGCACGAAGCGCTCCACGTAGGCCGCGAGGTCGGCATGGCTGGCGTAGCGCCACCCCCCGGCGATCCGTTGCAGCACGAACCCGCGCCCCTCGGCCTCGTAGGTGTCGGCCAGCTCGGCGCACACTGCGTCGACCACGTCCGCCCCGCACTCGACCAGCTCCCCCAGCAGCCGGGCCGGCACCGGCTCCTCGGCGGCCATGAGCACCGCCTCGATGGCCCGCCGCGTCTCGGCGGGCACGGGCGCCCTCATCCGTCGTAGGTGTCGACCAGCGCCGACACTGGGTAGCCGGCGGGACCGTCACCCACCCAGCGGATGCCGATCGAGGCGAAGTTGGACGGCTGGTCGAGCTCCACCAGCCCCTGCTTGAAGAGCTCCAGCAGAGCCAGGAACCGGACGACGATCTCGAGGCGCTCGACCAACCCGTCGGTGAGGCGCCCGAAGCTGATGCGGCCCACCCGGGGCAGCTCGTCGAGGAGCTCGACCACCGCGTCGGCTACCGAGGCCCGGATCGGGGCGACGTGATCGAGCTCGACCCGTGGCACGGGGCGCGGGGTGGCAGCGCGCACGAAGGCCGCCCGCAGCTCCTCGGGACCGACACCGGCCAGGCAGTCGGGTACCACGGCCGCGAAGCGCTCGTCTGGGCCGGCGGTGCGACCGACCGACCGAGCCGCCTCTACCGACAAGGCGTGCAGGGCGAGGGACGCTTCCTTGAAGGTCTTGGCGTCGACGAGGCGGGCCAGGAGCAGGTCGCGCTCCTCCCACAGGGCCAGCTCGTCGTCGAGGCTCAGCTCGTCGTCTCCGGGCAGCAACCGGCGGGACTTGAGCTCGATCAGCGTGGCGGCGATGAGCGCGAACTCGGTGGCCACCTCGAGGTCGAGGCGTTCCATCCGCTCGACCTCGGACAGGTAGGCGTCGACGATCGCGGCGAGGTCGAGCTCGTAGAGCTCGACCTCCTGGCGCAGGATCAGGTGCAGCAGCAGGTCGAAGGGGCCCTCGAATATCCGGGTGCGCACGTCGTAGGCCACGGCACCAGCGTAGTTGCACCGGTGTCATTCAAGGTGGCGCCGGTTCGGGGACCGGCCCGGGCACATCGGCGGGCCGACCTACCATCGCCGCCCATGCCGCGCGTCTTCTCCGGGATCCAACCCACCGGCGAGGTCCACCTCGGGAACTACCTGGGCGCCCTGCGGCACTGGGTCGCCCGCCAGCACGAGCACGACTCGCTGTTCTGCGTGGTCGACCTGCACGCCCTGACGATGCCGAAGGAGCCCTCCGAGCTGCGGGCCAAGACGCTCGAGCTGTCCACCCTGCTCCTCGCCATCGGCCTGGATCCGCAGGTGTGCACCTTGTTCGTGCAGTCGCAGGTCCCCGAGCACACAGAGCTGGGATGGCTGATGGAGTGCACTGCTTCGGTCGGGGAGCTGCGGCGGATGACCCAGTTCAAGGAGAAGGGCGAGCGGGCCGCCTTCATCTCGGCGGGGCTGTTCACCTACCCGGCCCTGCAGGCGGCCGACATCCTGCTCTACGACACGGACCAGGTGCCGGTGGGCGACGACCAGCGCCAGCACCTCGAGCTCGCGCGGGACCTCGCCGAGCGGTTCAACGCCCGCTTCGGGCCCACGTTCGTGGTTCCCGCGCACACCATCCCGCCTGTCGGCGCGCGGATCATGGATCTGACCGACCCGACCAGGAAGATGTCCAAGTCTTCGGAGTCGCCCCAGGGAACCGTGAGCATCCTCGACGATCCGGCCACCGTGACCCGCAAGATCAAGCGTGCAGTCACCGACAACGACGGCGAGGTGCGCTTCGACCCGGTTGCCAAGCCGGGCGTGAGCAACCTCCTGTCGATGCTCGCCGCCAGCACCGGTGGGGCACCAGGTGAGCTGGCCGGGGCCTATGACGGCTACGGGGCGCTCAAGGCGGACGTGGCGGCCGCCGTGATCGCGGAGCTCGAGCCGCTGCAGGCACGCTTCCGCGAGCTCACCGCCGACCCGGGCGAAGTGACCCGCCTGCTCTCCGCAGGGGCCGACAAGGCGCGCTCGATCGCCACCGTCACGATGGCGCGCGCGAGGCACGCTGTGGGCCTGCTCCCGCGGGCCTGACCGGCCGGCGCCCCGGATCGCTCAGTCGGCGGCGCTCAGCGCGGCGGCCACCGGGGCGGGGACCGACGGGTTGCCCCGATGGTGGCCACCGGCCCAGGCCACGGTGAGCGGGTCGCTACCGGCCTCGCGCAGCAGGGCGGCGCCGATCTCGTCGTGGAGCAGGTAGGTCCCGATGCGTCCGGGCCAGCCCGGCCGACGGCTCAGGCGTGACGCCCGGCCATGGCCACCGAGGCGAGCGAGCGCCGTGGCCACGACCCTCGAGCCCGTACCGAGGCCGGACACCACCTTGCCCACGTCGTGCAGCAACGCCGCGGCCAGGACCGGGCGGGTGGCAGCCTCGCCCAGGTCGGTGTGCACGGTTCGGGCCACACCGAGGCTGTGGCGGCGGTCGGCGGTCGACATCCGCCCCCACAGAGCCACTTCGCCCTCGAGCAGGTGCACCCGGACCCAACCCTCCTCCTGCGCGCTCAGCGGGCGGGGGCGGATCGAGCCGACGAACCTTCGGACCAGGTGGGCGCAGCCGGCCCGCTCAGGCATGCTCGATGCAGTAGCGGGTGGCGGGCATGGCCTCCAGCCGAGCCTCGCCGATGGTGGCGCCGCACCTCTCGCAGAGCCCGTAGGTACCGTCGTCGAGCTTCGCCGATGCGTCCTCGACGTCGACGAGTCGCTCGCGCAGCTGGTTGGCGAGCGCAGACACCTCGTCGCGCTCGGCTTGCACCTGGCCCGAGTCGGCGAAGTTGTCGTCGAAGTCGGCGGGCGCGTCGCCATCTTCGCCGAGCTGGTCGAGCTGGGCGCGCAACTGGGCCCGCTCGGCCTCGAGCTGGCTGCGCACGACGGAGACGAGGGACTGCTCGATCACCGCGTCCACGGTAGTCGGTGACCTCGTGTCACCCCGGCCGCCGTGGAGTCGGGCGCCGTCGTGTCAGGCGCCGTGGGCACGGGGATGGGCACGCCGGTAGGCGTCCCAGAGCCGGTCGGTGGAGACCAGGGTGTACACCTGGGTCGTCGAGACCGACGCGTGACCGAGCAGCTCCTGGACCGACCGCACGTCAGCACCGTGGTCGAGCAGGTGGGTGGCGCACGAGTGGCGCAGCACGTGGGGGTGCACCCTGGCACCGAGGCCCACCGCGCGGGCGTGGCGGCTCACGACGGCCCAGCCTCCTTGACGCGACAGGCGCCCGCCCCGCCGGTTCAGAAAGACGGCTTCGGCATCGGATCGACGAGCCCAGCGGGCCGGTGCCACCAGCTCCCGCCCACCCGGGCCGAGCCAAGCCACCAGGGCCCGCACCGCGGGCGGACCCATGGGCACGACCCGCTCCCGGCCGCCCTTGCCCAGCACCCGGACGAGCGCGTCGTCGAGGTCCAGGTCTCCCAGCGAGAGCCCGACGGCCTCGGAGATGCGGGCTCCGGTGCCGTAGAGGACCTCCAGCAGGGCCCTGTCGCGCCGGGCCAACGGGTCGTCGCCCACCGGCGCGTCGACGAGCCGGTTCGCCTCGGCCTCGGTGAGCGCCTTGGGCAGGCCGCGGGGCACCCGCGGCGGGTCCACCGCGGCCGCGGGGTCGGCGTCGCTGCGCCCCTCCTCGGCGAGATAGCGGTGCAGCGCGCGCACGGCGACGACCGCTCGCTTCACCGAGGCCGGGGACAGGCCCGAGGCCGCGAGGTGGGCGACGTGGGCCGTCACGTCGTCCTCGCCGGCCTCCTCGACGGCCAAGCCGCGCTGCTCGGTGAGCCACCGCCTGTAGCGGGTGAGGTCCCGGCGGTACGCCGTGAGGGTGTTCTGCGTGCGGCCCTTCTCCGAGGCGAGCCATCCGAGCAGGTCCTCCACGGGGTCGCCCGCAGCCGCCACCTCAGCCCCGCTGCGCGACCAGGCTCAACCCGATGATGGTCTTGGCGTCGGTTATCTCGCCGTTCGCGACCGCCTCGAGGGCCTCGGCGAGCCGGCGACGCTCGACGGTCATGGTCTGCTCCTCGACGCCCTGACGGTCGTGGGGCACCTCGCGCAGCTCGGTGGCGAGGAACACCGCCACCGTCTCGTCGGAGAAGCCGGGCGAATTGTGGAAGGTGACCAGGTGCTCCAGGTTCTCACAGGACAGGCCGGCCTCCTCGATCAGCTCGCGCCGCGCCGTGGTGGCCTCGGGCTCACCGGCGACGTCGCGAAGCCCTGCTGGCAGCTCGAGGCACAGCGCGTCGAGAGCGACGCGGTACTGGCGCACCAGGGTCACGGAGCCATCCTCGTGGAGGGGTACGACGGCGACCGCGCCCGAGTGGTGAACGACCTCCCGGGTGTGCAGTGCACCGTCGGGGGATCGGAACGTGACATCGACCCAACGGGCCACGTAGCCCGCTACCACCTCGGTCTCGCCCAGGCGCTCGAAGCCGCTCGTGCCTGCGGCCGGGTCGCCGGGCGAGCTCACGGCGCCGGGACCGGAGACCGTTCGAACAGACGCGGGGCGCGGCCCTCGGCCCGTTCGAGGGCGGCGCCGACCAGCTCACGGAACAGGGGGGCCGGGCGGTTGGGGCGGCTCTTGAGCTCGGGGTGGGCCTGGGTGCCCACCCAGAACGGGTGATCGGCGAGCTCTATGAACTCCACCAGGCGACCGTCGGGCGACTCGCCGGACAGGACGAGCCCGGCGCTCTCGAAGCGGGCCCGGTACCGAGGGTTGAACTCGTAGCGGTGACGGTGACGCTCGGACACCACGGTCGTGCCGTAGGCACGGGCCACCACCGAGCCCTCGAGCAGTTGAGCCACGTAGGCACCCAGGCGCATGGTGCCTCCCAGGTCGGTGACGCCACGCTGGGACTCCATGAGATCGATCACCGGGTGCGGTGTGGTCGGGTCGAGCTCGCGGCTGTTGGCGCCCTGCAGACCCAACACGTTGCGGGCGTAGTCCACGACCATCATCTGCAGGCCCAGGCACAGGCCCAGGCACGGCACGCCGTGCTCGCGGGCGTAGGTGGCGGCCGTGATCTTGCCCTCCGTGCCGCGCTCGCCAAAGCCACCTGGGATGACGATCCCGTCGAGGTCGGCGAGACGACCGGAGGCGAGGAGCCCCTCGACCTCCTCGGCCTGGATCCAGTCGATCTCGACATCGGCACCGTGGTGGAACCCACCGTGCTTGCAGGCCTCCACCACCGACAGGTAGGCGTCGGGCAGGCTCACGTACTTGCCGACGATCCCGATCCGGCAGGACCGATCGGTGGACTCGATCCGTCCGACCAGCGCCTCCCACTCGCTCAGGTCGACCGGGCGGTCACCCAACCCGAGGATCCCACACACCACCTCGTCCAGACCCTCCTCGCGCAGCACCAACGGGATCTCGTAGAGGTTGGCCGCGTTGACGGCGTTGACGATCCCGGCGATGGGCACGTCGCACAGGTTGGAGATCTTGCGCTTGAGCCCGTCGCCCAACGGACGCTCGGTTCGGCACACGATCGCGTCGGGTTGGATGCCCCGGCCTCGCAGCTCGGTGACAGAGTGCTGGGTCGGCTTGGTCTTCTGCTCGTTGATGATGGTGGGCACCAAGGTGACGTGGACGTAGCAGACGTTCTCGCGGCCCACGTCGAGGCGGAACTGCCGGATCGCCTCGAGGAACGGCAGGATCTCGATGTCGCCCACGGTGCCGCCGACCTCGGTGATCACCACGTCCGCCTCGTCGCCGGTGAGTCGCAGGATCCGCCGCTTGATCTCGTCGGTTATGTGCGGGATCACCTGCACCGTGCGACCGAGGTAGTCGCCGCGGCGCTCGGCGGCCAGCACGGCCGAGTAGATCGAACCGGTCGTGGCGTTGGAGTCCTGCGAGAGGCTCTCGTCGATGAAGCGCTCGTAGTGACCGAGATCCAGATCGGTCTCGCCCCCGTCGTCGGTGACGAACACCTCGCCGTGCTCGAAGGGGTTCAAGGTGCCCGGGTCCACGTTGATGTACGGGTCGAGCTTCTGCATCGTGACCCGCAGGCCCCGAGCTTTCAGGAGCCGACCCAGCGACGAGCCCGTGATGCCCTTGCCGAGCGAGCTGGCCACACCCCCCGTGACGAAGATGTGCTTGGTCACCCGAGGAGGCCTCCCGTGCCGACACGGCGCCTGGAGGCGCCACCAGCTACGGGAGCGCACCGTACCGCTCCGTGCGCCTCCCGCGGCGCACCATGCCGCTCCGTGCGCCTCCACCACCGCCGGCGCTGTGGCTACTGTGCGCCACCCGATGGTCGCCTCCACCGCCGCCCGCCGGGGTCGCCCATCCTCGACCACCGTGGTCGACGCCGCCGTGCTGGCGGTGGCCACAGCAGCACTGCGGATCCCCTCACTGCTGGCGTCGCGGCACCTCACCTTCGACGACGGCGTCTACGGCGCCTCCGCTGTGGCCATGCGCGAAGGGGGCTGGCCGTACCGCGACGTCTTCTCCAGCCAGGGCCCCCTGTTCCTGCCCGTGGTCTGGCTCGCTGATCTGGTCGGGTTCCGGACCTCGGTCGCGCCCCGCCTGGCGTCGGTCGCCGCGGGCGTGGCCCTGGCCGTGACCGCCTACCTCGTCGCGCGGCGCACGGCGGACCGGCCGGGCGCCCTGCTCGCAGGGGGCCTCGTGGCAACCGCCGGGAGCGTGTGGTGGGTGACCGGGCCGCTGGCCGCGGACGGCGTGGCGCTGGCCGCGGCCACCGCCACCGTCGCCGCGGCCATCGCCTGGCGCGACTGCCTCGATGGCAGGCGGGCGGTGCTGCTGGGCCTAGGCGTGGGTGCCACACTGTCGGTCAAGGCCCTGCTCGTGGGGGCGGTGCTGCCCGTCGCCCTGGTGCTGCTGGCCAGCGGCCGGATCCGCACGGTGCTCCTCGCGGCGGCGACCGCCCTGGCCGGGCACCTCCTGGTCTGGCTGCCCTTCGGCCCGGCCGACGTGTGGGACCAGGCCTACGGCTACCACCTCGACGTGGCCGGCCATCGGACCCCGGGCGCGAACCTGGCCAAGGTGGCCAGTACCCTGGCCGACCGCGACCTGCCGGTCCTCGTCCTCGGCGCGATCGCGCTCGCCGCCGCCGCAGGTGGCCTCGCCCGCACCTTCAGGGAGCGCTCCGGCGCACGGCCCGCCACACGGCCCCGGGGCGAGCACATGGCCCACGCCCTGCGCCGACTCGGGGTCGCAGCCCGCTCGGTCGACGTGCTGATCGTGTCGTGGATCCTGGCGACGTCGGTGGTGCTCGCAGGCGAGCATCCCATGTGGCGTCCTCACGTCTCCCAGCTCGTGCCTCCCCTCGCCATGTTGGCGGCTCGCCACCGGCCGCCGGCGCGCGTGCTGCTGGTGCTGGTCGCGGCAGCCGTCCCGCTGCAGGTCGTTCGCAGCTGGGACCTGCTCGACCCCGGGCCCTATCGGGGTTCGGCGGCGACCGCCGTGGGCCTGATGCGGGCTCTGCCCGAGGGGGCGCTGGCCATCAGCGACGACCCGGGCCTGGTGTGGCGGGCCGGGCGCGCGACCCCACCGGACCTGGTCGACGCCTCGCGCCTGCGCATCGACAGCGGGCGGCTGGACGAAGCCGACATCGTCGCCGCCGCCGCGGACCGCCGGGTGTGTGCAGTGGTCGTGCGCAGCGCTCAGCGTTGGGGGTCGTTCGCCGGCCTGCCCGAACGCCTGGCCGCGCTGGGCTACGTCGTGGCCGACGCGCAGGGAGTGCGGCGCACCTACGTCGCCCCGGGCTGCGATCCGCCCTGAGGCGGAGCTTCCCCGGCCTGCTCGGTCCAGGCGCCGAAGCACCGGGTTGGCCTCTATCACCCGCGAGAACGAGATCCGTTCGGACGCCACGTTGAGCGCCACCAGAGCGACCAGCACACCGGTGCGCACGCCCCGGCTGGTCTCGACCACGACGCCCAGCCCCAGGACCGCACCGAGCAGGTTGGCGCCGGTGTCGCCCAGCATGATGCGCTCCCGCAGGTCGCTGGCGAGCAGGCCGCCGGCGGCGCCCAGCACCGGTGCCAGCGCCAGGCCGACCGGTGAGGTCCCCGCCGCCAGGGCCAGGGGCACGTAAGCCCCGAGCCCCACCTTGATCGTGCGCCCCGGAGCCCGGTCGAGCAAGTTGCCGAGGTTGGCGGCCAACGCCACCAGGGCGGCGTCGGCCAGCAGTCGACGGCCGGAGACCTCGCCGGGCGCCGCGGTCAACACGATGGCGACCACACCGCCGCCCAACAGCTTCACGGCCCCGGTCGTCAGCCGTCCGGCGGCGAGCGCGCGCAGATGGCCGGCGAAGCCGCGGTCCTGCTCGGTACCGAGCAGGTCGTCGACCAGACCCAGCAGGGCGAAGGCGAAGCAGGCGAACAGCACGATCGAGCGCAGCAGGCTGTCGGAGAGCTCGTCACCGAGCCCGAACTCGGCCAGCGCGGTGCGGCCGGCCTCGACCACCAGCACGGCCAGCACGACGACGAGCCCCCCGGCGGTGGGGAGCGTTCGGCCCCGGTAGTTGCTGCGCGCCAGCGCCGGCGAGGCCAGGATCGGCGCCGCGGCCCGCTCGATCAGGACGGCTGCCGTCGCGCCCCCCACCAGCGACAGGATCCAGGCGAGCAGCCCGGCGCTCACGGCCCTGCCGCGGCGGCGTCGGCCCCGAACCTCCGAACCACCAGGTACGCCAGGCTCGCGTTGACCACCCCGAGCATCACGCCCGGCACCGCGATCCCCGAATCGTTGAGGGCGAATCCCAGCAGGGCCACCACCGCGAGACCTCTCACGGTGTCGGGCAGCAGCTCGCGCAGCACACGCAGCTGTCCCGGCGCCCGCCAGATGAGGTAGGCGATGAAGCCGAGCACGATGGGAACCATCGCCGTCCACACCGAACTGGTCAGCACCGCCAGGTTGGCGCCCAGCTTGCGGGTCGCGACGGTCTCGAGCGCCTCGAAGCCGTTGTCGCGCAGCGACTCCGCGAGGCGTCCGAGGTGCGTACGGCGATCCTCGGGGCGCGACAGGTCGAAGAGCGCGAAGGCGACCACAGCGGCCACCGCCGCCGATCCCCAGGCGACGACGTTGCGCATCCCCAGTCGCCGTCCCCCCCTCACCCCCAGCGTGACACCGATCGCCGGAACGAGGGCAAGCACCCCACCCACGTCGGAGCCCCAGATCGGCATCCCGTCGATCACCACGGCCAGCCCGAGCACCGCCAGCGCCCAGCGCCCCACCCGCGAGGTCGATCCGAAGCGGACCCGCACGAGGCCGTACAGGAGCATCGCGGACCCCGCGAACTGGCCGAAGGCGAGGTTGCCCATCCCGGCGAACCGGCCCCCCACCGTGGGTGAGTAGCCGAAGACGGTGTTGAGCTGCCAGGGCGCGCCCCGGACCATGTCGACCACCAGGGTGCCGAACACGAGACCCAGCGCGACCAACAAGGGGTCGAGCGGCCCCCGGCGCCCCAGCGCGTGCGCGAGGGCAGACAGCGCGGCGGACACGGCCGCGATGAAGGCCCAGTACGCCCCCGACGCCGAGCCGTGGAATCCGATGGGACCCGCGAGGTAGGTGGCCGGCAGGAATACGAGAAGGGCCACCGCCAGGCCCGACACCACCCGCCCGAGCCAGCGCCTGTCGCCGCCCGCCGAACGCAGCGCCAACGCGGTCAGCACCCACAGCCCGGCCTGGGCGATCACGAAGGTCGTGGCGACCGGCGCGACCATCTTGTCTCGGAACACGGCTCGGGCACCGAGGTCGCCGAGAGCCTCGGCGCGCTCGGCCGGATCGCCACCGCCGTCGTCGACGACCTCGAAGCGGCGGCCCTCCATCGAGTCGTCGCGCTCGAGCCCGACGAGGTCGAGCACCGTGGGCGCCATGTCCACGAGGGCGACCAGGCGGGACCGGCGAGTGGTCCCCGAGCGGAGCCAGCCGCTGTCGACCCGGGGGCTGGACAGCGCTGCGACCGTCAGGTGCGGTCGACCCCGGCGGTGGTACGGGCTGAGCACTAGGACCGAGTCGCGCTCGGGGTCCACGAGCCCGAGCAGGCTCCCGACCAGGTCGTCGGAGTGGCGCAGCGCGGCGACACGCATCGCGTCGACCTGGGACGAGGTCGTGGCCGAGCGGTAGCGCTCGGCCCGGACCAGGTCGGATGCCTCGACCAGCACTACGGACCGCGGCGTGAGAGCAGCCCGAGTCGCCCGGGTCACGGCCCCCACCGAGAGTCGTTGCCCCCACGGGCTGGCCGCGTCAGCCTCGTTCAGAAGCTCTGACACCTCACCCCGGGGGATCAGGCCGTCGCGGTCGGCCAGGGCCGTACCGGCGGTCCGGACCCGGATGGGCCGCCCGTCGCTGCCGACCTCGTCGGCGTTGGCAACCACGGCCCTGGCGACCCCGGCGTCGGCGAGCTGCTGACCGAGGCGTCCGATCTCGGCGTCGAAGTTCAGCCGGTCGTTGCGGCGCAGCAGTGCCGGGGCCCCGAGGGCCACCAGGCCGTCAGCGGGGTCGCGCGCCGTTCCGCGCTCGTAGACCTCTCCCGCGGTGGCATCGAGGTAGGGCTCGCCGCTGCCGAGCACCAGCGCGCTGTCCTGCACGCCGCGCGCTCGGGTGCCCGCGCTCATCGTCGCGTAGGCGTCATCTGCGTCGGTGCGCGGACCCACTCCACGCACCGACATGGCCCCCACGGCGCTGCGGTCCAGCAGTCGGTCCAGGTTGGGGGTGTTCCCGCTGTGGACCTCGCTCCAAGCGAGGGTGGGCAACGACAGCACCAGCAGCCGACCGCCGGCGGCCCTCGTGCCCCCGCCGAGCGGCGTCGCTCGCCCGCCGGGAGTGCCCGTCGCCGCCGTTGCTCCCGAGGCGCCGCCGGCGAGGGCGACCAGCGTCGCCAGCGAGGCGAGCAGGATCCGTCCGGGCCGACCGATCCCACACCACCGCCGGGGTCGGGCCGTCACGCGGGCACCGGAGCCGGAGCACGTGTCGGCATGGCGCCCACGGCGCGCACCACCAGCAGGTAGGCGGCCGTCCCCAGGGCTCCCAGCACGGCCACGCACGCGAGGTTGTCCACACGTCCCTGCGGGGACCACAGCCGCTCCAGCACCCACACAGCGCCGGCCACCGCAGCGGCGGCGGCAGCCATGCGGGCCTGGGCCGAGGTGAAGGGAACCTCGATGCGTGAGCGGAGCCGGCGCGCCAGCCAGGCGGCGCCGCCTACCTGGGAGGCGCTGTGAGCGAGCCCGATGGCGGCCAGGCGAGCGGAGCCGTCGAGCGTCGCTCCCACTACCAGCATCGCCGAGGCGCCGACCACCGCAGAGCCCAACGAGGCGACCGCAGCCGAGCGGGTGTCGCCGACCGCGTAGGCGACCCTGCTGAGCAGCAGGTGTGCGCCGTACGCGGTCACGCCTGCGCCCAGTCCCGCCAGCGCCCCGGCGAGCAGGTCGGGGCCGGTGCCGCCGGCCGCCTCGCCGAACGCGAGCACCCGCATCACCGGTAGCGCCAGCACCGACAGCATCGCCGTGACCGGGAGGGTGACCAAAGCGACAGCGTCGCCGGCCCAGCCGGCCGAGGCCCTCAGCCCGGAGCGGTCGCCGAGCGCGGCCTGCTCGGCCATCGTGGGCAGCATGGCGGTGTGCACCGGCTGGGCCAGCACCCCGTAGGGCGCCAGGAACACGACCATGGCGAACTGGTAGGCGACCACACCGCCTTCCACTCCGCCGGCCGCGACGAGCGCTGATCCGAGCAGGACGGCGGCCCCGGCGTGTTGCACACCGGCCCAGCCCGACACACGCAGGGTGCCTCGCACATCGGGGTCGCGCCACGGCCGCGCCGAGAATCGGAGCCGGAACCCCGAGGCACGCAGCGCGACGGCCGGAACGGCCACGAAGGCGGCCACGCCGAGCGTTCCGCCCAAAGCGAGGCTGAGCCGTTCGGCCCCACTGAGGTCGAGCCCGGGATCGGCGCCCGCCAACGCGCGGAAGCCGGCCAGGAACGCCACCAGGACCACGGTGTTGCCGATCGGCGCCAGCGCAGCGGCAGCGAAGCGCCGACGGGCGTGGAGGACCGCGGTGGTCACCGCGCCGAGCGCGTAGAGCAGGACCTGGGGGACGAAGAACCGCAGCAGGTAGGTGGCCAGGTCGCGCTGATCGGCAGCGACGACGGGGTCGGACACCCCCGAGGTGAGGATCCGCGCGAGCAGAGGCGCTCCCACGATCCCCAGCAACGTGACCGCGCCGAGCACAAGCCAGGCGCACGCCAGCAAGCTTCCTGCGACCTCCTCGGCCCGGCGCTGGCCACGGCCGAGCAGGTCGACGAAGGCGGGTACCAGCGCAGCGGAGAGCGCCCCCGCGGCGAGCAGCTCGAACAGCACGTTCGACACGCTGTTGGCCGCCTGGAACGCGTTGCCCAGGTATGTCGTTCCGAGCACGGCGGCGATGACCACCACCCGCCCGGCCCCGAACAGTCGTGACGCCGCCGCAGCCAGACCCATCCCCGCCGCGGCGCGGCTCACGTCGCCCGCGGCGGGCGGCTCGGCCGCCGAGCCCGGCCCGGGCGTGCCGGGCGTGGAGGTGCTCACGGTGGGGTCCAGTCGGGCAGCACCGAGGTGGCCCCCGGGCCGTACCCGTAGCGGCTTCCGGGTGTGGGCCGGGCCAGCGCTAGGACGGCGGCGACCCGGCCCTCGGCCAGATCGACGTCGTCGACGAGGGTGGCCGCGGTGCGGGTGGCGTCGTCGAGGCTCGCCAGCCTGGCTCCCCGGGTCTGCTGGTCGTCCTCGGGACGGCCCTCAGCCACGACGGTGGGCAGGTCGGCCCCGACGGTGGCGTGGGCCACCACGTTGAGCATCGGCGCCAGCCCGGTGTCGGCCCTGTCGCCGGTGAGCAACAGCACCCGGGGTGAGGTGCCGATGAGCGATGCCAGCGAGGTCGACGAGTCCCCGAGCGGGTCGAGGGTGAGGAACCCCTCCCGAACGAGGCCGGCGACCAGCGACGGCTCGGCGGGCTCACCGGTGGTGGTGGTGGTGGAGGTCGCGTCCGGCCCCTCCCCGGCGGCCGGGGCAGCGCCAGGCTCGGAGGCCTCGACGAACTGGTGGGCCACGGCGGCCCATGCGCGGGTCCGGGCCTGCCGGCGGTCCCCCTGCTCGCCGTTGAGCGCGGTGAGGGCACCGCGGTCGTCGTCACCGTCGAGGATCCAGCGGGGCTCGACCCACACGACACCCGGGACCCGCGCTCCGGCCTGGCGGGCGAGCTCGACCGCCCGCGCGACCACGTCACCGTCGAGCCCTCGTAGGGCGAGTACCACCACGGGGGTGTCATCGAGGCGCCCGGCGACCGCGAACGGAGCGCTCGCAGCGGCGTAGGCACGTGCCTCTCCCAGCTCCACGTCGAGCGCCTCGGCCTGCTCCCGGCGGTCGTCGAGGTTCGCCGAGACGGTGTCGATGCGGTCCTGGAGACCGTCGACGATGGCTCGGTCCACGTAGGTGGAGCCGACCACAACCCCCACTGCGAGGGCGAGGAAGACGGCCGTGATCGACACGACGTGGAAGCGGAACGAGATCACCGTGACACCTGCTTCAGAAGGTCCCGCTCAGATCGAGCCAGAAGTCGCGCAGGGTCAGCCACACCCCGTCGAGGAAGACCCGCATGGGCTGGGAGACGACGGTGACCACGAGCATCACCAGCAGCGCCGAGGACACGACCAGTACCAGGTCGCTGCGGCGCACGACCGGGTCGTGCAGGCGCGCCACACCCTTGGCGTCGACGAGCATCGGTCCGATGCGAAGTCGCGTGAGAAACGTCGACGACATCCCGGCCCGACCCTTGTCGAGGAACTCCACCATCGTGTCGTGGGTCCCCACCGCCACGATCAGCTTGGCTCCCGCCTCGTAGGCCAGCAGCATCGCGACGTCCTCGCTGGTGCCCTCGGCCACGAACTCGACGTACGGCTTGCCGAACGCCTGGAGCTCCTCGTGGCCGGGGTTGCGCCCGTCGGGATGGACGTGGTGCACGTGCTCCGCACCGACCTGCATAGCGCGCTCCGAGACCGAGTCGAAGTCACCCAGGATGATGTCGGGTCGCAGGCCCCTCTCGAGAAGGGCATCGGCTCCCCCGTCGACGCCGATCAGCACCGGACGGTGCTCTCGGATGTAGCTGCGCAGCAGGTCGAGGTCCTCGCGGTAGTCATGGCCGCGGACCACCACCAGGGCGTGCCGGCCGGCGAACGACGTGCGCAGCGGCGGGAGCTGGACGGGTGCGAACAACAGCTCCGCCTCGTCGCGCACGTAGGTCAACGTGTTCTCGGCGAATCGGCGCAGTTCGGAGCCGATGCCCGCACGGGCCTGTTCCATGCGTCGCTCTATCTCGTCGGCGTCGAGCCGGCGACCGCGGGCGACGACCGCCTCGCCCACGACCACGTCACCGTCGCGAACGGCGACCACGGTGCCGTCGGCGAGGTCGTCCATGACGTCGGCGCCGGCCAGCTCGACGAGGGGGATCCCGGCCCGAACGATCCGCAGGGGACCGCCGTTCGGGTAGCGCCCGGTGATGCACGATGCGGCGTTGACCACTGCCGCCACCTGCGAGTCGATGAGGCCGTCGGCCGCCACCCGATCCAGGTCGGCGTGGTCGATCACCGCCACGTCGCCCGGCGAGAGCCGCTTCACCAGGTCCTTGGTCCGGCGGCCGACCCGGGCGGGTCCCACGACCACATCCTCGACGGCCGGGCGCCGCCGCACCCCCCTCATCGGCCCCGCTCGGCGGACGCCGCCGCGAGCAGCTCGGACGCGTGGTCGCGCCCCGAGCGCGAGTCGGTCATGCCCGAGAGCATGCGGGCCAGCTCGGCGACACGCCCGTCGTCGTCGAGCGAATCGGCCGACACGGTGGCCATCCCGGCCCGCTCGGCCTTGGTGAGGCGCACCTGAGAGTCCGCGAAGGCCGCCACCTGGGGCAGATGCGTGACCACGAGCACCTGGCGGGACTCGGCCACCCGCGCCAGCGCCCGGCCGACGGCTCGCGCCGCGCTCCCGCCGACTCCCGCATCCACCTCGTCGAACACGACGGTCGGCGCCTCGGCGGAGATCACGAGCCGCAGGGCCAGCATCGTGCGCGCCAGCTCACCGCCAGAGGCCGCCCTGGCGAGAGGTGCGGCAGGCAAGCCGGGGTTCGGCGCGAGCAGGATCGTCACCTCGTCGCCGGGGTCCGCCCCGACGGTGACCGACACCTCGGCCCGTGGCAGCGCCAACTGCACCAGCTCGCTCTGCAGGGCCGCGGCCAGCCTCGGCGCGCTCCGCCGTCGGGCCGCGCCCAGCTCGGCTGCACGTGCTTCGAGAGCGGCCCGCGCGACGCGCAGATCGGCGTCGGCGCGCTCGGCACGCTCGCCGTGGCTCTCGAGAGCGGCGACGCCGGCTCGCAGCTCCTCTCGCGCCACGAGCAGGTCGCCCAGCGGGGCGCGGCCGTCGTCGAGGTGCCGGCGCCGCAGGTCGACGAGCTCGCGACGGCGGCGCGCCACGGCGTCGAGGCGTTCGGGGTCGGCCACCACAGCCTCGAGGACCACGCGCAGCTCGCTCGACACGTCGTCGAGCTCGGCGACGAGCCCCGACAGCCGGCCGGCCAGTCCCGCGAGGGGCCCGGCCGACCCCAGCGCGGCCGCCGCGCCGGCCACCCGGTCGCGCGCCCCGCCCTCGGCGTCGAGCTCCTCGCGGGCCGCCTCGATCGCGTCGCGACGCGCCTCGACACCGGAGAGCAGCTCCTCCTCGTCGCGCAGCCGATCGTCCTCGTCGGGGTCATCTAGAGCGGCGCGCTCGAGGTCCGCGAGCCGGTGGCGCGCGAGCTCCAGCTCGCGCGCTCGGCTCTCGGGGTCGCCGCCCAGCTCGGCCACGGCCACCTGGGCGGCCGCTAGCGCATCGCGAGCCGCTCGCCACGGCCCCAGGTCGACCGAGGCGAAGCGATCCAGCGCGTCGCGCTGGCCCGAAGCGGAGGCGAGGCGCAGGTGCCCGTGCTGTCCGTGGCGTTCGACGAGGCCATCGACGGCCTCGGCCAGCTCGCCGACCGACAGCATGCGACCGTCGCGGTACGCCCGCGACCGTCCGTTGCGTGGCACGACCCGGGTGAGCACCACCTCGGTGTCGTCGACCACGAAGCGGCCCTGCACGGTGGCCTCCGAGGCCCCGGGCCGCACTGCGGTCGGGTCGGCGCGCTCGCCGGCGAGCAGGCCGATGGCCCCCACCACCATCGTCTTGCCGGCCCCGGTCTCGCCTGTCAGCGCGGTCATGCCGGGGGCGAGCACCAGCGAGAGGTCCTCGATGACGCCGAGGTCGCGCACGGCCAGCTCGGCGAGCATCGGGGACCTCCCTTCGGCAGCAGGTCGGCAGCGGGTGGTTACGAACTCGGCGCGTTCGTCGATGACATCGGCCGTCGGTACCGGCCGACGGGCGGTCCGCCAGCGTAGAGCATGAGGCCGGACGCCCCGGTGACGGGCAGCGGTCCGGGGAGGCCCGTGCGTCCCGCGCGCCGGGGCGCTCGACGCTGGCGCATAGGTTGGCAGCCCGTGGTGCCCGGGTACCCGACAGCCGTGTCGGACCGCGACCGGTCGAGCGCCCTCGAAGGGGCGAGGGGCTATCTGGCCGCAGCGGTCGTGTTCTTCCACCTGCTGCGGATCCTGCTCACCCGCCACCACGACGACTGGGGCGAGGTCTCCCACGTCTGGGCCTGGGCGGGAACCGCCCGCTTCGCTGTCGACGGCTTCTTCGTCATGGCCGGCTACCTGATGATCGGCTCGTGGGAGTCGTGTCGACGCCGGGCGCCGACCTTGTGGGCAGCCGTGGGGGACTTCGCCTCGGAGCAGTTTCCCGGATGTTGGCCTCCTGCGCGTGAAGCGGCTCGGGATCGCCGGGGCCGTTGGAGAGAAAGACGCCGTCGGGTTCGAGCGCCAGCACGTCTTCGGCGGAGGTCAAGGCCGGGACCACGGTGACGCGGCAGCCGACCTGCACCAGGCGGCGCAGGATGTTGTGCTTGATGCCGAAATCGTAGGCCACCACGTGGAAGCGCGGCTCGGCCGGAGCCGGCAGCACCTCCGAAGGCGAGCAGGATTCCACCGGCTTGGTCCATGCGTAACGCTCGGCGGTGCTGACGCGGCTGGCCAGGTCCAGACCCGCCATGGTGGGAATGGAACGCGC
>CAVPEW010000026.1:0-5923 GCA_963703565.1 uncultured Microthrixaceae bacterium | reverse complement strand
ATTTTCTTTTAGTGCGGATATGATTTCATCAGTCGTCATAATATTAATGTTTAAGTGGTTATGAATACTATACGTATTTCAAGTGGAATTTATTACATGATTTTTAAAATAAAAAACCCTCTACTGTCTACTGTAGTAAAGGGTTTTTCTCTTCAGGTTGTCATGGGTGGACAAACACCCCACTGAATACCAGAGCCGTCAAGAGGTCTAAGTACACACTGCTAAGTATAGCCCCCGTATGTACTAGATTGTCGGTTGGGTTTTCTATTTTAAATACCTTAGATATACCATACGTACATTCTATTGGTTTTATTACATGGAAATCAAACTATTTACAAAAATAAATCATCTCACCCACATTAGGTTCTTTGATTAAAGTAAAACCATGTTTTAAATAAAAACCGTATAACCTTTTTAAATTAGAACCATACACATCAGTTGCCCATAGTTTAATTCGAACATTGTGGTTATCGGCAACACAAGTTATTTCACTCAGGACTGCAGAACCATATCCTTTAAGTCTCTGAGACTTCTTGATTTTAATTAAAACTGCGAGCAGCTCGCGGCGCCGGGGCCCACCCGGGCGCGGCGCTTCCGGACCGAGCCTTGGCCGACTCCCGAGAGCGGGCGCAGGCCGACTCCGCCGGCTGCGGATCGGAGCAGGACCGGGCGGTGCTCGCAGAGATCGAGGCGAGCCTGGCCGAAGCCCGCGACCGCCTGGCGCTGTCGGCCCCGGAGGCTCCCGGCACCGTCGACGCCGTCAGGGCGGCCCGCTCGGCGGTGGCGGCCTCCGTCGCCGGCCACCGCGCCCCGGCCGCCGCGCTGGCCCTGGCCGATGAGCTCGAAGAGCTCGCGGCCCGGATGGCCGAGCTCGACTCCTCCGGCGCGGGCGACGGCGCGGCTGTCGAAGCCGCCCGCCTGCGCCTGGAGGAGTGTCGCAGGGAGCAGGCGGCCGCGGAGCAGGCGGTCCGCCTCCCGGAGCTGGACCGAAGCGACGTCGAGGAGCTCGAGCGCCTCCACGGCGAGCTCCTCGATGCCCTCGAGCGCGCGGACGGACGGTTCGGCGGCAAGAGGGCCCTGAGGCGCCTGGAGCAGGCGCGCGCCGCCGAGGCCGCGATTCTGGTCCGGCTGGGCTTCGGGTCCTATACCGATTTCCTGACCGGGAAGCTCGCTGCTGGTGGTCGACCACGCCAACGAGCGTCGGCTCGAGGACGCCCGAGCCGCTCTGGTCGCGGCCGAGGACGCGTGGACAGCGCTGGGCGCGGGCGTCGAGGGCGAGCTGCGGCGCGCCGAGCTGCTGGCCCGCCGGTCCCGGCGAGTGGCCGAGGCGGTGGAGATGGTCGGCCCGCAGATCCCGGTGGCCGGCCTGCCCGCGGCCCTCAGGGAACTGCGCCAGAGGGATCCCGTCGATCCGGCCGCGCTGGCCGAGCTGGGCCGTCGACTGGACGAGGCCGGGATCGTCGTGGGTGCCGAGCCGCTCGGTCCCGACGAGCTCGTGGAGCTCGCCGGGGCCTGGCTGGTGGAGGTCGCCGAGGCGGACGACCGGTACCGGCGAGCGGCAGCCGAGGTTGCCGACCTCGAGGCCCGCCGCGCCGCGCTGGCGGCCGCGGTTCGGGCGTCCTCCGAGGTGGTGGCCGACCCGGAGGATCCCGCCGCGGCCCGCGCGGACGCACCTGCCGTGCCGGCGCCAGGGGTGCTCGAGCGGCTGGAAGCCCGTCTCGCCGCGCATCGAGGGGTCAGCGAGCGCGTCGCCGAGCTGGAGGCCCTCCTGGGCCGAGCCCAGTCCGCTCGGGCCGCGGCCGCGCGGGAGCTGGAGGCGGCGCAGCTCTCCTCGGCCCGGGTCGTGGAGGCCGAGCGCGCGAGCGTAGGTGGCCTTCGCGCCGTCGAGGATCAACTGGCCGCCCTGGCCTCCCAGCTCGACACGGTTCCCGACGACCCGTCGCCTGCAGCGGGGCAGGCGCCCGCGCGGCCCGAGGCGGAGGCTGCTCGCGCCGCGTTGGCCGAGGCGGTGGCCGCGGAGTCCAGCGCCCGGGAGGCGCTGGGTCGGGCCGAGGCGGCACGAGAAGGAGCTGCCAGGGCGCTCGAGGCTGCCGGTTCGCCGTCGGCTCCGGCGTCGCCGCCGCCCGGGGTCCTCGGCGGAGGTTCCGCCCCCGCCGTCGGCTCGGGCGAGGACCTCGAGTGGTACCTGCTCGCACGCCTGGCCGCGCAGCGCTCGGTCTCGTTCGCGGGGTCGGTGCCCGTGCTGCTCGACGAGGCGTTGTCCGGGTTGGACGACGAGCACCTCGTGCGGGTGCTCGACCGGCTCGAGCCGATGGCCGCCGCGGTGCAGCTGATCGTGCTGTGCGAGGGCCGAGCGGCCGCGGCCTGGGCGCTGGACGCCGGTCCCGGCCGGGCCGCTGTGGTGCGACCCGGGCCACCCGAACCGCTCTGAGGCCGAGCAACGGTCAGGGTGCGGGTGGGCGACTCGTCGAGCGGCCTCGCTATGAGGCATGCTTGACAGATGGCAGAGAGCTTCCTGATCAGCCTCCGGGAGGGCTTCGAGGCTTCCCTGATCGTTGCCATCGTGTTGGCGTTCGTTGGCCGTGAGGCGCCGGAGCGCACCCGTGCCGTGTGGTTGGGCACCCTCGCCGCCCTGGCTTCGTCAGCGGTCGCCGGCGTGGTGCTGCACCTGACCATCGACGGGCTCGAGGGCCAGGCCCGCAGTCGCACGTTCGCCGTCATCTGCCTGGCCGCCGGCGGACTGCTCACGTGGATGATCTTCTGGATGCGCACCCACGCCCGTGGCCTGCAGAGGGTCCTGGAGGGTCGGGCGGAGGTGGCTCTCGTCGCGGGCTCGGGCATGGGCCTGGCCCTGGTGGCCTTCAGCGCCGTGTTGCGCGAGGGCCTGGAGACAGCGTTGTTCCTCGTCTCGACGACCTCGGGCGCTGACGGCGGGGAGGTGGTCGCCGGGGCCGTGGGGGGCCTCGCGGTGGCCACGCTGCTGGGCATCGGCGTCTACCACGGCTCTCGGCTGGTCGACATGCGACGGTTCTTCCAGGTCACCGGTGTCCTGATCGTTCTCTTCGCAGCCGGTCTGCTCGCCCGGGTGGTCCTGTTCCTGCAGGCCTCGGGCGATCTCGGGTCCTGGGACTGGGCCGTCTACGACCTCACCTCGCATCGGTGGCTGACCCTCGAGACCCAGGCGGGTCGCTTCCTGGCCGGCATCTTCGGCTGGGATCCGCGTCCCTCGATCGAGCAGGTCGTCGTCTACCTCGGATACCTGGTCCCTATCGGGTGGCTGTACCTGCGAGGCGAAGGGCGCCCCCGCACGTCGAGCTCACCTGCCGTTCCGGCGTCTGCCGGTTCGCCGGAGCCGGTTGGTGTGGCGCCGCCGCCCAACTGATCTCTGGCTACGATCACCGCACCACCGAGCGGGGAGGGAGCCATGGGGATCAGTGGCGCCACCGTCAGGGAGATCGCCGGCACCAGGGGCCGGGCTGCGCCCATCACCTCCGTGTACCTCGACGTCGACGGCCGGCGGCTGCCGCGCACCGCTGACGTCGAGGCCGAGCTCGACCGGGTCCTGCGGCCTCTTCGGGCGGTCGCGCTGGCCGACGCATCGGTCGCCGAGGACCTTCGCCGGATCGAGACCCTCGTGCGGGCTGGCCTGGATCGCTCGGACATGCGGGGCCTGGCGGTCTTCGCCTGCTCCGCCGACGGCTGGTGGCACGTCGTGCCCCTCCCGATGCCTGTCAGCTCCCATGCCCAGGTCGGCGCCGCTCCGGCGGTCGGCCAGCTCGAGGCCCTGCTGCAGGAGCACGACCCCATGGGGGTCGTGCTCGTCGACCGCAACCGCGTCCGTCTGCTCGTCGTGCACCTGGGGGAGGTGGTCGAGTCCGAGGAGCTCGTCGACGAGGCACCGCGCGCGATCGACGTCCGTGGCGAGCGTGAGCGCGGCACCCCGCGGTCCCACCTCGACGAGCTCGCCCACCAGCACCTGCGACGGGCCGCCGACGCCGCGTTCGCCCTCTGGAAGGCACACGGGTTCCCTCACCTGGTGCTGGGTGGAGCAGAGCCGGTCGTCGCGGAGCTCGAACGGCTACTGCACCCCTACCTGCACGAGCGGCTGAGAGGCCGGCTGGCGGTGAGCGCCCACGCCGAGACGGCTGAGGTCGTCGCGGCGGCCACGGCGTTCGACCTGTCCATCGAGCACGAGCGCGAGGATGCCCTCGTCGAGCGGTTGCGCGCCGCGGTCGGTTCGCGCCGTCGCGGCGTCGCCGGGCTCGAGGCCACCTTGAACGCCCTCAACGAGCACCGGGTCGAGCGCCTGCTCGTCTCGAGGGGCTTCCAGGAGGAGGGCTGGAGGTGCCCGACCTCGGGGACCCTGTGCGCCAGCGGGCCCACGAGCCCCGTCACGGGATCGCCGATGGAGCGAGTCGGCGACGTCGTGGAAGGTGCCGTCGAGGTCGCGCTGGCGCAGGGTTTGCCGGTCGCCATGGTGGAGGGCAACGCCGACCTCGACGTGATGGGTCGCATAGGCGCCCTGCTGCGCTATTGACCGCCAACGGTCCGGTTTCGCCGGGTCGGCGCCTGCCCGGCGCAGGGTTGCCCGGCGGTGCCGCCGTGGGGGTGGATGTCGGCGGGACGAAGATCCTCGCCGTGGTGGTCGACCCCGACGAGCCGTCGACGGTCCTCGCCGAGGCCCGCACGCCCACTCCCGGCTCGAGGGCGGATCTGGTGGCCGCGATCGCCGACCTCGTGGTGTCGCTGTGCGGCGACGCCGCCGTCGCGCCCGTAGCGATCGGAATCGGGTTCCCCGGTCTGGTGGCGCGCGACGGGACGGTCCTGGTCGCTCCGCACCTCGACGCTGCCGGGCTCGAGCTGGAAGCGAGGGTCTCGGCGGCGACGGGCCTGCCGACCTTCGCCGACAACGATGTGAACTGCCACGCCCGCGCCGAGCAGCGCGCCGGTGCCGCCCGCGGCCACGACGAGGTACTGGTGCTGGCGCTGGGCACCGGGATAGGCGGGGGCGTCGTCTCGTCGGGGCGGCTGGTGCGCGGGGGATCGGGCTTCGCCGGCGAGCCCGGTCACATGGTGGTCTCCCCCGGCGGTGTGCCCTGCCCGTGCGGTAGGCGTGGGTGCTGGGAGCGCTACGCCTCGGGCTCGGCGCTGACGCGGCTGGCTCGCGAGGCCGCCGATGCCGGTCGGATCCGGTCGGTCGTGGTCCGCGCCGGCGGCGAGCCCGGCTGCGTTCGCGGCGAGCACGTGGGTGACGCCGCCCGGGAGGGCGACGTCGGCGCTCTGGAGGTCGTCGCCGAGCTAGCGGGCTGGTTGGGCCTGGGCCTGACCAACCTCGTCAACCTGCTCGACCCCGGGCTCGTCGTGCTGGGCGGGGGGCTGGCGGAGATGGCCGATCTCTTCCTCGCTCGGGTCCGAGCCGACGTGGCGGCCGGCGCGCTGGGCGGCCCGGCGCTGTCCTGCGGTGCCGGTCGTGGTGGCCGAGCTGGGTGAGGCGGCCGGGGCGGTCGGCGCTGCGATGCTGACCGCTCCTCCGGTCGGGGTGGGACCGCCCATCCAGGGGTGAGCCGGTCCAACCCGTACGGGCCTCGGTGGGTCTCGGGGGTATGTTCGCACGATGGAGTTCCGCCGGATCTCGGGCATGCCGCCCTACGTCTTCACGATCATCGACGGGTTGAAGACCGAGGCTCGGCGCGTGGAGCGGACGTGGTCGACCTCGGGTTCGGCAACCCTGACCTGGCGTCACCGCCGATCGCGGTCGACAAGCTGGCCGAGGCGGCGCGCAACACGCGCAACCACCGGTACTCGTCGAGCCGGGGCATCCCCAAGCTGCGTCAGGCGGTGGCCGACCTCTACGCCCGCCGGTTCGGCGTCGCCCTCGATCCCGACACCGAGGTCATCTCCACGATCGGGGCGAAGGAGGGGT
>CAVPEW010000025.1:0-8487 GCA_963703565.1 uncultured Microthrixaceae bacterium | reverse complement strand
GTGGTGCTCGACGAGTACGTATTGCTCGAATCGCCGCCGAGAGTTGCCGGGGCGCCGTTGCCGACGCCCTTGTAAAGCTCGTCGGCGACGACCGTCTGCGGTCTGGGGACGACGGCTACCACGTCCAATCGCCCGAGCAGAAGGACTGGGAGAAGACTCGCAAGGGGAAGGAACCCCGTCCCGCGGACGCGATTCGAATCCGGAAGGCGATGATCCGACAGACGCTGACCGGCCTCAGCGTCACGAAGGGTCGCTCGTTCAAGGTCGAGCTGTGGGTGGAGGGCGAGAAGCTCGCTGACGGCGACGTTGCCCTTCACATTGAGGAGGCAGACACCCCGCGGCGCGAGCAGTTGCGTAACGCCTCCCGCGAGGAATCAGCGGCGAACCGGGTGACGTGGCTCTACACGCTCGGTGACGACACATACGCGGCTATCGAGGACTGGTACCGCAGCGACGAGATGATCCGGGCCAAGGACACACCTTCGAAGACGACTCAAGAGGTCGAGCTTCTCGGCGAGGAGCGTCAGCGTCTCGGCCGCATCGAGCGGCAGCTCATCGACCGCTTGTCCCGCGACATGACCGCCGGACAAGTCGCCTTCCGGGGCACACTCGACGAGGCACCATCAGGCACGATTGCTCAAGCCGGGCAGAAGCTGATGAGCGATCGGATCGCGGTGATCTACGACCGCCTCGACCAGTTCGCCGCGCAGTTGACGAACAAGGACGTCATGACGGTCCTCCGCACCGACGATCTCGGTACCGTCGCTCCGTCGCTCACGGAGAGCGGCATCGGCCTCGTCCATCTGACGCCGCAGGGCTACCAGATCGCGACCGAAGTCGGGCCGCTGGACGATCTGATGAAGATCGTCAAGAACGAGATCAGCTACGGACACCTTGTTACAGGTGGAGTCCTGGGCTCCAAGCTTGCTGAGCCGCCGCGCGGTGCTGCGATCGAGGTTGTGCAGGCGCTCTGCGCTGCGGCGGTGAGGTCCGGCTTGCTCGAGGCCACCTACCAGGGCGCCAAGATCGGCACGTCGTCCGACCATCGCCTCGACCGCGTCTTCGGGAAGCTCACTGACTTCCGGGGCACCTCCTTCGCACCGCCATCGGCCGGCCCGAGCGTGGAGACTCGGGTCGAGGTTGCCGCAAGTCTCGACAAGCTCACCGGCAAGAAGTCGCCGATTGATGCCGCGGGACTTGCCGGAGCGCTACGTGACTTCTTCGCCCCCGACAGCGAGGCCTGCGCCACGATTAGCGCGGGGCTGAAGGGCGCGGACTTGACGGTGCCCGACGCCGTGACTCGTCTCCAGAACGTCGTTGCTTCCTTCCGGCTTGCCATCGACGCGGACGTCGTGACTTCAGCTGCTGCAGCATGGGCCGATCTTGCGGCGGATCACGAGACCGTTCGTCGGATGGCAGAGACGCTGGAGGATGATCTCCCACTCGTCCGCCAGGCACGAGCCGAGATCCGTGCCGGCGACGACGGACTTCCGCAGGAAGCAGCCGATGCCCGCTCGACTCTGAGCGACCTGGTTGCCGCCGGCGATCTGTTATCTCACCGAGGCCAAATCAAGGAGCTGACGGCCAAGGTCGCTGATGCGCGGCGAAAGGCCGTCTCGGAGACGAGAGCAGCCCTGACGGAGAAGCTCGAAGGACTGCGGAAGGGGTTACGCGACCGCTTCGCGGACATGGATGCGGGCAAGATCGATGAAGCGATCCGTCCGCTCGACGACCTCATGCCGGCTGACTCGTCTACTGATGTCAGCCTCGCAGAGCTCCGCTCGCGGCTGGAGGTAGCGGAAACGCGCTGCTCCCACGCTGCCCAAGTCCTCGAGGAGCTCCAAGCGGCCGGGAACCTCGCGCGAGTGCGTGTCAGCGAGGTTGTCACCGAGCCGATCACTTCTGAGGAAGAGCTTGACGTTGCCCTCGGTCGAATCCGGATCGCAGCGGTCTCGGAGCTTGCCGACGGTAGGCAGGTTCGCCTGCAATGACGGCTACCGCTCCCGTTGCTCTCGACGCCCAGCAGCGGTCGACGCTCGAGCGTCTCGTCATTCGTGCGCGCTCACTCCTCGAGGAGGACCTCGCCGCCCAAGCAGAAGGCCGGTTCGGCATCCACCTCGATGGGACCGTCGAGGACGAGGCCGCCCTCCCCGACGACACCACCGATATGGTGACGCGCCGGGACCTGGAGCAGATCATCAATCACTTGGGGTCCCTCGGTGAAGACCCGGCCGGTGCCGTTGCCCGCCTCTTGCGTGAAGCGTCCTTCACACACCTGAACCGGCTCGTGGCGATCAGGATCGCGGAGGCCATCGGGCTTCTTCCCGAGTCGCTCGCGAACGGTCCGCAGTCTCAGGGCTTCAAGGACCTCGGCGAGGTCATGCCGGTGCTCGCTGGTGACTACCGCGCGTACGTGCGGTTATGCGGCGACGAACTTGCGGCAGACGCTCCCGCCCTGTTCGACCCGCGTAACCCGTTGCTCGCTCTGGAGCCGAGTACCGCCGCGTTCGACGGCCTTGTCGCGTTGGTGTCAAGTGCCGAAACGGAAGAGATATGGCGAGCGCCCGACACCTTGGGCTGGGCCTACCAGTTCTTCAATACCGGCGATGAGCGACGAGAGATGCGCGAGTTCGCTGCCCCGCGCAACTCTCGCGAGTTGGCCGTTCGGAATCAGTTCTTCACGCCCAGGTATGTCGTGGACTTCCTTGTCCAGAACACCCTTGGGCGCCGCCTCATTGAGTCTGATCCAGAGGGTCCCTTACTTAACGAACTCCCACTGCTCGTAGATCCACCGACCGAGCAGGGAGTGGGCATCGACCTGAGCGAAGTGAAATGCCTCGATCCTGCCTGTGGGAGCGGTCACTTCCTGCTCGGGTGCTACGACCTGCTCGAGCGAGCATGGGAGGTCGCTGGGACGAGCGCGAGCGACTCGGCGCCGAAGATCGTCGCCGCCCTGTGGGGCGTCGACATCGATCCGCGCTGTGCTCAGGTCGCTAGCGCCGCTATCATTCTTCGCGCACGGCGTAACTGTCGCGATCGGAAGCTCCCACGACCGAATGTCGTCACCGCACGGGGCTTGCCAGGTGGCTCTGCCGCGTTGCCAGCGGGCGTCGACCTCACCGCTGAGCAGCGAGCGCTGATCGATCGCGTCAGCGATGTGCTGTCAGACGCACCGGTGCTCGGTGTCCTGCTCAAGGCTGAGCAGGCACTCGAGAGGGAAATTCGGCATGGCGCCTTCGGAGGCGGCGCCGAGTTCAATCCCGGCGTGCTGGAGCTGACGGACGAGGCCGCCAAGGCGACCGAGCGGCAGCTTCTCGACCACCTTCAGGCCATCGCCGATCAGGCGTCATCGTCCGTGGTGGAGCGACTCCTTGCGGCGGAGGCCGATGACGCGCTTCGGCTCGTTGAGGTCGTTCGACAGCAGTACGACGTGGTGCTCATGAACCCGCCGTACGGCTCACCGGCGGCCGGGAGTGAGGTCTACCTCCAAGCGGCCTACGAGGACACATGGACGGAACTCTACGCAGCCTTTGTATCGCGCGGTCTTGCTCTCCTTCAGCCCAACGGATATGTCGGGGCGCTCACGTCTTCTCAGTACTTCGTCACCAAGCGGCTAGGGGAGTTCCGGTCAGACCTCATCCGCAATCACCGTCCTATCGTCCTTGTCGACCTCGGTGGCGGAGTTCTGCAGGGCGCCACTGTGAATACCGCTGCATGTGTGCTTCCAAAGCGGCGCGCGTCGGGCGACACCCTCTACTTCGACGCGACTCAACTACCGCCCAGCGCTCGTGCTGCTCAGCTAGCGGAGATCCGACTCCGCGCTGAGCGTCGCGACATTGCGGGGTTCGATTCGATACCCGGCAGTCCTCTTGCTCTCCACATGCCCTCGTCATTGGTGGAGATGTGGGATCACGGAGCGCGCTTGGAGCCGGCGCTCGCGAAGGTTCGGACGGGATGCAAGAGCTTCGACGACAGCCGGTTCCTCCGAGCGGCGTGGGAGGTCGGAGCTGCGGGGCTGCAGCGCGGGTGGCGACGGTACCTCAAAGGCGGTGATTACCAGCCCTATGTTGCCTGGTCACACCTCGTCATTGACTGGAGAGAGGACGGCCGGAGGCTTCGGGAGATGGCGACGAGCCAGGGCCGACTTGCCCAGGTGATGCAATCTTCAACCCATTGGGGCAGCCCCGGCCTCTGCTATCCACGAATGAGCAGTGTCGGATTCGCCGCACGCCTTATGCCGGCCGGTGAGATCTTCGCCGACCAGAGCATTGCGATTCTGCCGCGAGAGGACGTCGATCCGATCTTACTATTGGGGCTCCTCAACTCCACGCCGGTAGCAGAGATCCTTCAAGTCTTCGGCCGCGGCCGTGCGACTGAGAACGGGTCAATGAAGTCCCTTCCATTCGACCGGTCGGTGGTCGAGAAACTTGCACCCGTTAGGCCGCAGATTCTCGAACTATGCAGAGTCTTCAGCGAATTGGAGCAAGGCGACGAGACTGCGTCGACGTTTCTGAGGCCGGCCGGGATATTGAGCGATTCTGCAGGCGTGGCTGACTCCCGCCGCGGAGTGCGGGCGCGGGCGAAGGCAGCTCAACATGCCCTCGACGATGCCGTGCGCGTGGTTCTCGGTGCATCGGGAAGGCTCGACCCTGACCTGCCATCCCGCGTCGACCTTCTTGATCGAGTCTTGCCAGACCCGTCGAGGGCTGCGGAGGAGTGGTCCGACGAGTCCTTGTCGTATCTCTTCGGAGTCGCAGTTGGGCGCTGGGACCCGCGGCTCGCTCGAAGGTCCTATGAGCGGGACACCACGGAGCGGCTTCTCGGCACTGCGCCCTCGGCACCGCCCGGTTCGCGTGGTGATGATCATGAGACTGCAGACGTCGACAACCACGACCACCCACTCGCGACCCCGCCGGATGGGCTGCTGGTCGATGAGCCAGGGCATCCTTGGGATGTAGAGGCGGCCCTAGTTCGCAGCGCTGAGGCCTTGTTCGTGGATCCCGTCGAGACCATCGAGCAGCTCCTTCGCGTCGCGGGAGTCCGTTCGCTACGCGAGTACATGCGTAAGAAGTTCTTCAAGAGTCACCTCGCGCGGTACACGAGGAGTCGCAGAAAGGCTCCCATCTACTGGCCCATTACGCTGCCGTCGAGAGAGTGGGGGTGCTGGGTATACGCACCTGCCTTCAGCCGGGAGACCCTGTACTCGCTTGCGGTGCAGGCCCGCCGACGAGAGCGCCTGGCGGACGAGGCGATTGTCCGCCTGCGTCGAGAGCATCTCGATGGAGGGTCAAGACCGCAGCGCAGGCTCGCAGCGGAGCTTGACGCTGAGGAGACTCTGGCGTCGGAGCTTCGACGCTTCCGCGGAGAGGCCGAGCGGATTGCCGGTCTCGGGTGGGAGCCGGATCTGGACGACGGCATCATCCTCTGCGCGGCGCCACTTGCGGATCTCTTCCCGGCCTGGCCGGAGGCGAAGGCCGCGCGTGCAGAGCTGCGCAAGGGCGAGCACGAGTGGGCAACCGTCGCTGCGTGGGCGGATCAGCTATGACGGGGCTGCGTGAGCACCTCGCAGCCGAGCTGGCCAAGAAGGTGAGCCAGAAGGGCGTCGTCATTTGGCAGGACAATGAGCGCGAGTACACGGATGTCGCGTCATCGCTCTGCCCGCCTGACGCCAGGTTCGTCGCGTACGAAGGCAGTTGGTACGCGTTGCGGCGAGAAGTAGAGCCGTTCCTGGCTGGCGACAATCCGCCGAAGCTCGTCATCTACGCCCCTGCGCGTGCGCCCCAAGAGGACCCCCTCGAGGAGCTGCGAGCCGCTGGCGGCACTTATGTCAGGCGCCTGGCGACCTTGGCGAAGGATGCCCTGAAGGGCCAGCTCAGCGAGCAGCGACTGGTCGAGATCGGGAACCGGGCGCGGACCCTGGCGGAAGCCGAAGCAGCAGTGGCTGGCGATGCCGGTGGCGACATCAGGCTCATCGGTCTCCTTGGAGCTAGCGACACGCGGACGATGGCGCTCCGCGTGCTGACGTCAGAGCGGGATGACGAACTCGATGCGGACGGCGCCTGGCCGGCGGCGGCCGCACTCCTGACGGCCGAGATCGGTGGGACGTCGGACGGCTCTGGCGAGCAATTGCGCCGAGATGCGTTGAGGCAGATGGTCTTGACCGAGGTGTCAGGCGCCGCGGGCGACCTGCCGAAGGCGCTCGCTTCGGCATGGCACTCGGTCAACGCCGAGCAGCGGCGGAGGACACTTGATCTCCTCATCGCATGGCGCGCAGATCCGATTGCTCGCGATTCGTATGGCGCGCTGGCCCGCCAAGTCGACGATGAGCTCGGTCTTCCTGGATCGCTCCCCTGGTCAGAAGGGCTCGCCGGCGCGGTGGCTACTCCCGGCGTGGAGAACATCGCGTTCGGGGAAGCCGTTCGTCGACTCGGTGTCGGTGATGCGAAGGACGCCGGCGCGCTCGCCCAACAACGCCTTCGGATTAGTCCCTGGGTACAGCCCCAGCGCCCCAGCGGCGACGACTGGGCTACGACGGCGCGCCAGTGGCGCGCGGTCCAGGCCACCTCCGAGCTCCTCGCGGCTATCGACGAGAGCCCTGCGCCGCAAGGTCGTTCGCCAGGTCAACTTCTTGAGTGGTATGTCGACGCTGGCTGGAAAGTCGATCGTTGTCACCGGCGCTTCGAGGTCGCCAGAAACGACCTTCGCGTTCTTGGTCAGCTCGAGCCGGCGTTTACCACCGCCCGCGTTGCACACGAGAAGTGGCTCGATGCGACGCTGTTGGCGTTCACATCGGCGATCGACGGCGGCGGCTTCGACGCAGGTTCTCTGATGCGGCAGGGAGACGTGCACACGAGGTGGGTGCGCGACGCTGCGGGACCGGTGGCCTACGTCTGGGTCGACGCGATGCGCTTCGAGCTGGGCTCTGACCTCGTCGACGGTCTCCGGGCAGACGGCCACAGTGTCGATCTGCATCCCGCGGTCGCAGCCGCTCCGACGATTACGCCGGTAGGCATGGCGAACCTCACGCCACCGAACGGTGCGGGCCTTTCGCTTGAACTCGTTGGCGGCGACATCGTGATCCGAGTCGGCGGCGGGAAGGTGGCGAACGTCGCGGACCGGGTCGCACGACTCCGCGCCGCTCACGGGGCCAAGGTTCTCGACCGCACGCTCGACAACGTGGCGGGGCAGGGTGAGAAGGAGCTCAAGCGGGCCCTGGGCGACGCTGACCTCTTGCTCGTTCGGTCGCAGGAACTCGATTCAGCCGGAGAGTCCGGGATGCTGAACGCCGCGTGGTCACAATTCAACGCGGTTCTCGAGCTGCTCCGGAACCTCGTCGCTCGGCTTGGCCAGGCGGGAGTCCGACGCATCGTCATCACCGCGGACCATGGGTTCGTCACCCTCTCGCGAGGACTCGGCCCTGACCGAGCCATTGACCCTCCTCCTGGGGGGACGGGCGAACTGCACCGCCGTGGTTGGGTGGGCAAGGGCGCCTCGACGAACCAAAGCACGCTGCGGGTGCCGCTGGCCTCCACTGGCATTCCGAGCGACCTCGATCTCATCGTTCCACGAGGCCTGGCGGTCTTCCGGGCCGGAGGATCCAAGCAGTTCTTCCACGGTGGACTCTCGCCGCAGGAGCTCGTGATTCCGGTCATCGTGGTGGAGACCGAGCCGGCGCCGGCACCGAAGGAGCTCCAAGTCGAGGTCACCATCGCCGGCGGTCGCATCACGACGGGTGCATTCGCAGCCAGCGTCGGGTTCAGCGGCAACCTCTTCACGACCGAGATCACGGTGCGCGTCGTAGCCCAAGGGTCGGCGGGCAGCGGAGTGGTCGCACGAGTCGTGTCGGGTGATGGGTTCGATCCGACCACGGGTGCCGTCACGCTGAAGGCCGATGGAACGCCGCCTGTTCTCACGTTCCAGGTGACAACCAACCTCGAACGCGACACGGCCGTGGACATCGAGGTCTTTGACGCGCGCACCGGTGTCCGTCTCGGCGGCACCGAAGCGACCGTTTCGGCGAAGATCGTCGTGGAGGATGACCTCGCGTGACTGACACCACCGCCGCCGCAGGGGCACCGATGGATGCTCTCGATCGACTTGCCAATGAGGCGTACGCAGGTCGAGTCGTCCGTAAGGACCTCGTACGGCAGGTGAAGGTCGGCGCCAACGTGCCGGTGTACGTCCTTGAGTTCCTCTTGGGCAAGTACTGCGCGTCGGACGACCCAGCCGCGATCGCCACCGGTCTCGAGGTCGTTAACCAGTCCTTGCGCGAGAACTTCATCCGGCCGGATGAGTCCGAGAAGGCGAAGGCCGAGCTCAAGCGGAAGGGCCAGCACCGCTTGATCGACAAGGTCGACGTACGCCTTGTTCCGAGCGAGGACAAGTTCTGGGCCCACCTCGCGAACTTCGGCGACAAGTACGTGAACATCCCCGAGGAGGTCGTTTACAAGTACGAGCGTCTCTTGGGCGGTGGCGCGTGGTGTCGGC
>CAVPEW010000024.1:0-31626 GCA_963703565.1 uncultured Microthrixaceae bacterium | reverse complement strand
TTCCATGTATTGCTCCGGTCGGCACCGCAGTCACCCGTCGTCTCGATAGATCGCATAAGTCTCGATAGATCACATAAGTAATGCGTCCCGCCTGCGCAGGACGCAACTGGAAAAGATCTTAACAAGTAGGCTAGGGCGACAGCCCGGAGGAGACCATGCGCCTGATCCTGAACGTCATCTGGTTGATTTTTGGTGGCCTGTGGCTGGCCCTTGGATACTTCCTGGCCGGGATCATCTGCTTCGTCCTCATCATCACGATCCCGTTCGGGTTCGCATCCTTCCGCATCGGGGTCTACGCGCTCTGGCCGTTCGGCTACACGGTCGTGGACAAGCCGGGAGCACGGCCGGGCGCAGCGATCGGCAACATCATCTGGCTCATCGTCGCCGGCATCTGGCTGGCGATCGGACATGTGCTGGCGGCGATCGCGATGGCCGTCACGATCATCGGCATCCCGCTCGCGATCGCGAACCTCAAGTTGATCCCGGTGTCGCTGCTGCCGCTGGGCAAGCAGATCGTCCCCACGGATCAACCCTTCGCAAGGGCGTCGCGGTGACCTTGACCGACCTCGGGCTGCCCATGCCGACGCGCCCGCTCACCGTAGGGATGCCGGCCGATGGCCCACTGCTGGACACCTACGGCCGCGTCGCCACCGACCTGCGGGTCTCGCTGACCGACCGGTGCAATCTGCGCTGCACCTACTGCATGCCGGCCGAGGGCCTGGACTGGCTGCCCGACAACCAGCTGCTGGACGCCGACGAACTCGCCCGCCTGCTGCGCATCGCGGTCACCCGGCTCGGCATCACCAGCGTGCGGTTCACCGGCGGCGAGCCGCTGGTGAATCAGAATCTGGAGCGGGCCATCGCCGCGGCGGCTGCACTGCGCCCGCGCGCAGCCGGCCGTGCGGCTGTGTGCGGCGGCGCGGTGGGCCGGCGTCCATCCGGTCAGCGCACGAGAACGGTGCAGCGGTGGTCGGCCCGCACTGCGTCGACCAGGTGCTCGCCCGCGGCGACCGTCGCACCCGGCCACACCACCGATCGGGTGAGGCGGCCCAGGACCGTCGCGCCATGGCCCACGACGCTCGCCCCACCGGCCGCGGCGAGGTTGGCGGCCAGGTAGCGAGCCGGGGTGCCGCAGTCGAGGAACGGGCCGTCGTGGTGCACGACATCGAGCCGTCCGGCCGCCGCGGCCGGCGCCCAGCACCGCTCGTACAACCCGCTGGGCACCGGTTCGAGCTGCGCCACGACGGACCAGGGCACCAGCGACGCCACGACTGGGCTCGCCGGGCCGAACCCCTCGGGGCCTGCCACCGCGACCCGGACCCTCTGGTGGTCCCATCCCCCTACGACGCCCGCCAACGGACCTGGGCACCATGCGTCGGCGTTGAGCACCAACGCGTCTCGCCCGGCGATCCAGTCGCGCAGCGCGCCCAGTGCCCCGCCAGTCCCCAACACCGCGGGCTCCTCGACCGAGCGGTGCACGGAGTCGCCCAGGTGCGCCTCGAGGGCGGCCCGGCCGTGGTGGATGTTGACCGCGACCGAGGCCGGGCCCTGCGGGACCACCGATGCGACCCTCTCCAGCGCAAGGTCCACCAGGGGCCTGTCGCCCACCGGGCACAGCGCCTTGGGCCGGCGGTCGGTCAGCGGGCGCAGCCGGACGCCGGCCCCCGCCGCGAGCACGACGGCGCACATGGTGTCCATCGGCGTGATCCTGCTAGCAACGGCGCCGATGTGGGGGGATTCGAGTCCACGAGCTGCCCGTCGCGCCGGGGCCCGGCGGAGGGGGGCCCGGTGAGCGACATGGCTTCGAACCTGGAGGCGAACCTGGCGGCGGTCCACGAGGCGGTCAGCGCGGCCGTGCCCGAACGCGAGTGCATCGTGTGGCGCGACCGACGCCTCACCTACGCCCAGGTGACAGAGCGAAGCCGGCGCCTGGCCAACGCCCTGCTCGAGCGGGGCCTCGGCCATCGTCGGCCCCGGGCCGAGCTGGCCGGGCACGAATCGGGCCAGGACCACCTGGCCATCGTGGCCACCAACGGCAACGAGTACCTCGAAGCGATGTTGGGGGCCTTCAAGGCACGAGTGGCTCCCTGCAACGTCAACTACCGCTACGTGGCCGACGAGCTGCGCTACGTGCTGGGCGACGCGCGCGCTCGTGCCGTGGTGATCGGTTCGACCTTCGCGCCCGTGCTCGAGGAGGCCCGCCGGGAGCTGCCCGACCTGGAGGTGGTGATCCAGGTCGATGACGGTGGCGGTGCTGCGCTGCTCGAGGGAGCCGAGTGGTACGAGGACGTGCTGGCCGAAGCCTCCGCGGACCGCCCCGACGTGACCTGGGACCCCGATGACCTCTACGTGCTCTACACGGGGGGCACGACCGGCACCCCGAAGGGGGTCCTGTGGCGCCAGGCGGACATCTTCGTCGCCGCCATGGGCGGTCGCGACCCCGACGCTGGGCAGGAGTGGCCCTCCATCGACGCGCTCGCCCGCGCCGCCGCCGCCCGCAGCGCCACCCGCGTCCTGCCCACGCCCCCGTTCATGCACGGCGCTGGTCACTGGATGGCGTTCAACGCCTTCGCCGCCGGCAGCACGGTCTGCATCCAGGACCAGCCGGGTGAGCTGGACCCCGCCGACGTGTGGGCGACGGTTCGACGCGAGGGGGTCGAGGTTCTGCTGCTCGTGGGCGACGCGTTCGCCAGGCCACTCGTCGAGCACCTCCAGGCCGGCCACGACCCTACCGACGTCTCGTCGGTGGTCATGGTGGTCTCGGGCGGCGCTCCGCTGCACCCCACCATCAAGGACCGCCTCGCCGAGGTGCTGCCCGGCGCGCTCGTGCTCGACGCAGTGGGGGCATCCGAGACCGGGAGCCAGCTCTCGACGGTGACCGCACCGGGCCGGGCGGCCCGCCGAGGAGCCTTCGGCGCCGGCCCCGGCGTCGAGGTGCTCGACGACGCTCGCCGCAACGTGCTCCCCGCCGGCCATGAGGGCACCGGCTGGCTGGCCCAGCGTGGCCGGATCCCCCTCGGATACCTGGGCGACCCCGCCCGATCGGCGCTCGCCTTCCCCGTCGTGGACGGCGAGCGCTATGCCCTGTCGGGGGATCGGGCCCGGCGGCTGGCCGACGGCGAGGTGGAGCTCCTCGGCCGGGAATCGGCCACGATCAACTCCGGCGGCGAGAAGATCTTCGCCGAGGAGGTCGAGGCGGCTCTCGCCCGCCACCCGGCGGTCTACGACGTGGTCGTGGCCGGCCGCGCCAGCCAACGCTGGGGGGAGGAGGTCGTGGCCATCGTCCAGCTCCGTCCCGGCGCCACGGTGACCGTCGAGGAGCTGCGTGCCTGCGCCGCCGAACGCGTAGCGCGCTACAAGCTGCCCAAGGCGCTGCGCTTCGTGGACCGCATCGAGCGGTCGCCCGCGGGCAAGGCCGACTACCGCTGGGCCCGCACGGTCGCCAAGCTCGCCTGATCCGGCAGCCCGGCTCGACGTCAGACCAGCTGGGCCCTGACCACCGGCCACCTGGGGTCGGCTCGCACGGCGGCCAGGTCCGGCTCGCCGTCCACCAGGCTCGCGGCGCGGAAACCGTCGGCCGCGGCCCGTTCGAGCCAGTTCACCGCCCGGTCCACGTCCCCCAGTCGAGCCCAGCTGCACGCCACCTCGAACGCGGTCTGGGCCGGGCTGGTCGGCCCGGCTGTATAGACCACCTCGCCCACCTCGGCCGCGGCGGTCCAGCGCTCGCTGTAGTGCAGGTGCGTCTGCAGGGTGGCTGCCGCCTGCCGGCCGGCCGATCCCCGTTCGGCCAGCAGTCGCCGGGCGACCTCGACCGCGCGGCCCGAATCACCCAGGACCTGGGTCGCCACCAACGACGGCGGCCCGTCGGGCCGGGCCGCCCACGCGGCCACGTACCCGTCGACCGAATCGCCGTCGAGGGCCACGGCCGCGGCCAGCCACGGCCCTGCGCCCGCGCCCAACCCGCCCACCAGGCGCCGGGCCCGATCGAGGTCCCCTTCTCGCAGGGCCGACCAGGCGGCCTGGCGGAGACGCTCGGGGTCGAGGCCGCCCCCTGGTGGCGCGGGCGCCGACGGCGGCACCGAGCGCAGGGCGGCCCGCCCCCGGCGCCCCCGGCGCCCACCGGCGCGGCGCGGCCCACCCGCGCGCCCCGAGGGCGCTGCACCGCCGGGATCGGGCGCGTCGACGTCGAAGGCGCGCATCGCCATCCCGTTTCGCTCGGCGCGGATCTCGGAGAAGTTCATGAACCCGAGCAGACCTGCGAACAGCGCCGCGTAGGTCTGGTCCTGGCCCAGGGCCCAGACGGCGCCGAACGCCGCGAAGCCGATCGAGAGCCAGCGGGCGCGCTCGAGGCCGAACAGCTCCTCGGAGACGTGGCCACCGTCGAGGGGACGGATCGGCAACAGGTTGGCCACCGACCACCACAGGTTCACGAAGGCACCGAAGTAGACCAGCCCCTGCACGAACAGGTCCTGTCGCAGGTACCAGTCGCCACCGACGAGGCTGCGCAGGGGGAGCCACAGCAGCACCAGAGCGGTGACCGAGCCCGCGACGCTCACCGCGATCCTCTGGGCGCGGCTCAACCGGACCCGCCCGGCGCCGACGGTGAACCCGCCGAAGCCGTGCAGGACGATCGACGATCTCTCGCCGAAGGCCCGGTAGACCAGGGCGTGGCCCAACTCGTGGACCAGCACCGAGAGCACGGTCACCAGCGCCCAGGCGATGATCAGGTCCACCTCGGAGTAGCGCAGGCCGAACAGCACGGCGACCACGACGAAGAACGGCTCCACCCGGACGGGGATCCCCAGGAGGTGGAAGTGGGGCCGCGGCGACATGGGGTCAATCTAGGCCCGGTCCCGTGTCGGCCCCGGGTGCGCCCTGCCCTCCGCGCGGCGACCCGTCCGGACCCTCGGGCACCAACCCGTACCATCGCCAGGTGAGCTCCTCGCGCCCCGGCGACGTCCCGCTGCCCCAGGGGGAGGACAAGGTCGCGGCCGTGCGCTCGATGTTCGACGCCATCGCCCCGCGCTACGACCTGGTCAACCGGATCATGACCTTCCGGATGGACGTGGGCTGGAGGCGCCGCACGGTGCGGTCCCTGGGGCTGGCCCCGGGCGCTCGGGTGATCGACCTGGCCTGCGGCACCGGCGACCTGTGCCGCGACCTGTCCAGAGCGGGCTTCTCACCGGTCGGGGCGGACCTGTCGCTCGGCATGCTCGGCTCGGCGCGCACGCAGGTGCCGCTCGTGCAGGCCGACGCCCTGTGCCTGCCCCTGCCCGACGGCGCGGTGGACGGAGCCACGTGCGGCTTCGCCCTGCGCAACCTGCGTGCCCTGGAGCCCTTCTTCGCCGAGCTCGCCCGCGTCGTGCGCCCCGGTGGCCGGATCGCCCTGCTCGAGGTGGCGGAGCCCGCCAACCCGCTGCTGGCTGCGGGTCACCGCGTCTACTTCGGTCGGGTGGTCCCCCGGATCGGGGCGGCCCTGTCCGACGCGTCGGCCTACCGCTACCTGCCTCGCTCGGTCGCCTACCTTCCCGAGCCTTCGGCCATGCTCGCCCAACTCGCCCACACCGGCTTCTCGGGCGTGCACCGGACCCTGCTGTCGGCCGGCATCGCCCAACTGGTCACCGCCACCCGTGCCCGCTGACCCGGGTGGCGAGGCGAGCCCCGCAGCGGGCGAAGCTCTGCTTGCGCGCACCCGCCGCCTCAGCGGCGAGGTCGACCTGGCCGCAGTGGTCGCCACGGGCGGCGTGCTGTTCGAGCGGGGCGGGGCCGGGCTGGGGGGGACCGGGGTGGCGATCCGAGCCGGCCTCTCCGACGTGGCCGCGGTGCTCGACGGGATCGAGGTCGACGACGAGATCGAACGACCCGGATCCGGCCCGGTCGCGTTCGGGGCGCTGCCCTTCCTGCCCGACGCGCCGGCCGAGCTCGTCGTGCCGGCCAAGATCTGGGGACGGGACACCGACGGCACCTGCTGGGTGACCACGGTCGGACCGCGACGGGACTCGGAACGGGCCGGACGCAGCACCCCTCCCCCAGGGCGCCGGGCATCGCCCGGCGCGCCACGGGCTCCGGGGCGGCTCACCATCGCCCCGTCCCGACCCGCGGCGCACTGGCGCGAGCTGGTGGCGCGCACGGCCGCCGAGCTGCGGGCCCAGGCTCCGCACCCCGACGGGCTCCGCAAGGTGGTCCTGGCCCGGGAGGTGGTCGTCGACTCCGACGAACCCTTCGACGTCGCCGCTGTGCTCGGCAGGCTCCGCGCCGGCTACCCCGGCTGCTACCTGTACCACCTCGACGGCTTCCTCGGCGCCAGCCCCGAGCTGCTGGTGTCCCGCCACGGGCCCGAGGTCCGCTCCCAACCCATGGCCGGCACGGCGCCGCGCGCCGGTGATCCCCGCACCGACGCCCGGCGCGCGGCCGCCCTGGTCGACTCCCCCGGCTACCGCCACGAGCACCAGGTGACCATCGACATGGTGTACGAGACGCTGGTCGACTGGTGCTCGTACCTCGACTACGAGCCCGATCCCTCGGTGGTCGAGGTGGCGAACGTCAGCCATCTGGCGACCCTGGTGGAGGGGCGCCTCTCGAGCCCGCTGCCATCGGTGCTCGACCTGGTCGCCGCCCTGCACCCGACGCCGGCCGTGGCCGGCTGGCCACGTGCGGGTGCCCTCGGGTGGATCGCCGCACACGAGGGGCTCGACCGGGGCCGCTACGGCGGAGCGGTGGGCTGGGTCGACCGGGAGGGCAACGGCACCTGGGCGGTGGCGATCCGCTGCGGCGAGATCCACGGCACCCGCGCCCGGGTCTTCGCCGGCAACGGCATCGTGGCCCAGAGCGATCCCGACGCCGAGCTCGCCGAGACCCAGGCCAAGCTCCAGGCCATGCTGGGGGCGCTCATCCGGGTGTGACCCCGGCGTGGGGAGTCATCACCGCACCCGCACCAGGCGCAGCACGTCGGTGGTCGGCTCGGTGTCGCTGGGCGAGCCCGCCAGCACGGCGGCGAGGTCTCCGGGGCGAACCAAGCCCAGGGCCGCGGCCCGCTCGACGGCGTGCCACACGATGTCGTCGGTGGTGGGGTGCTCGTCGACCAGGATCGGCTGGATCCCCCACGCCATCGCCAGTTGCCGGGCCGTGCGCGCAGAGGGAGTGGCGGCCAGGATCGGGCAGCGGGGCCGGAACCGGCTGATCATGCGCGCCGTGGCCCCGCTGCGGGTGCAGGCCACGATGGCGGCCAGGTCCGCTTCCATCGACACCCGCCAGGCAGCGGCGGTGATAGCCGAGGTGATCCTCACCGTGGCCGGTGCGTCGGCCAGGCGCGCCATCTGCTCCTGGCCGAGGCGCAGGCCCCACGACTGGTGATCGAAGGCCTGGTCGGCCCGAGCGGTGATGCGGGCCATCGCCGCCACGGCCTCCACGGGGTGGGCGCCGACAGCGGTCTCCCCCGACAGCATCACAGCGCTGGTGCCGTCGAAGACGGCGTTGGCCACATCGGTCACCTCGGCGCGCGTGGGAACCGGGCTGGTGACCATCGACTCGAGCATCTGCGTGGCCGTGATCACGGGCTTGCCGTGCGCGACAGCGGCACGGATCACCCGCTTCTGGATGTGGGGCACCTCCTCGAGGGGCACGCGCACCCCGAGGTCGCCGCGGGCGACCATGACCCCGTCGGCAGCGTGGACCACGTCGTCGAGGGCGTCGACGGCGGCGGCGGTCTCGATCTTGGCCACGATCATCGGGCCGCCCGGCCCGGCGGCGCGCCGCAGGGCCGCCACGTCGTCGCTCGAACGCACGAAGGACAGGCCCACTGCGTCCACGTCCGCAGCGACTAGGCGTTCCAGCGCGGCGAGATCGCCCGGAGTCGGCGCCGCCAGCTCCACCCGCCCGTCGGGCAACGTCACCCCCGGTCGGCCAGCCATGCGCCCCGCACCCAGCACCCGGGCCGATGCCGGCTCGCCCTCGCCCTCCACGAGCAGCCGCAGCCCACCGTCGCCCAGGGGCACCACGTCGCCGGCGCGCAACGCGGCGGTGGCGCCGGCCAGGTCGATGGCGATCGTCGAGGCGTCGGAGGTGGCGTCCGGCGCGGCGTCGACCAGGCGCACCGTCGCCCCGTCGTCCAGATCGACGCCCCCCTCGCCGAAGCTCGCCGCGCGCACCTTGGGGCCGGGCAGGTCGGCGAGCACCCCGACGGGTCGTCCCGCCGCCCGGGCGGCCCGGCGGACCGCGCGCAGCTGGTCGAGGGTCGCGTCGACCCCTCCGTGCGACACGTTCAGGCGCACCACGTCGGTACCGGCGTCGAGCAGCGCCGCCAGCACGTGGGGCGAGCGAGACGCCGGACCGACGGAAGCCACGATCTTCGTCCGGCGGGGGGACCGAACCACGCGGCGACGCTACTCCCCGCCCTCGGGACTCGGCCGGGTGTCCCCGGCGCGCCCGCCGGGTGGCGCTCGTCGCGGAGCGTCAGCTCCGCTTGTCGAGCACGGCCACCACCGCAGCGCCCAGCGCCCGGTGCAGCGCCGCGTTCGCGCTTCGGCTGGTGCGCACCAGCACCGCCCGCACGCCACCTGCGGCCTGGGCCGCCGCCACCGCGGTCCCCACCGAGCGGGCATCGGGCCCCACCACCGTGGTCGGCACGCGTCGAGCCTCGAGCAGCGCGGCGAGGTCGAGGCCGTGGGGTGTGCCGAACAGGGGCTCGAAGACGCCCCTGTCGACCGAGGAGGCCTGGGCCAGCATCGAGAAGATCCCGCCACCGTCGTTGTCGATCACCACCACGACCAGGTCGAGATCCCGCCCGGCGGCGCCCAGCAGGCCGTTGCTGTCGTGGATCAGGGCCAGGTCTCCGATCAGCAGCGCAGTGCGCCGGCCAGTCCATGCCACCCCGACCGCGGTGGAGACCACGCCGTCGATCCCGTTCGCACCCCGGTTCGCGAGCACCTCGAGGCCGGCCCGCGGCGGCGCGTACCACTCCAGATCCCGGATCGGCATCGAGGAGGACACGACGAGGACGCTGCCCTCGGCCAACGCCCCCGACGTGGCGCGGGCCACGGTGGGCTCCCCCGGGCCGTGGCGGGCCAGGGCGGCGTCGATGGCGGCTCCGGCGGCGGCGTCGACGTTGCGCCACGTGGTCAGCCACTTGGCCGGCGCGGCAACCGGCAGCGGGTCGGTCCGGCCCTGCGCGCGGTCCTCCCCCTTGGTGCCTTCCGCGCCACGGCCACCTCTGGCGCCGCCCGCGCCGCGACGCCCAGCAACGTCGGGCGCCGGCGGGCGCAGGGACGACAGCGCGGCCAGCCACTCGGCGAGAGCCTCGTCGACGCTGGCGTCGACGACGACCGCCGCCGTCCCGTCCGGGTCGGCCCACACCCCCGCTCCGGCCACGACCACCTCGAACGCACCCGAGGCGGCGAGCCACTCCCCCAGCACCCGGGACGCGGGCTGGCCGCCGAGGCGCAAGACCACCTCGGGCGCCAGGCGGGCGGCTGTCAGCGGGGCGCGCAGCACGACATCGGCGTGGGCGACCACCACCGGTGAGCCCCGCCGGGCCGGTGCCGTGGCGTCGGCGAGCACCGGCCACCCCAGAGCCGTCGCGAGGGCCTCCACCCGTTCCGGTGACCCCGAACCCGACCCGGCCACGATCACCCCACGTCGGCGCGCGAAGCGCTCGCCCACCAACGACCCGAGGCCCGAACCCGACGCGGCCACGCCCGGGGCACCGACCGTTGCCCAGAGGTCAGGCGAGGGAGAGGATGCGCCCACGGCTGCGCGCATGGCGAGCGACCACGGTCCTCCGTCGGGTCGGCCGGGCGGCAGGGCTCCCGCCCGGCCGACCAGGGGCTCGCGCAGGGCCAGGTTGACGTGGACCGGGCCCGGCCGGCGTCCCGTCGTGGCCGCGATGGCGCGCGCCGCCCACGGTCGCCACCGCTCGGACGGAAGGCCCACCGCGGGTCCCGGGTCGGAGAACCACCGGGGTGCGCCGCCATAGAGCCGCACCTGGTCGATCGTCTGCGCGGCGGCGACGTCACGCAGCTCGGGGGGACGGTCGGCCGTGCACACCAGCAGCGGCACACCGGCGAGGTCGGCTTCGACCACTGCCGGGTGCAGCTCGGCCGCGGCAGTGCCCGACGTCGTCAGGACGAGCGCCGGGTGCCCCGACACCTTGCCGGCGCCGAGCGCCATGAACCCCCCCGACCTCTCGTCGGGCTGCACCGCCAGCGCGATCTCGGAGCGGGCCGCCAACGCCAACGCCATAGGGGTGGACCGTGACCCGGGGCAGACCACGGCGTGGGAGAGCCCGGCCCGCACCCACTCGTCGACCACTGTGGCGCAGAACGTGGCGGTCAGGTCGGCGGGCTCCACGGGCAGCCATCCTGCCCCATGGGCCGCCGGAGCCCGGTGGGGCGCCCGGCCCCTCCCGGCGACAGCACCCGCGAGGGCGCCCTGTCCTGCCGGTCTGCGAGCATCGCACCATGTTGTTGCACTCCGAGGCCGACGGCGCCGGGCCGGTGCTCACCCTTGTCCACGGCTTCACCCAGACCCGGCGGTGCTGGGGACCCTTGCCGACCGAGCTGGCCCGCGACCACAAGGTCGTGCGCGTCGACGCGCCCGGGCACGGCCGGTCCGCCGATGTCATGGCCGGCCTGCGAACGGGAGGTCGGCTGATCGCCGACGAGGGGGGCGAGAGCACCTACCTCGGCTACTCGCTGGGCGCCCGCTTCGTTCTGCACCTCGGACTGTCGAACCCCGAGCTCGTACGGGGGCTGGTGCTCATCAGCGGCACGGCGGGGATCGAGGACCCCGCCGAACGTGCGCAGAGGCGCCGCCGTGACACCGAGCTGGCCCGATCGATCGAGGCCGACGGGGTGCTCGACTTCCTGGATCGCTGGCTGCGCCAGCCGCTGTTCGCCACCCTGCCCGAGGATCGGGCCCATCGCATGGAGCGCATGGAGAACACCGTCGAGGGTCTCGTGTCGAGCCTGGACCAGGCTGGCGCCGGCAGCCAGGACCCGACCTGGCACCGCCTCGAACGCCTGTCCATGCCCGTGCTGGTGGTGGCCGGTGAGCTCGACTCGAAGTACGTGGCCCTGGGCCGTCGCCTGGCCGAGGCCGTGGGCCCGAACGCCACGTTCGCGACGGTCGAGGGGGCCGGCCACGCAGCGCACCTCGAACGGCCCGACGCCTTCGTCGGCCTGCTGCGCCCCTGGCTGGCCGAGCACGGCCTGTGACCAGCCGACCAGGGGACGCCCGACCCGGGACGCCCGACCCGGAGCAGCCGATCCGGACAGCCGAGCCGCTCAGCCCGACGCCCAGACCCCCAGCGTCAGCAGCACGCCCAGCACCAGCTGCACCCGTGCCGTGCCCGCCAGCACGGCGATCAGCGCCGGGCCGTCGGCCCCGCCGACCACGATGCGCACCGGCCCCGCTGCGACCGCCACGGCACCGAGCGCCACCAGCGCCGCGACCCGGCCAGCAAGGGCCACGGGGACCACTGCCAGCACCGCGCCGAGGACGAGCAAGGCGTAGAGCGTCCTCGTGTCGGCCGAACCGAGGCGCACAGCGAGGGTGCGCTTGCCGGCGGCGGTGTCACCCGGGATGTCCCGGAGGTTGTTGACGACCAGCAGCGCCGTGGCCAGCAGCCCGACGGGCACCGCTGCCCAGAACGAGACGGCGTCGAGCGAGCCCGTCTGCACGTAGGCCGATCCCATCGTGGCCACGAGGCCGAAGAAGGTGAACACGAAGGCCTCGCCCAGGCCCAGGTAGCCGTACGGCCTGGGGCCACCGGTGTAGAACCACCCGGCGGCGATCGCCGCGGCCCCCACCCCGATCAGCTCGGGGCCCACCGCCACGGCCAGGGCCAGGCCGGCGAGCGCGGCGACGCCGAACGACGCGAACGCCGCCGCCTTGACCGCCCCTGGCGCGACCAGGCCCGAGCCGACGAGTCGCGCCGGGCCGATCCTGCTGGCCGCGTCGTCGGTCCCGCGAACACCATCGCTGTAGTCGTTGGCGTAGTTGGTCCCCACCTGCAGCGCCACGGCGACCACCCCCGCGGTCAGCGCCCGCCACCCGATCACATCGACCCGCCCCGCTGCGCATGCGGTACCGACCGCCACAGGTACGGTGGCGGTGAGCAGCGTGCGTGGCCGGGCGCCCGCGATCCAGGTCGACAACGCCACCGATCCAGCCTCCTACAGTCCGCTGCGATGCGCGAACTCGTCGCTTTGGACTGCGCCGGGCCCACGCTCGTCGCCGCGCTCGAGGCGGCCTGGGACGCCGGCGACGCCGTGGCCCCGATCGACGGGCGCCTGGCGGCGACGCCGCGGTCTGCCGTGCTGGGCACCCTGGCACCAACCGCTGTCGTCGACCGCTCCGGGATCCGGCACCGTCTGGAGGCGGGCCGTCCCGTCGAGGACGGCGATGCCGTGGTGATCGCGACGTCGGGCACCACGGGCGCCCCGCGGGCGGTCGTGCTCACCCACGCGGCGGTGGAGGCCTCCGCGCTGGCATCGACCCGGGCCCTCGGTGTCGACCCGACAAGGGACCGCTGGTTGTCATGCCTGCCAGCAGCCCACATCGGGGGGCTCTCGGTGATCATGCGGGCGCTGCTCAGCGGCACGGCGCTGACGGCCCACGAACGCTTCGACGCGGCAGCGGTTGACGCTGCGGCCCGGGCCGGCGCCACGCTCGTGTCGCTCGTGCCGACCGCGCTCCGCCGGATCGATCCCGGCCTCTGGAGATGCATCCTCCTCGGCGGGCAGGCCCCGCCCGACGACCTGGACCCCAACGTGGTCAGCACCTACGGGATGACCGAGACCGGCAGCGGGATCGCCTACGACGGCCGGCCCCTCGACGGCGTAGAGCTCGACATCGCCCGGGACGGCGAGATACTGGTACGAGCCCCGATGCTGCTGCGCGCCTACCGCGACGGCACCGTGCCCGTGGACTCCGGGGGCTGGTTCGCCACCGGTGACATGGGCCGCATCGACGGAGGGCGCCTGCGGGTCGAGGGTCGGCGCGGGGACCTGATCATCACCGGTGGCGAGAACGTGTGGCCCGCACCGGTCGAGGCCGCTCTCGCGCAGGTCGCAGGCGTGGCCGAGGTGGCGGTGGTAGGTGTGCCCGATCCCGAGTGGGGCCAGCGGGTGGTGGCGGTCGTGGTGCCAGAGAGCGACACGGCGCCACCGACGCTGGATTCCCTGCGCGCCGTGGTGCGCGACCGGGTGGCGCCCTACGCAGCCCCCCGATCCCTGCACCTGGTGAGGTCCCTGCCCCGCACCGGATCCGGCAAGGTGCGCCGTGCAGCCCTCGCGGCGGCGGTCCAGCCAGACAGGGCCGACGGGGGCTGAGGCACCCCTAGGGTGGACGGGTGAACCGGCTCGCCGACCAGTCCAGCCCCTACCTGCGACAACACGCCGACAACCCGGTGCAGTGGTGGCCCTGGGGTCCGGAGGCGTTCGCGGAGGCGGAACGGCGCGACGTGCCGGTGCTGATCTCGATCGGTTACTCGGCGTGCCACTGGTGCCATGTCATGGCGCACGAGTCCTTCGAGGACCCCGCGGTGGCGGCGGTCGTCAACGCGGCCTTCGTGGCTGTGAAGGTGGATCGCGAGGAGCGCCCGGACGTCGACGACGTGTACATGGAGGCGACCCAGGCCATGACCGGCAGCGGGGGGTGGCCCATGACCGTGTTCGCCACCGCCGACGGCCGGCCGTTCTTCGCCGGCACCTACTTCCCGCGCGACAGCCGCGGACAGGCCCTGGGCTTCGTAGAGCTGTGCCAGCGCGTCGACGAGCTGTGGCGAACGCGGCGCGCGGACCTCGTCGAGCAGGCCGGCCGGCTCACCGCCGAGCTGGGCCGCACCGCGCAGCTCGACCCGGTCGAGGCGATCCCCGCACCCGACGAGCTCGACGAAGCCGTCGCCCGCCTGCTCGGCGTGCACGACGCCACCTGGGGCGGCTTCGGCGGGGCCCCCAAGTTCCCCCAGGTGCTGGCCCACGACGCTCTGTGGCGCGCCGCGGTGCGCGCAGGCCCACACGCCGCGGCCGCGCGGGCCGCCGCCGAGCTGAGCCTGGACCGCATGGCGGCCGGCGGCATCTACGACCACCTGGCCGGGGGCTTCGCCCGCTACTCGGTCGACGGGCGCTGGCTCGTCCCGCACTTCGAGAAGATGCTCTACGACAACGCCCAGCTCATCAGGCTGTACCTGCACGGCTGGCAGGTGACCGGTCATCAGCGTCACCACCAGGTGATGTCCGAGACCGTCCGATACGTGCTGCGCGAGCTCGCGCAGCCCGAGGGCGGGCTGTCGAGCGCGCAGGACGCCGACAGCGAGGGCGTGGAGGGGCGGTACTACGTGTGGACCCCCGCAGAGGTGGCCGAGGTTCTCGAGGCAGCCGGTCTCGGGCGACACCTCGATCTCGTGCTCGACTGGTACGGAGTCCGCCCCGATGGCAACTTCGAGGGTGCGACAGTGCTCAACCGCCTCGAGCGCCCCGGAGTGCTGGAGCGCCCTGCGGAGGTCGAGGCTGCCAGGGTGGCGCTGCTGGCCCACCGGGCCACCCGGGTGCCGCCGGCCCTCGACGACAAGGTGCTCACCGAGTGGAACGCGCTGGCGGTGTCGGCTCTTGCCGAGGCCGGGGCGGCGTCCGGCGAGCCGGGCTGGGTCGACGCCGCGGTGGGTTGCGCCGACTTCCTGCTGACCACCTTGCGCCGCAGCGACGGTCGGTGGTTGCGGGCCTGGCAACGTCACGGCGGAGCCCGCCACCTTGCCTTCGCCGCCGACCACGCGGCCCTGGTGGACGCCTTCTGCCGCCTGGCGGAGGCCACCGGCCAGGCCCGCTGGCTGCGGGAGGCCACCACCGCCGCCGACGCGCTGTTGGAGCTGTTCTGGGACCACGAGCGCGGAGGGGTGCTCACCTCGGGGCGCGACGCCGAGCGCCTGGTCGTGTCGGGCAAGGACCTCACCGACGATGCCACGCCCAGCGCCAACGGGATGGCCGCGTTGGCCCTGGCCCGGCTGGGCGCGCTGACCGGCTCGCAGCGCTACCACGACGCGGCACGCGACGTGCTCCGTCTCGTCGGTCGGCTCGCCGTGTCGCAACCCGCTGCCTTCGGCCAGTCGCTGGCCGCGCTCGAAGCGGTCCTGCGGCCGGTCGAGATCGTCGTCGCCGGCGACAGGCCAGACCTGCTCGACACCGTCAGGGCCAGGTTCCTGCCGACCGCGGTGCTGGCCTGGGGCGAGCGCACCGAGGGGCCCCTGTGGTCCGGGCGCGCCGACGGATCGGCCTATGCATGTCGCGGCTACGTCTGCGCGCTGCCCGCTGCAGACGCGACCACCCTGGCAGCCCAGCTCGACAGCTTCTCGACGGGGTGAACCCCACCGGTCACCAGGCCCCGCGGTGCCACACCTCGGCCAGCGGGGAGCGGAGCCGCGCCGCGGAGCGGCCGGGACGGTCCGCAGCCGGATGGCCGAGCGCGACGGTGCCCACCGCCCGCCAACCCGCCGGCACCCCGAGGGCGTCGAGGACCGCCACCTCGTGGTCGAACAGGCCGAAGAAGCAGGCGCCCAGGCCGGCGGCCGTCGCCCCGAGCAGGATGTGCTCGGCTGCCATCCCGGCGTCGACCCACCAGTACGGAACCGGCCAGGCGTCGGCACCCGCACCGAGGCCCGAGGTCGCCTTGTCGGGCTCGGCGTAGCGCTCGACCCACGCCGCGGGGCGCGCGAGGCACACGATCAGCGCCGGAGCTGCGACCAGGCCGGGCCAGGCGAAGCTCTCGCGGCGCCCCTCGGGCAGCGCGACGTCCCAGTACCGCCGGGTCTGGGGGCCCGACAGCGACACGAACGCCCTGCCCTGGACGTGACCGGCCGAAGGCGCCCGCCGGGCCAGGTCGACCAGGCCCTCGATCGCCTCGATTGCGACCGGATCGTCGGTGAAGGCGCGCACCATGCGCCGGGCCCGCACGGCGGCGGACAGCTCCACGCGCGCCTCGCCGGCCCGCCGAACCCTCGCTCTCGGGCCCCTCAGACCAGCTTGGCGAGGTCCTCGGCCATGGCCCAGCCGAACACGACCAGCGAGTCGCCGCGGCCGGGGTCGAGCTTGGCGAAGAGAGCCTCGACGGCCGGGTCGACGGTCTCGCTGCGGGCCGTGGCGTGGTCGAACACGTCGGGCAGCGAGCCGTCGCCGGTGGCGACGAAGGAGCGGTCGTCGTAGGCGGCGGCGTCTATGCCGAACCGCTTTGCGAGCCTGCGGCCCCAGGCACGCTCCTCGCCCGAGGCGCGGTGATCGGGACGAGGGACGATGTCGTCGAGCGAGCGCAGGACCTCGAAGCCCGACGGCTCGACCAGGCGCATGCCGACCAACACGTCCTCGTCGGGGAAGGCCAGCACGGCGCGCCGGAGCTCCTCGGCCACGATGGCGCGCACGACCGTGTCCCGCTTGGATGTCCGCTTGACCGCTCCGAGACCGATCAGCACCGATGGCGTGCCGCCGATGCGCTCGAGGGTCGAGAACGCGAAACCCTTGAGCCGCTCACCCTCCCGGGCCTGCGCGACCAGGACCCAGTTCTCCATCTGCTTGGAGAGGTGCCCGAGCTCGTGGGGAATCCCACCCTCGGCGCACACATCGGCCATCTCGGCCAGCTCAGCGTCGCCCAGTGCGGTGCAGTCCTTGGTCTCGACCTGGATCGACATTCGCGGCAGGGCCTCCTGGTCGGTTCTCGGGTACCTCCAGTCCAGTCGCCAGCGCCGCCGGCCGCAAACCGACGCGGGCGCGAACCTCCTGCTCAGGCGGCTCCGGGGACCGAGGAGAGGATCACGGCAGACGGGCCGAACATGGCCCGCAGCTCGGCGAGCAGGCCCGGGGCCGGGTCGACCTGCCAGTCCGCCGGGAGGCGCAGCACCTGGCGCTCGCCCAGGTGGACGAGCACGGGCGAATCACCCGGGTGGTCCGACAGGACCCGCTTGAGGTCCTCGATGAGCGGTTCGGACAGGACGTGGGGGGCGACCTTGACCCGCAGCGGACCCCAGGCCGCGGGTGGCTCGAACACCTCGATGTCGGTGGCCACCAGCTTGGGTTGGTCCTCGCGCTTGTCGACGCGGCCGCGCACCACGACAATCGCGTCCTCGGCGAGCTTGTGACCGTGCGTCGCCATCGCCTTGGGGAACACCATCACCTCGGCACTGGCCTGAAGGTCCTCGAGGGTGAACACCGCCATCAGGTCGCCCCTGCGGGTCCACTTGCGCGACAGGGTGGTCACGACCCCGCCGAAGTCGCGCACGGCGCCGTCGGGCAGGTCGGCCAGCTCCCCCAGCGCTGCGTCACAGCGCCTGGCGAGGGCCGCCTCGACCCCCAGCAGCGGATGGTCGCTCACGTAGAGGCCGAGCATCTCCTTCTCGAAGGCCAGCCGTTCGCGCTTGTCGAACTCGACCGCCTCGATCGCCCGGCGCTGCACGAAGGATTCGCCATCGCCGAGCTGCGCGCCGTCGTCGAACAGCGACAGGATCCCCACGTCGCGCTCGCGGCGACGAGCGACCACGTCGTCGATGATGCCCTCGAAGGCCTCCAGCAGACCCTTCCGAGGGTGCCCGAGCCCGTCGAAGGCGCCGGCCTTGACGAGGGCCTCCACGGTCTTCTTGTTGAGAACGGCGTAGTCGACCCGCTCTGCGAAGTCGTAGAAGTCCGCGAACGCGCCGTTGGCGGTCCGTTCGGCCACCAGCAGCGAGACGAGACCCTCGCCCACGTTGCGCACGGCGGACAGGCCGAACACGATCGATGCCCGCTCGGTGCCGTCGGCGTCGGTCTCGATCACCGGCGTGAAGTCGGCCACGGAGCGGTTGACGTCGGGCACGAGCACCTCGATGCCCATGGCCCGGCACTCGGCCAGGTAGACGGCGGCCCGGTCCAGGTTCGTCTTGACGCTGGTCAGCAGCGCTGCGAGGTACTCGGCCGGGAAGTGAGCCTTGAGGTAGGCGGTCTGGTAGGCGATCAGCCCGTAGCCGAAGCTGTGGGACTTGTTGAAGGCGTAGTCGGCGAACTGCTCGATCACGTCGAACAGCTCGGTGCCGAGCTGGCGGCCGTAGCCGGTCGCCTCGACCCCTTCGACGAAGGCCGCCCGCTCCTTGGCCATCAGCTCGCGAACCTTCTTGCCGCACGCCTTGCGCAGGTTGTCGGCCTGGGCGAGCGTGTAGCCGGCGAAGCGCTGGGCGACGCGCATCACCGCCTCCTGGTAGATCATCAAGCCGTAGGTGTCGGCGAGGATCTCCTCGGCGTCAGGGTGGAAGTAGGTGACCGGCGCCCTGCCGTTCTTGCGATCGGCGTAGTCGTTGTGCATGTTCGCCGCCATCGGCCCGGGTCTGTACAGCGCCACCAGGGCGGCCACGTCCTCGAAGCTGGACGGTGCCAGCGAGCGCATCAGCGCCCGCATGGAGGTCCCCTCGAGCTGGAACACGCCCACCGACTCGCCCCGGCACAGCATCGCCAGGGTCTTCTCGTCGTCGAGGGGCACGGCGTCGATGTCCAAGTCGATGCCGCGGGTGGCCGAGATGACACCGAGCGTGTCGGCGATCACGTCGAGGTTCCTCAGACCCAGGAAGTCCATCTTGAGCAGGCCCAGGGACTCCACCCCGTTCATCTCGAACTGGGTGACCAGCGGGGCTTCGACCGGGTCCTGGCCGGCGGCAGGCTTGCGCTGCACGGGCAGGTGCTCGGTGAGCGGTTCGCGGGTGATGACCACCGCAGCGGCGTGGATCCCGTCCTGGCGGCGCAGCCCCTCTAGGCCCTTGGCGACGTCTATCACCTGTCGGGCGTCGGGGTCGGCCTCGTACATCTCGCGCAGCTCGGCGGCCATCTTGTAGCCGTCCTCGAACTTGGGGTGCGGAACCAGGCAGGCGTACAGCGGCGTGTCACGGCCCATGACCAGCGGCGGCATCGCCTTGGCCACCCGATCGCCCACCGCGTAGGGATGGCCCAGCACCCGCGCCGCGTCGCGCACCGCCGCGCGAGCCTTGATGGTGGAGAAGGTGACTATCTGCGCGACGTGGTCCCGCCCGTAGCGCTCCGCTGCGTAGCGGATCATCTCGTCGCGGAAGCGGGAGTCGAAGTCCATGTCGATGTCGGGCATCGACACCCGGCTCGGGTTCAGGAACCGCTCGAAGAGAAGGTCGTAGCGGATCGGGTCGAGGTCGGTGATGGCCAGGGCGTAGGCCACCGCGCACCCCGCAGCGCTCCCCCGGCCGGGGCCTACCCGGATGCCGCTCTCGCGGGCGTGGCGGATCAGGTCCCACACGATGAGGAAGTACGACGAGAACCCCATCGAGGCGATCACCGACAGCTCGTAGGCCAACCGGTCCGCGACGTGGTCGGGCAGCTGGTCCCCCCAGCGCCGCCGGGCTCCGAGCAGCGTCAGGTGGCGTAGGTAGCTGACGTCGTCCTCGAAGCCCTCGGGCAGGGGGAACTCCGGCAGCTGGGGCTTTCCGAAGGTGATCTCCACGTCGGCGCGCTCGGCGATCCACAGGGTGTTGTCGCAAGCCTCGGGCAGCTCGTCGAACAACGAGCGCATCTCCGCCGCCGGCTTCAGGTAGTGCTCGTCGCCGTGGAACTTGAAGCGGTCCGGATCGCTCATCAGCGAGCCGGTCTGCACGCACAGCAGGGCGTCGTGGGCGACGGCGTCACCGCGCGCGACGTAGTGGCTGTCGTTGGTGGCCAGCACCGGTGCCCCGATGCGGCGGGCCAGCTCGACCAGCATCGGGTTCGTGCGCCGCTGCTCGGCGATGCCGTGGTCCTGCAGCTCGACGAAGAGGTTGTCCCGCCCGAAGATGTCCTGGAGCCGGCCGGCGGCGGCGTGGGCACCCGCCTCGTCGCCCCGGGCCAGGGCCTGCAGCACGTGGCCGCCCAGGCACCCGGTGGTGACGATGAGCCCCTCGTGGTGCTCGGCGAGCAGGTCCCAGTCGACGCGGGGCTTGTAGAAGTAGCCCTCCAGGTAGGCGCGGCTCGAGAGCTGGATGAGGTTGCGGTAGCCGGCCGCGTTCTCGGCCAGCGCGGTGAGGTGGTAGTAGAGCTTGCGGCCACCCTCCGCATCGCCACCGCTGTCGTCGATGCGGCCCCGGCGGGCCGGACGCTCGGAGCGCGAATCGTGGGCCATGTACAGCTCCGAGCCGATGACCGGGCGCACCCCCTCCGCCCGGCAGGCCCGGTAGAAGTCCAGGACCCCGTACATGTTGCCGTGGTCGGTGATCCCCAGAGCCGGCTGACCGTCGGCGGCGGCAGCGGCCACGACGTCGCCCACCCGGGCCGCGCCGTCGAGCATCGAGTACTCGGTGTGCACGTGGAGGTGAGCGAAGCTGTCGGTCATCGGCGGCGAATCGCACGCGTGTCGTGCACCGGCCGAGGGTAGCTCCGGGCGCGGGTCGGCGTTCCCGCCCTCACGCTCGGTGAGACGGCGCGGAGTCGACGGGACGCGGGCCGTGCTCGTGGCGGTCGAGCTCGGCGAAGCGGGCCCGTAGAGCGTCGAGGCGGTCGTCGTCACCGGGCACGGTGCACGCCGAGGACCGGACGTCTCCGTCCACCGCCACGCCCCGCTCGGCCAGCAGGGCCACGACCCGGTCCTCGAACCGGCCGCGGAACACCTCGGCGCCCTCGGCGGAGGTCTCGGGCAGGACAGCCACGAGGCGGTGCAGGTCGCCGTCGCGGACGTGCACCACGTGGTCCACCGTCCTCACCGCCGCCGCGAGGCGGCGACCGAGCTCGCGCAGCACCTGGCGCCGACGCCGGCGGCCCAGCGCGTCGAGCGGCGCCGCGGGCACGTCGAGCACCACCACCGAGAACAGGGTGCGGTAGCGGGCGGCGCGGGAGCGCTCCAGATCGGTCTGCAACAGCAGGTGCCGGGCGTTGCCCAACCCGGTGGCATCGTCGACGCGGTCGACCATCTCGAGCTTGTCGAGGGAGTCCTCGAGGACCTTCGTGGACCAGCCACCGACCACCCCGAACAGCAGGTAGGCGGCCGAACGCGACACGAGCAGGCCCGTGTACTCGCCCCCGCCCACCACGTCGATCGCCGGCGCCCGCAGCGCTGCATACACCGCGATCGCACCCAGCGACGCGACCACGCCACCGACCGGACCACCGAACACGAACGCGACGAACACGGGCACGAACAAGACGGTGGCAGCGACCTCGACGTCGTCGACACCGCGAACGAGCAGGGTCGCCACGACCACGGCCAGCACGACCAGGCCGGTTGCGACGAGAAGGCGCCGAGCGGGCACGAAACCGAGACCGAGGACGCGCTCGCGCAGGGCCACCATCGCCGGCGCAACCTAGTGCCCCGGCAAGGAGTCCTCGGGGAGGGCACCACGGGACCCGCCACCCGTTCCGTTACGCTCGCGCGGTGCCGAGCGCGCTACGTGCCCAGGTCGCGATGGTGGCCTTCGTGGCCGTCCTGTTGATCCCGGTGGGCACCTCGTCGCTTCGGGGTCTGACCCACGTCCTCACCTGCCGGCAGGACAGCGACATCCCGTTCTCGATCCGCGTCGAGGGCGGCCGGGCGCTGATCGGCTCGTCCCAGGTGATCGAGCGGCCTGGACCCGGGGAGGAGCCCAGCGAGGCCCGCGAGCTGTGCGGCGGGCTGGTGCTGGACCTGTCGGTCGACGCCGAGGCCGCCAACCCGTCCCGCCTGCTGGTGGCGGTGACGAACCGAACCGACTACGGGTGGCACGGCTCGATCGAGCTCGAGGTCGACCGCACGCGGGTGCCGGTCTCGATCGGGCGCATCGACCCCGGCGATACGGCCACCGAGGCGATCGAGTTGCACCTCGACGAGGGTGAGCAGCACGAGATCGAGGGCTCGCTGCTGGTCGGGCCGTGAAAGGGGCCGTGCCGGCCCGCGGCCGCTGGGCCGACGTTCAGAGGTAGGTGCCGGGCCGGGATTCGACCTCGGGGCCCCCTGGACCTCCGGGCATCGCCCCGGGGGGGAGCTGTCGCCGGAGCTGCTCGAGTTGGGCCCGCGCCGAGACCTGTTGGGCGAACAGGGTGGCCTGGATCCCGTGGAACAGGCCCTCGAGCCACCCGACCAGCTGGGCCTTGGCCACCCGGAGCTCCGCCTCGGAGGGCGACGGGTCGGCGAAGGGGTGGGCCAGGCGTCCCAGCTCATCGCGCAGGTCCGGAGACAGGACCTCGCCCAGCTCGGCGACGGAGGTCTCGTAGATGTCGCGCAGGCGGATCCGGGCCGGCTCGTCGAGCGTGATCTGGCGGACCTCCTCGAGGAGCTGCTTGATCATGGATCCGATGCGCATCACCTTGGCGGGAGAGCTGACCGACTCACCCTCGAGCTGGTCGGCGCCGTCGGCACCGACCGCATCGGGCACGACCAGCTCACCCTGTGCTGGGGTGGCGTCAGGAGGGAACTCGGAGTGGTGCTCGGACACGGCGACCACCCTACCGAGCGGCCCGTACCGGGGAGGCGCCTCAGTGGGCCAGATCGACCAGCAGCGGAACGCGCATCTCCGCCGCGGTGAGTGAACCGTGACGACCGACCAGATCGTACGGACCGGTGTCTGTGGGGTCGGCGAAGGCCACGTCCTCGCGCGCCACCAGTGCCACGTCGCCCAGGCGGGCCACCGCCTCGTCGGACAGGCGGGGCCCGAACCAGCGCTGGTCGGCGACCTCGTCGCGGCTTCGCACCCATGCGAGTCCACCGAGCCGCTCACGGGCTGCGTCGAGCAGCGCCTGGGCCCGGCCCGGCCTGGCGTGCAGCCAGCGGAAGCGACCCTCACCGCTCTGGAGGGCCACGTGGGCCAGGACGTCACCGGGCAGCTGCACGACGCGGTCTCCGACCTCGACCTGGCCGTGGTCGGCGGTCACCACCAGCGCCGTGCCCACCGGCAACGTCTCGAGCAGCCGGGCCACGAGGCTGTCGGCCAGGCGGAGCTCCTCGTCGAAGTGCTCGCCCAGGCCGTACTCGTGGGAGACCTTGTCGATGCCCTCGTAGTAGGCGTAGACGAAGGGCTCTCCCCCGCGCACGAGGCGGTTCACCTCGGCCACGAGCGTGCCCGGGGTGCGGTAGCCCGTGAAGCGAACCCCGCCGAGGTGGGCGGCGGTGAAGCCGCTGTGGACGAACTCGGCCCGGGTGACCACAGCGGGGCACTGGCCGGCGAAGGCGGCCACGGGCTGCAGCGCGGCCGCGGGCACCGACCGGCGGGCGTCGCCGTGGCCGGTGGTCCAGCGCAACACGTTGAGAACCTCGCCGCCCACGACGATCCGGTACCCCACGACGCCGTGGTCGCCGGGGGCCAGTCCGGTGGTCAACGAGGTCAGGGCCGTGGCCGTGGTGGACGGGGCGACTGTGGTGATCGGCTCGCCCTGCATGGCCAGCATCGCCGGGGCGCACGACGCCCGTTGCGCGAGCTGGTCGGCTCCGAGCCCGTCGAGCACCAACAGCACGACCTGCTCGGCCTCGAGCGCGATCCGGGGCAACCAGGGGGCCGGGGAGGCCGAAGCGCCCAGCAGGGCCGGGACCAGGTTGGAGACGCAGCCCTGGTCGTAGGACGGCAGGACGGGTTCCACCTCCACGGCCGGGGGACCGTAGCGCGCCCGCGCACCCCCGACACCGCCGCGCGACGTCGGCCGCCGTACGATAGGGGCGGTGATGGTCTCGACGCGAGGCGACTACGCGAGTCGCGCCCTGCTGTCGCTCGCTCTGCGCGAAGACCCCACCCAGCCGACCTCGGTGCGGGACATCGCCGAGCGCACGGGCCTACCCCAGCCGTACCTCGAGCAGATCCTGCTGGCTCTGAAGGGAGCCGGCCTCGTGCGCTCCAAGCGCGGGGTGGGCGGCGGCTACGTCCTGGCTCGCGACGCGGGCACCATCACCTTGGGCGACGTCGTCGCGGCAGTCGACGGGCCCATCGCGCTGGGCGACTTCGGCGAGCCACACGCCGCCGGCGCGTGCGACCACGAAGGCCAGTGCGTGCTGCTGTCGCTGTGGGCCTTGTTCAGCGAACGAATGCGAAGCCACCTCGACAGCGTGAGCGTCGGGGACCTCGCCTCGATGGCCCGCGGTGAACGCCCCTGGCCGGGCGCCGGTGAGGCAGATCCACCCTTCGACCCAGCACAGGTACCCGGCTCGCCGGGCGCCGGGTCGCCGGAGGCGCCCGTCAGCGCCGGCCCAGGCCGTCGAGGACCCGTTCCAGGTCCTGCGGCAGCGGCGACGCGAAGCTGAGCGGCTCGCCCGTTCGAGGGTGGTCGAGCTCCAAGCGCTCGGCGTGCAGGAACGGGCGGTCGACCGCAAGGCCCGATCGGGCACCCCCGTAGCGGGCGTCGCCCACGACGGGGTGCCCGATGGCGGCCAGGTGCACCCGGATCTGATGGGTGCGACCCGTCTCGAGCTCGCAGGCCAGCTCGCTCACCGCGGGGTCGGGGTGGCGTGCGAGCACCTCGTAGCGGGTCCGGGCCGGCTTGCCGGTCTCGGTCACCGTCATGCGGGTCGGGTCGCGCCGGGAACGACCCACGGGCGCGTCGACCAGTGCACGGTCGGCTCTGGGGTGGCCCCAGGCCAGGGCCCGGTAGCGGCGCCGCACCCGGCGCGCCGACAGCGCGGTCACCAACGCCCGGTGAGCGGCCTCGGTGCGCGCCACGACGACCAGGCCAGAGGTGCCCTTGTCGAGGCGGTGAACGATCCCGGGTCGGATCGGGTCGGGCCCCACCCCGGCCAGATCGGGGTAGCGGGCCACCAGGGCCGCCACCAGGGTGGGCTGGGGCGATCCCGCGCCGGGGTGCACCACCAGCCCGGCGGGCTTGTCCACCACCAGGAGGTCGTCGTCGGCGTAGACCACCTCCAGGGCAACGTCGGGCACCGGCCCCGGCGCTGGGACCGCCTCCGCGACGTCGACCTCGAGGCGTTCACCGGCCCGGACCCGACGGTTCCGGGCGCCCACGTCGGCACCGTCGATGCGGACCGATCCTGCCCCCACCAGCTCGGCGGCGGCGGCCCGGCTCACTCCCGCCACCATCGACACGACCCGGTCGACGCGCTCGCCGGCCAGGGCGGGTGGGATCACCTCGCTCCACAGCCTCACGAGGCTTCCCGATCGGCTTGATGCCACGAGCACAGCACCAGCAGGGCCGCCCCCACGGTGATGGCGCTGTCGGCGACGTTGAACACCGGCCAGGCTCCGATGTCGACGAAGTCGACTACCCGGCCGCCCAGCAGCCCTTCGCCCGTGCGCGCGGCCCGGTCGACGAGGTTGCCGACCGCACCCGACGCGACGAGGCCGTACCCCACCGTGGGCAGGGTCCGGCCGCTGCGCCACCCGGCCCTGCCCACCACGACGGTGACCGCGAGCGCCACAAGGGAGATGGCCGTGGTCGAGCCGCCCGCCAGGCCGAACGCCGAACCGTCGTTGTGCACGAGGCGAAGCTGCACGGGGCCGACCTGCACAGGACCGTCGGCAAGGCCTTCCAACGCCGCCCACTTCGTGAGCTGGTCGACCACCACGACCGAGGCGACGAGACCGGCGAACAGGGCCCGGTTGCCGCGGGCCGCGCCCTGCCCGACGGCGTGGCCGCCTACCGGCGTGTGAAGCCCATGCTGCTCTTGCACTGGACGCACAGCGCGGCATAGGGCAACGCCTTGAGCCGCTCCTTGGGAATGACCGACCCGCAGGACGCGCAGGTGCCGTAGGAACCGTCGGCGATTCGCTCGATGGCCCGGTCGATCTGCTCCACGGCTGCCTGGGCCTGGGCGGACAGGGCCAGGTCGCGCTCGCGCTCGACTGCGAGCGTGTCACCCTCGCCGGACTCCTCGTCGAACTGGACGTCGCCCGGCTCTCGCTCGGAGGCCAACAGGTCGGCTTCGGCCCGCAACGACTCGGCCTGGCGAAGGTAGGTGGCCCGCTCCGCCGCGAGCGCCTTGAGCTGACCCTCGAGGAACTTGTCGAGCTTGACGCCCACCCGGGGCGCCGGGGGCGCCTTGGCGACGGGATCCTTCGTACGCGACGCCTTCGCCCTGCCCCCCGCCTTGGAGGCCGGCGACGCGCTCTTGGCGGTCGAGTTGGCCTCGGCCGGCGCTCGGGCAGCGACCGCGGCGTCCGCCTTGTCCGTGCCGTCGACCTTGCGGGTCGAGCGCGGCGACGCGGAGGTGGGTTCGCCGGCCGCCTTGGTGGCTCGTGCCATGCCTGTCCGATCCTCGAAGGGCGAAAGGGTGCGGCATCCTACCCGAGGCTCTCGGGGCCCCAACCGAACCCGGTCGGGGCCCGATGGAGGACTCGGTACCCTACCGGCCCATGCCTCTGGGACCGGTCGAACCGACGTTGGACCTGCGCGCCCTGGAGGCCCGGGTCCAGCAGCGCTGGGACCGGCTCGGGGTCCCGGCGGCCGCCGCGGCGGCGCGCGCCGGCTCGCCCCCGTGGATCTTCTACGAGGGGCCGCCGACGGCCAACGGCCGCCCAGGCCTGCACCACGTGTGGGCTCGGGTCTTCAAGGACATCTTCCCCCGCTTCCAGACCATGCGCGGGCACGAAGTGCCACGCAAGGGCGGGTGGGATTGCCACGGCCTGCCCGTCGAGCTCGAGGTCGAGCGCGAGCTGGGCCTGACCACCAAGGCCGAGATCGAGGCCTACGGCATCGCCGAGTTCAACGAGCGTTGCCGCTCCTCGGTGGAGCGCTACGTGGCCGATTGGACCTCGCTCACGGTGCGGTCGGGCACCTGGATCGACACCGACGACGCGTACTGGACGCTGTCCAACGACTACGTCGAGTCGGTCTGGTGGCTGGTCCGGCGCCTCTGGGACCGAGGCGCTCTCTACGAGGGCCATCGGGTCAGCCCCTACTGCGGCCGCTGCGGAACCGCGCTGTCCTCGCACGAGGTCGCCCAGGGCTACAGCGACGTGGTCGACCCCAGCGTGTACGTGCGCTTCACCCTCCTGAGCGGACCCGCAGCCGGTGCCTCCCTGGCCATCTGGACGACCACGCCGTGGACGCTGGTCTCCAACGTTGCCGCAGCCGTCGGCGACTCGCTGCGCTACGTGCGTCTCGCCGATCCCGACGGGCACGGCGACCTGGTGCTCGGCGCGGCCGCCGCCCAACGCCGCTACCCCGACGCCCGGGTGCTCGACTCGTGGACCGGCGCGCAGATGACCGGATGGCGCTACCGCCGCCCACTCGAGCGGCTCGCGGTCGACGCCGCGACGGCCGAGCGCGCCTTTCGGGTCGTGGCAGCCGACTACGTCAGCGACGACGACGGCACGGGCATCGTGCACCTGGCGCCCGCCTTCGGCGAGCAGGACGCCGCGGTGGGTCGAGCCCAGGACCTGCCGGCGCTCAACCCGGTGGGACCCGACGCCGCGTTCGACGCCTCCGTCCCGTCGCTGACGGGCCGCTTCGTCAAGGACGCCGACCGGGAGCTCATCGCCGAGATGGACCAGCTCGGATCGCTCATCGCCGAGGAGCCCTACGAGCACAGCTACCCGCACTGCTGGCGCTGCGGCACCCCGCTCATCTACTGGGCCAAGACCTCTTGGTTCGCTCGCACCTCGGAGCACCGCAGCCAGCTCCTGGCCAACAACGAGCAGATCGGATGGCATCCCGAGCACATCCGCCACGGTCGCTTCGGCAAGTGGCTCGAGGGCAACGTCGACTGGGCGTTGTCGCGCGACCGCTACTGGGGCACGCCGCTACCGATCTGGCGCTGCACCGACTGCGGCACCGACACCTGCATCGGCTCGATCGCAGAGCTCTCCGAACGCGCCGGGCGGGACCTCGACGGCTTGGACCTGCACCGGCCCTTCGTCGACGAGGTGGAGCTGGCCTGCGCGGGGTGCGGAGGCACTGCACGCAGGGTCGCTCCGGTGCTCGACGCCTGGTTCGACTCGGGTTCGATGCCGTCGGCACAGCACCACCACCCCTTCGAGGGCGCCGCGGACCCCGACGGGCTTCCAACCGCGTTCCCGGCCGACTTCATCTGCGAGGCGATCGACCAGACGCGGGGCTGGTTCTACTCCCTGCTGGCGGTCAACACGCTCGCCTTCGACATGTCGCCCTACCGCAACGTGGTCTGCCTGGGACACATCGTCGACCAGGCGGGCCAGAAGATGTCCAAGTCCAAGGGCAACGTGATCGACCCCTGGCGGGTCTTCGACGAGTTCGGTGCCGACGCGCTGCGCTGGTACTTCTTCTCGTCGGGCCAGCCCTGGTCGCCCCGGCGCGTCTTCGACGACGGGATCCGGGAGTCCACCCGCCAGACGTTGGTCACCCTCTGGAACGTCGTCGCCTTCCACTGCACCTATGCCGACCTGGACGGATGGTCGCCGGGCACCGACGACCCGGGTGACGCCACCCACGTGCTGGACCGGTGGATCCTGAGCGAGCTCGACGACACCGTCGGGGCGGTGACCGACGCCATGGAGGACTTCGACGCCCTGGGTGGAGCGACCCGTCTGGCGACCTTCCTCGACGACCTGTCCAACTGGTACGTCCGGCGCAGTCGTCCCCGCTTCTGGAAGTCGGCCGACCCTCTCGCCCACGCCACGCTCCACCACTGCCTCGTCACCGCCGCCGAGCTGCTCGCCCCCTTCTGCCCGTTCCTCGCCGACGAGATCCACACGGTGCTGAGCGGTTCGGTGTCGGTGCACCTGGCCGACTGGCCCACCCCCGCAGGGCGCCGTGACGAGGTGCTCGCCGGCGACATGGCCGCCGCCAGGCACCTCGTGGCCCTTGGTCGATCGGCGCGAACCGATGCCAAGGTCCGGGTGCGTCAACCCCTGTCGAGGGCACTGCTGGTCCAGCCCGGCAGGCGGCTCCCCGACGAGGTCCTCGCCGAGGTGGCGGCCGAGCTCAACGTTCACGCTCTCGAGACCGTCGAGGGCGTGGAGGGCCTGCTCGAGTGGACCGTCGTCCCCAACTTCGCCGTGCTGGGACCGCGCCTGGGCTCACGCCTACCCGAGGTGCGAGCCGCCCTGGCCGCCGCCGACGGCTCGGCCCTTCGCCGAGATCTCGAGCGCTTCGGAGCGATCGAGATCGCCGGTGAGCGCCTGGGGGCCTCAGACGTCGAGGTTCGGGCGCGCCGGCACGAGTCCTTCGCCCTGGCAGAGGACTCCGGATGGGCCGTCGCCCTCGACCTCGCCCTCGACGACGCCCTGCTCGCCGAGGGGATGGCCCGCGAGCTGGTACGGACGATCAACGACCACCGCCGTGCAGCTCGGCTTCCAGCTCGCCGACCGGGTCACCGTGGTGCTGGCCACCGATGACACGGTCGCCAGCGCGATCGACGCGCACGGGGCCTGGATCGCGGGCGAGGTCCTCGCCACCGAACTGCGTCGTGTGCACCCGGAGGATCTCGATGCAGCGGGCGCCGAGAGCGCTAGCACGGTCCAGCTGGACGGTCACACCGTCGGCCTCAGCCTGAAGCTCGCGCCAACCGGCGCCCTGTCGCCCCGCTGAGACCGCGGACGACGCCCGACTCGAACGGAGCCGCCGCTCAGGTCGAGGCGGGATCAGCCGGAGGGGGCGGCGGTTGAACGTCGTCGGGTCCGTTCGCGGTGCCGCGCGCCCTGGCAGCCGGGGCCTTCTTGGCCGGGGCCTTCTTGGCCGGCGCCTTCGCAACAGGAGACTTGGTCGCCCGAGCCCTGGATGCCGGAGCCTTCTTGGCCGGCGCCTTCGCAACAGGAGACTTGGTCGCCCGAGCCTTGGATGCCGGGGCCTTGGATGCCGGGGCCTTCGACGCCGCAGTCCCGGACGCTGCGTTCGCCGCTCGCTTGGCCGGAGCCTTCGCCCCCGCCGCCTTGCCTGTCGCAGCCTTCTTCGCGGGAGCCTTCTTCGCCGGGGCCTTCTTCGCCGGAGCCTTCGAGGCCGCCTTCCCTGCCGGAACCTTGGTCGCCGGAGCCTTCGTCACCGCCTTCTTCGCCGGCGTGCTCGAGGCCCCCTGCGTGGCCGGAGCCTCCTGGGTCGCCGGAGCCTCCTGGGTCGCCGGAGCCTTCGCTGCCTCATCGCCCGCAGACTCCGTGAAACCCGAGCCCGTCGGCTCCGGCGCCGACGGCGCCGCAGGTGGCGCGGCCTCGCCGGAGGTGCCGGAGGGGTCGGGACCCGAAGGGTTCGTGAGGGCATCACCGAGGGGTGCACCGGCGGAGCCCGCGACCGGCGATGGCTCGCGCGACTCGTGCTCGGACTCACGGGCCGGTGCCCAAGGGGAGTGCTCCTCGGCGCCCACAGACCGAACAGCAGCCGCCCCGACGGGCTGGTCCGGCTGCCCGGAGTCGGCGCTGGCGCGCAACTCGTCGAGCCGGTTGAGGATCTCGGGCCGGGCCTTGGTGGCCCTCTCCCGCTCGCTGACCACGTCGAGCTCGTCGAAGTACAGCTGGGGCAGCAGCGGCAGCACCTGGGCGGAGGCGAGCTGGTCGTAGTCGGCGATCGGGAACTCCACCTCGCCACCGTCGTCCCAGTCGTCCTCGGGCCAGTCCTCCTGGTCGGTGGCGAGCCACTCGTCGTCGCGGCCACGGTCCGCCGCCCCCACGGATCCGGCGCCGGAGCCTCCGGTCCCGGAACCCCCGGCGAGGTCCGCGTCTCCGTCGCCACCGGCGCTGTCGTTGGCCCGCAGGGAACCGAGCGGCTCCGCGGTGACCACCGGGTCGGGATCCGGCGACGCCGCGTCGGCCCTGTCGAGCACCGGCGGAGCAGCCAGGTGCGCTGCGGTGGCCCCAGCCGGAGCCGCGGACGGGGCTGGTCCCGACGACGCCCCCCAGGAGCCCGCACCCACCGATACGAGCTCGCGCTGGTCACCGTCGTCGCCTTGGTCGTCGGACTCGTCGAGAAGCTCCGAGCGGCACCGGACTCGATGTGGCAGGCGCCGGCGACCTCGCCAGGCGGACCGCCGCGAACAGGGCCACGCCGGCACCGACGCTGGCGGCGATCGACGCGTAGATCAACCCCAGGCCGCCGTCGCTCAGCAGGCCGAGCACGAGCAGCGCGGTGGCCACCAGCACGAGGAGGAAGCTCAACAGGACCAGCACGTCGGCACCTTCCGGGTCGAGTCAGCGAGGGGCAACTGTACGCATTTCGCCACGCGCCACCCCGATTCCCCCCGGATGCGTCGACGCGCCGGTCAGCGTCGACGACCGAAGCGCGCCCGTTCGTTCCGTTCGCCCAACTCCTCCTCGGATGGACCCAGGGGGCGCTCGTCGGCCATGGCCCGACGGAGCTCGGCCAGGTACTCGTCGACGTCGCCGTCCTCGCCGGCGACTGCGACCGGTACCGACATGGTGGGGGGGCCTTCGCCGCGCTCGACGTGCTCGCCGCCGGGCGCGGCGTGTTCGTCGAAACCGCGCGCCGAGGAGTCCGCCGCCTCGGCCGACGACGCGTCGACGGGCTCTGCCGGCGCTTCGCTCACCGGCGCCGGATCGGTGACGACTGCCGCTGTCTCCCCCGACGCCGCGGCCGAACCTCTGCCGGCGCCGTCGTCGTAGAGCGCGCCCGGATCCTCGAGCAGGCGCGACAAGTCGTGCAGGGTGGTGCGGACCCTTTCGCGCTGCACCTCCAAGCCGTGCTCGAGACCGTCCACATCGCTTCGCAACGCTTCGCGGGCCCTCTCGAGAGCCTGGATCTCGGCTAGCACCGCCGCCTCGGCGACCTGCTGGGCGCGGCGCGCCTCTGCCTCACCCTC
>CAVPEW010000023.1:0-5560 GCA_963703565.1 uncultured Microthrixaceae bacterium | reverse complement strand
GCAGGTGACCTGCTGGTGCGCAACGACGCCGAGAACGAGCGGTTCGACACCGCCCGCCCCCGGGTCCTCGACGAGCTGCTCGCCGCTGCGGGCGGCCTGGGTCCGGGCCGGGCGTTCGGTCCGCCGGCGAGGCCCGATCCCACCTTGCCCGCGCAGCTGCGCGACGAGCGGTGGTTCCTGTCCGAGCTCGGCCGACCGGATCCGGCTTCGCTGCTGCTCGTGCCGGTGAGCGAACCGGTGGGCATCGTCTCCGCCGCTGCGGCGGGCGACGAGGTCCTGGTCGCCGGCGACGGCGCCGGTCTGGTCGACCTGGCCGCTGCCGGCCTGCTCAGCGGCGACGAGCTGATCCGCTACAGCGGCAGCCTCGACCCGAGCCAGCTCGCCGACGCCGCCGCGGGTCCCCGATCCAGGCTGGTGCTGACCGACTCCAACCGCAAGCGGGGCCAGCGCTGGACCTCGCTGCGCGCCACCCGGGGCCACACCGAGCGCAGCGACGAGTCGGCGCTGCGCGAGGACCCGACCGACAACCGGCTGCCCGTGTTCGGCCCGGGTGGCGCCCCCGCAGGAAGCGGCGCGATGACCGTCGCCGAGCAACGCGGTCCGTTGGTGGCCGACGCCACCAGCTACGGACCGACCAACCAGTACACGCCCGAGGACCGCGCGGCGGGGGCGGTCGACGGCGACCCGGCGACCGCATGGCGGACGGGGACCTACCGCGACGCGAGGGGCGAGCGCCTCCGCCTGACCCTTCGCTCCCGCCGGCGCCTCGACCGGATCCGGCTGGTGCAGGCAGCGCCCGTTCGGGCGGAGCGTTGGATCACCGAGATAGGTCTCCGCCTCGACGACGGGGATCCGCTGCGAGTGGCGTTGACCGACGAGTCCCGGCGGCCGGGTGGCCAGCTGGTCACGTTCCCGGGCCGGCGCGTGCGCCGAGTCGAGATCGAGATCCTTGCCGACACCCTCGGCGACCGCGTCCGCTACGGCGATGCGGCCCCGGTCGGGCTGGCCGAGGTCGCGCTCGGCGACGACGCCTCCCTGCGCGTCGACGAGGTGATCCGCCTGCCCCGCGACCTGTTGCACGCAGCGGGCGCAGCCGCGGCGAGGAACCCCCTCGACGTGGTGCTGACGCGGCTGCGCGCCGACCCCGCCGACGAGCGTCGCGACGACCCCGAGCCAGCGCTGCGCCGCGCCTGGAGCCTCCCGGCGGGGAGGAGCTTCGCCGTCAGCGGCACGGCCCGGCTCTCCGGGCGCGCCGCTGACGCCGCGCTGGACGCGTTGACGGGCCGGGTGGCGCCCGGCGTGCGCGCCGAGTCCCTCGGTCATCTCGCCGGTTCCCTGGACCGGGCGTCGGCCTTGCTCGACGGCGATCCCACGTCGCTGTGGACCTCACGCCGCGGAGACCCGGTCGGGCAGGGCGTGGCGGTGGTGGCGAGCGGCCCTGTCACCGTCGACGGCATCGAGGTCGAGGTCGCCGCCGATGGCGCGCACTCGGTGCCCACCGGGCTCGACGTCGCCGTCGACGGCCAGGTGGTGGCCCGGCCCACGCTCGAGCCGATCGCCGACGGGCCGCCGGGCACGACCGCGATCCGCCGGGTCGCGCTGGCGCCCACGGTCGGCACCCGCGTCGAGGTGCGGGTGCGGACCGTCCGCGCGGTGACCACGCCCGAGTGGAACACCGCGGCGCCCATCACCCAGCCGGTGGCCATGGCCGAGGTGCACGTCGCCGGGCTGCGCCTGCCGCCACCCGCGGCGACCCTCGACACTGGATGTCGCGACGACCTCGTGCGGGTCGACGGCGCCGCCGTCGCCGTGAGGATCCGCGGGTCGGCCCCCGAGGCGCTGGCCGCCGGGGCGCTCGATCTGGCCGGCTGCGCGCCGCTCGACCTCGCCCCGGGCGACCACCTTCTCACCGCCGTCGAGGGCCGCCGCTCCGGGATCGACATCGACCAGCTCGTGCTCCGCTCGCCAGGTGCCGCCCCGACGGGCCCGACGAGGACGGCGACGGGGGCGGAACCGAAGTCACAGCCCCGGGTGAGCGTCCTGCACACCGGCGACGACCGCGTCGAGGCCGAAGTCGACGGCCTCGTACCGGGCCAGGGCTTCTGGTTCGTGCTGGGGCAGAGCTACAACGACGGCTGGCGGGCCCGCCTCGACGGCTCCGGCGCCGGCGGACCCGAGCTGGTCGACGGCTACGCGAACGGCTGGTTCCTGGTCCCCGGGGGCACCTCGGCAGTGGTGGAGGTGCGCTTCGCTCCCCAGCGGCTGGTCGCCGCCGCCTCGTGGATCTCGCTGCTCAGCGCGCTGGGGTGCGCGTGGCTCGCGCTGGGCAGACCGCGGCGCAGGCTGCCCGCGATGCGAGCGGGCGCTGCGGGTGCAGTCGGTGCGGGAGCCGGGGGGATGCCCGGCCCGCTGCCCACGATCGGCGCGGCGTCGCCCAGGACCTCGGTTCGGCGCGCGGCAGGGGTCGGCGTGGCCGTGGCGGGTGCGTCGGCGACGGTCCTCGCCCCGCCCGCTGCGCTCGGCCTGGGCCTGCTGGCGGGGGGTGCCTGCCGCCGCCGGCCGCTGCACCGCCTCCTGCAGGCGCTCCCCGCGACCGCCCTGGCCCTGGCCGGCGCCTACGTCGTGGCCCGCCAGGTCCGCGACCGACTCGGCGTCGGCCTGGAGTGGACAACCGAGCTCGACCGGGTCCACCCCCTGGCCGTCATGGCGGTGGCGGCTCTGGGGGCGCTGCTCGCCGTCGAGGGTGACGGTGGGAGGGTCCCCGGGACGCCGCGAGCCGGTGGATCGGGGATTCGCCTCCGGCGCGATCCGCACCGTTACCATCGGTCGGCCCCCGAGGAAGGCTCGCCGCCGCCATGACCGAGACCACGTTGAAGGACGACTCAGCCCAGCACGACCCGGCCCAGTTCCGGCCCGGCAACGTGGTGGTGATAGGAGCCGGCCCCGCCGGGCTCACCGCGGCCTACCAGCTCGGCAAGCGGGGTGTCACGACCACCGTGCTCGAGGCCGACGACATCGTGGGCGGGATCAGCCGCTCCCCCGAGCGTGACGGCTGGCGCTTCGACATAGGCGGCCACCGCTTCTTCACCAAGGTCAAGGCCGTCGAGGACCTCTGGCACGAGATCCTGACCCCCGACGAGCTCATGACCCGCCCGCGCCTGAGCCGGATCTTCTACGAGGGCAAGTACTACGACTACCCGATCAAGCCCTTCAACGCCCTGTTCAACCTGGGCCCGATCGAAGCGGTGCGCTGCGTCCTGTCCTACCTGTGGGTCAAGGTCCGCCCACTCAAGGACACCTCGACGCTGGAGTCCTACATCGTGTCCAACTACGGGTGGCGCCTCTACCACCACTTCTTCAAGACCTACAACGAGAAGGTCTGGGGGGTCCCGGCCAGCGAGCTCTCGGCCGACTGGGGCGCCCAGCGGATCAAGGGCATGTCGCTGTTCGCGGCCGTGTGGGAGCCCCTGCGGGCCCGGGTGGTCGGTCGGCGAGGCCGGTCCAAGCAGGTCACCAGCCTCATCGAGGAGTTCGAATACCCCAAGTACGGCCCCGGGATGATGTGGGAGCGCTGCCGCGAGCTGGTCGAGGCCCAGGGCTCCAAGGTCCTGATGGAGACCCCCGCCACCCGGATCCTGCACGAGGGGGGTCGTGCCACCGCCGTGGTCGCCGGGCGCGACGGCGCTACCACGACCCTGCCCGTCGACCACGTCATCTCCTCCATGCCGCTCACGGCGCTGGTGCGCTCGATGGATCCGCCCATCCCGGCGGGGGTCGAGCGGGCGGCCGCCGACCTCACCTACCGTGACTTCCTCACGGTGGCGCTGGTGGTGCCGGCCGAGGACGGCTTCCCCGACAACTGGATCTACGTCCACTCCCCCAAGGTCGAGGTGGGCCGGATCCAGAACTTCGGGTCCTGGTCGCCGTACCTGGTCAAGGACGGCAGGACCTGCCTGGGCCTGGAGTACTTCGTGTTCGAGGGCGACGAGATGTGGACCAAGAGCGACGACGACCTCGTCGAGCAGGCCAAGGCCGAGCTGGCCGTGCTCGGGCTGGCCGAGCCCTCGCATGTCGAGGCCGGCTACGTGGTGCGCATGCCCAAGGCGTACCCCACCTACGACGACACCTACGCCGCCAACGTCGAGGTGCTCAGGGCCTGGCTCGCAGAGCACGCGGCGAACGTGCACCCGGTGGGACGCAACGGGATGCACAAGTACAACAACCAGGACCATTCGATGTACACCGCCATGCTCACGGTGGAGAACATCGGGGGCGCGAACCACGACATCTGGGCCGTCAACGTCGAAGACGAGTACCACGAGGTCCGTGGAGCCGCTGGCGACGAGGTGACCGCGGCCGGCACCGGCCGGGGCGCTCCGATCATCCCGAAGGCGTCGGACCCCGCCCGCCGCCAGCGCTGAGCCCCAGGTGGCCCGGGCCCGGCTGGCCCACCTTCCCGCCCTGGATGGGCTGCGCGGCGTAGCGGTCGGCGCCGTGCTGTGCTTCCACGGCGACCTGGGCGAGCTCGGCGGCGGGTTCCTGGGCGTGTCGACGTTCTTCACCCTGTCGGGGTTCCTCATCACCTCGCTGCTGCTCGTCGAGCACCGCGACCACGGCTCGGTCGATCTCGGTGCCTTCTGGACGCGGCGCGCCAGGCGCCTGCTGCCGGGCGCCATCGCCGGGCTGGCGCTGGCAGTGGCCATCTCGGCGGTGCTGGCCAACCCGGTGGCGCTGCGCGAGCTGCCCGGGGAGGTGACTGCCGCTCTCGGCTATTCCGCCAACTGGTGGTTCCTCCACGCCGATGTGAGCTACGGCGAGCGGTTCTTCGCACCTTCCGCTGTCGGCCACTACTGGAGCCTGGCCATCGAGGAGCAGTTCTACGTGGTGCTCCCGGTGGTGGTGCTGTTGGTGGGGTGGAGGCGCCGGTCGTCCCGGGCGGTGCTGGGTGTGGTCTGCGCGGCCGGTATCGCCGCGTCGGTGCTGGTGTCTGCGGCCGTGCACGAGGCGGGGGGTGACACCGATCGCGCCTACTACGGCAGCGACGCTCGAGCCGCGGAGCTCCTCGTCGGCTCGCTGCTCGCCGTGGTGCTGCTGAGGCGCACCGCTGCCCCCTCGGCCGTCCCTGCGCCGGGCGCGCCGGCCGCCGTGCCCGGCAACGGGCCGGGCGCCGCGCCGGCCGCCGCGTACGCCCGCTCGGGAAGCCGTCGCCGCGCCCTACGCCGGGATCCGCCGCGTGTCGGGCGGCGCGTCGGGCCTGTCGAGGTGATCCTGGCCGCCGCCGGCGCGGTAGCGCTGGCGGCACTGGCAGGCATCTGGCACACGGCGGAGCTGGCCGACGACTGGCTCTACGAGGGTGGCTTCGCGCTGCACGCGGCCCTCTCGGCCGCCGTGGTGGCCGCCTGCACGGTGCCCGGACCCGTCCGCGCCCTTCTATCGGCGGCACCGCTGCGCTGGCTGGGCCGGCACTCCTACGGCCTCTACCTCTACCACTGGCCGATATTCCTGCTGCTCAACGCCGGGCGGGTCCACTGGTCCACCTGGCCCCTGTTCGGCCTGCGGG
>CAVPEW010000022.1:0-38482 GCA_963703565.1 uncultured Microthrixaceae bacterium | reverse complement strand
CGCCGAAGGTGGCCGGGTTCGATCTGACGTTCTGCGCACCGAAATCGGTCTCGCTGTTGTGGGCGTTCGGCGCACGCCAGGTCGCTGCCGAGGTGGTCGCTGCACACGAGGCCGCCGTGACGGCCGCGCTCGGCGTGATTGAGCTCGAGGCGGCGCGAGTCCGGCGGGGCAAGGGAGGCCGGCACGTGCTCGACGCCGAGGGTGTCGTCGCCGCTGCGTTCCGGCACCGCACCTCGCGAGCGGGAGATCCGCACCTCCACACGCATGTGGTCGTGGCCAACATCGGCTTCCTCGACGAGGACGGTCGATGGTCGGCCCTCGACGCCCGGCCCCTCTACCGGTGGGCCCAGGCCGTCGGCTACTTCTACGAGGCCCATCTCCGCGACGAGCTGACCCGCCGGCTGGGCGTGGGCTGGGGCCCGGTTCGCCATGGCATCGCCGACCTCGCCGGCATGCCCCGGTCGGCGGTCGACGCCTTCTCGACGCGACGGCGGGAGATCCTGGAGCACCTCGACACCCACGGCGTCGCCGGTGGCCGAGCGGCGCAGGTCGCCACCTACGCCACCCGGAGAGCGAAGGGTGCGGTGCCGGCCACGGGTGACCTGCGTGAGCAATGGGCTGGCCGTGCCGCAACGCTCGGCCTCGATGCCCGCGGGCTCGGCGATCCGGCGGCGCACGGCGGCAGTGCCGTGGTTGCTCCGTCTGAGGCGACGCTGTTCGCCGGCCTCGCTGGTCCCGCAGGCGTCACGCAACGCCGCTCGACGTTCGACCGTCGCGACGTCGTGAAGGCCGTCTGCGATCGGATGCCCGCCGGTGCTCCCGTCGAGGAGGTCGTCGACCTGGCGGACCGGTTCATGGACCACCCCGAGGTCGTCCCGATCGGTGAGCCCGAGCTGGCGACCCGGTGGACGACCCGTGACCTCCTCGCTTGCGAGCGCCGGCTGCTGGACACGGCGTCGGCCGTGCGCTTCACAGGTCGAGGCTTGGTCGATGAGGACGTGGCTCAGTCCGTCCTGCGCGCCAGCGCCTCCCTCGATGCCGAGCAGCTGGGGATGGTCACCGGGCTGTGGCGATCCGGCCATGGCGTCGAGGTGGTCATCGGCGCGGCCGGCTCGGGCAAGACCAGCGCGCTCGCCGCGGCCCGTGAGGGCTGGGAGCGCGCCGACCAACGGACGATCGGCTGCGCGCTCGCCGCCCGGGCGGCCCAGCAGCTCACCGACGGGGCCGGGATCCCGTCGACGACACTCGACCGCCTGCTGTCGACGCTCGCCTCAGGCCGCGAGCACCTCGACGCTCGGTCGGTTGTCGTGATCGACGAGGTCGGCATGGTCGGCACCCGCCAGCTCGAAGCACTGATCGCCCGTGCGGACGCGGCGGAAGCCAAGGTCGTCCTCGTCGGTGACCCCGCCCAGCTGCCGTCGATCGACGCCGGCGGGGCGCTCGCCGGCCTCGCCCGCCGGCTCGGCGCCTACGAGCTGACCGGCAACCACCGCCAGGTCGAACCGTGGGAGCGCGACGCGCTCGCCGAGCTGCGGACCGGATCCACCAGCGACGCCGTCACGGCCTTCGAGCAGCACGGACGCATCGAGGCGAGCGAGGACATCGACACCGTGATCGTGCGGTGGTGGGAGGAGCGCCAGCGCGGAGGAGACGTGCTGCTCCTCGCCGGCCGGCGAGACCAGGTGCGCGCCCTCAACGTGCGCGCTCGGGAACGGCTGGTCGCCGACGGTCAGCTCGGGCCTGACCGGTGGTTGGCGGGTGGTCGCCGCTATGCGGTCGGCGACCAGGTCGTCGCGCTCCGCAACGACTACGAGCTCGGCATCCTGAACGGCGACCGGGGCCGGGTGATCGGCGGCGCCGCTGGTCATCTGCGAGTCGAGGTCGGCGGCGATCGGGTTCTCGACGTCCCTCTCGCCTACGCCTCGGACGGTGACCTCGACCACGGCTACGCGCTCACGATCCACAAGGCCCAGGGCTTGACGGCCGACCGGACGGTGATCCTCGGCGACGAGAGCCTCGCTCGCGAGCACGCCTACGTGGCGCTCTCCCGGGCCAGGCTCGCCAGCCACCTCACGATCGCCCTCGCCGACACCTTCGACGACCGCCACGGCCCCTCCGTCGACGAGCCCGCGACCGCAGCCGACCGCCTGCGGCGCATCGCCGACCGAACGGCCGCCCAGGAGATGGCGATCGAGTTGTGACCTGACCACCGTGCGCCGCGTCGCGGCGTCAGATCTGTCCGACCCACAGCTCGTGGTTGCCCTCCCATGGCGCCACGGCTCGCCAGCCGTTCCGCGTCAGCATCCGCTGGCTCCGGTCGTTGTCGACGTGGACGAGGCCGGCGAGCAGGTCGCCATCCCGCTCGACGGTTCGAAGATGGTCGATGACGAGTTCGTACGCCTCCTGACCACGCCCACCGTGCTGGGACGTCAGTCCGACGGCGAGGACCTCGAGCCAGATGCCTTCGAGGTCGACTCGGACGATGTCCTGCCATGCCGCCACCGCCGCGACGGCACCGGCGTCTTCGAGGAGCGCGAGCTGGCGACGCTGGAAGACGGCCTTCGGGATGTCGTTGAGCCAGCCCACTGCGTGCGTCTGGATCCACTCCTCGACGTCGTCCTCGAACGGTGTCCCGGTCGAGCACGCGAACAGGGCGAGGGTGGCCGCGTCCCCGACGGCGGGGCTGAACGGCCGGAGGATCAACGCGCAGCGGCGGAGGTGGCGAGACGGTCGCGCTCGGCCTGCGAGAGCAGACGAGGGCCGCCGGGGACACGGTCGTTGACATCGGCAGCCGGATCGAAGGCGGCGCGCACCCAGAACGTCCCGTTGTCCTCGCCGAGGTCCTCGAAGTCGATGACCACCGGCGTGTTCCCCCACTCCGCTGCGCTCCGCGGCGAGGGGATGGACACCGCATTGCCGTCGTCGGCGACGACGAGTGCCATCTTCCCCGAGGTCTCACGAACCCGACCCGCGAAGCTCTCGACTCCGAGGGCGGGGCCGAGCGCCGCTCGCGCCGATGCCGTCAGCGTTGCGAGGCGCGTCAGCGCGCCCCCGGTGTCGGCGTCGAGAGCCGCAGGGTCGGGTTCCGGTCCTCCACGCTCGGCGAGCCATTCGGCGACAAACCGTGCGGCGCGATGGGCGGCCAGCCGGTCGGCTGCGGCATGGGCTTTGCCGGCTGTGTCCTCGTCGCCCGTGCGGACCAACCGACAGACGTCGAGCATCAGCGCCGAGTACCACACGACCCGACCCTGCGCGCCACGCTCCGACCGGGGGACGAAGGTGATCGGTTGGGCGCGCAGGCCGCGCTCGCGTAGCAGCTCGGAGCGCAGAGTCCGGACGGAGGTGCCCGCCGGGCCGGAGCACGGCCGCCAGCTCGCCCGACGTCGTCAATGGCCAGGGGAGGATCACCAACCCAGGCTACCTCCTGAATCTGCGGTTCGCAGGTTCACCTGCTTGACCGCCTGTGCGATGTCCCGGACAGGCGGATCCATGGCGAGGCCGGTTCCCGGTTGGCGGTCCAAGGTGGCATGCGCTGCGTTGACCAGCTTCGGGAAGCTGGTGGCGTTGCCAAAGGCGATGCCGCGCGCATCGAGCACGATCTTGGCAACGCACTCGATGAGTTCCTTCGCCGAACCAACCGTCAGTTCGTGGTCACCGCCCGAGCGAGCCGTGGCGATCCGTTGCAGGAGCCGCTCGATGACCTCCCACTGAGCGTCGCCGACTGACGCAGGGCGCTCCAGGTCGGGGTAGGTCATGCGTTGAGCGTAGGAAGGCCTGGCGCCGAGCTACGTCTTGCGCTTGAGCGCCTCCTCCAGCAGCTCGGCAGCGCGGACGTCGGCGCGTGGCATGGCGTGTGCGTACCAGCGGTGCGTCGTGGACGGGTCTCGATGGCCGAGTCGGGCGGCCACGATGACGGCCGACTCGCCGGCACCGAGGAGCTGCGAGGCGTTCCAGTGACGAAGGTCGTGGAGCCGACCGGTGTAGCCGGCCTTGTCGCGCAGCCGGCGGAGCGCTTGTGTCAGCCGGTTTGGCTTCCACGGATCGGCACCGTCGGGGGCGTCCGTCAGGACGTAGGCGCTCTGCACGAGCTCGGCGCCGAGGTCGGCGGCCCGCTGTTCGAGCATCGCCCGATGGGCGCGCAGGACGTCGATGGTGCCGTCGTCGAGCAGGAGCGTGCGCTGCTGGTGGGTCTTGGCGTCGCCCACGATCAGCTTGCCGGTCACCTGCTTGACCGCCCGCTGGATGACGCACACGCCGGCGTCGAGATCGAGGTCGTCCCACCGGAGGCCGCATACCTCGCCGCGGCGACCGCCCAACGACGCGAGGAGCCGGAACGCCACCGCGAGCTCTGGCTCTTTGCTTTCCTCGGCCGCCTCGATGAGGCGCACGACGGCGTCGACGCTCTGCAGCGGACGGGGCCGGTACGGCTCGGTGGGGGGCGACGCCCGATCGGCGACGTTCTCCTTCACCCACTCCCACTTGACCGCTTGGGCCAGGCAGCGGTGGATGAAGCCGTGCGCCCGGTGCACGGTGGCCGGCTTGTTGCCCGAGCGGAGCAGCTCGGCGTAGTAGCGGTCGAGGTCGCTGGCCTTGAGCTTGCCGACGGGGATGCGGCCGATGCGTTCCGCGGCCTTGCGGGCGATGGTCCGGTACCCCTGCATCGTCGTCGGCTCGCGGCCCAGCGCCTCGAGGTGCTCGACCACGGCGTCGAACAGCTCGCTCACCGAGCGCCGCACGGCGACCCCCCGGTCGGCGACCTCGGTGAGCAACTGTGCCCGGAGCGCGTTGGCGTCCTTCACCGATCCGCGCACCGTTCGCGTGACCTGGCGGGCCTTGCCCGTCAGCGGGTCGAGGCCGCCATAGACGCGCACCTCGAAGTAGCCCGGCCGCTTCTCACGGATCCCTGGCGCCAGCTTCGTGGGCACGGCGGCACCTTAGCCCATAGTGGGACACTTTGATGGGACAACCGAGAAATCTGAGACTCATGAGACTCAGAACCCCTTGTAGATCAAGCGCCCCCGGCAGGATTCGAACCTGCGACGCACGGTTTAGGAAACCGATGTTCTATCCCCTGAGCTACGAGGGCTCGAGTTGCATTCTCCCTGTCAGGGGCTTGCGGTCGTGCTGCTCGCTCTGTCCAGGACGCCCGCCGTGCCACTCGCGTGCCACAACGGGGTGGCACGAGGCGGTGACGGGCGGTCAATCGTGGCACGGAAGTGCCCTGGAGCCCGCCCACGCCCCATCGCTGCGACAGGCAAGTGCAACCGGTATCGGTTGCGGATCGGTTGCGGTAGGATGACCACGTGCTCCACGTAGAGGACCTCTTCCGACTCGATCTCTCAGACGCATCGAAGCGCGTCTGCGCGGATGTGCTGCCGGACATTGCGGCGGCGCTCGACCGGGTCATGCCGCTCGTCGCCCACGGAGATCGCATGGCGGTACGGCGCTACATCGCCTACGTCGATGAGGCGGCCATGGCGCTCACCGCGCTGCCGGCGACCGATCCGGGCGAGCTTCCGCCCTCGATCCTCGTGTATTCGATGCTCCGTCAAGACGCTGCCGGGCTCCGCTGGGTCGCCCCCTCCGCTGATGGCATCGGCATCCTCACTGTTCTCGTCGATCGCATGCGCGGGTTCGCTGGTGGGCTTCCGCAAGTGTGCGGCCAGGCAACGCGCGATGTCGACGTGCACCACTTCCGATGGTTCGTCAAGCAGGTCGCCGAGAGCATCCATGAACGTGAACAAGCCTCGCCCCTTAGGCGCGCGATGGACACCTTCGATCTGACCAGCAGCGACATGGCCGACCTCATGGGCGTGAAGCGGCAAGCGGTCGACAAGTGGCTCCTCGCCGGGCCGCCTCCTGACCGGACACCGAAGATCGCCGTCGTCGCGGAGATCGGTGACATCCTCCAGCATCGGCTTCGCGAAGGACTGCCTGTCGCAGTCGTGCGGCGACCAGCTGAGGCCTACGGAGGGCGCACGATGCTCGAGGTGATCGCTGCAGATGAGCACGAGTGGCTCCTCCGCTCGGTGAGAGACAGCTTCGACTTCCGCCGGGTCGCGTAGCCGTGCTGGAGGTCGCGATCGATGGGAGTCACCTGCGCGTCGCGGACCCGGATTGGACGGATCCCCTTGATGCGACCCTCGCGGCGCAGCCGCCGGGCCAGCGGTGGAACCCGCCGGGTGTGGAGTGCCTGTACCTGAACCGCGATCACGTCACGGCGCGGGCGAATGTGGAGAGGCTCTACGCCGACCTGCCCTACGGTCCCGAGGATCTCGATCCCGCGACTGCACCGGTGCTCATCGAGGTCGCGGTTCCCAACGGCGTCGCTGCCGACGCGTACACACCAGAAGGACTCGCAGACCTCGGACTTCCCGCGTCGTATCCGCTCGACGGAAGTGGTGCGACGATCGAGCACGCCGTCTGCCAGCCGCTCGGCCAGGGTGCGCTCGACGCTGGTCTCGATGGCGTCGACGCCAGGTCTGCCGCTCCTGACGGCGATCGAGAGCTTGCGTGGTTCCCGAGGGGTCGGGCGCTGGTTGCTGAGCCAGCGGTGCCGTTCGACGAGTGGTGGTACGCCTAGTGCGTTCCGGACACCGGCCGACGACGACTACCTGCTGCTCGAGCAGCGCGCCCGCAAGCGCATCGACGCGATGCTCGTCATGGCGGGCTGGCTGGTGCAGGACTACAAGTCGATCAACTTGTACGTCGGACCTGGCGTCGCCGTTCACGAACTCGTCACCGCGGCTGGCCTGGCGGACTACGTGCTCTTCGTCGATCGCCAAGCGGTTGGTGTGATCGAGGCGAAGAAGAAGGGCACGATCCTGTCTGGCGTCGAGTGGCAGACGCTGAAGTACCAGACGCACGTCCCGGACGAGCTCCCGGCGCTCCTCGTCGACGGCCACCTCCCCTACGGCCATGAGTCGACTGGCGACGAGACGTGGTCAACCTGCCGGTTCGACCCCGAGCCCACGGCCCGGCGGGTGTTCTGGTTCCACCAGCCCGAGACCCTCGTCGACGAGATCGCCGAGTGGGTCCAACACCGCACCGGTGCATTGCGCGCCCGCATCCCGGACCTTCCGCTGCTCGACGAGCATCCAACCTGGTTGCGTGATGCCCAGGCGGGACTGCCGCGCGGGGAGGTGACATCTGACATGTGGTGCCGGGAGGCGCCGCTGAAAGGATGCTCACCACGCCCAAGCCCTATCCTCGGGCGTTCCGCGAGGACGTGATCCGGGTTGCCCGTCGCCGTGAGCCGGCGTCCGGATCAAGGACATCGCCGCGGACTTCGGGATCACCGAGTCGTGCCTGACGAACTGGCTGAGCCGCGCTGACCGCGACGAAGGCATCAAGCCGGGCTCGACGACCGCCGAGCTGGCCTAGCTCCGCGCATACGGCTGCTCGAGCAGGAGAACGAGGTGCTGCGCCGGGTAGCGGCGCATCTGTCCCAGGCGAACCTGCCGGGAAAGTGATGTTCCCGCTCGTCCGCGAGTTGGCCGTCGAGGGGATCCCCGTCACGGTGACGTGCCGGGTCCTCAACCTCTGCCGTGCCCAGTACTACCGCTGGGTCAAACGGAACAGGGGGATGCCCAGTCTGATCTGCTTCGTCTCATGAGGCGACCTCGGCGACCCGCCGGACCTGGCAGCATCGGGGGATGCTGAAGGCCAAGGTGGTGACCGTGTCCGACGGGGTGGCTGCCGGCACTCGTGAGGACCGCTCGGGCCAGGCCCTCGCCGACCGGCTGCGTGAGGCCGGTTTCGACGTCGTCGACCGGCGCGTCTGTGCCGACGGTGAGCAAGCCGTGGCCGAGGTGGTCACGGCCGTGACGGCTGGGTTCTCCGGACTGGTCGTGACCACCGGGGGGACCGGGTTCGGGCCCCGGGACCGCACGCCTGAGGGCACCAGCGCGGTCCTCGAGCGAGATGCGCCCGGCCTAGCGGAGGCTATGCGGCTGGCCAGCCCGCTGGGCCGGTTGTCGCGAGCTGTGGCCGGCACGATCGGTGAGGCGCTGGTGCTCAACACCCCCGGCTCCACCTCGGGAGCGCTCGAAACCCTCGAGGCCGTCCTCGACGTGGTCCCCCACGCGCTCGACCTGCTCGCCGGCGGGCGGCCGCACTGATCCCTCGGCGGCGGGACCCGCCCAGGACCCCTCAGATGCGCCGCTCGAGGCGCAACACGAACATGCCGTCGGTACCGGCGTCTTGGGGCAGGACCAGAGCTCCGCGCCCCGACGCCCTCCAGGGCCCCACGAGCCCGTCGGACCCGTCGAGCCCGCCGGTGCCTCCGACGCGGCCCCCGCCGGGTCCGACCGCCTCGAGGTCGGGGCGGACCTCGGCCAGATGCCGGTCCACGGCAACGGTCTCCGCGCTGGTGAGCGTGCACACCGAGTACACCAGGCGCCCACCGGGGCGCACGAGCTCGGCTGCCGCGTCGACCAGACGCCGCTGCAGCCCCGCCAGGCGATCGACGGCCTCGGGCTGCATGCGCCAGCGGGCGTCGGGCCGTCGACGCAGGGCCCCCAGCCCGCTGCAAGGCGCATCGACGAGGACCCGGTCGAACGAAGCCGGCACGAACGGCGGGCAAGCGCCGTCGGCGGCCACCAGGGAGATGGTGGTCGCGGTCCGGGCCGCGGCGTCGGCGACCAGGCCGAGGCGAGAGATTCTCAGGTCCACCGCGACCACCGTCGCCCCCATCCCCGCCAGAGCCGAGGCCTTGCCGCCCGGAGCGGCGCAGAGATCGAGAACCCGTTGGCCCGGCCCGGCACCGACCGCCCGGGCCACCCAGGACGAAGCCTGGTCCTGCACGTAACCGTCCGGTCGCACGGTCACCGGAGGGCTCAGGTTCATGGTCTCCATGGCCCCCGCGGCGTCGCGGGGACCCAGATCGGCGGCCAGTCGGCTCACGATCCAGTCCGGGTAGCTGAGCCTGGTCGCCTCGTCGGGCCACTGCACGGCGGAGTCGGCCACGCGGCGCAGCACCGCGTTGACCAGACCGCGGGCCCGGCGAGGCGTCACGGCCACCGTCTCGCTCACTGCCGCGTGCGCTGGCACCGCCATGAACCTCAGCTGGTAGGCGCCCAGGCGCAGCGCGTTGCGCACAGTCGGAGCCACCTCGTCGATCAGGAACCGGTCGACGAGGTGGTCGCAGGCGCGACGCATCCGGGTCGTGCCGTAGACCATCTCCGTCACCAGGTTGCGGTCCCGACGTCCCAACCCGCTGCGCGACAGCTCAGGGCCCAGCGCCAGGTTGGCGTAGGCGCCGCCGGGATCGACGCGGTCGAGCACGGCCAGCGCCGCCGCGCGCGCCGGCGACCGCGTGGCCCGCGACGCCCGGCCTCCGACCGGAGGCACCGACGAGCCGGAGGCGGACCGGCGCTGCCCGGCTCCGCCTCCCTGCTCGCTCACGTACCCAGCGGGTCGCCCGGACGCCACCGGGACCCCCGGGCCCAGTCCACTGCCGCCATCCGGGCACGCCCCTCGGGCTGGACCACCACAAGGCCCACGGGGCGGTCGCCGGCGTCGACCACGATCGAGTCGGGTCCCGGGTCCAGCGTGGTGCGCCAGATCTTGAGGCGCCGGCCCAGGTGGGTCGTGTACGCCTCGCCGACGCGGACCACCCGGTGGATGCGCACAGCGGGCCAGGACCAGTCCAGAGCGAGCTCGGCGGGGTCGATCTTCGCCGCGTAGGTCGGCTCCCCCTGCTGGGGTCGCGCCTCACCGAGCCCGGCCCGCAGCGAGCTCACCAGCATCGCCGCTCCGGCAGCCGACAAGCGGGCCCTCAGCTCCTGGGCGCTCTCGTCGGCATCGATGTCTACGACGGTGCGAGCGTGGATGCCGCCGGTGTCGAGGCCCTCCTGGACGCTCATCAGATCGACCCCGGTGCGGGTGTCGCCGGCCAGGATGGCCCGCTCCACCGGAGCTGCCCCGCGCCAGCGCGGCAGCAGCGAGAAGTGCAGGTTCACCAGGGGCAACTCGTCGAGCACGTCGGCGCGCAGGATCCGCCCGTAGGCAACGACGACCCCCAGCTCCGCTGCCACCCGCGTGGCGTCGACCGGGTCGTCGGTGACCGGCAGTCCCATCTCGGCTGCTGCGGCCTTGACCGGCGAGGGCGACACGGCCGACCCGCGGCCACGGCGGCCATCCGGGCGGGACACCACCACGGGCACCTCGAAGCCGGCCTCCACCAGGGCTCGCAGCGGGCCGACCGCCGCCTCGGGCGTGCCCAGGAAGGCCACCCGGTGGACAGGGCCCGCCGGCGGCGGGACCGTCACCCGCCGGGTGCGTCGAGCTGCAGGCGCTGCTCGCGGATGGTGCGCATGGCCGAGCGGCGTGTCTCGGCATCGAGGCGTTCGATCACGAGCACCCCGTCGAGGTGGTCGAAGCTCGTGCTGGAAGCAGCGCGCCAGGATCTCGTCGGCTTCGATCGAGATCTCGTCGCCGTGCAGGTCGTAGCCCACCAGGTGAACCTGCTTGGGCCTCACGATCGTCCAGGACAGGCCCGGGATGGACAGGCATCCCTCGTCGTAGGCCCACTCGCCGTCGCTGGCGAGGATCTCGGGGTTGACGATCGTGGCCGGCCCGTCGCCCACGTCGTAGACGAAGAACCGCTTGCGCACCCCGACCTGCGGAGCGGCCAGCCCCACCCCCGGGGCGGCGTACATCGTCTCGATCATGTCGGCGGCCAAAGCTGCCAGGCGGCCATCGATGTCGAGCACCGGCGTGGCCTTCTGTCGCAGCACCGGGTCGCCGATCTGGCGGATCTCGTGGGGGGCCTCCATGCACCCCAGGCTACCGCCGGCCCCCAGGGCGACCGCCCGGCCACGCGCGGCCGGTACGGTCCGACGGATGAGCGGCGCGGGCCACTACTTCGATCCCCGGCCCACGTCGCGCTCGTCGCCGGGCCGAGTGCGACTGGCCCTGCCGGACATGACCCTCGACCTGGCCGTGGACAGGGGGGTCTTCTCGTCTACCCGGGTCGACCCCGGGACCCGGCTGCTGCTCACGCAGGCACCGCCGCCTCCCGCCTCGGGGGTGATGGTCGACCTGGGCTGCGGCTACGGACCCATCGCCTGCACCCTCGCTCGGCGGTGCCCGCAGGCCACGATCTGGGCGGTGGACGTGAACGCTCGGGCACGGACCCTGTGCGCGGCCAACGCTGCCGCCGCCGGAGCCGCCAACGTGCGCGTCGTGGCCCCCCACGAGGTGCCGGCCGGCCTGCACGTGGACGTCATCTGGTCGAACCCGCCGGTGCGCATCGGCAAGGCGGCGTTGCACGAGCTACTGGCGGGCTGGCTCGGCCGTCTCGTCCCCGGAGGCGCGGCCGTGCTCGTCGTGCACCGTCACCTGGGCTCGGACTCCCTGGCGCGCTGGCTGACCGAACAGGGCTGGACCGTCGGGCGGCTGACGTCGCGCGCCGGGTACCGCCTGGTCGAGGTGCGCAGGTGAGACAGCTCGACGGAACGGACCTCAAGCGTCTCCACCGGGCATGGCGCCAGCGCACCACCGGCCGGCTGGCCATGGTGCTCGACTCGGTGTCCCAGCCCCTCAACGTCGGTTCGATCGTGCGCACTGCGGCGGCCTGGCGGGTCGAACGCCTGTGGGTGACCGGCGACTCGCCCGCCCCCGGCGAAGGGGCCACGGGCCGAACCGCGATGGGCACCGAGCGCTACCTGTCGTGGTCGCGCGCCGCGGACGGACCGGACGCCGTGGCCCGGGCCCGAAGCGAGGGCTTCGAGATCGTCGGCATCGAGCTGGCCGACGAGGCCGTGCCCCTCCACACAGCCGAGCTGGGCGCAGCGGTCTGCCTGGTGATCGGCCACGAGGACCGGGGGCTCTCGGCCGCCACCCTCGCGGCGTGCGACCAGGTCGCCTTCGTCCCGCTCCTGGGTCGGGTCGGGTCGCTCAACGTGTCGGCCGCGGCGGCCGTGGCGTGCTACGAGGTCCGCCGCAGGCACTGGAACTCAGCGGACGGCGCCGCTACCGCTCCCTAGGGTGCGTCCCGTGCCCGAGATCCGCCCGCTCGCCGACGAAGCCGAGCTGGCACGTGCCGCCTGGGTCGTGCACCAGGCGATGCTAGCCCCGCTCGACCGGGACCACCTCGATTCCTGGGTCAGCCGCGCCCGGCCCGGATCGGTGCTGGGCGCGTTCGACTCGGCCTCAGCCGGGGCCGCGGAGCTGGTCGGCAGCGCCCGGTGGTTCCAGACCGAGATGCGAACCCCTGGCGGGCGCCTGCCCGCCGCAGCGGTGAGCGGAGTGGGGGTGCTGCCATCCCACCGCCGCCGGGGACTCCTGCGGGCCCTGCTGGGAGCCCTGCACGACGAGGTGTCGGCCCAGGGCCTGGCGGCGGCCGTGCTGATCGCCGCCGAGTGGCCGATCTACGGACGCTTCGGCTACGGCCCCGCCACCTGGGCGAGCGTGTGGGAGATCGACACCCGCGGCGCGACCCTCGAGCCCGCGCCGCTCGGAACAGTGGAGCTAGCCGAACCCGGCGCCCTGCGGGCCGGGCTCGACACCGTCACACGGTCCGCCTTCGAGCACCGGCCCGGCATGCTGAGCCGTGACGACGCCGTGTGGGACTGGGCGGCAGGCGTCGCCACCCTGCCGGGCGAGGAGGTGGGGCGTTCGCGCTTCGCTCTGTGGCGCGACGACGCCGGACGCCCCGGTGGGTTCGTGCGCTACCGCGTCGAGGAGCGCTGGTACGCCCAACGACCCACCGGTGTCGCCACCGTCGAGCTGCTCCTCGCCGCCGACCCGGTGGCCGAGCGCGAGCTCTGGCGTCACCTGCTCGACCTCGACTGGATCACCACGGTGGTGATCGGACAGGCACCGCGCGACGTGGCCGTCCCCCTCGCGCTGAGCGACGCGCGGGCCGCGCACTGCACCGCCGTGTCGGACCAGATGTGGCTGCGGCTGTTCGATCTGCCCGTCGCCTTCGCAGCGCGGCGCGGCGCGCTGCAGGGCGAGGTGGTGATCGACGTGGTCGACCCCGGCGGCCCCGCCGAGGGCCGGTGGCTCGTGACGTCGGGACCCGACGGCGGCTCCGCCCAGCGCTCCGGGGCCCCCGCCGAGCTGCGGTTGGGGATCGGCGCTCTCGGCGCGGCCTTCCTGGGCGGCACCTCGCTCGTGCGCCTCGCGGGCGCGGGCCACGCCGCGGAGCTGGCCCCCGGAGCCCTCGCGCGCGCCGGGGAGCTGCTGCGCAGCGGGCTCGAGCCGTTCAACCCAACCGACTTCTGAGCGGCCCGCGCCGCGTCACACCCGCAGGGGGTCGACTTGCACGCGCACCCGCTCGGCGGGCCTCGGCGTGCCGGCAAGGGCGTCGCACAGCGTGACGTGATCGGGGGCACGCACCAGCCAGGTCCCGTCGGCCGGGCCGAGCACCTCGACAGCGTCGCGCCCGGGCGCGCCCGACGCGAGCGCGGCCGCCAGCACACCGGCGCCGGGGCCGGACAGGGCCGCCATCGCACGAGCCGGCGGGTAGCCCAGCGCGCTGCGGCGGGCCGACTCCGCTTCGGCCACACGCTCCGGCTCGGCCCTCACAGCGGCTCGAACGACCTCGTGGTCGGGCATGCGGGTCTGCACCAGCAGGCGCCCGTGGGCCCTGCCTCCGACCGCGGGCCGGCCGGCCCCCACCACCCGCGCAGCGCGGGCGACCAGTGCGAACGCCTGCTCGACCGCCCGGTAGCGCGGTGCCACCAGCTCCTGATCGAGGTCGACGAAGGCCACCGCGTCGGCGCTGGGCACCTGACGCAGGACCGCCTCCGTTCCCACCACCACCCGGGTCGGCACACCGGCGAGGGGCGTGGCGCCGGTGACCTCGTCGACTGGTTCGCGCAGGAGGGCCTCGAGGTCGGAGCGCAAGCGGGTCACACCACTTCGCAGCACCTTGAGGCGGGTCGCGCCACACGACGCGCATACCACGGGCCGGACCGATCCGCACCGCGCGCACGCCAGGTGCTCCTCGTCGGGCTGGGCCACTGCGGCGTCGCAGTGCTCGCACCGCGCCAGCTCGCCGCAGGCCGAGCAGGCCAGGAGGCGGGCGCGCCCGGTGCGGTTGAGCACGCACAGCACCCGACCCGGGCCCCGGACCAGATCGGCCAGCTCGGGCGACAGCGCGCCACGGCCGGGCTCCTCCTCGCGGCGGTCGACCACGGTCACCGCGGGCCATCCCTGCCGGCGGCGACCGGGCGCCACGTCGAGCACGGCGCCGCAGGCGAGAGCCTCCAGGCTCGGGCAGGCCGACACCAGCAGGCACGGCACGCCGGCCCGGCGGGCCCGCTCGACGGCCACGTCTCGGGCATGCCAGGTGGGCGCCGCCTGCTGGGCGTGGGCCTCGTCGTGCTCGTCGACCACCACCACCGAGCGCAGGCCGGCCACTGGCGCCCACACGGCGGCGCGCGTCCCCACCACAGTCGTGCCCGCCGCTCCGGCCGCCCAGCCCCGCGGGTGCTCGGCCACCGCCACCCCTCGCGATCGCAGGCCCAGCACCGCCGCCCTCGCCATCGAGGCCGTGGGGCACACGACCAGCGTGGGACCCAGCTCGGCTGCGGCCAGCACCACGTCCAGACGCGGCGCAGCCGGCGGTTGCCGCAGCACGGTCACCGAGGACCCGGCCAGAGCGCCCTGCAGCACTGCCGCCACGGCGATGCGCTGCGATCGCTGCTCGTCGCTCTCCTGCGCGCCGAGGTCGGGCCGCGGTCCTTCGCGACGCGGAGGCGGCGGCAGGTCCCGCACCGCCACCTGGGGCGAGGCGGTGGCCAGCAGCGCCGCCACCGGGCCGGCCCAGCGCCACGCCGCCCAGCGCGCCAAGGCGACAAGCTCGGGCGGCGGTCCCCAGCCCGTCACCTTGGCCAGGGGCCGTAGCTCGACACCGGGGGGCGGGTCCTCGTCGAGGGCGACGACCCAGCCCCGCACCCGGCGGCCGTGCAACCCCACCCGCACGATGGTGCCGACGCGCACCTCGCCAGCCATCTCGGCAGGCACCAGGTAGTGGAAGGGGCGCCCGATGGCGTCGACGTCGGGCCACACGCTGGCCACCAGCGTCCCCGCCGAGGGCGAGGCGACCGGCGCGCCCACCGGTGCCCGAGCCTGCGGTGGGGGGGCGCTCAGATCCCGAGCGCGCCGCGCAGCTCGGCCACCCTGGTCGGCTGCTCCCAGGTGAACTCCTTGTCAGGGCGCCCGAAGTGGCCGTAGGCCGCGGTGCGCCGGTAGATCGGGCGCCGCAGGTCGAGGTCGCGGATGATCGCCGCCGGGCGCAGGTCGAACACCTCGCGCACGGCTCCGGCGATCGCTGCGGGGTCGACCGTCTCCGTGCCGAAGGTTTCGACCATGATCGACACCGGCTGGGCCACGCCGATGGCGTAGGCCACCTGCACCTCGCAGCGGCGGGCAGCGCCGGAGGCGACCACGTTCTTGGCCACCCAGCGGGCCGCGTAGGCCGCCGATCGGTCGACCTTGGACGGGTCCTTGCCGGAGAAGGCGCCGCCGCCGTGGCGGGCGGTGCCGCCGTAGGTGTCGACGATGATCTTGCGCCCGGTGAGCCCACAGTCGGCGTGAGGCCCGCCGAGCTCGAACGACCCGGTCGGGTTGACCAGCACGGTCAGGCCCTCGGCGTCGAGCCCGGGTGGCAGCAGGGGCGTAAGCACGTGCTCCACGAGGTCGGGCTTGATGAGCGTCTCGTTGTCCAGGCCCGGCTGGTGCTGGGTCGAGATCACGACCGTGCGCAGCCGCGTTGGCACCCCGTCGGCGTAGTCGACGGTCACCTGGGTCTTGCCGTCGGGACGCAGGTACGGCAACACGCCCGACCGGCGCACCTCCGCGAGCCGGTGGGCCAGCCGGTGCGCCAGCCATATCGGCAGGGGCATGAGGTCCTCGGTCTCGTCGCAGGCGTAGCCGAACATCATCCCCTGGTCTCCCGCACCCTGGCTGTTGAGGATGTCCTCGCCCGAGGTGCCCCGGCGGATCTCGAAAGCCGTGTCGACCCCCTGCGCGATGTCGGGCGACTGGGGGTCGATCGAGGTCATCACGCCGCAGGTGTGGCCGTCGAAGCCGACGGACTCGCGGTCGTAGCCGATCGACTTGATCGTCTCGCGCACGATCGTGGGGATCTCGACGTAGCCGTCGGTGGTGATCTCACCGGCCACGATGGCCAGCCCCGTGGTCACCATCGTCTCGCAGGCCACCCTCGCCCGGGGGTCCTCGGCCAGGATGGCGTCGAGGATCGAGTCCGAGATCTGATCGGCCAGCTTGTCGGGATGGCCCTCGGTCACGGACTCCGAGGTGAAGGTCCACTCTCGCGTCACTGGTCGGTCTCCTTGGGGTAGGGAGGTCGGGAGTCTCGCGCCAAGCGCGCCACGACGGCGTCGAGCACCGCGTCGGCGATCACCGCCTTTTCGGCGAGGGGTACCTCGGAGGTGCCCTCGGCGGAGACGATGATCACCGCGTTGGTCTCGTGGCCGAAGCCTGTGCGGGCGGCGGACACGTCGTTGGCCACGATCAGATCGACGCCCTTGGCGGCCAGCTTGGCTCCGGCGTGTGCCACCAGATCGTCGGTCTCGGCGGCGAAGCCCACGATCACCTGGCCCGGGCGGCGGGACCGGCCCAGCCCGGCGAGGATGTCCACCGTCGGCAGCAGCTCGATCCGCGGGGGCCCGTCGGCCTTCTTGAGCTTGGACGGAGCCACCACCGCCGGCGTGAAGTCCGCCACCGCGGCGGCCATGACCACCACGTCGGCGAGCAGGGCGTGCGCCCGCACCGCGGCGTCCATCTCGGCGGCGGTCTCGACGCGCACCACCTCGACGCCAGGCTCGGCGGTCCGGTCGGTGGTCGTGACCAGGGTGACGCGCGCGCCGCGCCGAGCGGCGCGGCGCGCCAGGGCGTGACCCTGCTTGCCCGAGCTGCGGTTGCCGAGGTAGCGGACCGGGTCGATCGGCTCACGGGTCCCGCCGGCGGTCACCAGCACGCTCCGCCCGGCGAGGTCGCCCGCGGGCTCGGCGGCGGTACTTCGCGGCGCTCCCAGCAAAGATGTGGCGGCGGCCACGATCTCGGTCGGTGCAGCCAGGCGCCCCGCGCCGATGTCACCGCCGGCCAGGTGGCCCGAGTCGGGACCGACCATGGTCACACCCCGACGCACCAGGGTGGCCACGTTGTCGACCACCGCCGGGTGCTCCCACATCTCGGTGTGCATCGCCGGCGCCAGCAGGACCGGCGCCCGGGTTGCCAGCAGGACGTTCGTCAACAGGTCGTCGCTGATGCCCGCCGCGTAGGCGCCCAGCAGGCGAGCTGTGGCCGGAGCGACCACCACCAGGTCGGCCCGGCGAGCCAGGTCAGTGTGAGGGATCGGGCGGCGCTGGTCGAACAGCGACGTCCAGGCCGGTTCGGAAGCCAGCGCGTCGAAGGTGGCACGACCCACGAAGCGACGCGCTCCGGAGGTGAGAACCGGAGTGACGTGGGCTCCGGCGTCGACCAGGCGCCGGCAGACCTCGACCGCCTTGTACGCGGCTATGCCCCCGCAGACCCCGAGGACGACGCGCCGCCCCTCGAGCACGCCGACCGCTCCCTCAGGAGTCGCCGAGGTCCCCGTCGGCACCGTCGGCGTCGTCGTCGCCCTCGACGACGTCCAGCTCCGGTTGGGGCCTCACGCCGACGATCTTGTCGGCGGCGATCTCCTCGAACGCGATCGACAGGGGCTTGCGGGCCGACGAGGTGACCTGGGGGGGCACCACGTGGCCGAGCCCGTCGGCGAGCTGGCCGTAGTACGAGTTGATCTGCCGGGCGCGGGTGGCAGCCAGCGTGACCAGGGTGAACTTGGAGCCCGCCCGTGCGAGGAGCTCCTCGATGGGCGGGTTCATCATCGTGTCGTGCCGCGTGGCCATGGGTCGTCCCGGTTCGTGGGCCCCCCGAGGCGCGGGCGCGCTTCGGGAACGTTCGATGCTACCAGCGAGGCCGGCCCGCTCCGGGAATCGCCGATCATGTGGGGCACACCGCCGGGCACACGGCCCGGCCACCGGTCGACGCTCAGGGTCCGAAGCGCTCGCGGGCGAGACCGGTGACCGTCTCGGCGATCGCCTCCGGGCCGAGCCGACCCGAGTCGAGCACCATGTCGTAGATGGACAGGTCGGCCAGGTCGAAGCCGTACAGGGCCCGGTAGCGCTGCTGCTCGAGAGCGGCCCGAGCCTCGTTGTCGGCTGCCGCCCGCTCGCTGGTGATGCCCTCGCGCTCGGCGACGCGCGCCGCGCGCACGACGGGGTCGCAGTCCACCCAGACCCGGACCGCCGCCAGCGCTGCGGTGACCGCGAGCCAACCCGCCAGCCGGGACTCCACCACGCAGTCGCCCAGCCGGGCCCGCTCGAGGAGCCGCCGGTCGAGCTCGCGGTCGACGTCGGGATTCCGCGCGGCGTGGCGACCGAAGTCGGCGACACTCATGCCCGCCTCGGCGGCCATCGCCCTGAACACCTCACCGCCGGGCACGCGCTCCACCCCCAGGGCCCCTGCGAGCAGGCGCGACGCCGTGGTCGTGCCCGCCCCAGGGGGTCCCGAGACGGTGACCAGCACCGGCCGGGCTCAGCCGAAGGCGTCGAGCAGCGCCCGCCGCTGCTGCTCGCCCAGGCCTCGCACCCGGCGCGTGTCGGCTATGCCGATCTCGTCCATCGTGCGCCGAGCCTTGACCTTGCCGACCCCGGGCAGGGCCTCGAGCACGGCGAGCACCTTCATGCCGCCGACGTGGTCGTCACCGGTGGCGCCATCGAGCAACTCCCTCAGGCTGACCGAACCCATCTTGAGGCGCTCCTTGAGCTCGGCTCGGGCTCGACGGGCCTCGGCGGCCTTGGCCAGGGCCTGGGCACGCTGCTCGGCGGTCAAAGCGGGCGGCTGTGGCATGCGCGCACCCTAGGGGCTGGGCGACGCGCCGCCAACCGGAACACCCTGCTCAGGCGGTCGGCTAGGTCCCCGCAGCGCGCGCCAGACCTGCCGCAGCCTGCTCGGCGACCATGGCCGCCGCGGCGGCCGGATCCGGCGCGCGCGACACGGCCCGACCGACCACCAGCACTCCGGCACCGGCGGCGATGGCCTCCTGCGGCGTGGCCACGCGCACCTGGTCGTCGAGCGCTGCGCCAGCCGGGCGGATGCCGGGCACGACCGTGCACAGCGACGGAGCGATGGCGCGCACGGTGGCCAAGTCGGGCGCGCCGCAGACCACACCGGCACAGCCCGCAGCCGCCGCGATCGCGACCCGATCGGCAAGCAGGTCTGGGTGGTCCAGCGCCTCGGATGTCAGCACCGTGACCGCCAGGGGGACCGGATCCACGGTGCCGGCCACGGCGGCGCCGTCGGTGAAGCCATCGACCATCGCCTCGAGGGTGGCGGTTCCCGCAGCAGCCGGCGAGTTCAGGTAGCGGGCTCCGAGGGTGCCGACCACACGCGTGGCGCGGCGCACGGTCGTCGGTATGTCGTACAGCTTGAGGTCGCAGAACACCTCGAACCCCTCGGCACGCAGGGTGGTCACAACGGCTGGCCCCGCAGCCGCGTAGAGCCTCGAGGCCGACCTTGGCCACACCGAACCAGGGCCGCACCGCCCGCGCCAGGCGCAGCGCTGCCACGTCGTCGTCCACGTCGAGGGCTATGGCGAGCCGGGCCGAAATCGGCGCGGCCATCTCGGTTGGCTGGATCCGGGTCACGGCTGCTCCAGGGTCGCGGGTGGTGGCTCGACGGAGGCACCGTCGGCCAGGGCACGCTTGTGCACTGCTCCGGTGGCGTCGGCGAGCCGGCTCCGCCCGGTTCGCAGCGCCCAGCGGACCAGGTCGTCGAGCACCAGCCGCGGCGCGCGCGGATCGGCGAAGGTGGCCGTGCCGACCTGTACTGCGCTGGCACCGGCCAGCAGGAGCTCCGCCGCCGTCGCGCCGTCTCGAACCCCGCCGACACCGATGATGGGCAGGTCTGGCAGAGCCCCGTGCACGTCGTGAACGGCACGCACCGCCACCGGGTGGATCGCCGACCCCGACAGGCCGCCGCCGCGAGGTCCCGAGCCGAGCCGGTACCTGCCGGTCTCGGCGTCGATCGCCATCGCGAGCACGGTGTTGACCAGGGTCACCGCCTCGGCACCGGCCGCGGCGACAGCAGACGCGACCTCCACCAGAGCGGGCGCGTTCGGACTCAGCTTGGCCCACCGGGGCCGTCCGCAGGCGGCGGCAGCAGCGACGACATCCGCGCTCGCAGCGGGGTCGTGGGCGAACAGGTCGCGACCGGACTCCGTGTTGGGACACGACAGGTTCACCTCGACGGCCACCACCTGCCGGGGCGCGTCGGCCAGCGCCAGCGCGGCGGCGGCGTAGTCGTCGACCGAGCGGCCCCAGATCGACACGACCACCCTGGCGCCGGCGTCGATCAGCGCCGGCAGGTGGTCGCGCCGCCATGCCGCGACGCCCGGTCCCTGCAGCCCGACCGAGTTCAGCATCCCTGCCGAGGTCGGCGACAACCGGGGAGCGGGGTTGCCCCCCCAGGGCCGTGCGGAGAGCGACTTGACCACCACGGCGCCGAGGTCCGCCAGGTCGAGGTAGGCCCCGAGCTCGGCCCCGTGCCCCGAGGTGCCCGAAGCCGTCATGACGGGGTTGGGCAGCTCGACTGTGCCCACCTGCACCGTGGTGTCCACGCGACGTTGGAGATCGCCCTGCGCCGTGACGCCCGCAGCGCCCGTGCGCGACGGGCGGCGCAGGCTGCTCACAGCTCGGGCAGCCGCGGCCGGTCGTGGTCGATTCCGGCGTGGAACTCCTGCAGGGACCGCACCCGCGGCTCGCGCCCGGCACGGGCGATGATGCCGTCGGCTGCCGCCAGTCCGGCGGCGGCGGTGGTGAGGCAGGGCACCGAGGCTGCGGCGGCAGCCGCGCGGATGTGGGCCCCGTCGGCGCGCGAGCCGCGGCCGCGGGGGCTGTTCACGATCAGATCGACCTTGCCCGAGCTGATCAGCTCGACGGCGTCGACCCCCGGCTCTCCCAGCTTGGCCACCTCGGTGGCCACGGGCAGCCCCGCGGCCGACAGGGCCGCCGCGGTGCCCGCTGTGGCCGCCAGGGTGAAGCCGGCGTCGGCGAAGCGTCGCCCTGCCTCGACCGCCTGGGCCTTGTCGCGGTCGGCGACCGATAGGAAGACCGTGCCCGCCTCGGGGAGGCGGTCACCGGCTGCGAGCTGGGACTTGGCGAAGGCCAGGCCGAAGGAGGTGTCGATGCCCATGACCTCGCCGGTGGAGCGCATCTCGGGCCCCAGGACACGGTCGGCGTCGGGGAAGCGGTTGAAGGGCAGGACCGCTTCCTTCACCGCCACGTGGCCTCCGGTGACCGGGGGTCGCAGGAGCCCCTCGGCGCGCAACTCCGCCAAGCTGGAGCCGACCACGAGCCTGGCGGCGACCTTGGCCAGGGCGACCCCGGTGGCCTTCGCCACGAAGGGGACCGTCCGGCTGGCCCTGGGGTTCGCCTCGATCACGAACACCTGGTTGGTCTTGACCGCGTACTGCACGTTGAGCAGGCCGATGACGCCGAGCTCGGCCGCGATGGCACGGGTGTGGGCCTCGATGACCGCGACCGTGTCGGGCGACAGCGAGTACGGGGGCAGCGAGCAGGCCGAGTCGCCTGAGTGGACTCCCGCCTCCTCGACGTGCTCCATCACCCCACCGATGAGGACCTCGCCGGCGCGGTCGCGCAACGCGTCGACGTCGACCTCGGTGGCGTCCTCGAGGAACCGGTCGATCAGCACGGGCCTCTCGGCGGACAGGCCCCCCTCACGCCCGAGGGTGCCGAAACCGGCGAGCTGGGCCATGGCGGCGGCGAGGCTCTCGTCGTCGTAGACGATCTCCATGGCCCTGCCGCCGAGCACGTAGCTCGGGCGCACCAGCACCGGGTACCCGATGCGGTCCACGATGCGGCGCGCCGCGTCGAGATCGCCCGCGGTCCCACCGGCGGGTTGGGGGATCTCCAGCCGGGCGCACAGCGCGTTCCAGCGGTCACGGTCCTCGGCCAGGTCGATCGACTCGGGCGGGGTGCCCAGCACCATCCCGGGCGGCAGGGCGCCGGCGAGCTTGAGCGGGGTCTGGCCTCCCAGGGCGACCACGACCCCCACCAGCTCGCCCGAGCGAGCCTCGGCGTCGAGCACGTTGGAGACGTCTTCGAGGGTGACCGGCTCGAAGTACAAGCGGTCGGAGGTGTCGTAGTCGGTGGAGACCGTCTCGGGGTTGCAGTTGACCATCACCGTCTCGTAGCCGGCGTCGGCGAGGGCGAAGCTGGCATGCACGCAGCAGTAGTCGAACTCGATCCCCTGACCTATGCGGTTCGGTCCGGAGCCCAGGATCACGACCTTGGGGCGAGCCGAGGATCGGACCTCGTCCTCGTCCTCGTAGGTCGAGTAGTGGTAGGGGGTCTCGGCGTCGAACTCGGCCGCGCAGGTGTCGACCGTCTTGTAGGTGGGCACCACGCCGCTGGCGATGCGGGCGGCGCGAACGACCTCCTCGGCGACCCCCCACAGCCAGGCCAGCTGCCCGTCGGAGAACCCGAGCTGCTTTGCCCGACGCCAGCTCCGGCGATCCATGTCCGCCGGCGACCGTTCCGCGAGGGCGGCGCGCTCCTCTGTGATCCGCGCCATCTGATCCAGGAACCAGGGGTCCACGTGGGTGCGTGCCGCCAGCTCGTCCACACCCACGCCGCGGCGCAGCGCTGCCTCGAGGTGGAACGGCCGCTCGGGAGTCGCCACGGCCGCCGCCTCCAGCAGGGCGGCGTCGTCGAGCGAGTCGTAGGCGGCCTCGGCGGGGTCGCAGTTGAGCCCTCGGCGCCCGTGCTCGAGGCTGCGAAGCGCCTTCTGGAGCGACTCGGGAAAGGTGCGACCTATCGCCATGGCCTCGCCCACCGACTGCATCGAGGTACCGAGCACGTCGGCGGTGTCGGGGAACTTCTCGAACGCCCAGCGCGGCACCTTGGTGACCACGTAGTCGATGGTGGGCTCGAAGCTGGCCGGCGTTCGCCGCGTGATGTCGTTGGGGATCTCGTCGAGCGTGTAGCCCACGGCGAGCTTGGCGGCGATCTTGGCGATCGGGAAGCCGGTTGCCTTCGATGCCAGCGCGGAGGACCGTGACACCCTGGGGTTCATCTCGATGATCACCTGCTCCCCGTCGTGGGGGCTGGTGGCGAACTGCACGTTGGAGCCCCCGGTCTCGACCCCGACGCGCCGGATGCAGGCGAAGGCGGCGTCGCGCATCGCCTGGTACTCGACGTCGGTGAGGGTCTGGGCGGGAGCGACGGTGATGGAGTCACCGGTGTGGACCCCCATAGGGTCCAGGTTCTCGATCGAGCAGACGATCACGCAGTTGTCGGCCCGGTCGCGCATCACCTCCAGCTCGTACTCCTTCCAGCCGGCGATGGAGCGCTCGATGAGGATCTCGCCGATGGGGCTGGCGGCGATGCCCCGAGCGGCGAGGCTCTCGAACTCGCCCACGGTGGAGGCGATCCCGGTTCCCCTGCCCCCCAGGATGTAGGCGGGACGGATGATGACCGGCAGGCCGACCTCGGCGACCACCGCGCGGGCCTCGTCGAGGTCGTGGGCCACCCCCGACGCCGGCACCGACAGCCCGATGCCGACCATGGCAGCCTTGAACGCCTCGCGGTCCTCGGCGGTGCGGATGGCCTCGGCGTTGGCTCCGATGAGCTCCGCCGTGCCCGCTCGACCGACCACCTCGGCGGCGACCAGCTCCATCGCGAGGTTCAGCGCCGTCTGGCCGCCGAGGGTGGCGAGCACGGCGTCGGGCCGCTCCCGCTCGATGATGCGCGTCAGCACGCCCGCGTCGAGTGGTTCGACGTAGGTGGCGTCGGCGAACTCCGGGTCGGTCATGATCGTCGCCGGGTTCGAGTTGGCGAGCACGACGCGGTAGCCCTCGTCGCGCAGCACCCGGCACGCCTGGGTGCCCGAGTAGTCGAACTCGCAGGCCTGGCCGATCACGATCGGCCCCGAACCGATCAGCAGGATCGACTCGATGTCGTCGCGGCGCGGCATCAGCCCGCCACCCCGAGCTCGGGGGCGGGGAGCCGGGCCTCGTCGACGCGGTCGCCGCGGCGGGCGCCGATGCGCTCGGCGAAGCGCTCGAAGAGGTGGGCGGCGTCGTGCGGTCCCGGGCCCGCCTCGGGGTGGTGCTGGACGGAGAAGGCGTCGGCGCCGTCGATGGAGAGGCCTTCGCACACACCGTCGTTGAGGTTGACGTGTGTGCAGGTGGCCCTGCCATGCAACGAGTCGAGGTCGACGGCGAAGTTGTGGTTCTGGCTGGTGATGTCGATGCGACCCGTGGCCAGCTCCCGAACGGGGTGGTTGCCGCCGTGGTGCCCGAAGGCGAGCTTGACGGTGCCGGCACCGACTGCCCGGCCCAGCAGCTGGTGGCCCAGGCAGATGCCGAACACCTGGACGCGCCCGAGCAGGCCGGCGACCGCCTCGACGGCGTAGCCCACCGTCGCAGGGTCGCCGGGACCGTTCGACAGGAAGACGCCGGCGGGGTCGCGCGCCAACACGTCTTCGGCGCTCGTGGAGGCGGGCACGACCTCCACGTCGGCGAAGGAGGCCAGCTGGCGCAGGATCGTGTGCTTCATGCCGAAGTCGTAGGCGACGACCAACGGCCTCGAGCCGGTGGCGAGGCGGTACGGCACCTGGGTGCTGACCTGGGCGACCAAGTCGACGCCGTCGGTGCCGGGCTCGGCCGCGACGGCCGCGGCCAGGCGTGCGGCGTCGGCTCCGGGTGCGCCGTCGGGGCCGGGCCCTGTCGGGCCCATCGCGCCCACCATGGCTCCGCTGGAGCGGAGCGTGCGGGTGAGCCGGCGGGTGTCGACGCCGGTGAGTCCGCCGATGCCGTAGGCCTCGAGCAGCGCGCCGAGGTCGGCCTCGCCACGCCAGTTGCTCCGCCGCCTGGACAGCTCCCGCACGACGACGCCACGGCAGAACGGCCTGCGCGCCTCGAAGTCGGCGCGGTTCACGCCGTGGTTGCCGATGTGGGGGTAGGTGAAAGTGATGATCTGACCGGCGTAGGAGGGATCGGTCAGGACCTCCTGGTAGCCGGAGAGCACCGTGTTGAACACGACCTCACCGGCTGTGAACCCCGCGGGCGGCACCGCGCCGATCCACTCGCCCTCGAAGCTCGAGCCGTCCGCCAGCACGAGGGCCCCGGGTTGGATCACGAGGGGCTCCGCATGATGATGCACCTTACTGCATAAACGAGGGGGGCCATGGGGCGCCTCATCGCTGCGCCCGCCCGTCCACCACGACAGGCTCGCCCTCGAGCACGGTGTGACGGACCCGACCCTGCAGCACCCATCCCGCGTAGGGGGTGTTGGTCGACAGGCTGGCCAGGGCCGCGGGGTCGACCTGCCAGCGCTCGTCGGGGTCGATGACGCACAGGTTGGCCGGGCGGCCCGGCGCCACCGGCCCGCCGTGACGGTCGGCGACCCCTGCGATGGCCGCCGGGCGCCACGACAACAGCGCGAGCGCCGCGGCCACGTCGAGGCTCTAGGCGGTCCAGCGCCAGGGCGAGCGCGGTCTCGAGCCCGAGCATCCCGGGTGGTGCCTCGTCGAAAGGCGCCTCCTTGGCGTGCGCGGCGTGGGGAGCGTGATCGGTGGCGATGGCGTCGACGGTGCCGTCGGCCAGCGCCGCGCGCACAGCGGCGACGTCTGCGGCGGTGCGCAGCGGCGGGTTCACCTTGAACACGGGGTCGTACCCGGCGCAGCACGAGTGGTCGAGGGTGGCGTGGTGGGTCGTGACCTCGGCGGTCACCGCCAGGCCGCTCGCCTTGGCGGCGCGCACCATCGCCAGCGAGCCCGCCGTCGACAGGTGCTGGAAGTGGACCCGCGCCCCGGTCAGGCGCGCCAGCGCCAGGTCCCTGGCCACCATGAGCTCCTCGGCCTCGGCGGGCTGGCCAGGGACGCCCAGACGAGAGGACCACTCGCCCTCGTGCATGTGGCCCCCCGCTGCCAGAGCCGGGTCCTCGCAGTGCTGGGCCAGCACGACGTCGACCCCGAGACCCGACGCGTACTCGAGCGCCCGGCGCATGAGCCGGGTGTCAGCGACGCCGCTGCCGTCGTCGGTGAACAGGCGCACGCCGAGCTCGGCCATCTCGCCGAGCGGGGCCAGCGCCTGCCCGGCGCGCCCGACGGTTATGGCGCCGCTGGTGCGCACGTCGCACGGCGCGGCCCGGCCGAGCTCGAGCACCTCGCGCACCGCCGCAGCGCAGTCGATCGCGGGTGAGGTGTTCGGCATCGCGACCACGCACGTGAAACCGCCCAGGGCAGCCGCCCGGGCACCGGTCTGAACCGTCTCGGCATCCTCGTTGCCGGGCTGGCGGAGGTGGGCGTGCAGATCCACCAGCCCCGGCCCGAGCACGCACCCGCCCGCGTCGAGGACGGTGGCTCCGGCGAGGTCGGGCCCCACGGCGACCACCACGTCGTCCTCGATCGCCACGTCGGCGCGACGTGACCCGGTGGCGTCGACCACCGTGGCCCCGCGGATCACCAGAGCGCCGCTCATCGTCGGGCCGCGACCTGCTCGAGGGCGCGGTCGGCGGACGCCTCCGGCCCCAGGACGCGGTCGGCTCCCGCCCCGAGCAGCAGGTAGAGCACCGCCATCCGCACCGCCACCCCGTTGCGCACCTGGTCGAGCACCACCGAGCGCGCCTCGTCGGCGACCTCGGCGGCGATCTCGACTCCCCGGTTCATGGGCCCCGGGTGCATTATCAGGGCGTCGGGTGCCAGACGCTCGGCCCGCCGTCGGGTGAGGCCGTAGCGGGTACCGAGCTCGCGCAGCGACGGCACCAGGTGCTCGGTGATGCGCTCTCGCTGCATGCGCAGCAGGTAGGCGACATCGAGGTCGGCGAGCACGGAGTCGAGGTCATAGCTCACCCGCACCGGCCATCCGTCCAGGCTCGGCGGCAGCAGCGTCGGAGGTGCCACCAGGACCACCTCGGCGCCGAGGGCGGCGAACGCGGCCACGTTCGAACGCGCCACGCGGGAGTGCTTGACGTCGCCCACGATGCCGATGCGCAGCCCGTCGAGGCTCCCGCGGTGCTCGCGGATCGTGTAGGCGTCGAGCAGGGCCTGGGTCGGGTGCTCGTGCCAGCCGTCACCTGCGTTGACGACGCTGACCGAGTCGCCGATCCAGCCGGCGATCCGGGCCGGCGTCCCGGCCGATCCATGGCGCACCACCACCGCGTCGACTCCCATCGCCTCGATGGTGCGCACCGTGTCCCGCATCGACTCGCCCTTGCTCATCGACGAGGACCCGACGGTGAAGTTCATGGTGTCGGCCGAGAGGCGCTTGGCTGCCTGCTCGAAGCTCAACCGTGTGCGGGTGGAATCCTCGTAGAAGAGCCACACGACGTTCTTGCCCCGTAGCGCCGGCACCTTGGGCACGGCTCGACGGCTCACCTCGACGAAGGCGTCGGTCAGCGACAGCAGCTCCTCGAGCTCGGTCCGGGTGCAGTCCGAGATCGACAGCAGGTGCTTCACCGCACGACCTCGCCGAGCTCGACGCCGTCGAGGGTCACGTCGACGATCTCATCGCGCCGGGTGGGCAGGTTCTTGCCGACGTAGTCGGGCCGGATCGGCAGCTCGCGATGGCCCCGGTCGATCATGACCGCCAGCTGCACAGCGCGTGGCCGGCCGAAGTCGTGCAGGGCGTCGAGGGCGGCGCGGATGGTGCGGCCGGTGAACAACACGTCGTCGACGAGCACGACCGTGGTGCCGTCCAGGTCGAAGTCCAAGTCGGTGGGGGCCTGGGGCAGTACCGGCCTCAGGCCGATGTCGTCGCGGTGGAACGCGACGTCGAGGGTGCCCACCTCTGGTCGCTCCCCCGCGATGCGATCCAGCGCGTCGGCCAGAGCATGGGCCAACGCCACACCGCCGGTCTGGAGCCCGACGAGCACCACCGACTCCGCGCCGCGGTTGGCCTCGACGATCTCGTTGGCCATGCGCCACACCGCCCGGCGCACGTCACCGGCATCGAGGACCTGGCTGCGGGGAACGAACACGCCACCGAACGGCGGCGTGTTGCGGCGTTCGCGTTCGGCCACGGGCGGTCCTCCTGTCCGTGCGGGCCTCACCGGACCCGCTTCACGGTCAGGACGCCACGCTAGCAGTGGCCCCGGGCGGACCCGCACCGGTGGCGAGCGGGTTCGCCCACACCTCTGCTGCTCCCGCCGTGCCCAACTGGACCAGGCCTGCCCGGCGGGCCGTGGCCTTCGACGCGGCGTTGGCCGGATCCATCCGGGCGAACACCCGGTCGATCCCGGACCCGGGTCTGATCCAGGCGACCACCAGCGCCACCGCAGCGGCGCCGTGGCCTCGGCGACGCCAGGCCGGAGCGACCCACCACCCGAGCCTCGGCGAACCGTCCGCCCGGTCCGGCTGCCACGACGCCGACCTCGCCCACCACGGCTCCGCACCCGCGGAGCACGACTGCCAGGTCGAGGACCCCGGCACGGCGGCGGGCGGCCCCCGAGGCGATCCAGCGCCCGGCCCCGGCCGGGCCGCCCGAGCTGGGGACCGGGTTCCAGCGGGCCACCTCGGCGTCGTCCCACGCAGCGGCGAGCACGAAGGCGTCGGCCACGACCCAGGGCCGCAGCACGAGAGTTGGGCCGACCGGCCACGGCGGGCCCCAGCCGGCGGTAAGGGTGGCACGCGTGGCAGCGGTCGCACGCTTCGCGACCTCGGAAGCGCCGCGGGTGCGACCAGGGATCGGGCCGTCGGTGGGGTCAGGCACCGTCCGGGCCGGCGTTCACGTCCGGGCCGGCGTCCAGGCCGACCGAGGCCAGGAAGCGGCGCAGACCGAAGACGTCCCGGTGGAGCTCGGCGATCATGCCCAGCGCGGCGGCAGCGGCCACGTTCGGTGCGGTGTCGTCGGTGAACGCGCAGCGGTCGAGCGCCACGCCGAGCGCCTCGGCCACGTGGCGGAAGGCGCCCGGGTCGGGCTTGGCCACCCCGATGTCAGCCGACGAGACGATCAGGTCGAGCTCGCCGGCGAGGCCGGTGTCGGCGAGCTCGGAGCGAAGGCGGGTGCTGGCGTTGGACAACACCGCCACCGGCAGCCCCTGTGCCCGCACGCTGCGCACCACGTCGAGGACGTCCAGATCGAGCTGCCAGGGCATGTCGGCGAAGGCCACGGCCACCTCGTCGGCGGCCACGGGGTTGGCGTCGGCCACGGCCCGGCCGATCTCGGCCGCCCATCCCTCGAAGCTCAACCGGCCGTCCATCGCACGGGCGAACCGGTCGGGCTCGAACGCGGCGTCACCGATCGCCCCAGGGGACAACCCGAGCTCCGCCTCCGCCCTGGGGATCCCCTCGGGGTCCCAGTGGCGCAGAACGCCGTCGAGGTCGAGCACCACGGCGTCCACCCGCGGTCGGCTCGGCGCGGCGCTCGAGCCGGCGCCGTCGGGGCGCTCGGTCGATCCGGCCAGCCCGGATCGCAGGGTTCGGGCGGCGGTGGCCAGCAGCCCGTTGACGAAACGGCCCGAAGCGTCGGTGCCGAAGCGCGACGCCAGCTCGACGGTCTCGGCCAGCACGACGGCGGTGGGCACGTCGGCGCGGCCGGCCAGCTCGGCGATCCCCATCCTCAGCGCCGCCCGGTCGATCGCAGCCAGGCGCCCCAGCGTCCAACCCCGCAGGTTGGCCTCGATGAGGGCGTCGATGCGCTCGCGCCCCACCGACACCGCACGAACCAGCTCCTCCGCGTAGGGATCGGGGGGCAGCGGGAGCGAGGCGAGCACCTCGGCCGGGTCGACCCCCTTCATCTCGGCCTCGTAGAGCAGCCCCAGCGCCCGCTCACGGGCGTCGCGCCGCTCGGCAGCCAGGCTCACGCTCGGGTCAGGTACTCGCCCGAGCGCGTGTCGACTCGGATCCGCTCGCCGGGGTTGACGAAGAGCGGCACCTGGACCACCAGACCGGTCTCGAGGGTGGCGGGCTTGCGTGCACCCGAGACGCGGTCACCCTGCACACCGGGTTCGGTGCTGGCGACCGTGAGGTCGACAGCGGCCGGCAGGTCGGTTCCCACGATCTCGTCCCCGTAGAGCTGGAGCACCACGGTCGAGCCGTCCACGACGTAGTTGGCCGAGTCGCCCAGAGCGACCGACCCGACGTGGAGCTGGTCGTAGGAGGTGTTGTCCATGAACACGTAGTCGTCGCCGTCGCGGTAGAGGAACTGCATGTCACGCTTGTCGATGACGGCCTGGGTGACCTTCTCGTCGGCCCGGAAGGTGCGGTCGACCTGGGCGCCGGTGCGCACGTTTCGCAGCGTCGTGCGAACGAACGCCCCGCCCTTGCCAGGCTTGACGTGCTGGAAGTCCACGACCTGGAACAGCGCCTCGCCCAGGTCGAGGGTCATGCCCTTCTTGAGGTCGTTGGTGGACACGGTGGCCATGGTTCACTCAGTCCTTGGGGGCTCGCGTGAGGGGGCGGCAGGCGCCGGCGGTGACCTCGACGGTGTCCTCGATGCGGACGCCGCCGACGCCGGGGAGGTAGACACCGGGCTCTACGGTCACCACGTGGCGGGCGGCGAGCGTAGCACCGGGCCGGCTCGACACCGCCGGAGCCTCGTGGATGTCGAGGCCCACTCCGTGGCCGGTGCCGTGCACGAACGCATCCCCCCAGCCGGCCCGGGCGATGACCTCCCGGCAGGCGGCGTCCACCTCGCTGGCGTCGATCCCGGCGCGCACCGCTGCGACGCCGGCGGCCTGGGCCTCGCGCACTACCTCGAGCATCCTGCGCCGGGTCGGATCCAGCGCTTCCACGCCGCCCACGGCCACGGTGCGGGTCATGTCGGAGTGGTAGCCCTCGACCAGCGCTCCGAAGTCGATGGTGACCAGCTCGCCTCGGCGCAACCGGTGCGCCCCGGGACGGTGGTGCGGGCGCGAGCCGTTGGCGCCGGCGGCCACGATCGTCTCGAACGACACGTCGTCGGCTCCGCCGGCCCGCACGGCGGCGTCGAGCGCGACGGCCAGATCGGCCTCGCAGGGGCCCGCTGGTGCATCGCAGCCCGCACGTGAGGCGCGCACCTCGGCCAGGGCAGGACCGACCACCGACGCGAAGGCCTCGTCGGCGATGCGGCAGGCGGCCTCGATGCGGTCCAGCTCACCGGGGTCCTTGACGGCCCGCAAGGCCTCGACCCGACCGTCGAGCGGCACCACCTCGACGCCACCGAGGGCGTCGCACCAGCGCCGCTGCTCGCCCCAACTGACGTGCTCGGACTCCAGGCCCACCCTGGTGGCGCCTCGTCGGCGCAGCCAATCCGACACCAGGCCCCTCTGGTCGGTGCTCGAGGCGCCGACGCGCACCCCGGCGGTCACGCCGGCCGCGGCGAGGTCCCCATGGGCCTGCTCCTCGTAGCGCCCGTCGGTGACGAGCACCATCTCATCGTCGCCTACCAGCACCGATCCGGCCGAGCCTCTGAAGCCGGTGAGGTAGCCGACGTTGACCGGGTGGGTCACCACCAGGGGGACGCCGTCGAGGCGGGACCGCAGGGCGTCGGCGCGCGAGGCGGTCGCCATGGGACGAAGCGCCGAGCCCATCACCTGCACCTCGACAGTCTCGCAGCCGGGCGACGAACCCGTACCCGTCTCGCGGCCGGGACCGCGAGTCCTCGTCGGAGTCAGCCCAGCAGCCGGGCGACCTGCTCGATCGCGATGGCGTACCCGGCGCCGCCGCGGCCGGCCACGACGGCGTCGGCCACCGGCGAGATCACCGACAGGTGCCTCCAGGGCTCGCGGGAGGCCGGGTCCGAGAGGTGCAGCTCTACGACGGGGCCGTCGAAGGCGGCCAGCGCATCGTGCAGGGACCAGGCGTAGTGGGTGAGCGCACCGGCGTTGATCACGATCGCGGCGCAGCGGTGGCGGGCGGCGCCGATGGCGTCGACCAGCGCTCCCTCGTGGTTCGACTGCAAGTGCTCGAGGGCCAGGCCCGCCGCCGTGGCGGCCGCCGTGGCGGTGGCCACGTGGTCCGCGAGCGTGGCGGTGCCGTAGATCTCGGGCTCCCGTTCACCCAGCAGGTCGAGGTTGGGTCCCGACAGCAGCAGCACCAGCGGCGAGCCGCTCATCGCAGGTCCTCCAGTGCCGCCCGCACGGGCGCCTCGCCAACGCCGGAGACCACCTCTGGCCCACGGGGCCCGTCGAGCACGAAGGTGAGGCCCTCGACGGCCTTCTTGTCCCGCGCCATCAACGCCACCAGAGCGTCGGGTTCGAAGCCCGCGGGCAGGCGGGTGGCCAGCCCGTAGCCCTCCAAGACCTGTCGGTGCTCGTCCACCCGGGCGCGCTCCACCCTGCCGAGGCGGTGGGCCAGAGCGGCGGCGTAGACCAACCCGATCGCCACCGCCTCACCGTGCCGCAGGTCGTAGGAGCCGGCCGTCTCCAATGCGTGGGCGAGCGTGTGGCCGTAGTTGAGCAGCGCCCTGCCACCCCGGTTGCCGAGCTCCTCGCGCTCGTCGGCCGCGACGATGTCGGCCTTGATGCGCACGGCGGCTGCGATCCGATCCTCGAGTGCCAGCGCGCCGAGGTCGCTGCCGGTCAGGAAGTGGTACTTGGCAAGCTCACCACGCCCGGCGCGCAGCTCACGGTCGGGCAGCGATTCGAGCGCGTCCAGGTCGCACACCACCGCAGCGGGCTGCCAGAAGGCGCCGACGAGGTTCTTGCCCTCCACGAGGTTCACGCCGGTCTTGCCACCGATGGCGGCGTCCACCATGCCCAGCAACGTCGTGGGCACGTGCACGACTGCAACGCCGCGGTGGTAGCTGGCCGCCGCGAAGCCGGCCACGTCGGTGACCAGCCCTCCCCCGACCGCTATGACCACGTCGGCGCGGGTGAGGCCCCAGCGGGCCCACGCCCGGCACAGCGACTCGACCGTCGACATCGTCTTGGCCGCCTCCCCGTCGCCGATCAGCTCGACGTGCTGGGGCCGCCCTGCGTCGACGTCGAAGCCGATGCCGGACTGGGTGACCACCGCTGCGCGGCGGGCCCTGGCGGGGACCAGGCCGGCCAGGTCTGCGCGCACCCCGGCGCCGACGACGACGGGGTAGCGCGCCGAGGACGTGGCCACCTCCACGACGGTCGGGCTCATCGGGAGGCGGCCTGCTCGTGAGCCCGCACCAGGGTGGCGATGCGCTCGGCGAGCGCCGCCTTCGGCTTGGCGTGCCCGGCGTGGAAGGGCTCGATGTCCACGACGATGTCGGCCACCTCGCGGTACCAGGCGCCCCGCTCGGCGTGCAGTCGCTCGAAGGTGGAGCGGGCATCGGTGCCCACCAGCAGCGGGCGGCTCGGCCGCGCCTCGGCCCGGCTGGCCAGGAAGGCCGGAGACCCGTCCAGGAACACGACCGTCACGGCGGGGTCGGTCAGCGCGCGGCGGGTGACGGGGTCGGTGACCGCTCCCCCGCCTGCGGCCACCACCCGAGGCGCGCCGGCGAGCAGCTCGGCCATCACGTCGGCCTCGAGCCTCCGGAACCCGTCCTCGCCCCTGTCGGCGAAGACCTCGGCGATCGACGCGCCGGCTCGCTCCTGCACGGCGTCGTCGGCGTCGACGAAGGGGCGCCCCAAGAGGGCGGCGAGGCGTCGACCCACGGTCGTCTTGCCAGAGCCCATCAGCCCGACCAGCACGACCGTGCCCGCGCCGGGGTCCGGGCCGGGCACGGTCGGGTCACAGCGACGCGAGGAAGCCGTCATGGTTGCGGCGCATCTCGGCGAGCGAGTCACCGCCGAACTTGCCCAGGACCTCGCCGGCCAGGACGAGCGCTGTCATGGTCTCGGCGACGACTCCCATGGCGGGCACCGCCGTGACGTCGGTGCGCTCCTTGAACGACACGGTCTCGACCTTGGTGACGGTGTCCACGGTGCCCAGCGTGGGCCTGTTCAGGGTGGCCAGGGGCTTCATCGCCGCTCGGGCCACGAGGACCTCACCGGTCGAGATCCCACCCTCGATCCCACCGGCGAGGCTGGTCAGGCGACGGTAGCGGCCCGTCTCGGGCTCCCAGGAGATCGGGTCGTGGGCCTCGCTGCCCCGACGGGCGGCCACGGCGAAGCCATCGCCGATCTCGACGCCCTTGACCGCCTGGATGGACATCAGGGCCTGCGCCCACCTCGCGTCCAGGCGCCGGTCCCATTGCACGTGGCTGCCCAGCCCCACCGGCACCCCGTAGGCGAGCACCTCGACAACGCCGCCGAGGCTGTCGCCGTCGCGGGCGGCATCGGCGATCGCTGCCACCATCGCCGCCTCCGCGCCGGGGTCCAGGCAGCGCACCTGCGACGAGTCGACGCGCGGAAGCTCCCCGGGCCCCGGGCGACGCCCCCCGTCGGTCGATGCCGCTCCCAGCGCCACAACGTGGCTGAGCACCTCGACGCCGATCTGGGCCAGGAGCACCTTGGCCAACGCCCCGGCGGCGACCCGGGCGGCGGTCTCGCGCGCCGAGGCCCGCTCGAGCACGTCGCGAGCGTCGCTGAGACCGTACTTCTGCATCCCGGCCAGATCGGCGTGGCCGGGGCGGGGCTGGGTCAGCGGAGCGCGGGTCGGGCCGTCGGCGGCCCGCGCCGACATCTCCGTCTGCCACTTGGAGGGATCCCGCTCCCACTCGGAGTTCGCGATCTCCACGGCCACCGGTGACCCGAGGGTGAGGCCGTGACGCACCCCTCCCAAGATCTTGACCTCGTCGGCCTCGAAGCGCATGCGGGGACCGCGCCCATACCCGAGGCGGCGGCGCGTCAGCTCGCCCGAGAGGTCCTCGATCGCCACCGGGACCCCGGCGGGAAGTCCCTCGACCACCACGACCAGCGCGGGTCCGTGCGACTCGCCGGCGGTGAGGAAGCGCAGCACGGCGCAACGGTACCGGGCGCTCCGACGCGCCCAGGAACGCCTAGGGCGCTGCCACGGCGGCGGGCCCGCTCAGATCCGCAGCTCGGGGGCGAACAGGCACACACCCAGGCAGGCGAGCGCCAGCGCCGGGCCGAAGGGGAACGCACCCCGACGCCGCGAAGCCACGGCGACCACGATCCCGAACAGGGCCCCCAGCAGGCTGCCCAGCATCAGGGCGTAGAGAACGAGCCGGGCCGGGCCGGTGAGGCCCTCGCCCGACACCCACCCCAGCCACCCCAGGTGCAGGCCCATCACCAGGGCCAGCTTCACGTCGCCGAAGCCCATCCCCCGCGGGTACACCAGGTGGGGCACGACCAGCAGGACGAAGTACAACACGGTCCCGAACAGCGCGGAACCGAGCGCGGAGCCCTCGCCCCGGGCCAGCGAGATCACCACGATCATCGCCGTCGACGCTCCCAGGGTCGGGAACGTGATGCGGTCCGGGATGCGAAGGACCTGTAGGTCCACGGTCGACACCGCCACCAGGCAGGCCGCCAGGACCCACAGGGGCGCCAGGGTCAGCGAATCGCCGTAGCGAGCGCCGACGGCGGCGAAGGCCGAGGCCGTGGCGAGCTCGACGGCCAGCCAGCGACCGGGGAGGGCCTCGCCGAGCGTCCCGCGGCCCCTTCTCGACAGCCACGGCTGGACATCGACGCAGGGCCAGCGCAGGGGGGGGCACGGCTCGTCGGCCCGGGCTCCGCGCAAAGGCAGCCGATCAGGCACGCGATCGATGACCAGGTTGAGCCAGGAGCCCACCGGCACGCCCACGACCAGGCCCACCAGGGCCATCACCACTCGCACAGCTCAGCGCCCCGCGCACCTGGCGGTGGGCCCGGCGGTCCCGAACCCGGGTGTCTGCGCGGCAGCACGCTCGAGGTGTGACACGACGCCCAGCATGGCCGACCGCGCCGGTCGGGTCAGCGATCGCCGACCAGGTAGCGCAGCTCGTCGGGGTCCACCGCCCGCTCGGTGGCCTCGCCGATGGCGACCCGGCCCTCCTTGACCAGCGCGGCCAGCGCCTGGTCCATGGTCACCATCCCAGCCTCGCCGCCGCCCAGCATGGCCTTGGTGAGCTCCACCAGGTCGCCCTCGGCGATGGCGGACCGGACCGCCGGCGTAGGCATCAGCAGCTCCACCGCGAGGGCAGGTGGGCCGTCTGCGACAGGCACGAGCTGCTGCACCACCAGGGCGCGCAGGTTGGCCGCCAGCTGGTGGCGGCCCCGGACGGCGCCGTCGGGACCGAAGGCGTCGACCACCCGTTGCACCGCCGCCACCGAGTCCGGGGTACGCAGGGCGGCGACCACGAGGTGGCCCGACTCCGCCGCGCCGAGCGCGAGCTCGATCGTCTCGTCGTCGGGCAGCTCGCCCAGCACCAGCACGTCGGCGTCCTGGCGCAGGGCATGGCGCAGCGCCGACGCGAAACCGGGCGCGTCCTCGCCGACCTCACGCTGGTTGACGATGCAGCGACCGTGGCGGTGCAGGAACTCGATCGGCTCCTCGATGGTGAGCACGTGGCAGGCCCTCGTGCGGTTGATCCGGTCGACGATGGCGGCCAGCGTGGTCGAGATCCCCGACCGGCGTGGTCCGCAGACCAGGACCAGGCCGCGACGGGAGCCGGCGGCCCGCACCAGCTCCGGCGGGAGCCCGAGCTGGGTGAGCTCGGGGATCTCGCCGGGCACGACCCGGATCACCGCCCCGACGGAGTGGCGCTGCACGAAGGCCGACACCCGGAAGCGCCCCCGCCCCACGAGAGCGTGCGAGGTCTCGATCTGGCCCCGGTTCGTGAACCGCTCCCTCTGAGCGGGCCCGAGGAGATCGAGCATCACCCGTCGCAGCTGCGACGCGGTGCAGGGCGGGTGGTCCAAAGCGACCAGATCGGTGCCCAGGCGAACCGTCGGCGCTGCGCCCGCCGCCAGGTGCAGGTCCGACGCCTTGCGATCGAGGACCTCACCGAGCAGCGCGTCGAGGTCCAGGTCGACGTCGCGCACCTCGACGCCGGCCGGCGCGGCCGTCCCACCACGAGACGTCGGGTGCACCTGGTCGATCAGCCGGACCAGCTGACCGCGCGCGGCGGCGACCGGGGTGACCCGTCGACCGATGGCCTCCGAGAGCAGGTCGACGACCTCGACATCGCCGGGATCCTCCATCGCCACCACCACCTCGTCGCCGACGCGCTCCACCGCGACCGCGAGGTGGCGGCGGGCCAGCTCGGCGGGGACGAGGTTCCATACGTCCGGGCGGATGGAACGTTCTGCGAGGTCGACGAAGGGCACCCCGAGCTCGCAGGCGATGGCGGCGGTGAGGTCGTCCTCGGACACGAGGCGCTCGTCGAGCAGGAGCCGCGTCAGGTGCCGGCCTTCGCGCACCTCCTGGTCGAGCAGGCCCTCGAGAGCGTCGGGCGAGAGCACCAGCCGATCGACGAGGAACTCGCCGATGCGCCGGGAGGAGATCCGCACGATGCCCGAGCCGTCGTGTCAGTGCTTCACCGAGGACAGGAACCGCAGCAGCATCCCCCGGTCGAGGGGATCCTCTGCTGCGCCGTCGGGGTGGCCGCCGTCGGGGTGGCCGCCGTCGGGCTCCACGGCCAGGCGGGCCACCGAGCGGGCCGCAGGACCCGACAGCTCGGCGAGCACAGCGTCGGGCACGACGCCGGGTGGCACAGCGTCGGGCACGACGCCGGGTGGCACAGCCCCCTCCCGGGCCGGGTCCCCCACCTCGGGTCCGGGCTCCTGACCCGCCCGGGCCTCGCGGGCGGCCTCGTCTTCGAGCGAGTCGTCCACCCCGGGTGCTGCCGGCGCGGGATCTCCGACTGCCCGGCCGAGGAAGGACGGCCCTTCGTCGGGGTCCACCGAGGGCCACGGCGACCGTGGCGATGACGGCGCCGCCTCGGAGGCCGAGGTTGGCTCGCTGGGCGCGTGGGCGTCGCCGGCAGCTGAAGCCGATGCGACGGCAGGGGCCGGGCCCACCTCGATCACCCCGAGCCGTACGAGGCTCTGTATGCGGCGAGACGTGTCGAGCTCGCCCAGGCCCAGGGCCCGGCCGACCCCGGCGACGTCGCCGGCACGTGCCACGGCCACCAGGGTCGCCCACGTCTCGCCGTCGAAGGTCACCTCGCCTCCATCGAGGCGGTCGCGCAGGGTCACCGGGCAGCCCATGGAGGGGACCACGGCCTCGATGGCCTGCCACTCGACCAGCAGCGACTCCGCCTCGGCGACGAGGGCCTCGATGTCGCGCCCGTCGATACCCGGGTGACCCTCGCCGGCGCTGTAGGACCCGTTGCGGGCCGCGGGTTCGGCGTCGACGACGAAGGTGAACGAACCGTTCCGACAGCGCAGGAGCTCGAACAGGGCCATGGCCGACGGGAGGTCACCGCCGGCAGCGGGCCGCGGCGAGCCGGCCACCACCGCCAGGACCCGGCCGTCGTCGACCCACACCCAGCCCTCCACCGCTTCTCCCGCACCCCGCTGGCCGACGAGCTCCAAGCAGCCGGACTTGCGGGTCGCGCCGAGCAGGCGGAGGACGTCGGGCAGGGAGAACGTGTCGAGCGTGCCTTGCAGGGCCATGCCAGCCTCCGGGTCGGGACCATCCGTCCGGAGTCCTTCGG